>DATFHN010000127.1:0-155766 GCA_035248365.1 Pseudonocardiaceae bacterium | reverse complement strand
CAAGGACGGCCTGGTGCACATCTCCAAGCTGGGCAACGGCAAGCGCATCGGCAAGGTCGAGGACGTGGTCAACGTGGGCGACAAGCTCCGCGTCGAGATCGCCGACATCGACCAGCGCGGCAAGATCAGCCTGATCGTCGTCGCCGACGAGAACGCCGAGAAGCCCGCTGAGAACGCACCCACTCCGGAGCCGGCGGTTCAGTGAGCTCGAAGAACACCGGTACGGCCGCGGGCACCTCGGGTGCCCGCGGCCGTGCTCGTCAACTGGAAAAACCGGCGTTGCGGGCAGCCGTGACGCAACGGACGGGCAGCACCAAGGTCCTCGACCGAGGCCCGGACGGGCACCTGGTGCGGCGCAGCCTGCTGCCCAGCGGCCTGCGGGTGATCACCGAACAGGTGCCCGGCGTGCGCTCCGCCGCGGTCGGCATCTGGGTCGGCGTCGGCTCCCGCGACGAGACGCCCTCGGTGGCCGGTGCCGCGCACTACCTGGAGCACCTGCTGTTCAAGGGCACCCAGAAGCGCACGGCGGCGCAGATCGCCGAGGAGATCGACGCGGTCGGCGGCGAACTCAACGCGTTCACGGCCAAAGAGCACACCTGCTACTACGTGCACGCGCTGGACGATGATCTCCCGCTGGCCATCGACCTGCTCACCGATGTGGTGTTCTCCGCGACGCTGGCCGACAAGGACATCGAGCTGGAGCGCAGCGTCGTCCTGGAAGAGATCGCCATGCGCGACGACGACCCGGAAGACCTGCTGCACGAGGCGTTCTGCACGGCGCTGCTCGGCGAGCACATCCTGGGCCGCTCGGTGCTGGGTACCGAGGACTCGATCACCTCGATGAAACCGGCCGCCGTGCGCGGTTTCTACAAGCGCCGCTACACACCGTCCAAAATGGTCCTGGCCGTGGCCGGCAACGTCGAGCACGGCCAGGTGCTCCGGTTGGCCCGCAAGGCATTGGCCGACAAGCGCACCGGCACCGGCACCCCAGTCACGCCCAGGGTCGGCAAACTGCGCGGCCTGGCCAAACCCGGTCTGGAACTGCGCACCGACGACACCGAGCAGGCCCACCTGATGGTCGGCGTGCGCGGTCTGGACCGGCACGACGAGCGCCGGTTCACCCTGGGCGTGCTCAACGCGGCGCTCGGCGGCGGCATGAGTTCCCGGCTGTTCCAGGAGATCCGCGAACGCCGCGGCCTCGCCTACCAGGTGTATTCCTCGATCGCGTCCTACGCGGACACCGGCATGCTCTCGGTGTACGCGGGCGCGCATCCGGACCGGCTGGCCGCGTTGTCCGGCGTGCTGCGCACCGTGCTCGCCGACGTCGCGGACAACGGCCTGACCGAGGCCGAGGTCAAGCGCGGCATCGGCCAGTTGCGCGGTGGGCTCGTGCTCGGCCTTGAGGATTCGGGTTCGCGGATGTCGCGGATCGGCAAGGGCGAGCTGAACTACTCGGATTACCTCAGCGTCGAGGAGACGTTGCGCCGGATCGAGTCGGTGACCGTCGAGGATGTGGCGATTCTCGCGCGTGAGCTGCTGCATCGTCCCTTCGCGGCGGCGGTCGTCGGCCCGTACGCTCACGTCGAGGATCTTCCGGCCGAGCTGCGCGAGGTTATTCAATGATCAAGGTTGGGGTGCTGGGCGCCCGCGGCCGGATGGGTGCCGAGGTCTGCCGCGCCGTCGAAGGTGCGGACGACCTCGAACTCGTCGTCACCGGCGACGAAGGCGACTGGTCGGCCGAGTTCGCGGCGGCCGCGCCGCAGGTCGTCGTCGACTTCACTCACCCGGACGCGGTGCTGGGCAACCTGCGCTGGCTCGTCGAGCACGACATGCACGCGGTGATCGGCACCAGCGGCTTCGACGAGGCCAAGCTGGCCGCCGTACGCGAACTGCTCGCCGCCAAGCCGGAACTCGGTGTGCTGGTCGCGCCGAACTTTGCCATCGGTGCGGTGCTGTCCATGAAGTTCGCCGAGATCGCCGCGCGCTACTACGAGTCGGCCGAGATCATCGAGCTGCACCACCCGCGCAAGGCCGACGCCCCGTCCGGCACCGCCGCGCACACCGCCCGGCTCATCGCGCAGGCCCGCGAGGACGCCAAACTCGCTCCCGCCCCGGACGCCACCACCCAGGAACTCGCCGGTGCGCGGGGCGCCAAGGTCAACGACGTGCCGGTGCACTCGGTTCGGCTGGCCGGACTGGTGGCACACCAGGAAGTGCTGTTCGGCATGGACGGCGAAACCCTGACCATCCGGCACGATTCGCTGGACCGGATCTCGTTCATGCCCGGCGTGCTGCTCGGCGTCCGGTCCGTTGTGGACCATCCGGGCCTGACCGTCGGCCTGGACAAGTTTCTGGGGATATGAAAGCTCGCTACACCGCGCTGCTGCTGACGGTCATTCTGGTCGTCTACTTCGTGCTGCTCGCGCAGCGCGCGGTGTTGCTGATCCAGACCGGGACCGCGGCCGGGATCGGGCTCGGCGTCGGCGTGCTGATCCTGCCGGTGATCGGCGCGTGGATCGCCGCGGTGAACCTGCGCTTCGGTGTGCGGGTGGAGAAGCTGGCCCGCCGGCTGGCCGACGACGGCATGCTGCCGGACGTCTCCGAGCTGCCGCGCCGGCCGTCCGGCCGGGTCGACCGGGACGCGGCGGACGCCTGGTTCGAAGCGCGCAAGGCCGAAGTCGAATCGGCGCCGGAGGACTGGCGCACCTGGTACCGGCTGGCCTACGGCTATGACATCGCCGGAGACCGCCGCCGCGCCAGGGAAACCATGCGGCACGCGCTGAAGCTGGCTAGTGGCTGAGGAACGGCATATGCAGGTGCAGAACGTGCAACCAGTGCCAATGCCAGTGTTTGACCACCATCGGTGACGCGGCCAGTAACGAGAACCGGGCGAAGCGCCCCGGAATGACGCCCAGTGCGAAGGACCGCACCGACAATCCGGCCAGTCCGGCCAGCACGCTGGTGGCGGCGAACGGCGGCAGGCCGACGAACGAACTACAGGCAAGCGCGCCGAACATCCAGTACGGGTGTCGATGGCACCGGTCGCGCAGCCAGATCCATGCCGCGCGGATCCACACCCAGACCCGGTGCCAGTAGCGGCGCAGGCCGGTCGGCGGCGGCTTGGTGTCCTTGATCACGGTCGCGGCGGTGGCCTTGCGGTGCAGGAATTGCGGCAACCGGATGTTGCCCCGGCCCGCGTAGTAATAAACGAGTTTGCCCGCGAACTGGCCGATCGCGATCGCCAGGCCGAGCAGCCACCACGGAATTTCCGGATGCTTGAGTATCAGGCCGACGGTGAACAGCTCGACCGACAACACCGGGAACAAGGCTGCCGCAGTGGCGACGCCCAGCGTCACCAGCAGCCATGTGAACAAGAAGATCTCCCAGCAGTTCGCGGATCGCGGACCCGACACTACCCAGGAAATTCGTCCCAAGTAATCGAGTTGTCAGCTTTGATCCTCACCGTTGAGCACCAACTCCAGAGTGCCTGACATTCGCAGCTCGCGCAGGTGCTGACCGCCCGCGTCGAGTGTTCGCGCGGTTCCGTCGGGTGACCATCCGGCCTTGGCGAAGAACGCGCGCGACACCGTGTCACGCTCCGGAACCCAGACGATGCCGCGCGTCGCACCCGCCGCGCGCAATGCGGCAGCGGCCGTGCCGAGCAACCGTCCACCGTGGCCGCGCCGGCCCCAGCGGGGTTCCACCAGCAGGGTAGCGATGAGCCCGGTGCTGGCCGCATCCTCGGGGAGGCTGCCGTCCGCGTTCGCGACCTCACCCTCCGGTGCCACACCGGCCACACAGAACCCGACCGTCCAGGACCCCTCGGTGGCCACGAACAACCGCGCCGCGCCCGCGCGCAGCGTCTCCTGCCACACCTGCTCGGTCTCGACCGGGTCCAGCCCGGCCAGCACGGTCGGCGGGAGCAGCTCCGCGTAAGCGGTCAGCCAGGTTTCCCGTTGGATGCGGGCGATCTCCGGGACGTCATCGGGCTGGGCTGGATGTACCGCGGCGAGAGCCATGGCGGGAACCTACCGAATTCGTCGGTGGGGCATGACATGGTGTTCGGGTGCAGCGTGTAATCACTCCAGTGAGCAGCACCATGAGCGCGGCGGCCGCCCGGCGGATGGCCATCGCCGCCCAGGGGCTCGCCGACCCGCGCCCGACCGGCCAGCCCAGCCGCAGGCACCTGAGCAAGGTGCTCGGCCGGACCCAGCTGCTCCAGCTCGACTCGGTCAACGTCGCGGTCCGCGCGCACTACATGCCAGTGTTCTCCCGGCTCGGCCCGTACCCGATGACCATGCTGGAAGAGGCCGCGTGGTCGCCGTCGGCGCGCAGGCCGCGCATGCTGGTCGAGTACTGGGCGCACGTCGCCAGCCTGATCCCGGTGCAGGACTGGCCGCTGTTCCGCGAGCGGATGCAGCGCTACGCGGCCGGCGCGCAGCGCTACTACGAGTCGGTCCGGCACAGCCGCGAGCTGATCGAGGACGTGCTGACCGTGGTCAAGGAGCGCGGCCCGCTCAGTGCGGGCCCGATCGAGGACGAACTCGGCGGTGGCACCCGCACCAAGCGCGTCAAGGGCGGCTGGTGGAACCGCAGCGACGTCAAACGCACCTGCGAGTACCTCTTCGCGGCCGGCGAGCTGACCACCGGTACCCGCCGCGGCTTCGAACGCTATTACGACCTGCCCGAACGAGTGCTGCCGCCGGAGGTCCTGACCCGCCGCGTCGATCCGGACGAAGCGCACCGCACCCTCACCGAGCACGCCGCGGTCGCGCTCGGCGTGGCCACCGAGCCGGACCTGCGCGACTACTACCGCCTCTCGCCCTCCGACAGCCAGCAGGCGGTCGCCGAACTCGTCGATGCCGGCGTGCTCGAACCGGTCGCGGTGGAAGGCTGGCGCGCCCCCGCGTACCGGCACGTCGACGCGAAAGCGCCGCGCAAGATCACCGCGCGGGCCCTGCTGTGCCCGTTCGATCCGCTGATCTGGCGCCGGGAACGGACCGAGCGGCTGTTCGATTTCCACTACCGCATCGAGATCTACGTGCCCGAGCCCGCGCGCAAGTTCGGTTACTACGTCTACCCGTTCCTGCTCGGCGACGAGCTGGTCGCGCGGGTCGACCTCAAGGCCGATCGCGCGGCCGGAGTGCTGCGCGTGCCGGGCGCGTTCGCCGAGCAGGACGCCGACCACGGCCGGGTGGCCGACGAACTCGCCGCCGAGCTGAAGTCGATGGCGGACTGGCTCGGTCTGGACGGGGTGGCCGTGGCGAACAACGGAAATCTGGCGACCGCGCTACGCAAAGCCAGCTAGCCTGTCCACTATGGACTTTCTGGACCGGTTCGGTCTCGACGTCCCGGTCGCGCAGGCCGGGATGGGTCCGGTCGCACGCGGACGGCTGGCCGCCGCGGTCGCCAACGCGGGCGGTCTCGGCACCATCGGCCTGTTGCCGCCGCATCACCTGCGGGCGGCTATCCGTCAAGTCCGCGCGGACGCACCCGGTCGCACGGTCGCGGTGAACCTGCTGATGCCGATCGTCCGGCGCGCGCAGATCGAGGTGTGTTTGGCCGAACGCGTGGACGTCGTGGTGATCGCGTTCGGCGGAAACGCCGCTCTGGTACGGGAACTGCGGCAGGCCGGCGTGTTCGTGTTGGTGATGGTCGGCACCGAGAACCAGGCGCGGCTGGCCATCGGGTGGGGCGCGGACGGCCTGATCGCGCAGGGCCGCGAGGCCGGTGGGCACGTGGTCGGCACGATGCCCGCGCTGGACTTCCTGCCGCGCGCCCTGGCGATCGCGGCCGGACGGCCGGTGCTGCTGGCCGGCGGCATCGCCACCGCCGAGGACACCGCGACCGCGTTGGCCTGCGGCGCGAGCGCGATCGTGGCCGGCACCCGGTTCCTGCTGACCGAGGAATCCGAGGCGCATTCGGCCTACCGGCAACGAGTCCTGGCCGCGGACACCACGATCGAGACGACGCTGTTCGGACTGGGCTGGCCCGCGCGGCACCGGGTGATCCCGAACGCGGCGACCACACGCTGGTGCCACGCCGACGGCAGCGCGCGCCGCCTGCCCGCGCTGATCAACGCGGGCAGCGCCCCGCTGGCCCGGATCATGCCCGCCAGCAGCGGCAATGCGCTGCTGGCCCGGCAACGCCCCGGCTTTCCACTGTTCACCCCGATGCCGCCACTGCGCGGCGCGGCCGAGAACCTGGTCGACGTCGCCGCGCTCTACGCGGGCGAGTCCGCGCTGCGGATGGACACGGTGCTCCCGGCGAAAGACGCCGTGGCGCGGCTCACCCCGCGGCGATGAGCGCGATGGCCGCCCCCGCCGCGATCAGGCCGATGACTTGTCTGCGCGAGACCCGTTCACGCAGCACGGTGAGCCCGAGCAGCACCGGAATGGCCGGGTAGAGCGCGGCCAGCACGACGGCGATGGCCAGCAACTGCTGGCGGGTGGCCAGCGTGTAGAGGATCATCGCGCCAGTGCCGAGCGTCCCGACGCCGAGCGCGGGCAACACGAGCCGCACAGGCAGCCGCAGGCTGGCATGTGTGGTGCGGGCGAGCAAGGCGATGGCCACGGTCGACGCGACGCGCGAGGCCAGGATCGGCCACAGGCCTGCCGCCGGGGCGGCCTGCGCGATGGCGATGAACTGGAGTGCGAACCCGGCGCCCGCGATCAGCCCGTCGGACGCGCCGGACATCCGCCCGGTGTCCTTACCCCGGGTGATCAGCCACAGCGCGGGCAGCGCGGCGGCGATGCCGCGCCAGGCGAGCGGCGATGGCCGGTTGCCCAGCAGCGCGACGCCGACGATCAGCGGCAGCGCGACCCCGGCGACATCGCTGAGCGGCACCACCACGCTGAGATTGCCCCTGCTCATGCCTCTGTACAAATAGGACACTCCGATGCCGCTGCCCAAGCCGGACAACGCGCCCCAGCCCAGCGGGCCCAGCGTGACGTGCGGTGCGGCCACCAGCAGCGCGACAACCAGCGCCACCACCGCCCCGCCGACCTGACCGACCACCGCGACGGCCGAACTGCTGGCGCGCCGGGACAGCAGGGCGCCGAGGAAATGGTTGCTGCCGAAGCAGATCGCGGCGGCGAGAGCCAGCAGCTCACCCATCCTCGCTCCACTCGCGCTGGTCCGACCCGCTCCGCTCGCGTTGCGCGGCACCTACCGGGCAACTCGCCTGCCGGGCGACGCAGGCAGCCCGGTCGCACAGGCGGCAGATCAGCTCGGCGCTGCCGATCCGGTCGTAGACCCGGTCCAGGACCGTGCCCAGCAATTCGGCCAGCGTCGCCTGTCGCGCCGGGTCGAGCCCAGCGATGCTGCCGGCCAGCGTGTCGTGCCGCGCGGCGAGCGCGCGATCGGCCGCGTCCCTGCCAGCTGCCGTGAGGCGGATGGCCACCGATTTGCCGGAACCGCGTTGCCGTCGCACCAGTCCGGCCTCGGCCAGCCCATCGACCATGCGGGCGGCCGCGGGCTGGCTGAGCCCGATCCGCCGCCCCAGTTCGGTTCCGCTCAGATCGGGCGCGTCGGCCAGTACGACCAAGGCGGCCGCGCCGCTCGCGCTGGTGCCCGCCGCCGATGCGGTCTCGGCCCGCACCAGGTCGCCGATGGCCAGCACCGCCGCACCCAGCAGGTTCGCGGTCCGGTTCGCATCATGCATGACTCATGCATGACCGGTATCCGGGTCGCCTAAACACGATGAGGGGGCGGGGTCGCGCGGCCGGAGTGCTCACCTCCGTCGCTGCGTACCCCACCCCCTCGGGTGGGCCGGCGGCCGCATTCCCCCTGCGCCGCCGGCGTATCTCCCCTCAGCCGATCGCTGACGTCACCACCGCGTTGCCGGAGGAGGTCCGGCCACGCAACCGGATCTTCGGCGCGTCGGCGCGGTGCGAGCGCTCATCGACGTCGAGTTCGCTGCGGGCCTCGCCGGAGCGCGACACCAGATCGATCATCGCCGTGGTGCCGCTGCGCACGCCGACCCGGATCTCGCCGGAGCCGGTGGTCAGGTCGATGTCGCCGCTGGCCGCGTCGGCGATGGTCAGGTCGCCGCTGCCGGTCTTGGCGGTCACGTTGTCCTGCACCGCGCCGAACCACACGTCGCCGCTGCCGGTCGACACCGTGGTCGGGCCGCCGACCGAGGACACCTCGATCTCGCCGCTGCCGCTGCGCGCCTTCAGCCCACCGAGCATCGGGCCGAGCCGCAGGGAACCGGAACCGGTCCCGATCGACGCGTAGCCATCGGCCCGGTCCACCGCGACCTCGCCGGAGCCGGTCTCGATGGTGCACCGGCCGGCCGAGCCGGTCACGGTCACGTCGGCGGAGCCGCTGCGCACGGTGACCTGCGAGCCCTGCGGGGCGCGCACGGTGACCGACAGCGGGACCATCCGCAGCCGCTGCTTCGGGCCGGTCACCGCAAGGCGCTGGCCGCTCAGGCTGATCCGTGACTCTTCGACGGCCGCCTTGGCCATCTGCACGTTGGCGGCGTTCGGGTCGCCGAACCGGTCGCTGACCCACTCCATGATGTTGGCGATGCTCTGCAGGAACGGGTTCTCGCTGCCCGGCTCGTGCACGATCTCGACCCCGGCCAGCGGCTCGTCGACCAGATGCACGGTGACCCGGCCGGACGTGATGGCCACGTCGATGTCCAGCGGGCCGTTCGCCCCGAAGCTCTCCCGGCGGCTGGGCCGGTCGTCCTTCATCTCGGACTCGGCCGCCTCCTCGAACGAGGGGCCCGGGTTGGTTGGCGCGTCTGCTTCGATGATCACTTCTGGCTCCTCAACGTTCTCGTCGGCCATGGCTCAGCCCTCGACCCAGCCACGCACCCGGGAGGACTTGCCCTTGCCGCCCTGCGGCTCGTCGTCGTTGCGGTCCCGGTTGCGGCCGCGACCCCGGTTCTCCCACGGGTTGCCGCCACCCCACGGGCCACCCGGCCCCCACGGACCGCCGCCCTGCCAGCCGCCCGCCCGGTTGTACAGCGCGCCCTGAACCGCTTGGGAGACAAAGGAGTTCAGCGAAACGCCCTGCGCCGCGGCGGCCTCTTCGGCCTTGCCCTTGAGCTGCTCAAGCAGCCGCACGGTGATCCGGCTGATGTCGCCGTCCGCGTCGAACATGGGCGGCGGTGGCTCGGCGGGTGGCTCCTCCGGCTCCTCGCTCGCGGTATTGGTGACCACGACGCGCACGTCCTGGCCGTCCAGTCGCACGTCGACAATGCGGTCGTCGAGGCTCGCGGTGATCTCGGCGGCCAGGTCGGCCAGCGCGTTCATGATGGCCAGCCGGGCGGCCGGCTCGATCGCCGCCGAGAGCAGGCCGGCGGTCCGCCTCGTCTGCTCGTCACCGGCGGACGCCGCCGCGGTGAGGGTTTCCCGCAGGGTCGAGAGGTACTGGTTGAGTTCCATGACGCCAGCATGACGTCATTGGTGACGTCAGTCAAGGAGAATTTGATGTCACCGCGCTGTCATCATGCTGTCGCAGTGCTGTCGCGATGACGTCATGCCTGGTGTCGTAGGCTGGCTACATGGTCGATGGGGTGCCGCCGAGCGTCGTGCTGATCGCCAAAACCGAGTTCTTCCCGCCGGTGGACGTGCCGTGGACCACCGAAGCCGACGGCGGTGAGGCGCTCGCCGAGTTCGCCGGACGCGCCTGCTACCAGTCCTGGCGCAAGCCCAACCCGGCCACCGCGACCAACGCCGGCTACCTGCGGCACATCCTCGAAGTCGGCCACCTCTCCGTGCTCGAACACGGCACGGTCAGCTTCTACATCACCGGCATCTCCCGCTCACTGACCCACGAGCTGATCCGGCACCGGCACTTCTCCTACTCGCAGCTCTCCCAGCGCTACTTCCCCGAGCGCGACGCGGCCATGGTCGAGCCCGATGTCATCGCGGCCGACCCGGAGCTGCACGCCAAGTTCCAGGCCGCCACCGAAGCCAGCGTCGCCGCCTACACCGAATTACTGGCCGGGCTGGAACAACGCTTCGCCGACGAACCCAACGCGACGCTGCGCCGCAAGCAGGCCCGCCAGGCCGCGCGCGCCGTGCTGCCCAACGCGACCGAGACCCGCATCGTGGTCACCGGCAACTACCGCGCCTGGCGGCACTTCATCGCCATGCGGGCCAGCGAGCACGCGGACGTGGAAATCCGCGCGTTCGCCGTGGAATGCCTGCGCCAGTTGCAGAAAGCCGCCCCGAACGTGTTCTCCGACTTCGAGATCTCGCAGCTGCCGGATGGCACCGAGGTCGCGGCGAGCCCGTTCGTCACGGAAGGTTGAACAGCCGACCATGCGCAAGCTCGCTATCGACGTCCGGCCGGACGAGTACACCGTGCTGCGGCTGGATCCGGCAACGCCGATCCCGGCCGGGCTGTTCACCGCGACCGGGCTGGTCTCGATCATCCGCACCGAGGCCGAGCTGTCCCTGGTCTGCCCGTCCGGCCATGCCGACGGCCTGGTCGCCGAGCGGATCGAGCCGGGCTGGCGGTTGCTGACCGTGCGCGGCCCGCTGGAGTTCAGCCTGACCGGGATCATGGCCATGCTGGCCGGAACCCTGGCCGCGGCCGGCGTGACCCTGTTCGCGTTGTCCAGCTTCGACACCGATCACGTGCTGGTGCGCGCGACCGACCTGGACCGGGCCATCGCCGCGTTCCGTGAGGCCGGCCATGAGGTCAACACCGCTACTGGCGAGTAATCTCTTCAGGCATGGGCCTCGCCAGCGATGAACGCCGAGCACTGTGTGAGCTGTTCGACCAGGTCGGGCCGGACGCGCCGACACTGTGCGACGGGTGGCTGACCCGCGACCTCGCCGCCCACCTCGTGTTGCGCGACCGCAGGCCGGACGCGGCCGGGGGCATCCTGATCAAGGCGCTCGCGCAGCGCACCCAGCGCGTCCAGGACTCGCTGGCGGCCAAGCCGTGGGCGGAGCTGGTCGAACTCGTGCGCACCGGTCCGCCGGTCTGGTCGCCGTTCGGCCTGCCCGGCCTGTCCGATCTGGTCAACGGCGCCGAGTACTTCATCCACCACGAGGACGTGCGACGCGGCCAGGACGGCTGGGAGCCGCGCCCGCCGGACGCCGAGCGCGACGCCGCGTTGTGGCGCACCGCGGGCATGTCCGGCCGGATGGCCTATCGACGCAGCCCGGTCGGGGTCGTGCTGCGCCGCCCGGATGGGGCCACCGCGACATTGCGTCGTGGACCGTCCACAGTGGCCATCAAGGGCGAACCGGGCGAGTTGCTGCTCAACGTGTTCGGTCGCAACGCGGCGCGGGTGGAGTTCGACGGTGACGAGAAGGCCGTCGAGACCGTGCGCGGCCTGGAACGATCCTTCTAAGAGACGTTCACGGCAACCAGGTAGCGTTTGGCCCATGAACGGATGCCCAACCGCAGCGCCGGGCCGGCCGTTCGGCCGGGTGCTCACCGCCATGGTCACCCCGTTCGACGGCGACGGCGCGCTGGATCTCGACGCGGCCAGTGAACTGGCCAACCACCTCGTTGAACTGGGCAACGACGGTCTCGTGGTGAACGGCACGACCGGCGAGGGCCCGACCACCTCCGACGAGGAGAAAGCCGAGCTGGTCCGCGCGGTGCTCGCCGCGGTCGGGGACCGCGCCACCGTGATCGCCGCAGCGGGCACCTACGACACCGCGCACAGCGTGCACCTGGCCAAGTCCATGGCCCAGGCCGGCGCGCACGGCCTGCTGGTGGTCACCCCGTACTACTCGCGGCCGCCGCAGGCCGGGCTGCTCGCGCACTTCACCACCGTCGCGGACGCCACCGACCTGCCGGTGATGCTCTACGACATCCCGCCACGCGCGATCGTGCCGATCGAAGTGGACACACTGTTCCGGTTGGCCGAGCACCCGCGCATCCTGGCCGTGAAGGACGCCAAGGGCGACCTGCTGGCCGGCTCCCAGGTGATCGCCAACACCGATCTCGCCTACTACTCCGGCGACGACGCGCTGAACCTGCCCTGGCTCTCGGTCGGCGCGATTGGCTGTGTGAGCGTGATCGGGCACGTGGTGGCCGGACGCATCCGCGCCATGATCGACGCCTACGAACAGGGCGACACCTCGACCGCGCGCACCATCCACCGCGGCCAGCTGCCGGTCTACCGGGCGATGAGCCGGGTCGGCGGGGTGATCTTCGCCAAGGCCGCGCTGCACCTGCGCGGCCACGACGCGGGCGCCCCGCGCCTGCCGCTGCCCGCCGCGACCCATGAGCAGCTCGCCGCGATCGCTGGCGACCTCACCGAGGCGGGCGTGCCACTGGCCACCGCGGCCCAGGGCGACTACGGCAGCGCCCGGGTGGCCGCCGCCGACGCCGCTGCCGCCTACATCCGTACGACGACTCATACCAGCACAGGGACGGTACCCCAGTGACCCAACCGATCTCGGCGACTTCGGCACCTCGCCCGTCGCCTGGTCCCACCGCGCCTCCGCCCGCCCTGCCCGATGGCGGCCTGCGGGCGGTCGCGCTCGGCGGCATCGGCGAGGTCGGCCGGAACATGACCGTGTTCGAGTACGAGGGCAGGCTGCTCATCGTCGACTGCGGCGTGCTGTTCCCCGAGGACAACCAGCCCGGCGTCGACCTGATCCTGCCGGACTTCCGCGCCATCGAGGACCGCCTCGACGACGTCGACGCGCTGGTGCTCACGCACGGCCACGAGGACCACATCGGCGCGGTGCCGTTCCTGCTGCGGATGCGGCCGGAGATCCAGGTGATCGGTTCCCGGTTCACCCTCGCCCTGGTCGCCGCCAAGTGCAAGGAACACCGGCTCACCCCGCGCCTGCTGGAGGTCGCCGAGGGCCAGCGCCGCTCATTCGGCTCGTTCGACCTGGAGTTCTTCGCGGTCAACCACTCCATTCCGGACGCGCTCGCGGTCGCCATCCGCACGCCGGCCGGGCTCGTGCTGCACACCGGCGACATCAAGCTCGACCAGTTGCCGCTGGACGGCCGCCTCACCGACCTGGCCGGGTTCTCCCGGCTCGGCGACGAGGGCGTCGACCTGTTCTGCGTGGACTCCACCAACGCCGAGGTGCCCGGGTTCGTCATTCCCGAGCGCGACATCGGCCCGGTGCTGGACAGCGTGATCGGCCGCGCCACCCAGCGGGTGATCGTCGCCTGCTTCGCCAGCCACGTGCACCGCGTCCAGCAGGTGCTCGACGTCGCCGCCGCGCATCACCGGCAGGTCGCCATGGTCGGCCGCTCGATGGTGCGCAACATGGGCATCGCCGCCGATCTCGGCCTGCTCAACATCCCCGACGGCCTGCTGATCGACATCGACGAGGCGCTGCAACTGCCGGACTCGGCGACCCTGTTCGTGTCGACCGGTTCGCAGGGCGAGCCGCTGTCCGCGCTGTCGCGGATGGCGCGCGGCGAACACCGCCAGATCGACATCCGCCCCGGCGACACCATCGTGCTCGCCTCATCGCTGATCCCCGGCAACGAGACCTCGGTGTTCAACGTGGTCAACGGCCTGGCCCGGCTCGGCGCCGACGTGGTCCACCAGGGCACCGCGCGGGTGCACGTGTCCGGTCACGCGCCGGCGGGGGAGTTGCTGTTCCTGTACAACGCGGTGCGGCCCAGCAACGTCATGCCGGTGCACGGCGAATGGCGCCACCTGCGCGCCAACGCCGAACTGGCGGTGCGCACGGGCGTCGCCCGCGACCGGGTCGTGCTCGCCGAGGACGGCGTGGTCGTCGACCTGGTGGATGGGGTCGCGTCGATCACCGGCCGGGTCGAGGTCGGGCACGTCTACGTGGACGGCCTGTCCGTCGGCGACGTCGGCGAGTCCACATTGTCCGATCGGCTGATCCTCGGCGAGGGCGGGTTCATCGCGATCAGCGTCGCGGTCGACTCCACCACCGGACGCGCGGTCACCCCGCCGACGGTGTCCGGCCGCGGTTTCTCCGACGACCCCAAGGCGCTGGAATCCGTGGTGCCACTGGTCGAGATGGAACTGTCCAGGACCGAGGCCGAGGGCATCACCGACACCCACCGCATCGCGCAGGCGGTGCGCCGGGTGGTCGGCCGCTGGGTCGCGCAGGAGTACCGGCGCAGGCCGATGATCGTGCCCACGGTCATCCCGGTCTGACCGACGACGGCGACCGACGGATCAGCGCAGCGCCACCCGCTCTCGTAGCCTGCGCAGCACCCCCGGTCCCAGTGGCGCGCCGAGCCGGGCCAGCACCCGCGAACCCGGCAGGCGCAGCCCGCCGAAGAACGCGAAGCGGGTCTGCTCGCCCTGCGCGACCGCGGCCATCGCGCCCACCGCGCGGCTGCTCTGCATCACGCACCAGCCCGGCCGCAGCACGATGTCGAACCGGTCGCGCAGCCCGAAGTAGCCTGCCGCCTCGGCCACCAGGTGCTCGCCGTCCGCCTCGGTGATCCGCATCGACCGCACGTTACGCAGCAGCATCGGCAGCTCGTGCTCCAGATCGGCGGCCACCGCCCACACCGTGTCGAACGGCGCGTCCAGCACGCCCTCGGCGAGCACGGCACCGCCCGGGACGGTCGCGGCGAGCACCCGCAGCCTGCGCACCGGGTCCAGGTCGGCCACCGGCCAGTCTTGGTTCATCGGACCCACGCCTTTCGGAAACTCTTGCGCGCCCGGAAAAGCCGCGATTTCACCGTGCCCTCCGGCACCGCCAGCACCGCGCCGACCGTGTGCTCGTCCAGTCCCTCCAGATCCCGCAACACCAGCACGGCCCGGTGTTCCGGGGAGAGCCGGTCGAGCACGTCGCGAATGTCGCTGGCCAGCAACGGATCCCCGGCCGCAGGCACCTCCTCCAGCGGCAGCGTGACGCCGTGCCGCGCGTTCACCCGCGCCACCCGGACCGCCGCGTGTACCGTGATCGTCCGCGCCCAGCCGAAAACGGCGGCAGGCTCGGTGAGCTGGCCGAGGTTGCGGAAGATCGCGATCAGCGCCTCCTGGGTCGCGTCCGGCCCGTCCTGCAAGGCGATCGGCCCGCACAACCGGCCGACGTAGGGCGTGAGCAGGCCGAGCAGTTCCTGCATGGCCAGCGCGTCACCGCGCTGCGCGGCCGTCACGAGGTCGACGAGGTCTGTTCCGGACATGCTCCTCCTCTCGACCACAAGAGCACGCCGGCGAGCGGAAGGTTCCCGCGTCCTGGATCACATTTTTCGCGCGGAACGTCCGCTGCGTCGCGGTCCCTCCTGCCAGATGAAACCCCATCATCGAGGAGTCCACATGACCGTGCTGACCGGAGTGACCCATCGTTTCGTGACCGTCGGCGGCGTGCGGCTGCACGTCGCCGAGGCCGGCGCGGGCGAGCCCGTCGTGCTGCTGCACAGCTTCCCCGAGCACTGGATCGCCTGGCGCGGCGTGCTCCCGCTGCTCGCCGACCGGTACCGGGTGATCTGCCCGGACTTCCGCGGCGCCGGCCAGTCCGACGCCCCGCCCACCGGCTACGACACCGACACCAGGGTCGCCGACCTGATCGGCTTGTTCGACGCGCTCGGCCTGGATCAGGTCCGGCTGGTGTCGCACGGCTGGGGCGCCTGGACCGGTTTCCGTCTCTGCCTGACCGCGCCCGAACGCGTCCGCGATCACCTGGCGTTCAACATGATCCATCCCTGGCCGGACCAGCGCAGGCTGGTCAGGCAGGCCTGGCGGTTCTGGTACACGGCCTGCTGGGAGTACCCGCGGGTGGGCCGGACCGTGTTGCGGCGCTGGCCCGCGCTCACCCGGTTCCTGCTGCGCTACTGGGCCGGTGGCCCCGATGTGCTCCCGGAATCGGTCGTCGCCGACTACGCCGACAGCAACCGTGAGCCCGCGATCGCCCGCGCCGGCGAGGCGATGAACTGGCAGTTCGTCCGGCACGACATTCCCCGGCTACTGCTGCGCCGCGACCGTGCCGCCCGCATCGACGTGCCCACCAAGATCGTGCTCGGCGCGCGGGACAAGGTGATCCGGCCCGGTTCCGTGCCCGCGACCGAGCACATCCCCGATCTGGACATCGTGATCGCACCGGACTGCGGCCACCTGATCCCGGAGCAGCGCCCGGATCTGGTCGCCGCCTACCTCGACACCTGGTGATCCGGGCGCTCGGCCAGCAGCGGCTCGGGCGCGGGCACCGGTTTCCCGCTGGTCAACTGAACCACAGCCGCGCCACCGAGCAGCACGACCGCACCCGCGATCTGCACCTCGTCCAGGGTCTGACCGAGCAGGAACCACGCGCTGAGCGTGGCCGCGGTCGGTTCGAGCACGCCGATCACGCTGGCCACAGTGGAGGAAACCCACTGCAGCGCGACGATGCCGATCAGGTAGGCCAGCGCCGTGCTGACCACCGCGATCAGCACGAGCACCAGCCACACGTCCGGATGCGCGCCGCCGATCGTGGTGCGTGAGCCGAGGGAGTGCAGCGGCAGTGTCCACGGTGCACTGAGGAAACTGATCACGACCGCGCCGACCACCATCGACCAGGTGGTCAGCCCGATCGGGTCGCTGCGTTCCGCGCCGTGCTCGGCGATCAGGTAGTAGCCGGCGGCGCAGAACGCGGAAATCAGCCCGGCCGCGAAGCCGATCGGGTCGAGCTTCAGGCCCTGCCAGACCTGCGCGAGCATGGCCAGCCCGAGCACGGCCAGGGCGATGCCGACCCACACCAGCGCCCGCAGCCGCGTCCTGCGCACCGTCCTGATCCACAGCGCGACCAGCACCGGCGCGAAGAACTCCAGCACCATCGCGATGCCAACGGAGATCCGCGACACCGCGACGAAGTACAGGAACTGCACCAAGGTCACGCCGAGCAGGCCCATGCCGAGCACCAGCGGCACGTCCCGCCTGCGCAACCGCAACGCGCGGGGCCGCACCAGCGCGATCACCGGCACCATGATCAGCGCGGCCAGCACGATCCGTGCGCTGGCCACCTGCGCCGGACTCCAGCCCAGGTCCATCACGCTCGTCGCCAGCCAGCCCGAGGTGCTGAACAGCAGGGCTGAGGTGACGGTCAGGACGGTGCCGCGACCGCGGTGATTGACCGTTGTGCCGGTTTCGGTTGCCACATCGGCCAGTCTGCAACGCGGCCCCGACGCGATTCCAGCGAATTGACCACCGGTTGGGACGATCCGCGCGCCCCAACCGGTCAGGTCAGATCAGGTCAGTGCTTGATCGGCTCCAGGCACAGCAACGTGCCGTTCGACGTGTCACCGGAACCCTGGCTCTCGGTAAACTCCTCGTACGCGGCACTGGCGTTCGAGAACTGCCCGCAGTCCTTGGCGACCTGGCTGTCGTTGTGGATCTCGGAGCCACTCGGGTCGGGCACGACGCCGAGCACCTTGTACGCGGCGGTGCTGTCGGTGCAGTCGACCTTCTTGGCCGCGTCCGACGAGTCGGCGCTGGACTCGCCATCGCTGAAGTTCGTGATGCAGTCGCCCACCGAGGCGTTGGCCGGGTCGCTGTGCATGTTGAACAGCCAGACCACGAGGGCGATGATGGCGACGACACCGATGATGATCAACCGGATCAGCAGCCGCTTGCCGATCGCGCGGCCGACCCGGCCGGCCCGCCCAGCGACAGCGGGCATTGCCGGACCGAAACCGCCGCCGTTGCCCGAAGGCCCGAACTGGGACTGCTGCGGAAAACCGGTCCCCTGACCGGCGGCCGGGAACGCCTGGCCCTGGCCGGACGCGGGGAAAGCCTGGCCCTGGCCCGAAGGCGGGAAGGCCTGGCCCTGACCGGAAGCGGGAAACGCGGGGCCCTGGCCTGCGGCGGGCTGACCGAACTGCCCTGGTGCGCCCTGGTGTGCCGGCTGGCCGAACTGGCCCGGCGCGCCCTGCGGTCCCGGCTGGCCTAACTGGCCGGGCTGGGCGAACTGGCCCTGCTGCCCCCCGTACGGGGCTTGGCCGGGCTGCTGCGGCGGCGTGGTCACGCTTCCTCCTGGAGAGAATTACCCGCTGGCTTCGCGCAGCCGCGACCGCGACAGGGTGCGGTCGGTCAACGGCGAAGCCCCGGATAGCTGGGTACGCCCCACATTGGGACGGGATGCGCACATTAGCTGTCGGCGCCGACGGATTTGGGCCGATTCGCCAAGATGAGATCTGTGTTTATTCGCCGTATCGCGGCCGCCACGGACTGTTGCCATCCGTTGGCCTGGTTGGGTCATAGAAGTTTGGTTTGTCCGGTTCATTGCGGCGCAGCGGGATCAGCCCGTCCGTGATCGCCCGCATGATCCGGTCCCGCGCCCGCACCGCGTCGCCCGCGCGCGTCACCGACAGTCCACTCAGGTCGACCGGCGCGCCGAAGTGGACCCGGAACGTCGGCCTGCGCAACACCCCGCGCAGGTACGACGAGGCGACCGGCTGGATGTCGGCCCACCCGCCGACCGTTTCGGTGCCCCAGTAGGCGGCCTCGTGCGCGCCCCACTGGCTGATCGGGACCACCGGCACCCCGGCCGCGAGCGCCAACCGCGCCACGCCGGTCTTGCCGCGCTCCGGCCACAGCCCGGGCTCGTGGCTGATCCGGCCCTCCGGGTAGACCAGGATCGGGTCGGTGCTGGCCCGCATCGCGTGGACGGCCCGCTCGAACGCCTCGACCACCGTGCTCCGGCCGCGATCGACCCGCAGATGCCCGGACGCGCGCAGCGCCGATCCGACCACCGGGGCGTCCATGAGTCCGCCCGTGATCAGGAACCGGGGCTCCAGGCCGAGCTTGTGACAGGCCGCCACCAGGACGAACGCGTCGAACACCCCGATGTGATTGGCGGCCAGCAGCATCGGCTTGCCGCGTAGTTCGCGTGGCAGCGTCCCGGTCACCGACAGCTTGCCGCTCAGCGCGACGAACGCGCTGTCCAGCGTGGTGAGGACCTGCCAGAGCAGCGGGGTGGAATCCGAGCCGTCGCGGCGTGTCGGCTCGTCCGCATCCAGTGTCAGCGCGACCATGGCTGAGCAGCATGGCACGACCGGGTGATGCCCCCTGGTATGGGGCCTTGACCCTGCTTGACCGTTTCGATGCTGGTGGGGTGCATGATGCTCGTGAGGGGCTACCGTGTGGGGTATGGCGAGCCGGACTCCGACTTCGAAACGCTCGACCTCTGGCAGTTCGCGGAGCAAGAGCGGCGCGGCGAAGCCCAGGTCAGGCAGTAAGACCCCGGCTCGCTCCTCGGCAAGGGGTGCGTCTTCCCGTACGTCCTCGCGCAGCTCCTCGAAGGGCAAGGCGCCGGCCCGCAAGTCCTCGGGCGGCGGGTTCGGCAAGACCTGGAACCTGCTCGCCAAAGGCGTCGGCGGCCTCGCCCGCGCGGTCGGCCGGGGCAAGGAACTCGAACCCGCGCACCGCCGGGACGGCGTCGGGCTCGTCCTGATCGTGCTCGCGCTGATCAGCGCGGTCGGCGTCTGGTGGCGCGCGGCCGGCCCGATCGGCCACTGGATCGACACCGGAGTGCGCAGCGCCATCGGGCTCGGTGCGCTCGCGCTGCCGGTCGTGTTGTTACTGATGGGCATCGTGCTCATGCGTTCCGAGCCGCACAAGGAGGCCCGGCCGCGCCTGGTCATCGGCTTCCTGCTGTTCTGGCTCGCCGTGCTCGGCCTCGCTCACCTCTTCGGCGGTCAGCCGGAGGGCAACACGGCGCGGATGGGTTCGGGTGGCGCGATCGGTTACGTGGCAGGGCAGTTCCTCGCCCAGGGCATCACCGTCTGGGTCGCCGCGCCGGTGCTGATCCTGGTCGCGCTCTACGGCATCCTCGTGTTCACCGGCACGCCGGTCCGCGAAGTCCCGCAACGCCTCCGCACGCTCGGCCAGCCCGCGCAGCCCGAAACCCAGAGCGCGGACACCCCGGCCGACCCGATCGCCGACACCGAACCCGGCCTCGAACCGCTGCGCCGCCCTTCGCGCCGTCGCCAGGCCAAGTCCACGACCACCGAACCCGAGCCGATCGCCCAGCCCGAACTCCCACTCGACGAACCCGCGCCGGCCAAGCCGGCCCGCCCGGTCAAGGCCGCGACACCGCCCGCCGCCCGCTCCGGCGAACCGGTCGTCGCCCGCGCCGTCGACGGCGACTACAAACTGCCGCCGCCCGGCCTGCTGGCCGACGGCGACCCGCCCAAGACCCGCAGTCGGGCCAACGACACCATGATCGAGGCGATCACCGGCGTGCTGGAACAGTTCTCCATCGACGCGCAGGTCACCGGCTTCACCCGCGGCCCGACAGTCACCCGCTACGAGGTCGAGCTCGGCCCCGGCGTGAAGGTCGAGAAGATCACCGCGCTGACCAAAAACATCGCCTACGCGGTCGCCACCGACAACGTCCGGCTGCTCGCCCCGATCCCCGGCAAATCGGCGGTCGGCATCGAGGTGCCCAACTCCGACCGGGAAATGGTCCGCCTCGGCGACGTCCTCAAGGCCAGCACCACCACATCGGACCAGCACCCGATGGTCATCGGCCTGGGCAAGGACATCGAAGGCAACTACGTCACCGCGAACCTGACCAAGATGCCGCACCTGCTGGTCGCGGGCTCGACCGGTTCCGGTAAGTCCAGCTTCGTCAACTCCATGCTGGTCTCGCTGCTGGCCAGGGCCACCCCCGACGAATGCCGGATGATCCTCATCGACCCCAAAATGGTCGAACTCACGCCGTACGAAGGCATCCCGCACCTGATCACGCCCATCATCACCCAGCCCAAGAAGGCGGCCGCCGCGCTGACCTGGCTGGTCGAGGAGATGGAGCAGCGCTACCAGGACATGCAGGCCAACAAGGTCCGGCACATCGACGACTTCAACCGCAAGGTCCGCTCCGGCGAGATCACCGCGCCGCCCGGCAGCGAACGCGAATACCGCCCCTACCCCTACATCCTCGCGATCGTCGACGAGCTGGCCGACCTGATGATGACCGCCCCGCGCGACGTCGAAGACGCGATCGTGCGCATCACCCAGAAGGCCCGCGCAGCAGGCATCCACCTGGTGCTGGCCACCCAGCGCCCCTCGGTCGACGTCGTCACCGGCCTCATCAAGACCAACGTCCCGTCCCGGCTGGCCTTCGCGACGTCCTCGTTGACGGACTCGCGCGTCATCCTCGACCAGCCCGGCGCCGAAAAGCTGATCGGCATGGGCGACGGCCTCTACCTGCCCATGGGCGCGTCCAAGCCGATCCGGATCCAGGGCGCCTACATCGGCGACGACGAGATCAACGCCGTCGTCTCCTACGTCCGCGACCAGGCCCAGCCCGACTACACCGACGGCGTGACGGCGGCCAAGGCAGGCGAGAAGAAGGAGATCGACGCCGACATCGGTGACGACCTCGAACTGCTCATCCAGGCCGCCGAACTCATCGTCACCAGCCAGTTCGGCTCGACCTCGATGCTGCAACGCAAGCTCCGCGTCGGCTTCGCCAAAGCAGGCCGCCTGATGGACCTCCTGGAAACCCGGGGCATCGTCGGCCCCTCCGAAGGCTCCAAAGCCCGCGACGTCATGATCAAACCCGACGAGCTCGAATCCGTCCTCTACACCATCCGCGGCGGTGGCCCGGTCGACGCCGACGAAGGCGCCGAACAAGACTGAAACCACCCGATCCGAGAAGTTAGACGACCTCTCGTGTGATTTATTTGCACGAGAGGCCGTGTAACCTTGGGCTGGGAGGTGTCACATGCTTCGCAGCTTCCGGCTGACCAACCACCGCTCCTTCGCCGCCGAGCAAGAGTTGTCCCTGCTCCCGGTCTACGACCGCGACCAGGCGGCACTGCCGGTCGCCGCGATCTACGGTGCCAACGCCTCCGGCAAGTCCAACCTCCTCGACGGCCTGGCGTTCATGCAGGCCGCCGTGCTGCGCTCCTTCCAGAGCTGGGACGCCGAGGGCGGTGTCCCACGCCACCCCTTCCGTCTCGACCCAGCCCTGCGCGCCCAACCCTCCGGCTACGTCGTCGAGATCGTGATCGGCGAAGTCCGCTACACCTACGGCTTCACGGTCTCGGACGATCGCGTACTGGAGGAGTGGCTCTACAGCTATCCCGAGAAGAAGAGGCGCGTCCTGTTCGAGCGACTCGACGGCCGCATCCGATTCGGCAGCACCGTCGGTAGTGAGCGGGCAAAGCTCGACCTGCTCTACGAACTCACCCGACCCAACGCCCTGTTCGTGAGCGTCGCCTCCCAGTCGGAGTCCGAACTGGTGCTGCCGATCCACCGCTGGTTCCGAACCGCCTTGACGTTTCCTGAGCCATGGTCGCGTAGCACTGCCCACGCTGTCGCCAAACGCGTTCAGGACTATCTAGGCGCGAAACTGGAGCGGAAGCGGATCTTGATCGATCTGCTGGCTAGCGCCGATGTTGGCATCACCGATTTTGACATCACAAGTGACGAAGGCAACGCGTCCGCTGAGCAAATGCAGCACTTCAAGATGATTGTGAGAGCGCTTCTCATTCGAGACAGTCATGCAGGCGAAACGGCCGACGAGGTCCGCGCGGCAGACATTGTTCGACGAACTCTTTTCCCCTTCAGCCTGAGGCTCCGGCATGGAAGCGTTGGAGAGTTGTTCGACTTCGCCGAGGAGTCGGCTGGGACGCGGTCGTGGCTTAGCCTCCTGCCAGATGCGCTCGATGCGCTGGACACCGGCGGCGCCATGTTCATCGATGAGATCGACGCGAGCCTTCATCCGCTGCTGACCGCGCGGCTCATCGGGCTCTTTCGGGAAGCGGAAACCAATCCGCATGGGGCGCAACTGATCTTCACCACCCACGATGCGAGTTTGATCGGGACGGCGCTTGGCGAAGAAGTCCTGGAACGCGATCAGATCTGGTTCGTGGAGAAGGATCGCGGCGGCGCGAGCCGGTTGTATCCGCTGAGCGATTTCAAGCCGCGCGAAGGGGAGAACCGGGAGCGGCGATATCTCGGCGGTAGTTACGGGGCTGTGCCGGTGGTCAGCGCGACGGGGTTTGCCGAGGCGGTGCGCGGGGGCTGATGCGGCGCGAGAATTCGCAGCGGCGTCGTCCGGGCAATCGCGAGCCTGCTGACCGGATTTTGATCGTGTGCGGCGGTGTGGTGACGGAGCCTGGCTACTTCGAGGGGCTGCGGCAGTTTTACCGGAACCCGGCGATCAAGGTCGTGATCAAGAAAAAGCCAGTTGATCCAACGAGCTTGGTCAGACACGCGGCGACGGTGCGCGACAACGAAGCCGACTCGTTCGACGACGTCTGGTGCGTCGTCGATGTCGACGAGTTCGATCTCGAACCCGCGGTCCGGCTTGCGGAGAAGAAGAACATCTCACTCGCTGTGTCGAACCCATGCTTCGAAACGTGGCTGGTTCTGCATTTTGCGAACCAAACCGCTCCGCTGACCTGCTACGCAGAGGCCAATCGGATCCTGCTGAAGTTCGTGCCGGACTACTGCAAGACCCGGCTCGACTTCGCTCGGTACGCGGACGGGATCGAGCTCGCGGTCGGACGGGCCGAGAAACTGGCCGCACGGGGTCGAGAACACTTGACGAACCCGGCCAGCGGTGTGTGGGCGCTGGTGCGGAAGTTCGATCGGGGCAGGTAGCCGGGGCGTTTGCTGGATACTGAGACTGCCCTTGACGTGGGCTGAGTCTGGGTAACCATGGTTTGAACGGCACTCGTACAACACGCGTTACGCCGAGGTCCTACGATGTGCACCCAGCGCGACGCGGGGAGAGGAGAGCCCGAGGTGCCCAATAGAAAGACCAGCCTGCTGGACCTCGGCAAGGTGCGCGAAGCAGTCCGGGACAAGGCGATCGGACTCGTCGATCACGTCATCAGCCGTTATCACAAGGAACAGTCCGAGCACATCGCTCGGCTGGAGCAGCAGGTCAGTGAGCTGCGCGAGGAACTGCGCGACTCGGTGCGGGCCGAACTGCGCGAGGAGATCGTGCGCCAGGGGGAGCGGGCTCTGGACCGAGTGGTCGAGTTCGAGATCCGCAGCCGCAGGGACATCGTGTACGCCGCGGATCAGGAGGCCGCGCTGCAGAGCGCGCACTTCATCCAGGAGCACATGCCCACCAAGACTTCCTACGGTCACCCGCACCAGACCCTGGAGCACGGCCTTTCCCTCGCCGCGACCGGCGGGATGGCGCTGGAGTTCGGCGTGTTCACCGGAACCACGCTGAAGATCATCGCCACCGAGCGCGGCGGCGAGGGCGTGTATGGCTTCGACTCGTTCGAGGGCCTGCCCACCGACTGGCGCAGCGGGTTCCCGGCCGGGCATTTCACCGTGGACGGGCTGCCGGACGTGCCGGGTGCCGAGCTGATCGTGGGCTGGTTCGACGACACCCTGCCGGGCTTCCTCGAAGAGCACCCGGGCCCGGTGGACTTCCTGCATGTGGACGGCGACCTGTACAGCTCGGCGAAGACCGTGCTGGACCTGGTCGGGCCGCGGCTGCACGCGGGCAGCGTGATCGTGTTCGACGAGTTCTTCAACTTCCCCAACTGGCAGGAACACGAGTACAAGGCCTGGATGGAGTACGTCGAGCGGACCGGGGTCCAGTTCACCTACGAGGGCTACACCTGGAGCAACGAGCAGGTGATCGTGAAGATCCACGACCCTGGCAAGGCCTGAGCCTCACAGTTCCAGCAGCATCCTGGTGTTGCCGAGGGTGTTCGGCTTGACGTAGGGCAGGTCGAGGAACTCGGCGACACCGGGGTCGATGGAGCGGCGCATCTCTTCGTACACGTCCTGCGAGACGGGTGCGCCCTCGATCGCGACGAAACCGTGCCGGGCGAAGAACTGGGTTTCGAAGGTCAGCACGAACACCCGCGCCAGGCCGAGATTGCGTGCCTGTTTGACGAGCTGGTCGACGATGGCGTGACCGATGCCGCGGCCGAGCAGGTCCGGGTCGACGGCGACGGTGCGCACCTCTGCGAGGTCTTCCCAGAGCACGTGCAGCGCGCCGCAGCCGACGACGGCGCCGTCGAGTTCGGCGACCCAGAATTCCTGGACGCTCTCGTACAGCGTGACCAGTTCCTTCTCCAGCAGCACGCGACCGGCATAGCGATCGATCAACAGCTTCATGGTGCGCGCGTCGCCGACCCGGGCGCGGCGGATGGTCACCGCGTCGTCGGTCATTCGCTTGCCCCGACCGGCTCGGGTTCGGGCGCCTGCGGCTTGGTGATCTCGCCGAACCGGGCCAGCAGGCAGGCACCGCCGACCGCGACCACGAATCCGCCGAGCGCGACCGGTGTCCAGCCGGGCCGGGCGTGGTCGCCGAGCAGCCATACGCCGAGAGCGGCGGGCGGGATGGTTTCGCCGATCAGCATCATCGCGGTCGCCACCACGACCCCCCCGCGCTGCAACGCGGACGCGTAGAACAGTCCGGCGACGATGCCGGCGACGACGACCGTGTACGTGGCCGGGTCGGTGAGCAGCGTGAAGAAGCCGAAGTTGGGGATCACCCGCAGGGCGAGGCCGAGCGCGCCGAACTCCAGGCCGCTGACCAGACCGAGCAACGGCGTGCGCTGCGAGTCGGGCAGCCTGCCGACCAGCGCGCCGACCCCGGCGAGGGCGATCGCCGCGACGAGCAGCCACCAGTGGAACATCCGGCTGCCCTCACCGGCGCCCTCGCTCTGCGCGGACAACCCGAGCAGGGCCAGTCCCGCGCACACGACCGCGACCGCGGACCACTCCACACCGGAAAGCCGCACCCCGAACCATTTCACGGCGAGCACGGCGGTGACCGCGATGCTCGCGGACAGCGAGGCCTGCACCAGGAACAGCGGCAACGTGCGCAGCGCGGCGATCTGCGCGACCAGGCCGACCAGGTCGAGGGCGATGCTGGCCAGGTACTTCCACTGGCGCAGCAGCCGAATGAGCAGACGCGGGTCGACACCGTGCTTGTCGTCCTCGGTGCCCTGGGCAACGACGGCCTGCACGGTCGACGCAACCCCATAGCACAGCGCGGCGAACAGCGCGCTGATCAAGCCGACCCACATTCCTAGGACCCTAGCTGGCCCGCGATCCGGCTCGATTCCAGGAGTCTGGACGGTCGGCTCCCCTATTCTGGGTGGCCGGTGGGAACGACGAAGGGCGGGCATGACCGGGTTCGGGCGCGATGCCTTCAGTGATGCCGAATATCAAGCAGCGCTGGGCTGGGAGACCCAACTGGTCACCCCGGACGGCCTGACCTGGTTGCTCAGGCCGGGCTCGTCCTGGCTGCGGTGGGCCGGTCCGGCCGGATGGCAGCCGACGCGGCCGCCTGCCGATGCGAACCTGCGGGTGAACGCGCGGCGGATCGAACCGCCGCCCGGCACGCAGCACAACCATCGCTCACCGGTTCCGCAGTACCCGCTGGCCAGCGCGCCCCTTCCGCCGCAGACGCAGAGTGCCCCGCAGCCGGTTCAGCAGCCGATGCCGCAACAGGTTCCCCCGCAACAGTTCCCGCCGCAGGCCTACCCGCCGCCCATGCACAGTGCCCCGCTTCCGGCCCAGCCGCACCCATATCAGCCGCCGATGCAGAGCGCCCCGCTGCCAGCGCAGCCGCCGATGCAGAGTGCCCCGCTCCCGGCGCAGCCGCCGATGCAGAGCGGGCCACTACCAGCGCAGCAGCCGCCGTATCAGGCGCCGATGCAGGGCGCCCCGCTTCCGGCGCACCCGCCGATTCAGAGCGCGCCGCTGCCGGTGCAGCCGTATCCGCTGGCCTACCAGCCGCCGCACCTCACGCCGCCGCCCGCTTATCCGCTTCCCGGCCCGGCCAAGCCGATGCCTGTCGGTCCGCAGCCGGTGGTCGAGTTCATGCAGGTCAACCACGACAAGACCGCGTCGTTCGTGACGCTGGGCGCGTCGGTGCGGGCGTTCGTGGACCAGGTGGTGCGGATGGTCGCCTGGTCGGCCGATTCGCGGAAGAACCCGGGCCAGGCCAACCAGCCGCATCCGATCATCTTCCTGGAGGGCGAGGCGCACTCCGGCCAGATGTTGCTGGCGATGGCGCTGCGCCAGGCGATGTTCACCGCCAAGGTGACGCCGAAGAACGCGATGGATCACGACACCGGCAAACGCATCTTCGACGCGGTCAACGAGCCGCAGGTCGGACGGCGGCTGGTCAAGGAGTTCGTGGACAGCTGCGTCGACCACGGCAAGGTCTACCTGGTCCGCAAGGCCGACGACCTGATCGCCACCAACGAGGCGCGGGACGCGCTGATGGCCGCCCTGCCGGACATCGCGGGCCACAAGGAGGCCAAGGGCGTGCTGATCCTGGCCGGGACCAGCAAGTTCCGCAAAGCGGTCGAGGAGGGCGCGCCCGGCGTGATCACGCCGACCACCACCTTCCCGCTCGCGTCGTTCGGCAATCCGCTGGTCCGGTTGGCCTTGCTCGACCAGCTCGCGGCCGACGGCGGCATCATGATCGAGCCGGGGGCACGGGCGCGGCTGGCCAACTACGGCGGCCTGTGCCAGCGGGCCGGGAGCTTGCAGGGTGGCGACACGGTGGTCACGCCGCTGGATGTCGCGGTGCGGGCGGCGATCGTGCGGGGCGGCAGTTTTGGTGGATACAGCGGCGGCCGGGTGCAGGTCACCGAGGCGGACGTGGCCGGGCTGGTCGCGCCGTCCAACGGCGACGGGCCGCAGACCGATCGGGAACTGCTGGCCAAGCTGGACAGCATGATCGGCTTGCAGTCGGTGAAGGACCGGGTGCGCGGGATTCTCGCCGAGCTGGCGGTTGGCGAGCGGCGCAAGGCCAGTGGCCGCAAGGTCACCACGCAAAGCCATCACCTGGTGTTCACCGGAAACCCGGGTACCGCGAAAACGACGGTGGCCCGGTTGATCGCGCAGATCTACAAGGCGGTCGGGCTGCTCTCCGGCGGGCACGTGGTCGAGGTGCAGCGGGCCGACCTGATCGGGCGCTACATCGGCCAGACCGCGCCGAAGACGCGCGCGGTGTGCGAGAAGGCCATGGGCGGCGTGCTGTTCATCGACGAGGCCTACGAACTGGCGCCGCGCAGCAGCAACGACTATGGCTCGGAGGCCATCGCCGAACTGCTGGTGCAGATGGAGAACCACCGCGACGAGCTGATCGTGATCGCGGCCGGTTACCCGAAGCAGATGGACGAGTTCCTGGACGCCAACCCCGGTCTGCGTTCGCGCTTCGCCAACCGGATCGAGTTCCCGGACTACTCCAACGACGAGCTGGCGCAGATCTACCAGCTGATGGCCAAGGACGAGGGCTACCGGCTGGCGCCGGACCTGGTCGGCGCGTTGTCCGCGCGGATGGCGCGGATCGGCAGGGGAGAGGGCTTCGCGAACGGTCGCTCGGCCCGGATCCTGCTGGAGGCGACGATCGGCGCGCAGTCGACCCGGCTGGCCACCACCCCCATCCAGGACCCGAACGCGCTGGACATGCTGCTGCTCCCGGACCTGCCCGCCGCGGGCACGGACGGCGTGAGCCAGGCCGACGATGCCGGTCCACGGCGCGGGCTCGCCGAGCTGATGACCGAGCTGGACAACATGATCGGCTTGGCCGACGCCAAGCATCAGGTCAAGGCCATGGCCGCGGCGGTTCGGCTGGACGCTCGGCGGCGCAGCGCCGGGTTGCCGGTCGGGGCGCGCAGCAGGCACCTGGTGTTCACCGGCAACCCCGGCACCGCGAAGACCACCGTGGCCAGGCTGATCGCACAGATCTACCGGGAGCTGGGCGTGCTGTCCTCCGGGCACCTGGTGGAGACCGGGCGCGCCGATTTCATCGCCGAGTTCGTCGGCGGCACGGCGCAGAAGACGAAGAAGCTGTGCGAGCGGGCGATGGGCGGGTTGCTGTTCATCGACGAGGCCTACGACCTGGTCTCCGAGCACGGCGGCACCGACTACGGCAAAGAGGCCGTGGCCGAACTGCTGGTGCAGATGGAGAACCACCGTGACGACCTGATCGTGATCGCGGCGGGTTATCCGAAGGAGATGGACCGGTTCCTGGACGCCAACCCGGGCCTGCGCTCGCGGTTCGGCGCGACGATCACCTTCGCCGACTACACCGGCGAGGAGCTGGAGCACATCTGCCTGGCGATGCTCAAAGCCCAGGGTTACCAGGCCGCTCCCGATCTGCTGGCGGCGCTCCCGGCCGCGATCGGCCGGATCGACCGGGGGAACGGCTTCGCCAACGGGCGGTCGGTGCGGCAGTTGGTCGAGCACCTGATCGAGCGGCAGTCGCTGCGGCTGGCCGGACCGGACGTGGACATGGATTCGCTGGCCGATGCCGCCCTCACCCTCCTCACGGCGGCCGACCTCAGCGATGCGTGATGAGCCGGGTACGGCGGGCATCGGGCGGCCGCGCGCGGCGCGGGAGGACCTCCGCCGGTTACCCTGAGCGGGTGTCCTCCCCCGATGCCCACCGCAAATTCGCGCTGCTCACCCTCGGCTGCGCCCGTAACGAGGTCGACTCCGAGGAGCTGGCCGGGCGGCTGCGCGCGCAGGGCTGGGAACACACCGACGAGGACGCCGACAAGCCGGACGTCATCCTGGTCAACACCTGCGGTTTCGTGGAGTCGGCCAAGAAGGATTCGGTCGACGCGCTGCTCGCCGCCTCGGACGCGGCGCAGGCCAGCGGCGCCAAGGTGGTCGCGGTCGGCTGCATGGCCGAGCGCTACGGCGTCGAACTCGCCGACAGCCTCCCCGAGGCCGACGCCGTGCTCGGCTTCGACCACTACGCCACTCTCGACGAACGCCTGGAAGACCTGATCGCGGGCCGCAAGGTCGCCGCGCACCAGCCGGCCGACCGGCGCACGCTGCTGCCGATCACGCCGGTGCAGCGCCCGGCCGCCGCCGAATCGGTCGCGGTGCCCGGGCATGGCTGGGGGCCGAGGGTGCTGCGGGCCCGGCTCGACTCCGCTCCGGTGGCCGCGCTGAAGATCGCCTCCGGGTGTGACCGGCGCTGTTCGTTCTGCGCGATCCCGTCCTTCCGCGGCTCGTTCGTGTCCCGGGTGCCCGCCGAGATCCTGGCCGAGGCCGCCTGGCTGGCCGAGCAGGGAACGCGCGAGCTGTACCTGGTCAGCGAGAACTCGACCTCCTACGGCAAGGACCTCGGCCGCGAACACGGCGGCCCGGACGCGCTGCAGCGGCTGCTGCCGCAGCTGGCCGCGGTGCCCGGCATCGACCGGGTCCGGGTCTCCTACCTGCAACCGGCCGAGACCCGCCCCGGCCTGGTGGAAACCATCGCCACCACCCCCGGCGTCGCCGACTACTTCGATCTGTCCTTCCAGCACTCCAGCGAGCCGGTGCTGCGCCGGATGCGCCGGTTCGGTTCGACCGACGCGTTCCTTGAGCTGACCGAGCGCATCCGCGCTCTCGCCCCGGCCGCGGGCATCCGCACCAACGTGATCGTCGGCTTCCCCGGGGAGACCGAGGACGATCTGGCCGAACTCGAACGGTTCCTGGTCGGCGCGCGAATGGACGCGGTCGGCGTGTTCGGCTACTCCGACGAGGACGGCACCGAGGCGGCCGAGCTGCCGGACAAGCTGGACGCGGACGTGATCGCCGAGCGGGTCAGCCGGATCTCCGCGCTGGTCGAGGAGCTGACCACGCAACGCGCCGAGGACCGGATCGGCACCAAGGTCGACGTGCTGATCGAACGGCTGGACAGCGAGGACGAGGACTGCGCAGGCCGCGCCGCGCACCAGGCGCCGGAGGTCGACGGCGAATGCGTGCTGCTGGACGGCGACGGCTTGAGCGTCGGCGATCTGGTTCGCTGCGAGGTGGTCGACACCGCGGGGGTCGACCTGATGGTTCGTCCGCTTGAGGTCCTGCCGAGGACCCCGATCGCGGCGGGGACCTGATCATGTCGGCCGAGAGCCCGGACGCCGCCCGTCCCCGCGCCGCCGCAACGCCGGTCGCGCCGCTGACGGCTCCGCTGCTCAACGTCGCCAACGCGCTCACCGTGTCCCGGCTGCTGCTGGTCCCGTTCTTCCTGCTCGCGCTGTTCGCCGATGGCGGCATCAACACCGGCTGGCGCTGGGTGGCCTCGGCGATCTTCGCCGTCGCCTCCATCACCGACCACGTGGACGGCAACATCGCGCGCAGCCGCAACCTGGTCACCGACTTCGGCAAGATCGCCGATCCGATCGCGGACAAGGCACTGACCGGGGGAGCGCTGATCGGGCTGTCCGCGCTCGGACAGCTGCCCTGGTGGGTGACGATCGTGATCGCGGTGCGCGAGGTCGGCGTGACCCTGCTCCGGTTCTGGGTGATCCGGTACGGCGTGATCGCGGCGAGCTGGGGCGGTAAGGCCAAGACGCTGTTCCAGATCATCGCGATCGGCCTGTTCGTGCTGCCGCTGCCCTCGGTGATGGACATTCCGCGCTGGGTGGTGATGGGCATCGCGATCGCGCTGACCGTGATCACCGGCATCGACTACGTGTTCCGGGCGGTCCGGTTGCGGGTATCCGGCAGGAGCACCACGTCAACTCCTGCCCCCGACACCCACTCGGACGACCGTGCCGCCTGAACCGTTGCTGGCCGCCCTTGGCGTGCCTGCCTCCCTTGCCGCCGATGTGATCCACACCCTCCGGGCCCGCTCGGAGACCGTCGCCACCGCCGAATCGCTCACCGCGGGCCTGCTCTGCGGCGTGCTCACCACCGTGCCGGGCGCGAGCGTCGCGGTCCGGGGCGGGCTGGTGGTGTACGCGACGGAACTCAAGACCAGACTTGCCGGAGTATCCGCCGAGTTACTGACCGAACACGGTGCGGTACATCCGGATGTCGCTCGCGAGCTGGCGGTGGGGGCGGCGGCTCGCTGCGGGGCCACCTGGGGCGTCGGCTTAACCGGAGTGGCGGGTCCGGATCCGCAGGACCACGTCCGACCTGGGCGGGTGTACCTCGGCATCTCAGGCCCGGCTACGCTCCGTGTCGACACAATCGATCTTCCCGGCGACCGCCACGCCGTCCGGGCCGGTGCGGTGCGCACCGCACTGCTGGAGTTGCGCGAGGTGCTCCGGGGCTGATCAACTGGGTCCGGGAGCGGTCAAGACCGGGTAAAATGGGCTGGTATCGGCCGGTTCGGCCAAGAGCCTGGGGAACATCCGCGTGATCGGTTTCGTTCGCTCTTGGCAGACGCGACCATAAGGCGCTGACGAGAGGTACCACCTCTCTGTAGCCTGGTCGCAACGGGTCACTCGAAGGGAGGCGCGCGATGACCGTACTGCTGCGTGAGGCGATCGGTGATCGGCTCCGTCACGCCCGTACCACTCAGCACCGCTCGCTGCGCGAGGTCTCTCGTGCCGCTCGGGTGAGCCTTGGTTACCTGTCCGAGGTGGAACGGGGCCGGAAAGAAGCATCCAGCGAACTGCTCGCCGCGATCTGCGACGCGCTCGAACTGCCACTGGCCGACCTGCTCAGCAACGTCGCGGCCGACGTCCGCGCCGTGGACGAGGTGACCGCCGCTCCGGCCGCCGCCTCGGTACCCGCCGGGTTCGCGATCGGTGGGCAGAACCGCGGCGATGGCAAGCAGCACCTGCAGGGTGGGCGGATGGTGCCCGCGGTGGTCGGCAACGACCTCGCCGATCTGCGTATCCAGCCGGTACTCAGTCCCCGGCTGTCCACCACGATCACCCCGCCCAAGGGAGTCGTGGTCGCCGCCTGAGCCAGGCCGGCAAGGAATGGTCTTCTGTGGTGCCCCGCTGCCCGGATGGGCGGCGGGGCATGATCACATTTCAGGGTCCTCAGGGCCAGAATCAGGGTCGTTTTCGCCCGGTCACTCCTGCGGGACACGCATACTGGAGGAAGTGATAGGGCCAGTGGAAGCTTCACGCGGTACCTGACACCATGTAGCTCATACCGGTAGCAGAGGCAAGCAGGGGAAAAGGTAGGCGGAGGAGATGGCCAATCCGTTCGTGAAGGCTTGGAAGTACCTGATGGCGTCGTTCTCGTCGAAGGTCGACGAGTATGCCGACCCCAAGGTGCAGATCCAGCAGGCCATCGAGGAGGCCCAGCGTCAGCACCAGGCCCTCTCCCAGCAGGCCGCCGCGGTCATCGGCAACCAGCGTCAGCTTGAGATGAAATTGTCCCGTCAACTGGACGACGTGGGCAAGCTCCAGGCCTCCGCGCGACAGGCGCTCGTGCTCGCCGACGAGGCCAGGGCCAAGGGCGACGAGCAGCGCGCGACCGAGTTCGAGAACGCCGCGCAGAACTTCGCCACCCAGCTGGTGACCTCCGAGCAGAGCATCGAAGACCTCAAGACCCTGCACGACCAGTCCCTGCAGGCCGCCGCCCAGGCCAAGACCGCGGTCGAGCGCAACGCGATGATGCTGCAGCAGAAGCTCGCCGAGCGCACCAAGCTGCTCAGCCAGCTTGAGCAGGCCAAGATGCAGGAGCAGGTCTCCAAGTCGCTCAACCAGATGTCCGAACTCGCCGCGCCGACCAACACGCCGTCGTTGGAAGAGGTCCGGGACAAGATCGAGAAGCGCTACGCGACCGCGCTCGGCGCCGCCGACCTGGCCAAGAACTCGGTGCAGGGCCGCATGCTGGAAGTGCAGGCCTCCACCACCAGCATGGCAGGCCAGCAGCGGCTGGAGCAGATCCGCGCCTCCCTCAACGGTGGCTCGGTCGCGCCGCAGATCACCAGCGGCAGCGGTTCGGCCAACTCGGCCAGCGCCAATATCCAGGCCGAGATCCAGCAGCGCGTGCAGCAGGCCAAGACGCAGGAAGAAGCAGGCAACGCCTGAGCGTCCTAGGCAATGGGGGGACGAAGAACACGGAGGTCCGGGCGCGGTGGTGACGCCGCCCCGGCCGAGTTAGCCATCGCACCGGGACCTGGCCGACGTGGCCGGGTCCCGATCTCTGGGCGCACGGTGCTGGTGGTCAGCCTGTATTGGTTGTTCACAGTGGCCATCGTGGTCTGGTCGCTGGCGTTCGTGATCTCGGCGATCGTCGATCCGGGCCAGATGGACGGCAGCTCCTACGGCGGCTTCTTGATCATCGAGGTTCCGGCCGCGCTGATCTGGATCCGGTTGTTCCGGGCTACGCGTAGACCGCGTCTGGCCGGCGACCGGCGGCCCACCCGCGGCTGGCGCGCCCGAACCGAGTACTTCCTGCGCAGCAAGTTACAGCGCGCCCCGGCCGGTGAACACGATCTGCGCGTCAATCCCACCGGGGCCCGCACCCAGCTGACCAGGTGGGACGTCCTCGCAGCGGGCATTCTGTCGGGAGCCAAGGGCAAGGCCGAAGCCGAGGTCGGGTTCGTCGACAGCGGGAGGCGTGTCCGGCTGGACCGGGCCGAGCAGGTCCTCGGCAACGCCCTCTACCAGCTGGATCTGCGCCGGGGCAGCCACGAGCTGAGCAAGGAGCAGATCTCCACGCTGCGGGTGACCGGGGTGGTCGCGGGCGCCTGGCTGAGCACCCAGTCCGATCTGGCGTCCGGGGGGGTGTTCGGCACCAGGGCATCGCCCCGGCTGGAGGAGGGCATCCAGCTACTGATCGACCTGGCCCAGCAGGCTCAGGACTTCCTCCTGGGCAAGGTCGGCGCCGACCGGCTCGAGGCGGCCCGCGACCGCCTGGTCCGGCTCGTCGACTGACCCCCGCTGGCACTGGCCCGCTGTCAACCACTAAGATCAACTCGATTGATCCGGGCGAGACTGTCTCGACATCAGGTCGAGACATTTCCTCGCGCAGCGTCAACTCCCCGTTCACTCTTAGTCCACGTGCTGTCGGCAATGGTCCGGATAGCCGGAAATGACTACTGCATTCGAGTGATTATCGAACTGTAATCCGAGCCTTCTCGCTACCTGCCGTGGCACTATCTGATGCCAACAAGCTGAGCGTGCGACTGGCCGGGAGGATTCTGCGTGTCGCTGTGGACCGTGCACGGCGACGGGCGCAGCCTTGCCGATGGCGAGGTGGTGCGTTCGGACGAACGCCTGAGCTGGCCGATGACCATCGGGCTCGGCGTTCAGCACCTGCTCGCCATGTTCGGCGCCACCGTGTTCGTTCCGGCGGTCACCGGTTTCCCGACCAGCGCGACCCTGCTGTTCTCCGGCATCGGCACGGTGCTGTTCATCGCGCTGACCCGCAACCGCGTGCCCGCCTACCTGGGTTCGTCCTTCGCGTTCATCGCGCCGCTGGCGGCGGCGAAGAGCCAGGGCGTGCCCGCCCAGCTCGGCGGCGTGCTCATCGCCGGTGTGCTGGTGTTCGTGGTCGGCATCGCGGTCAAGGCGCTCGGTATCCGCCTGGTCGACTCGGTCATGCCGCCGATCGTCACCGGCACCGTGATCGTGCTGATCACCCTCAACCAGGCGCCCACCGCCGCCGCGACGGCCGCGGGCCAGGTGCTGTTCGCCGCGATCACCGTGGTCGTCGCCGTGCTGTGCGCGATCCTGTCCAAGGGCCTGTTGGCCCGGTTGTCCGTGCTCATCGGCGTCCTGGTCGGCTGGCTCGCGGCGGCGCTGGCCGGACGGCTCGATCCGGGCGCGCTGAGCACGCTGGACAACGCGTCCTGGTTCGGCCTGCCCACCCTCCAGGCCCCGGAACTGCACAGCTCGGCCGTGGTGCTGATGCTGCCCGCGGTGTTCGTGCTGGTCGCGCAGAACGTCGCGCACCTCAAGGCGATCGGCGCCGTCACCAGCCGCAACCTCGAAGGCCACACCGGCGACGTACTCATCGCCACCGGCCTGGCGACCGCGCTGGCCGGGGCGGGCGGCGGTTCGGCCAGCTCGACCTATGCCGGCAACATCGGCGTGATGGCCGCGACCAGGGTCTACTCCACCGCCGCGTACCTCCTCGCCGCGGCCGGGGCGATCGCGCTGTCGCTGTGCCCGAAGGTCAGCGCGCTGGTCGCCACCATGCCGCCCGGCGTGACCGGCGGCGCGACCCTGATGCTCTACGGCCTGGTCGCCATGGTCGGCGTCCGGATCTGGCTGGACAACAAGGTCGACCTGACCGACCCGCTCAACCTGCTCGTCGCGGGCACGGCCATCGCGATCGGCGTCGGCAACCTGACCGTCGACATCGGACCGATGCAGGTCGGCGGCATCGTGTGGGGTTCGGTGGTGATCGTCATCGGGTATCCGGTGCTGCGCCGGTTGCGCGCGCTGCGCGGCTGATCCCCCGCACCAGCGCGGGTCCCGCGTAGATGAACCCGGTGTAGACCTGGACCAGGCTGGCGCCCGCGTCGAGCATGCGCACCGCGTCCTCGGGCGCGCTGATCCCGCCGACCCCGATGATCGGCAGCAGGCCAGCACTCTCCCGGTGCACGAACGAGACCACCTCCAGCGCGCGCCGGGCCAGCGGCCGTCCGGACAGTCCGCCCGGCTCGGCGCCCGTCGCCTCGTCCGATGCCGCCAGTCCGTCCCGCGAAAGCGTGGTGTTGGTGGCGATGATCCCGGCGACCGAGCGCGCCGCGCACACCTCGATGACCTCGCCGATCGCGGTGTCGTCCAGGTCCGGCGCGATCTTGACCAGCACCGGCTTCGGTGTGCCGCCGTAGGCGAGCCGCGCGGCCTCGGCGGTCAGCGCGCCGAGCAACTCGTTCAGCAGCGACCGGTCCTGCAAACCGCGCAGGCCGGGCGTGTTCGGCGAGCTGACGTTCACCGCGAAGTAGTCGCCGTACGGGTACAGCTCGATCAGCGACGCGCGATAGTCCTCGACCGCGTTGGCGACCGGGGTGATCTTCGACTTGCCGATGCTGATCCCCAACGGCATCGGCAGCACCGGCGCGGTGCGCAACCGCGCCGCGAGGGCCCGCGCCCCGTCGTTGTTGAACCCCATCCGGTTGATCAGCGCCTGGCTGGCCGGGAGCCGGTAGAGCCGCGGTTTCGGATTGCCGGGCTGTGGGTGCCAGGTGACCGTGCCGACCTCGACGTGCCCGAACCCGAGCGCCGCCCATCCGGGCAGCGCCACCCCGTTCTTGTCCATGCCCGCGGCCAGGCCGACCGGGTTGGGAAACCGCAGCCCGAACACCTCGCGCGGCGCGTCCACCGCGAACAACCGCCGCAGCGCCGAAGCGCCCGGGGCCTCGCCGAACAGGCGCAACGCGTCGATGGTGCGGTGGTGGGCGACCTCGGGGTCGCCGGAACCGAGCCGGAACAGGGCGGGCCGGAGAAGACGGGAGTACAGCTGCACAGCCTTATGTTGCCTGGTCAGCGGCCCGCGCCGGTCAGGGGGTGGGGCCGGGAGGCCTGGAACCGCTTGCCTGACCAGCGGGCCGCTTCGGTCAGGGGGCGGGGAGGCCGGGAACCGCTTGCCTGGCCAGCGGGCCGCTTAGGTCAGGGGGCTGGGAGGCCGGGTGTCGTTTGGCTGGTTGGTGGCGCGCGCCGGTCAGGGGGTGGGGCCGGGCTGGCAGGCGGGGCACCACCAGGCCACCCTCGGCGGGATCTCTTTGCCCTGCTCAGCCGAGCGCACCAGCGTCCCGCAGCGCAGGCACGGGCGCCCGGTCCGGCCGTACACCCACAGTTGCCGGCCGGGCCGACGGTCGCCGGTGGTGTTGCGCAGCGCGGTGCTCGCGTTGCGCACCAGCAGCTCGTGCGCCTGCCGCACGGCCCGCTCCGCGTCGACCTCGCCGACCGGCGTCCACGGCGAGGCGCCCAGCAGGAAGCACGACTCGGAGCGGTAGACGTTGCCGATCCCGGCCATGATCGTCTGGTCGAGCAGAGCGAGGCCGATCTCCCGCCCGGGATCCACGCCGAGCCTGCGCACGGCCTCGGTGAGCGAGTCCTCGTTCCAGTCCGGATCGAGCAGGTCGGGGCCGAGGTGCCCGACCAGTTCGCTCTCGCGCTCGGTGCGCAGCAGCGCCAGATCGTGCACGCGCACGCCGATCGCGACCCGCTGCGCGGTGCCCAGCACGACCCGCACCTGATGGCCGGGCGCCCGCCAGCGTTCGCCCGGCGCCGAGATCCGCCAGCTGCCGTCCATGCGCAGGTGGTTGTGCAGGCTGATGCCGTCGTCGAACCGGACGAACAGATGCTTGCCGACCGAACCGACCTCAAGCACGGTGCGGCCGACCAGATCGACGGTGGCGTAGCGCGGATGCCGGATCTGGGCGTCGAGCAGGGTCGAACCGCCGAGCGCCGCGGTCAGCAGTCGCGCGGTCTGCAGGACGGTGTCGCCTTCGGGCACCTCAGCCCGTTTCCGGCGCGACGCTCAGCACCGTCGAGGTGATCCGGTCCAGCCGGGCCAGCAGCGTGAACGCGAGCAGTGCCGACCAGGTCACGATCTCCTCCGCGCGGGGTTAGTTGACCTCTTCTTCGGCCGGTTCGTACTCCTCGGCCGGTTCCTCCTTGGTCGGGGCGACCCGGCCCCGGCTGGCCCGCATGATCCTGGCCAGCAGCAGGTTGAACGCCAGCGACACCTCACGCGCGCCCGGCGTGTTCCACTGGTGGATCGGCAGGCAGGCGCCCTGCGCCTGTTGCACGGCAAGCCGGTCCGGCAGCGCGACCGGCATGACCAGCGGCCCGAACAGTTCGCGCAGCTCCTCGACCCGGAACTGGTGCTCGTGCGAGCGCGGCCGGACCCGGTTGACCACAACGCCCAGCGGTTGCAGGCGCGGATTGTGCTCGGTCCGCTCGGCCTGCACAGCCTCGAACGCACGCTGCACGCCGGACACCGCGAACATGGTCGGCTCGGTCACCAGCAGCGCGCGGTCGGCCGCGACCAGCGCCGAGCGGGTCAGCTGACCCAGCGACGGCGGGCAGTCCAGCAGCACCAGCTGGTAGGGCGGATCGTCCTCTTCGAGCAGCTTGTCCACCTGATCGAGGGCTTTGGCCAGCTTCACCAGGCGGCGGGCCCCCGGCTCGGGGTGGTTGAGCGCCTCGACGTCCTCGGAGCCGACCAGCACGTCAAGGCCCTCGCCCCACGGGCTCGGCGTGATCGCCTTGCGCACGTTGTCCAGGGTCGGCTCGTTCAGGACCTCGACCAGCGTGCCTTCGGTCTCGGCCGGATCGAGGGTCGCTGTGGCGTTGCACTGCGGATCGAGATCGACCACCAGCGTGCGCACTCCCCGGCGCAGGGCCGCCGAAGCGAGGCCGAGCACCACTGTCGTCTTCCCCACGCCACCCTTGAGGCTCAGCACCGCGACCGTATGCACGCAGCGAAGCCTAGCCACGTCTGAGTTGATCGCCGATAGGCCAGGGTGTACCAATGCGGATCAATTTGTCGCGCCCGCCGCACACACCCCTGCTGGCCTGGCCATAGACTCCGGGCCATGCGACCGGACGCGGTGCACCGCGTGTTGGAAACCGAGGTGGCCGCCGCGCGTGACCGCCGGGGCGGCGCTGCCCCGCGCGTGCTGGACGTCGGCGGCGGCAGCGGTGGCTGGGCCGTGCCGCTGGCCGGACTCGGCTGTGAGCTGACCGTGATCGAACCCAGCCCGAACGCGCTGGCCACGCTGTACCGCCGCGCGGCCGACGCCGGAGTGTCCGGGCAGATCACCGCGATCCAGGGCGACGTCGATGCGCTGGACCGGCTCGTCCCGGACGCGGCCGCCGATCTGGTCCTCGGCCACGGTCTGCTGGAGATCGTCGACGACGTCGGCGCGGCCGTCGCCGCGCTCACCAAGGCGGCGGCCCAGGGCGGCGCCCTGTCGATCGTGGTCGCCAACCGCTACGCGGCCGTGTTGCGCCGCGCCCTGGCCGGTCGCCCCGCCGAGGCGCTGAGCCTGCTCAACGATCCGTCCGGACGCCTGGCCGGCTCGGACGAGTCCATCCTGCGCCGCTTCGACCTCGACGGACTGTCCGAGGTGCTGGCCCACGCCGGGCTGACCGTCGAGGTGCTGCACGGCCACGGCCTGGTGTCCGATGTGCTGCCCGGTTCGGTCATCGAAGCCAACCCCGGCACCGCGGACGCGCTGGCCGAACTCGAACTCGCCGCCTGCGACCGGTCGCCGCTGCGCGACGTGGCCGCCCGCATCCACGCCCTGGCCCGCCGCCCGGCCTGACCGGTCAGATCGCGCCGTGCTCGATCAGGCTGCGGGCGCAGTCCAGCACGGTCTCCGCCGCCGGGCGGGGTTGCCAGCCGAGCAGGCGCTTGGCCTTCTCGGTGCTGTGCCGGTTGCGGCGGCCGAGACCGGGCGTGATCTCGCGCAACGACTTGTCGGCGAAGCGGGCGGCCAGCCGGACCGCGAAGTTCGGCAGCTGCCGGGTGGACACCTTGGCGCCGTCGGCGCCAAGCCCGTCGTGCAGGGTTTTCGCGATCTCTCGCATCCAGACGAACTCGCCGGTCGCCAGGAACCGCTCGCCCGCTGCTTGCGGCGCGGTCATCGCCCTGAGGTGGATGTCGGCCAGATCGCGGACGTCGACGACCTCAAGGCCGATGCGCGGGACGCCGGGCATGTTGCCGCCGAGCATCCTGGCGATGATGCCGACCGAGCCGAGGTTGTCCGTTGACTGGATCGGGCCGAACACCGCGCCGGGCAGGATCGTGGTCAGCTCGGTCGGGCCGCCGTGCCCCTCGACGAAAGTCCACGCGGCGCGCTCCGCGACGGTCTTGGAGCGCCGGTACGGGATGATCGCCGGATCGTCCGCGTCCGTCCACAGTGTTTCGTCGGTGACGCCCTCGGTCGCGTAGGAGGACGGGCTGGCGGCGTTGGCGGCGGAGGTCAGCACGACCCGTTTGACACCCGCCGCGGTTGCGGCCCGGAGCACGTTGAGTACGCCGTCGCGGGCGGTGGCGACCAGCGCGTCCGGGTCGTTGCTGAGCAGGCCGAGCGGGGAGGCCACGTGCAGGACGTAGTCGACGTCGCGCATGGCCTCGGCCCAGCCGTCCGCCTTGGTGAGGTCGGCGAGGACGGTGTCGACGGGCTGCTTCTTGGCCGGGTTGCGGACGGTCGTGCGCACGTCGTAGCCGCGCCTGCGGAGTTCGGCGATGCACCAGCCCGCGAGGTAGCCGCTGCCGCCGGTGACCAGGACCCGCTCGGCCATCGTCTCTCCTTTGTCGGTGCCCCCGGTTAGACTCGCACAGGTCGAACCGGTGTTCGAAAGGTGAGGGGTTATGGGTCGCAGCGGTGAGTTGCCGCGCGGGCTGGTGGACCGCTACCTCGCCAAGGACGGCGTCTGGCCGGACGACACCGGCTGCTCGATCCTGCACGTGGACATGGACGCGTTCTATGCCTCCGTCGAGATTCGCGACCGGCCCGAGTTGGTGAATCGCCCGGTCATCGTCGGCGGAATCGGCACTCGCGGCGTGGTCTCCTCGGCGAATTATCTGGCCCGCGAATACGGCGTTCGTTCGGCCATGCCGACCTCGCGGGCCCGCCGGTTGTGCCCGCATGCCGTGTACCTGCCGCCGAATTTCACCGCCTATCACGAGGTTTCCACCGGGGTGATGGGCATCTTCCGGGAAATCTCGCCGCTGGTCGAACCGCTGAGCCTGGACGAGGCTTTCGTCGATGTGGGCGGTGCGTTGCGGCGCCTGCGCACCACGCCGGGCGCGATCGGGCAGCGTATTCGCGAGCGGGTGTTCGCCGAACACCGAATCAATTGTTCAGTTGGCGTCGGGTCCACCAAATTCATCGCGAAATTGGCTTCTGGCATGGCCAAACCCAACGGCATGCTGGTCGTTCCGGCCGATCAGACGCTGGCATTCCTGCATCCGTTGCCGGTCTCCGCGCTGTGGGGTGTCGGTGCGCGCACCGCGGAACAGCTGGAGCGGGTCGGGTTGCGCCGGGTCGCCGACATCGCCGAGCTGCCGCTGGCCCGGCTGCGCCGCGTGGTCGGCAATGCCGCGGCCGACCACCTGCACGCCCTTTCGCACGGCCACGATCAGCGCGCCGTCGTGCCGGACTCGGCCGACAAGTCCATCGGCGCCGAGGAAACCTTCGACGTCGACCACCACGATCGCGACCTACTGAAACGCGAACTGCTCCGGCTGGCCGAGCGCACCGCGGCGTCGCTGCGCGGCAAGGGATTCCGGGCCAGAACTGTGTCGATCAAGGTCCGGTTCGACGACTTCAGCACGATCACCCGCTCGCGGACCCTGCCGGTGGCCACCGACGTGACCATGGAGATCTACCAGACCGCGGCCACGCTGCTCGACGAGCAGGTGCCGCCGGGCGCGGTGCGGCTGATCGGCGTACGAACCGAACAGCTCGTGCTCGCCTCGGAAACCGGCGAGCAACTGACCCTGGACGCGCCCGATCGCGGCTGGCGCGACGCGGACCTCGCGGCCGACGCGGCCCGGTCCAAGTTCGGCCGGGCCGCGATCGGGCCCGCCAGCCTGCTGCGCGCCAAACCGCGCTCGGCCGACCCCAGCTAAAATCGCTTTTCCTTGCGCTATCTCGGTTTCATTTCACGTGGCCTTTGTTGATCTATTGTTTGCTCAGCCGTCCAGCGTGAACGACGGCGCGTAGGCATGCGCGGCCCGCCCGGTCGACGCCACCTCGACGGAGAGGATCGCGCCGGAGGTTTCCGGCGGATTGTTCAGGCCGACGCGTGCGGTTGTCACGAACAGCCTTTCCCCGCCTGGGGTCGGACTTACCGAGGTCGGCTGCTCGGCAGGCACCGGAATGTGCGCGGCGACGGTGCCGTTCGGCGCGTATTTGCGAATGGCGCTACCGCCCCACAACGCCACCCAGAGAAAACCGTCGCCGTCCAGGACCATTCCGTCCGGAGCGCCGTCTTCCGGTGGAATTCGGACGAACATTTCCGGCTGGCCGAGTTCGCCGGTTGCCGGGTCGACCGGCGCGCGGAATATCTTCCCGGTGGGGGTATCCGCGAAATAAATGTTTGTACCGTCCAAATTGAAAGTAGGGCCGTTGACGATAGTGAGCCCGTCCAGCACCTTGCGCACCGTGCCGTCGAGGTCGGTGCGGTAGAGCGAGCCCGCGCCTTCGGTCTGGTCATAAGCCATGCTGCCGGCCCAGAAGCGGCCGGCCGGATCGCAGACCGCGTCGTTCATCCTGGTTTCCACCGGGCCGCCCTCTTCCGGCCGGTCCAGCCATTCCAGTTCCCCGTTGGCCCGCAGTAATGCGATACCGGTCCCCGCTGCCACGATCCAGTCGCCGGGAGCATCCCGCAGCGGCGCCACCGCGCCGAGCGGAACAGGCAAAACAGCGAGCAATTCCGGCGTGGCAGGCTCCGTCCCGGAGACCTGGAACAGGCGGCCGCTGAGGATGTCCACGAAAACGAGTCGATCGGCTACCCAGCGGGCACCCTCGGCGAGGTCGTATCCGCCGGCTGCCCATAGTGAGACCGGGGCAGTAGGTTGGCTCATGGGTGGGGTTCCTTCCGAATCCGGTGCCGCCTGCGGTCCTCCGCGAGACCAGGGCCGATGCGCCCCGCAAAGGCTTCGGGAGCAAATCTAGCCGGGCCGACAAACTCTGCACAGCCTGCCGCCGAACTCAGTCGTACCGGCCAAACCCACCGGTCCGGCAAATCCCGCTCGGGGATATGCGCGACTGAGTTTTGCCGCTCGATCCCTTGTGCCACAACGGAATCCGGCATTTACCCGGGTTTATCCGACCAGGGGAAGTTTTGCCGGTAACGCCGCGAGGATGGTTCGTCTTTACCCGCCGAGCCGGGTCCAACGTCCACCGTGGACTGATCCGTTTGGCGCACGCGCCATGCCCGGGGTTGCGCAAATGCCCGGGTTTGCATAATGGCGCGCTATCGTTGAGAATATCGCAAAGATAAGGGCAGGCCGAACTGGTTCGCCTTATTACGTGTCACGCGGGTGGCACTCCCTGCGAGGAAGAGAGAAACCATGGCACGCAAGGTGCTCGTTCGACTTGTCGATGACCTGGACGGCTCACCGAGCGCCGATGTGGCTCCAGTCACGTTCGCGCTGGATGGCGTCACCTACCAGATCGACCTGAACCAGCGCAACGCGGGCAGGCTGCGCGAGAGCCTGGCTGCTTTCGTTGCCAGCGCACGTCGTACCAGTGGCCGGGCCAAGCGGGGTACCGCGGTCCGCGCGGGCCGGGGCGGCGCGTCCGGTGATGTTTCGGCAATTCGGGAATGGGCAAAGGAGCAGGGCCTGCCGGTTTCCGCTCGCGGCCGGATTCCCGCCAACATCCTCGACGCCTACAACTCGTCCAACGGTGCCGCCGAGTCGGCCCCGCGCGCCACTCGTACCCGCACCGCCGCGGCGGCCAAGTCCGCGCCGACCGCGACCGCGCCGGCCAGGCGTGGCCGTCCGGCCGGCAAGCCCGCCGCGAGCAAGGCCGCCCCCAAGACGGCCCCGAAGACGGCCCCCAAGGCCGCGGCGAAGGCCGCCCCGAAGGCCACTCGCGCGACGAAGTCCGCCGCTGCCACCAAGTCCACGGCGGCCAAGGCGAGCACCCGGACCACGCGCACGGCGGCCAAGACCACCGCCAAGGCGGCGACCACCCGGACCCGGGCCACCGCGGCCAAGCCCGCGGCCGCCAAGGCGACCCGTGGCGCGGCCAAGACGGCCAAGGCCGCCACCCCGGCGCCCAGGCGCGCGGTGGCTCGCAAGGCCAAGGGCTGAGTGGCACTGTCAGGGCGTGAAGCTCAAGCTCGATCTCCACGACATCTACAACGCCGGGGGTCAGATCGATCGCGCCCTGCGCGCGGTCATCGATGAAGCCATCGCCAAGAAGGCGAGTGTGGTGGAAATCATTCCTGGCAAGGGATCGGGTCAACTGAAGAAGCACGTGCTGCGGTTCCTGGACCGGCCCGACATCAAGGTGCTCTATCACCGGGTCGAGAAGGATTCCAAGAACTTCGGCCGGGTGTTCGTCCACTTCCTGTGGCGTTAGCCAGCGGACATGGGCAGAGCCGCTGCGTTAGCGGTTGGTGGGAGGCGGTGATCGGGGCAGCTCCGGTCACCGCCGTTCGGCGCAGTGGATGCCAACCGTCGATGTATACCGAGGACGGCCGATCCCTACTTTTGGTTACAGTTTGGTCACGCTGCGACGTACGGATTGGTGAACGAGGCCGTTGGACGGGCGGTCGGATAGCCCGAGTGAATGATCGTCGTCCCAATCGGTGTCCAGGATCGGGCATCGGCTAGTCGGCAGGCCGTCCGGATCGTATCCTTGAGGTGACGACCCCAGGGCGGGGCGCCCGCCGGTAGCGCGGCAACCGCGAGCACCGGCGCCCACGAAGCTGTGCCGGAGGAGGAGCCAATGCCACTCTCCGAGCACGAGCAGAACCTGCTCGATCAGATCGAGCGCGCGCTCTACGCCGAGGACCCGAAGTTCGCCTCCACCGTCAGGGGCGCGCGCCTGCGCCCGTCTCGCCGGCGGCGGATCCAGGGCATCTCCCTGTTCGTACTGGGTGTCGCGTTGCTCGTGTGCGGGATGCTCGTGCCACTGAAGGTGTTCGACATCCCTGTGGTGAGCGTTGTCGGATTCCTGATGATGTTCTTCGGTGCGGTGCTGACCCTCGCCTCGATGCGGCAAGGGAACGCCTCGCAGGACAAGGGCACTGACGAGCGTGGCGGCAGTGCCACGCAGAACCGCAGCGGCTTTACGCAACGCATGGAGGAGCGCTTCCGTAAGCGCTTCGAAGGCGAGTAACCAACAAGTCCCACCCCGAGAAACACACTTCGTGCCCCGCCTCAAGCAGGCGGGGCCGTGTGCTGTCTGAGGCCTCTACTTGCGCGGCTTGAGGACCGAGCGGGGGAGCAGCCGGGCGGTGAACGCGAGCGGGGCGTTGCGGCGCAGGCTGCGCCGTACCCCGTCGAACGCGGTGGCGATGGCCGGATCGCCCGAATCTCCCGTAGCGGACCCGTACCAGGACCGCTCGACCGCGCCGACCAGGGTGTGCAGGCTTTCGGTGCCTTCCTGATCGAGGTCGTGCGCCTTGGCCAGCCGGGTCGCGGCGGTGCGGACGGTGTCGCTGCCGGGCACCGAGGTGCCTCGGTCCCAGGACTCGGCGAGCAGTTCCGACCAGGCCGCGCCCGCCGCGTTGGTGCCGAGGTGGGCGATGGTGCGCAGTCGCCGCCGCCGCCGCACCTCGCGGATCAGCGCCGGTGCCGCGGCGATGCCCAGCACGATCACCAGCACCACCAGCCACCAGGACACGAACGCGGCCGCGACCAGCGCCGCGAGCGACCAGGCGCCGAACGCGACGCCGGCCAGCAGCCGATGCCGGGTGCCCTGGGTTCGCCTGGCCAGCAACGTGCTCAGGCCTGCCAGGATCAGCAGCGCGCCGAGCAGCGAGATCTGCCAGGCCGGGAAGGCACCGGTGGCCTGGGCTCCGGACGGCTGGCCGAGCCGGACGGTGGGCTGGGTGGCCTGCGGCTTGGTCGGCTTGGTCTGGTTCGGCTGGCCCGAGTGCGCTGGCTTGTCGTTGCCGGAGTTGGTGTTCGAGCCCGAGCTGTTGTTGCCGCCGAGGTACGCCGGAGTTTGCGACCGACCGTCGGAAAGTGGGGTGGGGTCGAAGGTGATCCAGCCGTAGTCCGGGAAGAACACCTCGTCCCAGGCGTGCGCGTCCTGCGCGGTGATCACCCGGTGATCGCCGGAGACGTAGCCGTCGGTGAAACCGATCTCGACCCGGGTCGGGATGCCGATCGCGCGCAGCATCACCGCCATGCTCGCCGCGTACTGCTCGCAGTAGCCGGTCTTGTTGTTGAACAGGAAGTCGACCAGGGCGTCGCTGGTCTGGGCCGGCCCGGTCGAGGTGCTGTAGGTGAAGCCGTTGGCCGGGTTGTGGAAGTAGTTGTAGAGCGCCTGGGCCTTGTCGAACTCGTTGTCATAGGGATTGGTCAGCTGCTGGGCGAGCGCGGTGACCCGCGAGTTCACCCCGGTGATCCTGGTGTACTTCGGGTCGATCTCGCTGTAGTCGGCGCCCGCGCCGCGCAGCTGGTCGGCGCTGGGCTGCCCCAGCATGGCCGACTCGACGTAGCTGGCCGGGTGCTGCGCCTGCTGGCTGTACACCACGCCGGACTCGGAGTCGTAGTGGTAGGAGTTCGCGACGTTCTGCAGCCGGGCCGGCACGCCGAAGGTCGGCAGCCAGAAGTCCTCCCAGCTGACCGGGTCGATCCGGACGTTCGTGGTCACGTTGTCGGCCGCCTCGCCGGGCGCCATCGGCAGCCGCAGCTGGTTGGCGCCGACCCCGGCCGGCATCGGCGACTCGGGCTTCCAGCCCTCGTTCGGCACGTAGTCGCTCAGCGTGACGGTGCTCAGATAGGGCGGGTTGTTCGGCAGGCCGTAGACGTCGAACAGCTCGGTGGTGCCCTTCTCGTTGAGCAGGCCGCGCAACGTGGTGAACGGCTTGATGCCCAGGTAGCCGGTGCCGCCGGTGCCGTTGTCCGAGCCGGGCAGGCGGCCCACCGTGCCGATCACGGTGAACGTCGACCCGACGACCAGCGCGAGCACGGCAGCGACCGCGGTCACCCCGATCGCCGCAGGCGCGATCCCGGTGGACGCGGCCGATGGCAGGCCGAGTTTGCCGCGCCAGGCCTGATGCCGGGCGACCCCGTCGACCGCGAGCAGCAGGGTGAAACCGGCCGCGCCGAGCACGAAGCTGAACCAGGGCAGCATGTCGTCGTCGAGCGAGGCCGGTACCGCGTAGACGCACAGCAGCACCAGACCGGCCGCGGCAGGCACGCCCGCCGCGGTGACCAGGCCGTCGACGGCCAGCGCGACCAGGCCAAGGGACAACACGACCAGCGCGAGGATCGGCGCGTCGCCCTGCACCGGCGGGACACCGGTCTGCACCTCGGCGACGGACTGGCTCAGCACCGAACCGAGATCGCGCAACGCGGACGGGCCGGGCAGCACGCCGAGCAGCGCGGTCTGGGTGAACAGGGTGACCACCAGGCAGAGCAGCACGAACGCCTGACCGAGCAGCACCAGCACGGCGGGGGCGCGCAGGGCCCGCAGGCCGATACCGGTGGCGACCATGACCAGCACGGTGACCAGCACGTAGGCGAACCAGGAGGCGCCGCCGACCACGCCGCCCAGCGCGGTCGACGCGCACACGACCGAGAGCGCGCCCGCCAGCGCGAGGGTGACGACCGGAGCCCTGCCGCCGCCCGTGCGAGCGCGACTCGCCGGGGCGGTCATCGAAGAACCTCGGGGGCGACGGCCGGGGTGGTCATTGGATTCCTCCGGCCATCGTCCGGCCACGGACCGAGCCGATGCGGCACAGGTCGGTCCAGGTGTTGTTCATCGAAATGTCCGGTCGCGCGATCACCACGCCCCAGCCCGCTTCGCGCAGCAGGCTCGCGGCCTCGGCCGGATCGTACGGTTTGTCGTCGCTGGACCAGCGGTTCACGTCCAGCAGTACGGCGAGGCTGCGTGGGCGCCGGATCCGGGTCCTGGCCAGTTCGGCGGCGCCGGTCGAGTTGAGCGCGCCGAAGATCGCGATGAGTTCGTAGCCGTCGCCGGGGTCGCCGCCTGCCGCGAACTCTCGGCGCTGGCTGACCTGCAACGCGGCCAGCGCGTCGAGCACGGTGTCGTCGCTGTGCCCGGTGTCCCGGAGGGGGTGGGTCCCCGGCAGGGGGCCGGTATCGACGCTGTGCTGACCGGCGATGGTGACCGAGTCCTCGGTGACCAGCCGGACCTGGTGCCCGACGTGGTGCAGGTGCACGCAGACGCTTGCGCAGAACGAAATCGTCCATTCCAGGCTGCTGGTCGGGCCGGATCCTCGGTGCGCGGACGCGCGGCGGTCCAGCAGCACGGTGATGCCACCGCGCCAGGGCCGCTCCTCCACCCGCACCATCAGCTCGTCGCGGCGCGCGGTGGAGCGCCAGTGCACGCGGCGCAGGTCGTCGCCCTGCCGGTATTGCCGCACGACCGCGTCGTCCTCGCCCTGCCCGGAGCGCAACCGGATCGAGCCGTCGTCGCCCGCGCCCTGGCCGGAACCACCCGGGAGACCGGTCAGCCGCATGACGCGCGGGATGACCACGATGCGGCTGTGCGCGGCGAGTTCGCGTTCGAACTCGGCCAGGCCGAACGGGTCGGTGATGCGGCCGCGCAGTGGGCCGACGTTGTGAATGCCGCGCATGGTCGGGCGCAGTTGATAGCCCAAACGCACGGTGTTGCGGCGGCGCAGCCGTTCGACCACGAACCGGGGGCGGCCGCCGAGCGTGTACGGCACGCCGTCCTCCAGCAGCAGCCCGCCGGACGGGATCCGGCCGGTCGCGTTGATCTCCAGCACCACGTCGGTCCGCTCACCGGCCGGAACGCGAGGGGTGACCACGGTCCGCTTGGCCGAGAGGCCGACCCGGGATGTGGCGGCCAACGCGGCGCCGAGCAGGGGTAACGCGACCACGAACACAGCGACCCGGAGCAGGTCGCGCTCGTTGAGCACGGCCGAGCACAGCGCGGCCGCGATGCCCGCGGCGAGCAGGCAGCGTCCGCGAGTGGTCAGCCCCGACAGCATTCTCACCGACCCCCTGACGGGACCCACCCCCTCCGCGCACCGCGCATGACGCCCCTTCTTTAACGCTGACCAGCGCTGTTCGGGACCGGCACGGGCACCCGCTGCAGCAGGCCACGGACCAGGTCGGTGGGGGAGCGGCGGGCGGCCTGCGCCTCGGAGGAGAGCACCAGCCGGTGCGCGAGCACCGGGATGGCGACCGAGTGCACGTCGTCCGGGACGACGAAGTCACGGCCGGACAGCGCGGCCTGCGCGCGCGCCGCGCGGACCAGGTGCAACGTGGACCGGGGCGAGGCGCCCAGGCGCAGTTCGGGCAGGCGGCGGGTGGCCGAGACCAGCTCGACCGCGTAACGGCGGATCTCCGGCGCGAGGTGCACCCGGCGCACCGCGGCGACCAGTCCGCGCACCTGCGCGGCGTTGGACACCGGCTGGAGCTGGGCGAGCGGGTCGGCACCGGCGTGCTCGTCGACCATGGCCAGCTCGGCGGCCGGATCGGGGTAGCCGATCGAGACGCGGGCGGTGAACCGGTCGCGCTGGGCCTCGGGCAGCGGGTAGGTGCCTTCCATCTCGATCGGGTTCTGCGTCGCGATCACCATGAACGGCGTGTCCAGCTGATACTCGGAGCCGTCGACCGTGACGTGCCGCTCCTCCATGCATTCCAGCAGCGCGGACTGGGTTTTCGGCGAGGCCCGGTTGATCTCGTCGCCGACCACGATGTTGGCGAAGACCGGACCGGGCCGGAACTCGAAGTCCATGGACTGGCGGTTGTAGATGGACACGCCGGTGATGTCGCTGGGCAGCAGGTCCGGGGTGAACTGGATGCGGCTGCCGGTGCAGTCGATGGAGCGGGCCAGCGCCTTGGCCAGCGAGGTCTTCCCGACCCCCGGCACGTCCTCGACCAGCAGATGTCCCTCGGCGAGCAGCGTGACCAGCGTGATCCGCACGACCTCGGGCTTGCCGACCAGCACCCGCTCGATGTTCGAGCTGATCCGCTGCGCGGTCGTGTGCAACTCGGCCAGGGCGGCGTCAAGGCGCGGCTCGGCAGGCTCCTGCGCCTCGTTGGCCGGCCAGGGGCCGGTTGCGGCATTCGACACGCTGGGGGTCCCCGCTGTAGTCGGCACTGGCATGCCGTTGTTGGCCGTGGCGGATTGGCTAGTCGAGGTCAAATCGACCCTCCTGTTTGTTGATCCATCGGCCGCCGCCGCGAGCCGGGTCAGTTCTGAAACAAGCCTGCCATGAAGCCGGGCCATGGCGGACCGGTCGTAGTACCCCACTTTGCACCACCCGCCACCCCGCGCGCCGCCCACCGGTCGAAATCTGGCTCGTCGAACTCTTGGTATGGCCCCTCAGGGCTGACTCACGCGGGGTAACGCGGCCGGGTGATGCTGGGCGCGCCACCGCGTCCCCCACCGGCCCCCACGCTCGCTACCTGCGGAAACATCACTCGGTGAGGGGAAAATCGGGGCATTGCGCCGTTGACTGTGGTGAAAAGTGGGGTACTGTGGCCGCAAGTGGGGCAGACGGGAGCCCTATGGCCGGTTCCCTGGAACCGGTGGGAGGTGGCAGCCGATGTTTCTCGGCACGCACACCCCCAAACTCGACGACAAGGGGCGGCTCACGCTGCCGGCGAAGTTCCGGGACGCGCTCGCGGGCGGTCTGATGGTCACCAAGGGCCAGGACCACTGCCTGTATGTGTTTCCCAGGGCGGAGTTCGAGCAGATGGCCCGCAAGGTGGCGGAGGCTCCGTTCACGAACGAGGCCGTTCGCGCCTACCAGCGTTACCTGTTCGCCGGCACCGACGAACAGCGGCCGGACAGCCAGGGACGGATCTCCATCGCTCCGGAGTTGCGTCGCTACGCGGGACTGGCCAAGGAATGCGTGGTGATCGGTGCGATCACGAGGCTGGAGATCTGGGATTCCACCTCGTGGCAGCGCTACCTCGACGAACACGAGGACAGCTACGCGCAGGCACAGGAGGAGGTACTACCCGGCGTCTTCTGACGTTCGGCTTCACCGGATGCCGTCAGGCCTCGGTCCGCTCGGCTATCGGCCCTGGCACACCTTCCCCGGTGCCAGGTTCGACGGGCGGGCGGGGACCTGACGGCATCCGATATGTCGGAGTCGGAAAACGATCGGGGGTGGCACGGCATGGTCGACGCAGCGCAGGATCCGCACGGTTCCGAACCGAAGGAGCCCGGCGACCGACATGTGCCGGTGCTGCTCGATCGGGTACTCGCCCTGTTGGCGCCCGCCCTGCGGGCGGATGACGCCGTACTGGTGGATTGCACGCTCGGCCTCGGCGGTCACGCCGACGCCCTGCTCTCCGCCCACCCCCATCTCACCCTGATCGGTCTCGACCGCGACACCCAGGCGCTCACGCTGGCGGGACAACGCCTGGCCCGGCACGGCGACCGGGTCCACCTGGTGCACGCCGTCTACGACGAGCTGCCCGCCGCGATCGCCGATCTCGGGTTCGACTCGGTCCAGGGCGTGCTGTTCGACCTCGGCGTCTCCTCGATGCAGCTGGACGAGGCCGACCGTGGCTTCGCCTATGCCCGCGACGCCCCGCTGGACATGCGGATGGACCAGGCCAGCGGGCCGAGAGCGGCGGATGTACTCAACACTTACCCGGCCGCCGAGCTGACCCGGATCCTGCGCGACTACGGCGAGGAGCGCTTCGCCGCCAAGATCGCGGCGGCGATCGTGCGGGAACGCGACAAGGAGCCGTTCGAGACCAGCGCGCGACTGGTCGAGCTGCTCTACGCGGCGGTGCCCGCGGCGACCCGGCGCACCGGCGGCCATCCGGCCAAGCGGACCTTCCAGGCGTTGCGCATCGAGGTCAACGCCGAACTCGACGTGCTGCGCCGGGCGATCCCGGCCGCGTTGCGGGCCCTCGCGGTGGACGGCCGGATCCTGGTCGAGTCCTACCAGTCGCTGGAGGACCGGATCGTGAAGCGGGAGTTCGCCGAGTGGGCGGCCTCGCGCACCCCGCCCGGCCTGCCGGTGGAGCTGCCTGGTCACGGGCCGAGGCTCAAGTTGCTGACCAGGGGCGCGGAACAGGCCACGCAAGCACAGATCGAGGACAACCCGAGGGCGGCATCGGTGCGGCTGCGCGCTGCGCAACGCATTGACGAGGGGGCTGCCGCATGAGCACCGGGGAGGAGTGCCGATGACGGCGCCGGCACGGGCCGGCGGCACAGCCGCGCGGGCCAAGACGCAACAGAAAGCGAAGACCAGCCAGGCGAAGGCGGCTGAGCGGGCCGATCGGGCGCTGGTCACGCACAACCGCTCGGCCGCGGCCGAGCGGGCCTACGCGCGCCGGGCCGGGCGCACACCGGGGGCGCGGCCGAAGGGGTCCCAGGCCAAGCCGGAGCGCAAGGGCGGGTCGGCGTCGCGGGTCAGCTTCGTGATGCTGGTGATGGCGCTGCTGGTGGTGGGCGTGGTGGCCACGTTGTGGCTGTCCACCCAGTCCACCGCCGACTCGGTCAAACTGGCCAACGCGCAGACGGCAACCTCGAACCTGGCCGCCAAGGTGCAGCAGCTGCAGCAGGAGATCGCGCGCGGCCAGTCGCCGGACCAGATCGCCAAGCTCGCCCAGCAGCTGGGCATGGTGCCCGCGAACAACCTGGCGCACATCGTGGTCGGGCCGAACGGGCAGATCACCGTGGTCGGCACGCCGAGCCCGGCGACCGCCCCCGCACCGCCGCCGCCCCCGGCCTCGTCGTCCTCGGACACCAGCACGCCGCCGGACACGAGCACGACGACCCCGGACGGTTCGACCCAACCAACGTCAGGTGGCTGATTTCTGATGGTGCGCCAGGGGCCTGCGCCGCGACCGGTGCGCGGTTCGGCGCGCGGTGCCGGGCCGGCCCGTCCCGCGCCGGCCCGGCGGCCGCGCAAGATCCTGGGCGGCAACGCCAAGCCCAGGATCATGGTGGGCCGGCTGCTGCTGGTGTTCGTGCTGACCGTCGCCGGGCTGCGGCTGGTCTACATCCAGGGCATCCAGGCGCCGACGCTGTCCGCGCAGGCCGAGCAGCAGCGCTCCACCAAGATCTACACCCAGGCCCAGCGGGGCACGATCACCGACCGCAACGGGACGAAGCTGGCCTTCAGCGTCGCGTCCGACGCCCTGTACTTCCAGCCGGTCGCCACCCGCAAGAAATGGAACCCCAAGATCGACGGGGGCACCTACGACCAGTTCGTGCAGAAGGCCTCGTCCTATATGGCGCAGCTGATCGGCAGCGCGGTGAACCAGCAGACGTTGCAGAGCCAGCTGTCCAGCAACGCCACCTTCGTCTATCTGGACCAGACCGTGCCCCCGGCGATCGCTGAGGCGATCAACAACCAATTCCCGGACATCGGGATCGAGAAGCGCTCGCTGCGCGAGTATCCGAACGGGACGGTCGCGTCCAACGTGGTCGGGCTGGCCACCTGGCAGTCGAGCAAGGGCCCGGACGGCTCGGTCACCAGCGGCGCCCAGGGCGTGATCGGCCTCGAACACTCCATGAACGATCTGCTGGCCGGTAAGTCGGGCTCGGAGATCGCGGACACCGAGGAAGGCAACACCAAGGTCGTCCTGCCCGGCACCGCGCGGGACGTGACCCAGCCGGTCAACGGCGACAACGTCCAGCTGACCATCGACACCGACCTGCAGTACGAGGTGCAGCAGCTGCTGGCCCAGTACGTGGCCGAGAAGCAGGCGCGGGACGGCAGCGCGGTGGTCATGGACGTCAAGACCGGCCAGGTGTACGCGCTGGCCGACGACCAGAGCTTCGACCCGAACAACACCAAGACCATCACCGACAAGAACGCCGGCGACGAGGCGGTCACCACGCCGTTCGAGCCGGGCTCAGTGAACAAGATCGTCACCATGGCCGCGGCGATCGACTCGGGCAAGTTCACCCCGAGCAGCTCGGTGAACGTGCCCGCGGTGCTGAACTACCCGTACGGCGTGACCATTCACGACGACTGGAACCACAGCGCCTACAACATGTCGGTCACCGGCATCTTCGCCAAGTCCTCCAACATCGGCACGGACGAGATCGCCCAGCAGGTCGGGCCGGACGCGTTCGACCAGATGCTGATCAAGATGGGCGTCGGCCAGAAGACCGGGGTCGGCCTGCCCGGCGAGAGTTCCGGTTCGGTGCCGCCGATGAACAAGTGGAGCGGCTCGACCTTCCACAACCTGCCCTTCGGCCAGGGCCTGACCGTGACCGTGTTGCAGATGGCCGACGAGTACCAGGCCATCGCCAACGGCGGCCTGCGCATCCCGCCCAGGATCATCCAGTCGATCACCAAGCCGGACGGGACCGTGCAGGTCACGCCGCAACCGGCCGGGGTGCGGGTGGTGTCGCCGCAGTCGGCCAGCACGTTGCTGGGCATGATGCGCTACGTCACCCAGAACGCACCGCAGCCCAACGAGGGCACGGCGGTCTCGGCGGCGCTGCCCGGCTACCAGATCGCGGGCAAGACCGGGACCGCGCAGCAGGTGGTCAACGGCGTGTACAGCCACAACGCCAACACCGTGACCTTCGTCGGAATTCTCTCCGCCGACAACCCGAGGTTCGTGGTCGCGGTCATGCTGGACCGGCCCGCGCAGGGCGGGGAGAGCGCGGAAACCGCCGCCCCGCTGTTCCACGACATCGCCTCCTACATCGTGTCCCGGTACAACCTGCCGGTGAACGACACGCCGCTGCCCTACGTCCCCCTGGTGCTGGGTTCGTAAGGGCATAGCGCGCTTACCCGCTGTCATAGCGCATAGTTGCAGGTGGACGATGGTTTTGTGCTGTCACGAGAGGAGGGTGCGACGATGTCGGACGAGGCCCTGCAAGCGCCAGAAGAGACGCCGGTAGCCTTGCGCGACGTGCCAGCCATGCCGGAAGGCAAGCAACTCGTCGCGCCTCGCCCCAGCCTTGTCGAACCCGTCGACGTCGCCGAGGTGGCCTCGTCGATCGCGGCCGCGTTCGCCCTGCGTCCAGCGGGTGATGCCCAGGTTTACGGGATCACCCAGCGTGCTCAGCATGTTCGTGCCGGTGACCTGTTCGCGGCGCTGCCCGGGGCCAACGTGCACGGCGCGGACTTCGCCGAAGCCGTCCTCACCGCCGGGGCCGCTGCCGTGCTGACCGACCCGGCCGGCGCCGCCCGGCCAGCGTTGCAGCGCGCGAACGTGCCGGTGCTGGTGCTGTCCGACCCGCGCGCGGTACTCGGCCCGCTGGCCGCCCGGATCTACGGCTGTCCGTCCGACCGGCTCTCGGTGATCGGCGTGACCGGCACCTCGGGCAAGACCACCACCACCTACCTGGTCGACGCGGGCCTGCGCGCGGCGGGCAAGACCACCGGGCTGATCGGCACAGTGCAGACCGCGATCGCCGGTGAGCGGCTGGCCAGCGCGTACACCACGCCGGAGGCGCCGGACCTGCAAGCCCTGCTGGCCTACATGGCCGAGCAGGGGGTCACGCACGTTCCGATGGAGGTCTCCAGCCACGCGCTGACCTTCGGCCGGGTGGCCGGCGTGCGGTTCGGGATCGGCGCGTTCACCAACCTTTCCCAGGACCACCTGGACTTCCACCACGACATGGAGGACTACTTCGCGGCCAAGGCCAAGCTGTTCGACGGCCGGGCCGCGATCGAAGTGGTCTGCACCGACTCGGAGTGGGGCCTGCGGCTGGTCCGGCCGGACACGATCACGGTCAACACCGCCGGCGCGGACGCGGTGTGGCGGGTCGCGGACCTGGAGCCGTACGAGGTCGGCGGGCAGCGGTTCACCGCGGTCGGACCCGACGGGCTGCGGGTGCCGATCGCGCTGCGCCTGCCCGGCACGTTCAACGTGGCCAACGCCGTGCTGGCCACCGCGATCCTGACCGCAGCGGGGATCGAACCGGAAGCGATCGCGCACGGTCTGTCCACGGTGGACGTACCTGGCCGGATGGAGCGGGTGGACGCGGGCCAGGACTTCACCGCCGTCGTCGACTACTCGCACAAGCCGGCCGCCGTCGCGCTGGCGCTGGACGCGGTGCACGCACAGTTGGACCGCTCGGGCAGCGACGGCCGGGTGGTGATGGTGCTGGGCTGCGGCGGCAACCGGGACGCGGGCAAGCGGCCGCTGATGGGCGAGGCCGCCGCGCGCCGGGCCGATCTGCTGGTGGTCACCGACGACAACCCACGCAACGAGAACCCGGAGACGATCAGGGCCGCGATGCTCGACGGCGCCCTCGCGGTGCCGCGCGCGGAACGCGGTGAAGTGGTGGACATCGGCGACCGGCGAGCGGCGATCCGTTTCGCGGTGGACAACGCCCGCGCGGGCGACGTCGTGGTCGTCGCGGGCAAGGGACATGAGACCGGGCAGGAGATCGCCGGGGTGATCCATCCCTTCTCCGACCGGGATGAGCTGGACGCGGCCATTCGCGAGCTGGCCAAGAGGTCCTAGATGTCGTGCAAGGGGCGTGTCGAGAGGAGGGAGCGATGACGGAGTCATCGTGACTGACGACAACGCCGCATGACCTCTTAAACACACGGTTGAGGACGTAGATGATTCGGTTGACGCTCGGCCAGATCGCCGAGATCGTCGGCGGCAGGCTGCACGGCGCCAGCGGCGACGAGGTGATCACCGGAGGGGTCGAGTTCGACTCCCGGGCCGTCGGTGCGGGTGACTTGTTCGTCGCCATGCCCGGGGAACGGGTGGACGGGCACGAGTTCGCCGAGGGCGCGGTGCGCCAGGGCGCGGTCGCCGCTTTGGCCGCGCGCGAGGTGAACGCGCCGTGCGTCGTGGTGGAACCGTTGGGCGCCACGGCGAGCCGGGCGGTCGCGCTGGCCGGCGACACCGACGGTTCCGGTGCCGCCGTGCTGGCCGCCATGGCGAAACTGGCCGAGGCGGTGCTGGACCGCCTGGTGGCCAACGGGTTGACCGTGGTCGGCGTGACCGGCTCGGCCGGCAAGACGTCCACCAAGGACCTGATCGCGCACCTGCTCGGCGGGCTCGGCCCGACCGTCGCGCCGCCCGGCTCGTTCAACAACGAGCTGGGTACGCCGTGGACGGTGCTGCGCGCCACCGAGGACACCCGTTACCTGGTACTGGAACTGTCCGCGCGCGGCGTCGGCCACATCGCGGCGGCGGCGAAGTGGACCAAGCCGAGGATCGGCGCGGTACTCAACGTGGGCCGCTCGCATCTCGGCGAGTTCGGTTCGCAGGAGCAGATCGCGATCGCCAAGGGCGAGCTTGTCGAGTCGCTGCCGGAAGGCGGCGTCGCGGTGCTCAACGCGGACGATCGACTCGTCTCGGCCATGCGGGAGCGGACGAAGGCGCGGGTCGTCTTCTTCGGACAGTCGGCCGACGCGGACGTGCGCGCCGCCAACGTGGTGCTCGACGAGACCGCGCGGGCCTCGTTCGACCTGGTCACCCCGGCTGGTTCGGCACCGGTGACGCTCGGCTTGTACGGCGCGCACATGGTGGGCAACGCGCTGGCGGCGGCGGCGATCGCGCTGGAACTGGGCGCCGATCTCGGCTCCGTCGCGAAGGGACTGTCCAGCGCGGTGCCGGTGTCCAAGCGGCGGATGGAGGTGACCACCCGCGCGGACGGCGTGACTGTGGTCAACGACTCCTACAACGCCAGCCCGGAAGCCGTGCGCGAAGCACTGAAGACGCTGGCCACCATGGGCCGATCCGACGGGGGCCGGCGCACCGTCGCGGTGCTCGGGCCGATGAGCGAACTCGGCGCGGACGGCATCGCCGTGCACGACGAGATCGGCAGGCTGGTGGTACGGCTGGACATCGGCAAGCTGGTCGTGGTGGGAGAGGCCGCCCGGCCACTCCATCAGGGCGCGAGCCTGGAAGGCTCGTGGGGAGAGGAGTCGGTCCTGGTGCCGGACGTCGACGCGGCCGTCGCGCTACTGCGCGACGAACTGCGGCCCGGTGATGTGGTCCTGGTCAAGGCGGCCAAATCGGCGCGGTTGTGGCGGATCGCCGACGCGCTGCTGGCGCCTGCTGGTGGTGCTGCGTGAAGGGCATCCTGATCGCGGCGGCCGTCGCGCTGTTCGTGTCGATCATGTTCACCCCCTACCTGATCCGGTTGTTCACCAAGCAGGGGTTCGGTCAGGAGATCCGCGAGGAGGGTCCCAAGAGCCACGCCTCCAAGCGCGGCACCCCGTCCATGGGTGGCGTGGCCATTCTGGTCGCGCTGTGGGCCGGTTACATCGCCGCGCACCTGGTCAACGCGTTGTCATCGACCCAGCGGCAGGGACCGACCGCGTCCGGTCTGCTGGTGCTGCTGCTCACCACCTCCCTGGGCCTTGTCGGTTTCCTCGACGACTTCATCAAGGTGCGCAAACAGCGCAACCTCGGCCTGAACAAGACCGCGAAGCTGATCGGCCAGTCCGCCGCCACGATCGTTTTCGCCGTACTGGCCATCGGCTACCCCAACGTCCACGGCCTGCGCCCGGTCTCGATCGATCTGTCCTACGTCCGCGACATCCCGGCGATCTCCTTCGGCGTGATCGGCTTCGTGGTGTTCTGCTACATCGCCGTGTCGGGCTGGTCGAACGCGGTGAACTTCACCGACGGCCTCGACGGTCTCGCCGGTGGATCTTCCGCGATGGCACTGGCCACCTACGTGGTCATCTCGTTCTTCCAGACCAGTCACGGCTGCTACGACCAGACCGTGCTCTCCCGCCTGAACGGTTGTTTCCAGGTGCGCGACCCGCTGGACGTCGCGCTGGTCGCCGCGGCCGGGCTGGGTGCCTGCGTCGGGTTCCTCTGGTGGAACGCGGCCCCGGCCAAGATCTTCATGGGCGACACCGGCTCGCTCGCGCTGGGCGGCCTGTTCGCCGGTCTGTCCATGACCACGCACACCGAGTTGCTGATGATCATCATCGGCGGCCTGTTCATGGTCGAGATGCTCTCGGTCGTGCTGCAGATCGCGATCTTCCGCACCACCCGAAAACGGCTGTTCCGAATGGCTCCGTTCCACCACCACTTCGAATTAGCAGGCTGGGCGGAAACCACGGTGATCATCAGATTCTGGTTGCTCGGCGCGACCTGCTGCATGTTCGGACTGGGCCTGTTCTACGCCGACTGGCTCGGTTTCGGCGGCGCCTGATGATCTCGATCGACGATCTCGACGGCGCCCAGGTCCTCCTGGCCGGGGCCGGGGTGACCGGCGTGCCCACCGCGAAGGCGTTGCTAGCGCTGGGCGCGCGGGTCACCGTGACCGACGGCAACGCCGAGCGGCTGGGCGCCATGGCCACGGATCTCCCGGCGATCCGCACCGCGCCCGGCCTGAGCACGCCGCCGGAGGGCACCGTGCTGGTGGTGACCAGCCCCGGCTGGAAACCGGACAACCCGCTGCTGGTGGCATCGGCCGAAGCCGGGATCGAGGTCATCGGCGACGTCGAACTCGCTTGGCGGATCTGCCAGACCGACGACGATCCGCCGGTCTGGCTCGCGGTCACCGGCACCAACGGCAAAACCACCACGATCGGCATGCTGGAGTCGATCCTGCGTGCCGCCGGGGAAGACGCGGTCGCCTGCGGCAACATCGGCCTGCCGGTGGTGGAGGCGGTCGCGGCCGGGCACCGGGTGCTGGCGGTGGAACTGTCCAGCTTCCAGCTGCACTGGTCGCCCTCGGTGCGGCCGGCAGTGGGCATGCTGCTCAACATCGCCCCGGACCACCTGGACTGGCACGGCGACCTGGACGCCTACATCGCCGCCAAGGCGCAAATCCTGACCGGTGACATCGCGCTGGCCGGAACCGACGACGAACTCGTCGCGGGACTGCTCGCCGACGCGCCCGCCAAAGCCAAGTACGGCATCACGATGTCCGAGCCCGCGCCCGGCCAGCTCGGCATCCGCGATGGCCAACTCGTCGACCGCGCCTTCGCCGACGACGCGGTGCTGATCGACGCGTCGCAGGTGCGCCCGGACAGTCCAGCAGGCGTTTTCGACGCGCTGGCCGCGGCCGCGGTCGCCCGCGCGCACGGTGTGCCGGCCGAAGCCGTCGCGGAAGGGCTGCGCCGGTTCGAGCCGGGCGGGCATCGCGGCGTCGAGGTCGGCGTGCTCGATGGCGTCCGCTACCTGGACGATTCCAAGGCCAGCAACCCACACGCGGCCGCCGCCGCGATCCGCGCGCACGAGCGGGTCGTCTGGCTGGCCGGTGGGTTGCTCAAAGGCGCCAACGTCGACGAGCTGGTCGCCGAACTCGCATCGCACCTGGCCGGGGCGGTGTTGCTGGGCCGGGACCGGGACGTGATCGCGGCCGCGCTCGCGCGACACGCGCCCGATGTCCCCGTTCACCTGGCCGGAGCGGGAGACCATGACGCTATGGCGGTCATGGTGGATGCGGTCCGGGCAGCGAGCGCGCTGGCCAAACCCGGTGAAGTCGTGCTGCTCGCGCCGGCCGGGGCGAGCTGGGACATGTTCACCGACTATGCCCATCGCGGCCGCGCCTTTGCCGAGGCCGTGGCCATGGTCAGTGCGGAAAGCCGGAGGGGGCGGGCCTCCGGCAGGGGGTCGGTGAAGACACCGTTGGCGAGGCCGGGAGGCAGAGCGTGACCGCGCTGGACATCGGACGCCCGGTCGCGGCGTCGCCGAGCGCCAGCGAGGTGGTGTCGTGACGACCACTGCTCGGCCTACGGCGCGCAAAAGCACGCGCAAGGTCAAGGTGGGCTCGCTGCGCACCGCGTTCGGGCCGCTCACCGCGTGGCTGGGCCGCCCGCTCGCCTCGTTCCACCTGATCCTCGCCGTTTTCGGTCTGCTCACCGCGATCGGCCTGGTCATGGTGGCGTCGGCCTCGCCGATCGTGTCACTGCAACAGTCCTCGCACGGCAGCGGCACCGCGTACGCGCTGTTCAAGAAGCAGCTCGCGTTCGCGCTGCTGGGTTTGCTGGTTTTCTGGCTGGGCGTACGGATTCCGCTGCAGAAGATCCGGCAGCTCTCCGGCTTCGCGGTCGCAGGCAGCATCGTGATGCTGGTCGCGGTGCTCGGCGTGCACAACGTCCGGGGCTTCCTGCCGTTGGGCCCGTTCGCTTTCCAGCCGGTCGAACTGGCCAAGCTCGCGCTCGCGCTGTGGGGCGCGCACGTGCTGGTCAAGAAGAAAGCCATGCTGCACCAGTACCGGCATCTGCTGGTGCCGGTCGTGCCGGTCGGTCTGCTGATGCTGACGCTGGTCATCCTGCAGCCCGATTTCGGCAGCACGGTCACCCTCGGCATTGTGCTGCTCTCGCTGCTGTGGTTCATCGGCGCGCCGATGCGGCTGTTCGTGTCGATCGTGGTCGGTGCGGTCGGCGGCGCGATCGCGCTCTCGGTCGGCGCCCTCTACCGCAGCGCCCGGATCACCGCGTTCTTCCACCCCAGCCAGGACACCAAAGGCCTGAACTACCAGGCCATCGAGGGCAAGTACGCGCTCGCCGACGGTGGTCTTTTCGGTCAGGGGCTCGGTCAGGGCGCGGCCAAGTACGGCTACCTGCCCAACGTGCACACCGACTTCATCTTCGCGCTGATCGGCGAGGAACTCGGTTTCGTCGGCTGCGCCCTGGTCCTCGGCCTGTTCGTGATGCTGGCGATCACCGGTATGCGCATCGCCATGCGCAACATCGACCCGTGGATCAAGGTCGTCGCGGGCACGCTCACCACCTGGCTGATCGCCCAGGCCGCGATCAACATCGGCTGCGTGCTCTCGCTGCTGCCCGACACCGGCATTCCGCTGCCGATGATCTCCTACGGTGGCACCTCGCTGGTGGTGACCATGCTGGTGTTCGGCCTGCTGGCCAACTGTGCCCGGCACGAACCCGAGTCGGTCGCCGCGCTGCGCACCCAGGGCCCCGGCAAGTTCGGTCGCCTGATGCGGCTGCCCGCGCCGAACGTCTACCAGCCTCCGGTGCGCCGCAAACCGGCTCGCCCGTCCAGCCCGCCGCGCGGTTCCGGCCGACCCGGTGGTGGCGGCGGCAATCGATCAACCAGCCTCCCACCTGCGGAGGAGCGACGGAAAGCGAACCGGTCGGCGGTCGGGGACCGGCGGCGCAGCGCCTGGCGCGGTGAGGAACGATGGGGCCCTGGGCGGCACGGCTCCACTCGTGCCGCAGGGCGCACCGAAGGAGGAGGCCGTTGACCGGCTTCTACGAAAGCCTGCGAGGGAACCTCCCGCTGGAGGAGGTGCGCGCGCCTGAAAACCGTGTCGCCGGCACGGGCCCCTGTGTCGTGGTCGCGGGCGGCGGTACCGCCGGTCACATCGAACCCGCGCTGGCGCTGGCCGACGCGGTCATGCGGTTGCGCCCGGACGCGCGCGTCGTCGCCCTGGGCACCCAGCGCGGCCTGGAGACGTCGATCGTGCCCAAGCGCGGTTACCCGCTCGAACTGATCCCGCCGGTGCCGATGCCCCGCAAGCCCACTCCGGCCCTGCTCAAGCTGCCGATGAAGGTGCGCGACTCGATCAAGGTCACCCGGGGCGTGCTGGAGCGCGTCGGCGCGGACGTCGTGGTCGGTTTCGGCGGTTATGTCGCGTTGCCCGCGTATCTGGCCGCGCGCAACCGGATCCCGATCGTCGTGCACGAGGCGAACGCCCGCGCGGGACTGGCCAACAAGGTCGGCGCCCGCTACGCGGTCAAGGTCGCGGCGGCCGTGCCGGGCAGCGGCCTGGCCAACGCCGAGGTGATCGGCATCCCGCTGCGCCGCTCCATCACCAGCCTGGACCGGGCCGCGCTGCGCGCGAAGGCCCGGGCCCACTTCGGTCTCGACCCGAACGCGCCGACGTTGCTGGTCACCGGCGGTTCGCAGGGCGCGCAGAGCATCAACCGCGCGGTCGGCGGGGCCGCCCGCGACCTGGCCGACGCCGGGATCGGCGTGCTGCACGCCTACGGCAAGAAGAACGCCTTCGCCGTGCAGGCGGACCAGGCCGGCCGGGGTGCGCCGCCCTACATCGCGGTGCCCTACCTGGAGCAGATGGACCTGGCTCTGGCCGCCGCCGACCTGACCGTGTGCCGATCGGGCGCGATGACCGTGGCCGAGGTGTCCGCGGTCGGCCTGCCCGCGGTGTTCGTGCCGCTGCCGATCGGCAACGGCGAGCAGTCACTCAACGCGACCGCGGTCGTCGAGGCGGGCGGCGCGGTGCTCGTGCCGGACGCGGAGCTCAACCCGAGGAAGGTCGCCGAGCTGGTCATCCCGATCCTGACCGACCCGCGCAGGCTGAACATGATGAGCGCGGCCGCGATGGGCAGTGGTTCGAAAACAGCGGCCGACGTGCTGGCCCGCATGGTCTTGGAAGCGGCGAAATGAACATCTTCGAAGGCGCGCACTTCATCGGCATCGGCGGCGCCGGGATGAGCGGTATCGCCCGGATCCTGCTGGCCCGCGACGTGCCGGTGTCCGGCTCGGACGCCAAGGAATCGCCGACCGTGCTGGCGTTGCGGGCGCTCGGCGCACGGATCGGCGTGCCGCAGGACGCCGCCAACCTCGATCTGCTCGACCAGCCGCCCGCCGTGCTGGTGGTGTCCAGCGCGATCCGCGAGGACAACCCGGAACTGGTGGCCGCGCGCGAGCGGGGCATCCCGGTGATCCACCGCTCCCAGGCGCTGGCCGCGCTGATGGAGGGCAACAAGGTCGTCTGTGTCGCGGGAACGCACGGCAAGACGTCGACCACCTCGATGCTCACCGTCGCGCTCCAGCACTGCCGCCTCGACCCCAGCTTCGCCATCGGCGGCGACCTCAACGAGTCCGGCTCCAACGCGCATCACGGCAGCGGCGGCATCTTCGTGGCCGAGGCGGACGAGAGCGACGGCTCGTTCCTCGCGTTCAGCCCGGACGTCGCGATCGTGACCAACGTCGAGGCCGACCACCTCGACCACCACGGCACCGTCGATGCCTACACCCAGGTCTTCGACGACTTCCTGACCCGCATCCGCCCCGGCGGCACCCTGGTCGCCTGCGCCGACGATCCCGGTTCGAACGCGCTGGCCGATCGTGCCGAAAAAGCCGGGATCCGGGTGCGCCGCTACGGTTTCACCGCGTCCGGTGCCGGCAACGCGACCGCGTCCGGGTTCACCCCGATCGGCGGCAGCAGCGACGAACACGCCGGTGGCAGCGAACTCACCCTGCACGTGGACGGCGCCGAGGTGTCGCTGCGCGTCGCGGTTCCCGGCGAACACATGGCGCTGGACGCGACCGCCGCGCTGCTCGCCGGTCTGGAAGTCGGTGCGCCGCTTGAAGGTTTGCTGGAAGGCCTGGCCGCGTTCGGCGGCGTGCGGCGCCGGTTCGAGTTCAAGGGCCGCTCCGGCGGGATCCGGGTCTACGACGACTACGCGCACAACCCGACCAAGGTGGCCGCGCAGCTCAAGGCGACCCGGCTGGTCGCGGGCGACGGCAAGCTGATCGTCGTGTTCCAGCCGCATCTGTACTCGCGCACCAAGGACTTCGCCACCGAGTTCGGCGCCTCGCTGGCGCTGGCCGACGAGGTGATCGTGCTCGACGTGTACGGCGCGCGGGAGGAGCCGATCCCCGAGGTGACCGGCAAACTCGTCGCCGACGCGGTCACCCTCCCCGCCGCGCAGGTGCACTACGAACCCGGCTTCGACCGCATCCCCGATCTGGTCGCCGATCTGGCCCACGACGGTGACCTGGTGTTGACCATGGGCGCGGGCGACGTGACCTCGCTGGGCCGGGAGATCATCACCGCGCTGGACCGGATCGGCTGATGGCCGACGATCCGGAGGACGAGTACGTCGCACCGCGCTCGCGCGCCGAGCGCGGTCGCGGCTACCGGGGTGCCGAGCACCGTCCGCGCGCCTCGTCCGGCCGGACCGCCCTCCGCGACCGCCCTACCCGCGATGAGCGCAGACCACGCGGTGGCCCGCCCTCGCGCGGGCGCGCGCTGCTGCGCCGCTGGGTGGCGTTGTTCGTATTCCTCGGCCTGATCGCGATCACCGTGATCGTGCTGTTCACGCCGATCCTCGGCGTGCGCACGGTCGACGTGAACGGTACCCAGGCGCTCACCCAGGAGCAGGTCCGGCTGGCCGCCCAGGTCCCGCTGGGCACGCCGATGATCCGGCTGGACACCGCTTCGATCGCCTCCAAGGTCGCCAACCTGTCCCGGGTCGCGACCGTCGACGTGGTCCGCGACTGGCCGTCGACCATCCTGATCGAGGTCACCGAACGCCAACCGGTGGCCGTCTACAACGGACCCGGCGGCGTGCACCTGGTCGACTCGACCGGCGACGACTACGCCACGGTCGCCGCCGCCCCGCCCGGCCTGCCGACGATCGCCGTGCCGCACGTCGCCCCCAACGACCCGACCACGCAGACGGTCTTCGCGGTCCTGGCCGCGATGCCTCCGCAACTGCGGCCCATCCTGGTGAACGTCAGCGCGCAAACCCCCGGCAGCGTCCGGTTCGCGCTCAACAACGGCAAGACCGTGATCTGGGGCGACGCGGGCGATGCGGCACACAAGGCGGCGGTGCTGGCCGCGCTGCTCACCCAGCCCGGCAAGATCTACGACGTGTCCGCGCCCGATCTGCCGACCATCGCAAAGTGAGCCTGACTCGCCGCGGCCTGATCCTGGGCGCGCTCGGCGCGATCGTGGTCGCGGGCGGTGCGGGCGAGTACTTCGAGGTGCTGCCCGGCGGCGTCCAACTGCACCGGTTGCTCGGCCTGACCGGCGGCGCCGGCTCCGTCCCGGACGTGCCCGCCGCGCACACCACCGTGCGCCAGTTCGATTCGGCGGCGCGCGGCCGCACCGTCGACGTGGTCACCATGATCCCGGCCGGCGCCGATCCGGCGCGGTTACCGGTGTGCCTTGTCCTGCACGGCCGCAACAACAACGCGCAGGGCATGATCACGCTCGGGCTGCCGCACTTCCTCAGTACTGCCGCGCCGCGGTTCGCGATGGTCGCGGTCGACGGTGGCGATTCCTATTGGGTGCCAAGGACTCCGGCCGACGACCCGCAGCGCATGCTCACCGACGAACTCCCCGGCTGGCTGACCACCCTCGGCCTCGCGGCAACGCCCAGCACGGTGCTGGCCATCTCGATGGGCTGCTTCGGAGCCCTGGTCTATGCCCGCAGCAAACCCGTGCGCCGCCTGGCTTTGCTCTCACCCGCGCTGTTCCAGAACTGGGCCGGCGCGCAGACCGTGCACGCGTTCGCCGACGAAACCCAATGGGCGCAGTACGAGCCGCTGCGCCATCCCGCACCGACGAACCTCGCCATCTGGTGCGGCCGGGAAGATCCCTTCTATCCCGCCGCCCACCAACTCGCCGAGCAGGCCCGGCCCGCGATCGCGAGCTTCCCGCACGGCCAGCACGACGACGACTTCTGGCGCCGCATGCTCCCGCTCGCCCTGCCCTACCTGGCCGGTGGCGGCGCGGCGTAGATCTGCTGCCAGTTCGGCGTCGACGGCTGGATCGCACCGGCCGGGCCCTGGCCGATCAGCCAGAACAGGTTGCCGGTGATCTGCTGCACGAGCCGCGCGGTCGCGTCGGTCTCGGCGCCGTTGGAGTGCAGCGCGGGAATCCAGTTGTTGGTGCCGCTGTCCCACACGCCCGCCTTGGTCTTCGGGTCGGCGTAGTAGGTCATGTCCGAGAAGAACACGTTGCCCATCTTGGTGTTCGGCTGCGCCTGATTGGCGGGCAGCCCGGAGTGGGCGAGGATCTGCACGTTGGCCGGGTGCGACGCCCTCGGTTGCAGACTGTCCACATCGGAGCCGATCGCGCCCGGCAGTACCGAGCCGTTGTGCAGGCCGGTGCCCTTGAAGATCCACGCCGACGCATCGGCCACCGTGAGGTCCGCGTACACCTCCGGTTCCAGGAAGCCGTTGTAGGCCTCGCCGACGAAGTCGGTCTCCGGCCAGCTCGCGGGCGGCGCCGACCAGGTGTTGCCGGTGACCTCCTTCGGGTCGCCGTGACCGTTGAGCGGGTCCTGCGTCGAGTCGCGGTAGTCGACCAGTTGCCGGTCGGTGCCCAGCGGCGAGTTCTGCGAGCGCACGTGCCGCAGCACGCCGCTGGCACCGAAGAAGGCCAGGTTCAGGCCCTTGGCGTTGGCCGCCGTCGCCGCGTTGCGCTCGGCCAGCGACCAGCACTCGTCGTGCCCTTCGGAGAGCAACGCCTTGTGGTTGGCCAGGATGTCCGGGTGCTCGGCCACGGTCAGGTCGGTGACGTAGGAGACGTCGAGGCCGTGCTGTTCCATGAACTGCACCAGCGGCAGCTCCAGCCAGAGGAAGTCGCCGGTGCCCTCACCACCCGCGTCGTCGTAGGCGTAGGGCCGGTCGTAGCTGACCACCCTGGCGCGGGTGCACAGCGGGTAGACGTTCTTGGGGCACTGGCCGGGGCCGACGTAGTAGTCGTAGCCGCCGTAGGGGTTCCACGCCTGCCAGGTGAACACGTCGTTCTTGAACAGGTAGGCGCCGTGGCTGGCCGGATCCCACACGGTCAGCGGCACGTAGCTCTGCTCGTTGTCGCTGCCGGTCAGCTTGAACAGGTAGTCGCCCTGCACGAACGCGCTGGTGATCGGCACGCTCAGCGAGGGCGTCCAGTTGTCGCAGGACACCATGTTCACGCCCGGGGTCAGCGGGCACGGTGGCTGCGCCTTCCCGGTCTGCTCAGCGGAACTCCACACCAGCCGCCCGCCGACGCCGCCGTAGTAGCCGACCCGGTAGGCCTCGATCTTGAACTTGGGCGCGGTGGTGTTGACGTAGAAGTTCACCGACTGGCCCGCGCTGGCGTAGACCTGGCTGGCGAAGCCCTCGATCTTGCCGGTGGCCGGGGTGTCGCTGATGCGCCAGGCCGGGCTGCCGGGTTTCTTGTTCTCCTCGACCATCCAGTTCGCGCTCACCCCGTAGGCGGTGAGCGACGTACCCGCCGCTGGAGCGGAAGTGCCCGGAGCGCTGGTGCTGCTCGATTGAGCGGGCTTTCCGGCTGACGGGGACGAACCCGTGCAGGCGGCGACCACGAACAGCACGGCGAACAGAAGGAGTGGACTGACCTTGCGGAGACTCACGGATCACCAGACCGAGTAGCGGCTGACCGGACATGCGACGGTGGCACCGGCCGGTCGTGCCGTCAACCGACCGGTGCCCTCTCGCCTTGCGCGTCAGCCGATCGGGTAAGTCAGAAGACCCCGACCGTCGCGACCCGGGACCGCACGACCGCGGCGGCGCCGCCCGCGAAGATCTGGTCGACCTGCGCGGCCTCGTCCGGGCCGGGCTTCGCGTTGGTGCACGAGGTTCCCGCGCTGTGCCCGGACATCAGGATCGAGCAGTCGCCGTTGTAGTTGTCGTCCAGCCCGAGGATGTGCCCGAGTTCGTGGGCGGTGATCCTGGTCCGGTCGTAACCCTCGGAAACCGCTTCTTCACCGAGGTAGACGGTGCCCGCTCCGGGGGATTGCGGCTGGGTCTCCGGCCAGCCGCTGGACGCCTCGATGAGCACCGTGGAATCGCTGGAGTCACCGGCCGCGAACTGGACGTTCTGCTCGGCGGCGTTCCAGTTGGCCACCGCCTGGCTGACCGCGTCCGACCAGGCCGAACCGGCCTCGTTGTCGTAGTAGACCGTGGTGACGTCCGACGGTGCCGCGTTCGCCACAGCGGGGAGTCCCAGCAATGGCAGCGCCAGCAACATGGCGCCCGCTAGCATGCGGGTAGTAGATCGAAACACGCTTCGCCTCCTTGGCAGGGTGAGGTGACGAAGTCGTTGGTAGAGCATGGTTGCCCTCGGCAGCCACGTCCGATGGTGGGGTCGGTGCACGCTAACTTTTGACGCGTCCGGTGTGAGCGGCGTGACCAACACGTTGAACGGGCTACGGCGTGGCTGCTGGACCAAGGGTTTTCCGCTGCCTACGGTTCAGTTCTGAAGTATCGGGGTTGACAGAACTGTAAACCTCTGGTTGAGGTCAAGGGTTTGGCCAGGACTGGAACGCGATTGGCGAGCCGGTGAGGTGAACACTTAGGCGTCAATAACGGCACTAAATGGGCATGACGGCACCGACTAGGCAGTCACGATCAGGAAGGCGGATCTGATGACTCCTCCGCACAACTACCTCGCGGTGATCAAGGTCGTCGGTATCGGCGGCGGCGGGGTCAATGCCGTTAACCGGATGATCGAGGTCGGCCTCAAAGGTGTCGAGTTCATCGCGGTCAACACCGACGCGCAAGCGCTGCTGATGTCGGATGCCGATGTCAAACTCGACATCGGCCGCGAGCTGACCAGGGGACTCGGCGCGGGCGCCAACCCCGAGGTCGGCCACCGCGCCGCCGAGGACCACCGGGAGGAGATCGAGGAGGTCCTCAAGGGCGCCGACATGGTCTTCGTCACCGCCGGTGAGGGCGGCGGCACCGGCACCGGTGGCGCACCGGTCGTCGCGTCGATCGCGCGCAAGCTCGGCGCGCTGACCATCGGCGTGGTCACCCGGCCGTTCTCCTTCGAGGGCAAGCGCCGCGCCAAGCAGGCCGATGACGGCATCACCGAGCTGCGCAACGAGTGCGACACGCTGATCGTCATCCCCAACGACCGGCTGCTCCAGCTCGGCGACATCGGCGTGAGCCTGATGGACGCGTTCCGCTCGGCGGACGAAGTCCTCCTCTCCGGTGTCCAGGGCATCACCGACCTGATCACCACCCCCGGTCTGATCAACCTGGACTTCGCCGACGTCAAGAGCGTCATGTCCGACGCGGGCAGTGCCCTGATGGGCATCGGCTCCGCGCGCGGTGAGGGCAGAGCGATCCAGGCCGCCGAGAAGGCGATCAACTCGCCGTTGCTGGAAGCGTCGATGGACGGCGCGCACGGCGTGCTGCTGGCCATCGCGGGCGGCTCCGACCTGGGCCTGTTCGAGATCAACGAGGCAGCGTCGCTGGTCCAGGAGTCCGCGCACCCGGACGCCAACATCATCTTCGGTACGGTCATCGACGACTCGCTCGGCGACGAGGTGCGGGTCACCGTGATAGCGGCCGGGTTCGACTCGGGCATGCCCACCCACAAAAAGCTCGACCCGCGCGCCGTGACCAGCCCGAACCCGCGCTCGACCACGATGGCCAGCGCCGAATCGGGTCAGCTGCGCGAGCCGGAACCGCAACCGCGCCAGCCCGAGCCCCGGCCCGAGCCGAGGACGATGCCCGCGCAGAACCCCAGCTACCAGGCCGCGCCGAGCCAGCCGGTGCCATCGCAGGAGCGCCAGTACCCGCCGCCGACCGCGCCGCAGGTGCCCTCCAGCCACCAGGTTTCCCGGCCGCCGATGGGCCACAACGGCTCCGGTTCGCTGCCCAGCCGGGCCGTCCCGGTCACCGATGACCCGGACGACGAGGTCGACGTCCCGCCGTTCATGAGGCGATAGAGCAAGAGGCGACAGCGTCATTAGGCTTCGTGGCATGCGGGTTCGTCGAGTGGTCACCACGCGGGCGGGCGGCGCGTCCGCCGCGCCCTTCGATTCCTTCAACCTCGGTGCGCATGTCGGCGATGACCCGTCCGCGGTGGCGGCCAATCGCAAACGCCTGACCACCGAGCTGGGCCTGCGGCCCGAGCAACTGGTCTGGATGGAACAGATCCACGGCCGGACCGCGACCATCGCGCGCGGCCCGCAGACCGAAGCCCTCCCGGCCACCGACGCCGCGATCGCGGTCGGCGTCGGCCTCGCACCGATCGTGCTGGTCGCCGACTGCGTGCCGATCCTGCTGGCCGACGCGGAAGCCGAGGTCGTCGGCGCGGTGCACGCGGGCCGGGTCGGCGCCCGGATCGGAGTGCTGCCCGCCGCGCTGAACGCCATGGTCGAAGCCGGCGCCCGGATGAACCGGATCGAGGTGCTGCTCGGGCCTGCCGCCTGCGGCGAGTGCTACGAGGTGCCCGCCGCCATGCAGGCCGACGTCGAGGCGCACCTGCCCGGCAGCAAGACCAAGACCCGCAAGGGCACCCCCGGTCTCGATCTGCGCGCCGGACTGTGGAACCAACTCGCCGAGGCGGGCGTTGCCAAGATCGGAGTCGATCCTCGGTGCACGATCGAGGACCGCACCTTGTTCAGCCATCGCCGTGATGGCAGGCCCGGTCAGCAGACCGGCCGGATCGCGGCACTGACCTGGTTGGAGCCCGACCCGGCATGACACCAACGCCCAGCGCGGAACGAGTCGCGGAACTGGCACAGTCCCTCCAGGAGGTGCGCGCCAGGATCGCGTCGGCCGCCCGGGCGGCGGGCCGCGATCCGGCCGAGGTGGCGTTGCTCGCGGTGACCAAGACCTTCCCGGCCATCGACGTGGCCGCCCTGATCGATCTGGGCCTGTCCGATTTCGGGGAGAACCGCGATCAGGAAGCATCGGCCAAAGTGCCCGAAGTGGCCCAATTGCGGCCGGATGCGCCGGTCCGCTGGCAGATGATCGGCAACGTGCAGCGGAACAAGACCCGCTCAGTGGTGGCTTGGGCCGGGCAGGTGCAGTCGGTCGACTCGCCGCGCCTCGCCGACGCGTTCGCGTCATCCGTTCGGGTGGCAATTGATCGCGGTTCACGCAACGGACCGCTGGACGTCCTGGTCCAGGCCAGCATCGACGGAGATCCAAAACGGGGTGGCTGCCCGTTGCCCGATCTGGTGAGATTGGCCGACCTGATCGAGGAGAAGTCCGAGCTGCGACTACGCGGAGTCATGGCAGTTGCTCCGCTTGAGAGTGAACCAACACGAGCTTTTGAACGTCTAGCAGGTGTGGTGATCACCTTGCGTGAGAGCCACCCGAAGGCAACAGAACTGTCCATCGGGATGAGCGGTGACCTCGAGGCGGCAATCGCCAGTGGGTCGACATGTGTGCGTGTCGGAACCGCTTTGCTGGGTGGACGGCGATTAGCCTCGGTATAGCACGGGTACGGACTGCCGGTGGACGGGGCGGCGGTCGCTCGCGTTTCGCGACGCCAAGCGTCACGGAGAAAGGGCTGTCATGAGTGCGCTGCAGAAGTTGAAGGCCTACTTCGGGATGGTCCCTGCCGACGAGCTGGACGAGTACGAGGACGATGATCGTTACGGAGCGTACTCGTCGTCCTACTCCTCGGGACCGGCGGAGGACTTCGACGGCTACGGCGACCGCGTCGCCAGCCGCCGCCGGATCTCCGACGGCGCCCGTCCGGTGTCGCGTTTGGACTCCAGTGACGATCTGCGCAGCTTCTCGGCAGGCACCGGTCCGCGCGGCGCGCGGCCGTGGCTGACCGAGACCGCACAGCGCGGTGCGACGCCGATCCGGGGCGCGCTGGCCGAGCAGCCCGAGCTGATCGAGCCGGTCACCCGCCCCCGTCCGGCCACCGAGCCGACCACCGGCTCGCAGCCCGCCCTGAGCAAGGTCACCACCCTGCACCCGCGCAGCTACGAGGACGCCCGCACCATCGGCGAGCAGTACCGCGACGGCAACCCGGTGATCATCAACCTCACCGCGCTGTCCGACGCTCACGCTCGGCGAGTGGTCGACTTCGCAGCGGGTTTGGCCTTCGCCATGCGGGGCGATATCGACAAGGTCACGGACAAGGTGTTCTTGATCTCACCACCGAATCTTGACCTGACCGCCGAAGACCATCGTCGCATCGCAGAGGGCGGATTCTTCGGGTAGGCGAGTACCACTTGACCGCCCCGACTGACCTCCGGGCGACATTGGTGGCACAGTTGAACTGTGGAAACCGCTCGGTTCGTGCTCTACTACGTGTTGTTCGTCTTCTGGTTACTGCTCACCGCCCGTGTGGTGGTGGAGCTCGTCCGTGCGTTCGCGAGGGAATGGCGCCCGGCGGGTGGAGTGGCCGTAACCCTGGAAACGATCTACACAGTGACCGACCCACCGGTGCGGCTAGTCCGTCGGGTGATCCCGATGGTGCGAATCGGCGGCGTGGGACTAGACGTATCGATTATGGTGCTGCTGCTGGTCGTGTTCATCGGAATGCGACTGGCGTTCCCGGGATGACGGGGCTCCGGGATCCGGCAGCCGTGAGTGCGTGAGGTGATCTGATGGGCTTGACCCCCGCTGACGTGCACAACGTCGCGTTCAGCAAGCCTCCTATTGGCAAGCGGGGCTACAACGAAGACGAAGTCGACGCCTTCCTCGACCTGATCGAGGCAGAGCTGGCTCGTCTGATCGAGGAAAACAACGAGCTGAGGGCGCAGGTCGAGCAGCTCGACCAGCAGCTCGACTCGGCGCGCTCGGACCTCGACGGTGCGCGCAACCAGCTCGGGTCCGTCGACCCGGCTCCCTCCCGCCGGCTCGCGCCGGTGCCGCCGCCATCCTCCATGGAGGAGACCGCGCCCGGAGGCATGGCCGGTGGCGATCACCACGTGCAGGCGGCCAAGGTGCTGGGCCTGGCCCAGGAGATGGCCGACCGGCTCACCGGTGAGGCCAAGTCCGAGGCCGACGGCATGCTCGCCGAGGCACGGACCAAGTCCGAGCAACTGCTCTCGGAAGCACGGGCCAAGTCCGACGCCCTGGTCAACGAGGCCAGGTCGCGCGCGGAAACCATGCTCAACGAGGCACGTACCCGGGCCGAGACGGTAGAGCGTCAGGCCAGGGACAAGGCGACCACGCTGGAACGCGACGCCACCCGCAAGCACACCGAAGTACTCAGCACGATCACGGCCGAGAAGAAGCAGCTCGACACCGAGATCGAGAAGCTGCGGACCTTCGAACGCGAGTACCGGACCCGGTTGAAGACGCTGCTCGAATCGAGCCTGCGCGACCTCAACGACCGTGGCTCGGCCGCGCACGCGGAGACGCGAGCCAACCAGACCGGCTACTCCTTCGGCCCACGCGCCGAAGCGGGCTGACCCTGCTGGGGTAGCCAGTTCGGGCACATTTTTGACAACGGGCCAAGGGCGGTCCGGGCAGCGGAGAAGAAGACATGTTGTTGTTCGCTCTCCTGCTGGTCCTGGCCGCCCTTGGTCTGTTGATCGTCGCTCTGGCCACGTCGGCCATGTTCTGGGCGTGGGTTTCGGTGGTGGCCAGCGTCGCGGCCTGCGCGATGTTGATCGCCGACTGGTGGCGCCGCAAGCACGCTTCCGCCGCGCCGGTTGCCGAACCCGCGGCAGCTCCTGCCGTCATAGCCGACGAGCCGGACGATCTTCACCCTGAAGCTGAACTCGACCCTGAGACCGAGCCGGCCGAGGAAGACACCGACGCGGCCGATGTGCTCATCGTCACCGACCTCGACGTCGAGGTCAGAGTGCTCGACGAACGCCCGCGCTACCACCTCGCGGACTGCCACTGGGTCGGCGAACGCGCGACCCTGCCGCTCCCGATCCGCGAGGCGCGCCAGCTCGGGTTCAACCCGTGCGCTGTCTGCACTCCCGACGCGGTGATCGCCGAACGGTACCGCTCCAGCGCCGAGTGACAGCCCTCGGGAATAACGAGGTTGCCGGGCCCGATATTCTTAGTTGCAGAAGGCGTTGATCCGGCCATCACCGGGGAGCTTCCGGAAGAACGGGCCTTCGGGCCTCAGTAGAACCGGACGGGGCGGCCCGTCACAGCCGATTTCGAGCGGCGCATCGCTTCGTGGGTGCGCAAGCGGGGTGGTACCGCGGGACGCCGAGAAAGCTCGGCCCTCTCGTCCCCGTGTGGACTTCGGTCTATGCGAACGACGATGGAGTGACCCGCACCATGAGTTACCCGAAGAACTCCGACGCCGCGGTACCAGCGCAGCCGTCCTTCCCCGACCTGGAACGCGGCGTGCTCGACTACTGGGCCAAGGACGGCACCTTCCAGGCCAGCATCGACCACCGCCCGGCCGGCGAGAACGGCGAGAACGAGTTCGTCTTCTACGACGGCCCGCCCTTCGCCAACGGCCTGCCGCACTACGGCCACCTGCTCACCGGCTACGTCAAGGACGCGGTGCCGCGCTTCCAGACCATGCTCGGCCACCGGGTCGAGCGCCGGTTCGGCTGGGACTGCCACGGCCTGCCCGCCGAGGTCGAGGCCGAGCGCGAACTCGGCTTCAAGGTCAAAGCCGACATCGAGGCGTTCGGCGTCGAGAAGTTCAACGAAGCCTGCCGCACCTCGGTCATGCGCTACACCCACGAGTGGCGCGACTACGTGACCCGCCAGGCCCGCTGGGTCGACTTCGACAACGACTACAAGACCCTCGACCTCTCCTTCATGGAGAGCGTCATGTGGGCGTTCAAGTCCTTGTACGACAAGGGCCTGATCTACCAGGCGTTCCGGGTGCTGCCCTACTGCTGGCGCTGCGAGACCCCGCTGGCCGCCGCCGAACTGCGGATGGACGCGGGCACCTACCGCGACCGCCAGGACCCGGCCTCGACCGTCTGGTTCGAACTGGAGACCGGCGAGCGGATCCTGGCCTGGACCACCATGCCGTGGACGCTGGTGCCGAACCTGGCCCTGGTCGTCGGCGAGGACATCGACTACGCGGTCCTGGAAAAGGACGGCCACCGCTGGATCCTGGCGCAAGCGCGACTCGGCTCCTACGAGAAGGAGTTCGAGGGCGCGACCCGTGTCGACACCGTCAAGGGCAGCGCCCTGGTCGGCCGCAAGTACACGCCGGTCTTCGACTTCCTCGTCGAGCAGTTCGCCGACAACCCCAAGGCGTTCACCGTGCTCGCGGGCGACTTCGTGTCCACTGAGGACGGGACCGGCATCGTCCAGGTCTCGCCCGCGCACGGTGAGGACGACTACAACGTCTGTGCCGCCAACGGAATCCCGGCCATCCTGACCGTGGACGCGCACGCCCGCTTCACCTCGATCGCCCCGCGCTTCGAGGGATTGCAGGTGTTCGAGGCGAACAAGCCAATCCTGCGCGAACTGCGCGAGCGTGGCGTTCTGGTCCGTCAGGACAGCTACGTGCACTCCTACCCGCACTGCTGGCGCTGCGACAACCCGCTGGTCTACAAGGCGGTCGACTCCTGGTTCCTGTCGGTGACCAAGTTCCGCGACCGGATGGTCGAGCTGAATGGGCAGATCAGCTGGACCCCCGAGCACATCAAGGACGGCCAGTTCGGCAAGTGGCTAGCCGGCGCCCGCGACTGGTGCATCTCCCGCAACCGGTTCTGGGCCTCGCCGCTGCCGGTCTGGGTCTCCGACGACCCCAACTTCCCGCGCACCGACGTTTACGGGTCGCTGGACGAGTTGGAGCGCGACTTCGGCGTGCGCCTGACCGACCTGCACCGTCCGTTCGTCGACGAGCTGACCCGGCCCAACCCGGACGACCCGAGCGGCAAGGCGACCATGCGCCGCGTGCCCGAGGTCCTGGACGGCTGGTTCGAGTCCGGCTCGATGCCCTTCGCCCAGGTGCACTACCCGTTCGAGGCCACCGACTGGTTCGAACACCACTACCCGGGCGACTTCATCGTCGAGTACAACGGCCAGACCCGCGCCTGGTTCTACTACATGCACGTGCTGGCAACGGCTCTGTTCGACCGTCCCGCGTTCCGCAGCGCGATCGCGCACGGCATCGTGCTAGGCGACGACGGCCAGAAGATGTCCAAGTCGCGCCGCAACTACCCGGATGTCAACGAGGTGTTCGACCGGGACGGGTCCGACGCGATGCGCTGGTTCCTGATGGCCTCGCCGATCCTGCGCGGTGGCAACCTGATCGTCACCGAGCGCGGCATCCGCGACTCGGTGCGCGCCGCCGTGCTCCCGCTCTGGAACACCTACTACTTCCAGGCGCTGTACGCGAACGCGGCGAACAAGGAAGGTCACTGGCGCACCGACAGCCAGCACGTCCTGGACCGCTACGTCCTGGCCAAGACGCACGACCTGGTCAAGGACGTGCGCGCGGCCATGACCGGCTACGACCTGTCCGGCGCGTGCGCGCTGATCGAGGACTTCCTCCAGGTGCTCACGAACTGGTATGTGCGTCGTTCGCGCGACCGGTTCTGGGCCGGTGACCAGGACGCCATCGACACCCTGCACACCGTGCTGGAAGTGACCTGCCGGGTGGCCGCACCGCTGCTGCCGCTGACCACCGAGGAGGTCTGGCGCGGCCTGACCGGCGAGCGTTCCGTGCACCTGACCGACTTCCCGTCGGCCGACGCCCTCCCGGCCGACGACGCACTGGTCACCGCGATGGACGAGGTGCGCCAGGTCGCGTCGGCCGCGTTGTCGCTGCGCAAGGCCAACAAGCTGCGGGTTCGCCTGCCGCTGGCCAAGCTGGTCGTGGCCGCGCCGAACTCGGCGCTGCTCGCACCGTTCACCGAGATCATCAGCGACGAGGTGAACGTCAAGCAGGCCGAGCTGACCACCGACGTGGCCGCGCACGGCCACTTCGAGCTGGTGGTCAACGCGCGGGCCTGCGGCCCGAGGCTGGGCCGCGACGTGCAGAAGGTGATCCGCGCGGTCAAGGCGGGCGAATGGTCGACCACCGAGTCCGGCGCGGTCGTCGCGGCAGGCATCGAGCTGCTGGACGGTGAGTACGAGCGCAAGCTCGTCGCCACCGACCCGGGCGCGACCGCGGCGCTGCCCGGCGGCAACGGCCTGGTGGTGCTGGACACCGCGGTGACCGAGGACCTGGCCGTCGAGGGCGTGGCCCGCGACGTGGTCCGCGCGGTGCAGCAGGCTCGTCGCGACGCGGGCCTCGACGTGTCCGACCGGATCGCGCTGACCGTGTTCGGTCCGGCCGCCGTGCTCGACGCGGTCCGCGCGCACGAGCAGTTCGTCGCGGGCGAGACCCTGGCCGACGCGGTCGGCTACGAGTCCCTGGACGCCGCCCCCGAGGCCGCCTTCACGGCAACGGTGGGCGACGGCTTGGACGTCCGGGTCGCGGTGGCCAAGAGGTCGTAACCCCCGCGCAGCAACCGCACATACGGCGACCACTGGGCCGGCTTCTTCGGAGGCCGGCCCAGTGCCGTCGCGGCCCGGTCCATCAGGTCCTCCAGCAGTGCGTCGTGCAGCGCCCGGAACACCACCGACCAGGCCAGCACGCCCACGATGCCGATCGGTTCCGCGATCAGGGTGTGCTGCAACAGCACTCCCTCCGGATGCTCGATCAACTCGATCGCATGCCCGCCCCGCACCGGCGTCGGCGCCCGGAACTCGAACTCGGCGCGGCGCCCCGGCTGGTAACTGACGCACGCGTACCGGATCGGCCCATGCCCGCCGTCCGCGCCGGCCCCCAGCGGCCGGTCCAGCACCAGCGCCGGCCACGGCGGTGCGGGCCAGAGCGCGTTGCCCGGCTCCGCCACCGCGTCGAGCAGCGCACCGACCTCGTCCATCGAGGCCGAGAACAACCGTTGATGAACATTGCTGATCGTCATAACTATACGGTAGCGTATGGAACGTGGGTCGACTAGCAAAAGACGACTGGACCGCCGCCGCCCTCGTCGCGCTGGCCGAAGGCGGCCTGGCCGCCGTCGCGATCGAACCGCTCGCGGCCAAACTCGGCGCTACCAAAGGCAGCGCCTACTGGCACTTCCCGAACCGCGAAGCCCTGGTCCGCGCCGCCCTGGAGCGCTGGGAAGTCGAGCAGACCGACGCGATCATCGCCCGCGTCGAGGTGGCCGAAGACCCGCGTGAGCAGCTCCGCCTGCTGTTCAAGGCCGCCTTCGCCGACCAGGAAGCCAGCCGCGTCCAGCTCGCCCTGCACGCGGCGTCGACCGATCCGGTTGTCGCCCCGGTCCTGGCCCGCGTCACCCAGCGCCGCATCGCCTACCTCGCCCAGCTCTACCAACGCATCGGCTTCCCGGTCGAAGACGCGGCCCGCCGCGCCGCCCTCGCCTACACCACCTACCTCGGCACCATCCAGCTGCGCCGCTCGGTACCCGCCGCCCTGCCCGCCGATCCCGAGGGCTGGCATGCCTACCTGGACGACGCCATCCACGCTCTGACGATCCATGCCTGAACACCGATTCGCGGTCCGCGTGAAACCCGGCGCCGCCAAGCAATCCGTCGGCGGCAGCTACCCCGGCCCGCACGGCCCCGCGCTGATCGTCGCCGTCACCGCGCCCGCCGTCGACGGCAAAGCCAACGAAGCCCTGCGCAAAGCCCTCGCCGACGCCCTGAACATCCGCCGCGCCGAGCTGGAGATCGCCCACGGCAGCCACGGCCGAGACAAGATCATCGCGGTCGAGGCACCACCCGGCCGACTGAAGACGATCATCGATCAGGTGGCAAAACTCCGCGACAAATGAGAGATTTCTCCTCTCGGTAACCAATCGCGGCCAAATTTTGGCCACAATGGACGTAACGAGAGGAGCAAGCTGGTGGCGGACCTGGCGGAAGTGCTCGGCATTTCCGCCGTCGTGCTGCTCGTGGCCGTGCTCGCGGTGCGGGTCTCGGTCCGGCTCGGCCTGCCCTCGCTGCTGCTCTACCTCGCGATCGGCCTGCTGCTCGGCGAATCCGGCATCGGCATCAAGTTCGACAACGCCGTGCTGACCCAGTCGCTCGGCATCGCCGCGCTGGTGCTGATCCTCGCCGAAGGTGGCCTGACCACGCGCTGGTCCACCGTGAAACCCGCGCTGGGGCTGGGCCTCGCACTGTCCATTGTGGCCGTTGTGCTGAGCATCGGGGTCACCGGCGTCGCGCTGCACTACATCGCCGGGCTCGACTGGCGCACCGGTCTGCTCTGGGGCGCCGTGCTCTCCTCGACCGACGCCGCCGCAGTGTTCAGCGTGCTGCGCGGGATCAACGTGAGCAAGAAACTCGTTGGCGCGCTGGAACTCGAGTCCGGCCTCAACGACGCGCCCGTCTACATCGCGGTCGTGCTGCTCGCCTCCGGTGACGAATTCACCTGGCGCACACCGCTTCTGGTCGGCTACGAACTGCTGATCGGCGCGCTGATCGGCTTCGTGCTCGGCTGGGGCGGCGCGTTCGTGCTGCGCCGCGTCGCCCTGCCCGCCACCGGCCTGTACCCGTTGGCCATCATGTCGGTCTGCGTGCTCGCGTTCGCGGGCAGTGATCTCGCCGGCGCGTCCGGTCTGCTCGCCACCTACGTCTGCGCGCTCGTGCTCGGCAACTCGCACCTGCCGCACCGCGCCGACACGCTCTCCTTCGCCGAGGGATTCGGCTGGCTGGCCCAGATCGGCCTGTTCGTGCTGCTCGGCCTCTACGCATCGCCTCCGCAATTCCTCTCCGCCCTCGTGCCCGGCCTGGTCGCCGGAGCCGTGCTCACCCTGCTCGCCCGCCCGCTCTCGGTGCTGATCTCCACCATCGGTTTCCGCCTGCCCTGGCGGGAAAAGGCGTTCCTGTCCTGGTCCGGTCTGCGTGGCGCGGTGCCGATCGTGCTGGCGCTGATCCCCTTGACCGATGGGAGGCCCGGCGCGCAACGCTTGGTCGCCGCCGTGTTCGTGCTCGTGGTCGTGCTCACCCTCGTGCAGGGCGGCACGTTGCCGTTGCTGGCCAAGGTGCTCGGCCTCACGTCCAGCGTCGAGCCGCGCGAACTGGAAGTCGACTCCGCTCCGCTGGACGCCCTGGACGCGGGCCTGCTCCAGGTCCGGATCGGCCCGCACTCCAAACTGCACGGCGTTTACCTGACCGAACTGCGGCTCCCGGCCGGAGCCACGGTGAGCCTGGTGGTGCGCGACAAGGCCGGGTTCACCCCCGACGAGCGCACCCGCCTGCGCCACGGCGACCAACTCCTCGTGGTGGCAACGGAATCCGTGCGCGAAGCGACCGAGCGCAGGCTGCGCGCGGTCGACCGGGCCGGCCGCTACGCGAGGTGGCAGGGCGAGTCCGGGGATTAGTTACTTACTTTTGATTAGCGGCTAATGGAACCTTTGCGCGAAGCGGCCGGGCGTCATTAGCGTCGGGATCATGCCTCACCTACTGCATGTCGACGCCAGCATCCAGAAAGACCGCTCGGTCAGCCGCAAACTGACCGCCCGCGCGGTGCGCAACTGGCGCGCCGTCCACCCCGGCGGCACCGTGACCTACCGCGACCTCGGCGCCCACCCGATCCCGCACCTCGACGACGCCTCGGGCCTGGCCCGGCAGACCCCGCCCGACCAGCACACCCCCGAGCAGGCCGCATCCTGGGCGCTCAGCAAGGAACTCGTCGACGAAGTGCGCGCCGCCGACACGATCATCCTCGGCCTGCCGCTGTACAACTACGGCGTGCCGAGCAGCGTGAAAGCCTGGATCGACCACCTGATCGCGCCCGGCCTGTCCTACGACCCGGCGACCGGAACCGGCCTGCTCGACGGCCGCGACCTGATCGTGCTCACCTCGCGCGGCGGTGGCTACGGCCCCGAGGCGCCCAAGCACGGCTGGGACCACGCGATCCCGTGGCTCCCGCACATCCTGGACACCACCGGCCTGCAACCGCGATTCATCACCGCCGAACTCACCCTCGCCCCGGTCGTGCCGGCGATGGCCGAGCTGATCCCGTTGGCGGAGAAGAGTTTGGCCACCGCCGAACAGGCCATCGACGACCTGTGGGCCGCCTGATCAGCGCCCGGGCGCGGCCGCCTTGTGCCGCGCCTCGTGCTCGGCGCCCCACCGCGCCAGCGGCTGCAGGATCGTGAGCAGGCTCGTGCCCGAATCGGAGAGCGTGTAGCGGATCTGCACCGGCGTGGTCGGCACCACCGTCCTGATCACCAGCCCGTGCCCCTCCAACTCCTTGAGCCGCTGGGACAGCAGCCGATCGGAGAGCCCGTCCACCGTGCGCAGGATCTCCCCGAAGCGCCGCGCGCCCATGGTGATGGCCAGCAGGATCGACCCCGTCCAGCGCTTGCCGACGATCTCCAGCGTGCTCTGGTACCCGTCGCAGGCCTCACCAGGGATGCTCATACTTACCGAAGATAAGCAGCTTACAAAAAGTATGCAACCAGCTCAGATGTGATATCGAACTACGACTTGATGCCGACCGCCGCGCGCAGGTTGGTGGCGGCGGCTTCGGCCTCGTCGATCGGGCCGGGCTGGTCCGGGTGCCAGAACGGCGCGAGGACCAAGCCCGGCTCGACCAGTTTGTAGCCGTCCAGCAGGCGGCGGATTTCGTCGACCGTGCGGAACAGGGTCGGCGTCGGAGTGCGGGCGTAGGCGGCCAGGAACGACTCGACCTGCTCGTCGGTCAGCGTGACCTGGTTGGCGTGCGAGATCGCCAGGTAGCTACCGGGACAACTCGCGTCCCGGTACGCGGCGAGCATGCCGAACGGGTCGTCATCGTCGCTGAGGAAGTGCAGGATTCCCATGGCCAGCACGGCGATCGGCCGGTCGAGGTCGAGCAGGTCGGCCACGGTCGGCGCGGCCAGCACGTCCTTGGGGGAGCGGATGTCGGCCTGCGTCATGGTGACGAAGGGTTCGTTCTCCAGCAGTTTGTTCGCGTGCGCGACGGCGACCGGTTCGCGGTCGACGTAGGCGATGCGCGCGTCCGGGTTGTAGCGGTGCACCACTTCGTGCACGTTGCCGACGGTCGGAATGCCGGAACCGAGGTCGAGGAACTGGTCCACGCCGGTCTTCGCCAGGTAGGCGGCGGCCCGGCCGAGGTAGGAGCGGTTGGCCCGGACCGCGGTGCGGAAGTGTGGGAACGCGGCGGCGGCGGCTTCGGCGGCGTCGCGGTCGACGGCGAAGTTCTGGCCGCCACCGAGCAGGTAGTCATACATCCGCGCCGAACTGGGTCGCTGGTAGTCCACCTGCTCTGGTCCCGGCATGGCGGCATGCTAACGGGTGTGGCTCGCGAAAGGTTTGGCGAACGCGGTCAGCGCCTCGATCGCCGACGGCGCGAGGATCTGGTCGTTGACGGAGTCGCCTGCCGGGTGCAGTTCGTGATCGAGTCCGGGCAGGACGACGAGGCCGGGTCCGTTGGTGTGCGCGGCATGCAATGCGCTGATCAGCGCGGGTGTCGTCGAGCACGGCACGTTGGTGTCGGCGGTGCCGCAGGTGACCATGACCCGGGTGCCCGGTGCGAGATATCGGGCGACGTCCGGTGGGTAGATCGAATCGTCGGAGTGAACGAAGTTCGCGTTGCCCTTGCTGAAGATAGCTTGGCTGAAGACTTGCTGGATACTCGGCAGCAGACCGGTGTAGTCGATCGGCTGGCCCGCGCGGAATTCCGCGATGACCCGGGTGATCCCGGCTTTGTTCTGCGCGGCAACGAGTTCAGTGATTTGCCCTGCGGCTACTGCGGCGTCGAGTTCCTCGCCGAGTTGCAGGTTGATCAGGTCGAGCAGGCGCTGATCCTGCGGTTCGATCAAGGCGAGCCCGGCTGGTCGCGGCCACACCGACTCGGCGACCAGCACGCTGGTGAAGCCGCCCTCGGAATGCCCGAACACCAACAATCTCGCCGGATTCACCGACTGTTGTCGCGACAACAGTCGATAGGCGGCGTCGGCTTGGCGGATGAACGCGGCCAGGTCGATCTTGCTTGGATCGGACGTGTACGCGCCGCCGCCGGTCTGGCCGGAGAAGTACTTGTCGAACCGGAAGCTCGCGATCCCTTGCGAATCCAGCACTCCGGCGATCAGTCGCAGCGCGTCCGGGTCGAAGCTGGGCAACTGGTTGCCGTTGCGGTCGGTCGGCCCGCTGCCCGGTAACAACAATGCGGCGGCCAGCCGGTGACCGGCGCGGTGGGCGGGAATGTGCAGGGTGCCGTAGGCGGTGGTGCCGTCCTGGGTGAACGACAACCGCTGGTCGCTGGCCGGTACGAGGGCCGGATCGGCCGACGCGGCCACGGTGCCCGCGCTCAGCGCGAACGTGACGAGGGTGATGCCGAAGGCCCGCCGAGCGCGGCGGGCAAATCGCGGTGTCATGTCGCAAGCTTGGCGCTGAGCGCGGCACGTTGTCAATAAATCCTTAACAGAGCGGCACGTAATTAATTACGTGCCACGAGCGGTGAATGTCTCAGTATCCGAGAGCGGGCTGGTTTATTCCGGGATGCGTCGGTTAACCTCGATGCCAGGTCATGAGTGCCAGCGTTCAGCCCCGGCTTGCTGGCCGGCAACCCTCCTCCGCGGTGGGGTGCCCCGGGTGAAGACCGGGCCTACCGCGCAGGGCGGTTGGGCAAGCGCGGAACCCTCCACGAAACGGGTTCCCGACCCGCTGGAGGACCGTCATGACGCTCGCGATCGATCGCCCGGTCATCGCCCCGATTTCCGTTACGCCGCAAGGGATTCCCGCTGTCGCGGGTGCCGGGCTGACCGTTCCGCTGGTGACCGGCGCGCAGATCGGTTACGCCAACCTGGATCACGCGGCCAGCGCGCCCTGTCTGGCTCAGGTTCAGTACGCAGTGGACGAACTGCTGCCCTGGTACGCCAGCGTGCATCGCGGCGCGGGCTTCGCATCGCAGGTGTCCACGCGCGTCTACGAGCAGGCGCGCGGCACGTTGCGCACGTTCTTCGGCGCGCACGACTCCGACGCGGTGATCTTCACCCGCAACACCACCGACTCGCTCAACCTGCTCGCTCGCGCGGTGCCGCGCGGCACGTCGGTCGTGCTGTTCGACACCGAGCACCACGCCGCGCTGCTGCCCTGGCGCGGGCCGCACGTGCGCAGGCTGGTCACGCCCGAGACGCCGCTGGACGCGGTGCGCGCGGTCGACTCGGCGCTGCGCGACTGCCCGGTCGGCCCCCGGCTGGTCGTGGTCGGCGGCGCGTCCAACGTGACCGGCGAAGTGCTCCCGGTCGCCGAGCTGGCCGCGGTCGCGCACCGGCACGGCGCGCGCATCGCGCTGGACGCCGCGCAGCTCGCCCCGCACCGGCCGATCGACATCCGCGAACTCGGCGTGGACTACCTGGCCGCGTCCGGTCACAAGCTCTACGCCCCGTTCGGCGCGGGCGTGCTGCTCGGCCGCCGGGACTGGCTGGAGGCCGCCCAGCCCTACCTGATCGGCGGCGGCGCCACCAGCTCGGTCACCGATCACGGCCCGCACCTGGGCATCTCCTGGTCCGGCGGCCCGGACCGGCACGAGGCGGGCTCGCCCAACGTGGTCGGCGTGCACGCGCTGGCCGTCGCCGCCGACACCCTCGGCCGCAACTGGACCCAGATCCGCGTGCACGAGCGCACCCTGCTCCGCAAGCTCCGCACCGGCCTGGCCGCCGTGCCCGGCCTGGCCGAACTGAGCCTGTTCGGGCCGGATGCGGACCGGGTCGGCGTGGTCAGCTTCACCATCCCCGGCCACGACTCCGGCCTGCTCGCCGCCGCACTGTCCGCCGAGTACGGGATCGGCGTGCGGGACGGCGCGTTCTGCGCCCACATCGGCACCCGCAGGCTGCTCGGCCGGGTCGACGCCACCGAGCCGCGCGCGATCCGGGCCAGCATCGGCCTCGGCACCACCGAGGAGCACGTGCGCCGGTTTACCACCGCGCTCTACAGCCTGGTGACCAGGGGGCCGCGCTGGACGTATGGCACGGTCGACGGCCGCTGCGTGCCCACCCCGGACCCGCGCCCGCTGCCCCCGTTCCTGACCGTCTGATGGACAATGGCGGACGTGAGTAGCGATGCGGACGAGGTCAAGCCGCCAACCGAGGTAGCCGGAGAGATCGACGAGCTGCCGCCGCGCCGCGTCGCGGTGCTGATCGCGGTGGCCCCGCTCGCGCTGGCCCTGGACATCATCACCAAGGCGCTGATGGTGGCCAACCAGGAGGGCAAGCCGCCGATCCGCATCCTCGGCGGCCTGATCTACCTGGACGTCATCCGCAACTCCGGTGCCGCGTTCTCGATGGCCACCGGCATGACCTGGGTGCTCACCCTGATCGCGATCGCCGTCGTCGTCGCGCTGGTTATCGTCGCGCCCCGGCTGCGCTCGACCGGCTGGGCCATCGGCCTGGGCCTGGTGCTGGCCGGCGCGCTGGGCAACCTGCTCGACCGGATCTTCCGCAGCCCCGGTCCGCTGCGCGGGCACGTCGTCGACTTCGTGTCGGTGTTCGGCCCGTATGCCAAGTACTTCGCGGTGTTCAACGTCGCCGACTCGTGCATCTGCGTCGGTGGCGCGCTGATCGTGCTGATGGCCATCCTCGGCCGCGACTACGACGGCGGCGTCGCGCGCAAGCGCAGGCTCGCCGAACAGGCGCAGATCGGCAAGAACTCGTGACCAGCGCTCGATCCCTGCCGGTCCCGGACGGCCTGGACGGCATGCGTGTCGACGCAGGTCTCGCGCGGCTGCTCGGTTTGTCGCGCACGGTCGTCGCCGAACTCGCGGCAGCGGGCGATGTGCGCCTCGACGGCCGCGCGGCGGGCAAGTCCGATCGGCTGATGGCCGGTTCGCTGCTGGAGATCACCCTGCCCGAGCCGGAAACCCCGGTCTCGGAAGTGATCGCGATGCCGGTCGATGGCCTGGTCGTGCTCTACGCGGACGACGACATCATCGTGGTGGACAAACCGGTCGGCGTCGCCGTGCACCCCAGCCCCGGCTGGACCGGCCCGACCGTGGTCGGCGGCCTCGCCGCGGCCGGCTACCGCATTTCCACCTCGGGCGCGGCCGAACGGCAGGGCGTCGTGCACCGCCTAGACGTCGGCACCACCGGGGTGATGGTGGTCGCGGCCAGCGAGCACGCCTACACCGTGCTCAAGCGGGCGTTCAAGGAACGCACCGTCGAGAAGCTCTACCACGCGATCGTGCAGGGCCACCCCGATCCGAGCCGGGGCACCATCGACGCGCCGATCGACCGGCATCCCAAGCACGACTACAAGTTCGCGGTCGTCGCGGGCGGTCGCCCGAGCATCACCCACTACGAGGTGACCGAGGCGTTCCCGACCGCGTCGCTGGTCGACGTGCACCTGGAAACCGGTCGCACGCACCAGATCCGCGTGCACTTCTCCGCGTTGAAACACCCCTGCGTCGGCGACCTCACCTACGGCGCGGACCCGGTCCTGGCCAAACGACTCGGCCTGACCCGCCAATGGCTGCACGCCCGTTCGCTCGGCTTCCACCACCCGGCCGACGACCAGTGGGTGCAGTTCACCAGCGACTACCCGGCCGACCTGCAACACGCCCTCGACCTCCTGCGCGACGCCTGAGCGGCGATCGATGAACGAACGCTGGGAATCGCAGGCCATCGTGGCAATGGATCGTTTCCGGACCAGCGACCCGGAAGGCTGGTCGGGCTACTTGGCTAAGACCGGCCTGTGGGACAACGGACGAGCACCCGCGTGAGGGTCCGATCGCGCCTTGGCGCCTGCTAGGTCGGGTCGAGTGGCTCTCTGGTTGAGGGCTGGTCATGGTGGCAGCGAGATAACGTAGGTGTTATATTGGAGCGTGGCATGGGAGATCGAACTGGTGGCCGAGGTCGAAGCTTGGTTCTTGGATCTTTGTCACGAGGAACCTGAGACGGCCGACTTGGTTCAAGCTGCGATCGATGTGTTGGAACGTGAAGGCCCGACGCTCGGACGACCGCTTGCGGATCGGATCACGGGATCGGAGATTCACAACCTGAAGGAGTTGCGGCCCGGGTCAGCGGGAGAGTCCGAGGTTCGAATGCTTTTTGTGTTCGATCCAAGACGTTGTGCCGTCCTGCTCGTGGCGGGAGACAAGCAGGGACGCTGGACTGAGTGGTATCGCGAAGCAATCCCGTTGGCTGAGCAGCGCTACACAAGGCACATGACAGCAGTGGAGGACGGCGACGATGGCTAACTGGAGGGATGTCAAGGCCCGCAAGCGGGAGATCGACGAGGCATCGGGTCGGGATGTCGCGGCCGTGGAGGCCAAGGCGGAGAGCGCTACCGCTGCTTACGTCTTGGGTTATCGGCTCAGCCAACTGCGCGAGCAGGCTCATCTTACGCAAGATGATGTTGCTAAGCGCATGGGAGTCAAGCAGCCACGAGTGAGCGCAATCGAGAAGGGTGACCCGGCCCAGATGGAGGTCGAGACGCTTCAGCGATACATCGAAGCCCTCGGTGGCAAGCTCCGCTTGGTCGCTGGTTTCGGCGATCATGAGGAAATCGTTTCGACGACTGTTGTTGATCGGACCGGTAGCGACAACTACGCGACGGCCTGACCAGGACGCCTGAGCTACTCGACGGTCCAGGTGAGGCTGTTCTTGTCCTCGTCCGGCCGGGCACTCCAGCGCACCGCGGTGATCCGGGCCTCGTCCGGCAGCACGTAAACGGTGTGGCCGCCCGCGGTGTCGCCGGGCGCTACGCCGATGCGGTGCGGCGGGCGGGAGGAGAGTGAGACCGGGGCCTTGCTGACCGTGCTGCCATCGGCCGCGACCAGCACCAGGTACAGGTCGGGCAACGTCTGGTAGGGCGCGGTGCCGAGGTTGGTCATCTCGGTGTGCACGACGACCGCGCGCTCGCCGTCGCGCAGCCGGTATCCGGCCGCGGTGAACAGGAAGTCGGCCGGGTCGACGACCTCGATCAGGTTGATCGCGATCCGCTCACCTTCCAGGCCTTCGGTGCGCAGCGTCTCGCCGATCGTGCCCTCGTGGCGCTCGGGCGCGGGGGGAGGGGGCGGGGCGGCTTGGCGGGGTGGCTGGTCGCCGCGCGCCCAGGTGGCGCTGCCGGGCGGGCCCCAGGTGTTCCCGGCGCGCGCGGGCACCGGCGCGGGTTGCTGCTGCGGGGGAAAACCGGGCGGGGGAAACGAACCGGGCGGCGGGTAGCTGCCGGAGGGGCCGCCGGACACGCCGTAGTTCGGGCGGGGCGGTGGCGGATACGGACCGGACTGGCCGGGGTTCGGGCCGGGGATCGGCGGCGGCATACCTGGATTCGGCGGCATCGCGTACGGGCCGGAAGGCGGGCCCATGTTCGGGTTCGGCGGGTAGTTGCCCCAGCCGCCCGCGTTGGCGATGGCGGCGCGGATTCCGTTCGGGTCGCACTCGACGCCGACCATCAGCGGCAGTCCGCTCGCCGACAGCGCGAGCAGCCGCGCGGCGACCTCCCGGGGATCCATGCCGAGCCGGCCCGCGATGTCGGCGACCGCGATCTTGCCCGACTCGGCAAGCACCGCGAGCACGCGAACATCGACCGGATCCGGAACAGCCACGCCTGGCACGCTACCCGGTCGCACCGACCAGTGCCTCAGCGGGAAGGCGCGCGGGAAACCGCCGGATGGCGCGCGTTGTCCACCCGCACCGCGACATCCGCGAGTTCGGCGGGCGCGACTTCCCCGGCGTAGCGCGCGTACACCGGCAACGTCCAGCGCTGCTCGTCGTCGATCTGGCGGGCCAGCGCGGCGGGCGAGAGCCACAGGTGCACGGTGAAGTCGATCGGCAGCCCTTGCCCGAGCAGCAGCGAACCGTCCAGGATCAGCACCCCACCAGGCGCAACATCGACGTAATCGGCGCGCGCGGCGCGATCGCGGTCGGCGTCCCACAACGCGGGCAGCACCTTCCCGGACCCGCCCGGGTCCAGCGGGCGCAGCACTTCCCTGGTCAGCCCGGCCACGTCCAGCCAGCCCGAGTAGAACGTCTCCTCGTCGGTGCGGCCGTGCTCGAAGCGCAGCGACGCGGGCCGCAGGAAATCCGCGGCACGGACCCGCCGCACGGCCCGGCCCCTGGTGCGCAGCGGGTCGACGAGGGCATCGGCAAGATCACCCGGTCGGGTCGGTGGCGCGCCGTCGATGGCGACCCGGACCCATTCGCCCGGCTGACGGGCCGCGATCAGCTCGGCCAGCTCCTCGACGAGCAGCTCGGGCGAGATCGGGCGCGGCGGCATGCCTTCATCCTGCCGGATGCGCGGCTAGCCTTTGGATCATGGCCGACACCGTGACCGCACTCGCCGACGAACTTGTCGCTGCAATCGTTTCCGAGCAGCCGCTGGAAGCGAGCATGCTGGGTGTCACCCTGGATCCGGATCGCCTGCGCGATTACAGCGTCTCCGCGGACGCCGAACTGCGCGGCCGCTTCGCAGGCATCGGCGCCCGCGCGGACGCGATCGACGATGCCGGACTGACCGGTCGCGAACGGATCACTCGCGCGCTGATCAGCTACGAAGCAGCCGGCCGGATCGATCGGCTGGACGCGCGCGAGATCGAGTACACGGTGTCCGACTTCTTCATTTCGCCGGCACCCGCCCTGCTCCAGGCCTTGCCGACGGTGGCCATCGACACCCCGGAACTGGCCGACGCGTTCCTGACCCGGCTGGCCAAGGTCCCCGAATTCCTGGCGCACGCCGCCGACCGGCACCGCCTGGGCACCGAGTCCGGTCGTCCGCTGGTGCGCAGGCTGGCCGAGGGCGCGATCCGGCAGCTCGGCGACGACACCGCCGACCTGGTGCGCCGCGAACCGGCCGACGCCACCGCGCGGTTCCTGGCCCGGCAGGAAGAGTTGATCAGCAGCGCGGTGTGTCCCGCGTTCGCCGCCTACCGGGCCGCCATCGCCGACCTGCTGCCCGCCGCCCGCGCCGATGACCAGGTCGGCCTGTGCTGGCTGCCCGGCGGCGAAGCCACCTATGCGAGCCTGGCCAGGCTGCACACCACCACCGGCCGCACCGCGCAGGACATGCACGACACCGGCCTCGCGCTGATCGAATCGCTGGCCGAGGAGTACCGCGAACTCGGCTCGCGCGTGTTCGGCACCACCGATCTCACCGAGATCTTCACGCGGCTGCGCGACGACCCGGCGCTGCGCTGGGAAAGCCCGGAGCAGGTGCTGGACACCGCCCGCGCCGTGCTGGCCCGCGCCACCGACGCCGCACCGCGCTGGTTCGGCGTGGTCGCACGGCAGCCGTGCACGGTGCGGCCGACCCCGCCCGGCGCCGAGTCCAGCGCGGTCCCGATGTACTACCTGCCGCCCGCGCTGGACGGTAGCAGGCCCGGGATCTACTTCGCGAACACCGCGAACGTGACCGATCGGGCGCGCACCATCGCCGAGGCAATCGCGTTCCACGAAGGCGTGCCCGGCCACCACTTCCAGCACGCGCTGATGGAGGAACTGCCCGAACTGCCGCTGCTGCACAAGCTGGTCGACGCCAACGCCTACGTGGAGGGCTGGGGCCTGTACTCCGAGCGGCTGGCCGACGAAATGGGCCTGTACTCCGACGATCTGGCCCGGCTCGGCATGCTGGTCTGCGACTCGATGCGGGCCGGAAGACTCGTGGTCGACACCGGCATGCACGCGCTGGGCTGGAGTCGTCAGCGCGCCATCGACTTCCTGCGCGACCGCACGCCGATGACGATCAGCGAGATCGGCACCGAGATCGACCGCTACATCGGCTACCCGGGCCAGGCGCTGTCCTACATGGTCGGCAGGCTGGAGATCCAGCGGCTGCGCGCGAACGCCGAAAACGCCCTCGGTGACGCGTTCGACCTGCGTGCCTTCCACGATGTCGTGCTCGGCAACGGAAAACTCCCGCTCTCCATTCTGGAGGGCGTGATCGGCGATTGGATCGCGGTTTCCGGGCACTGATCGACACCGGAGCGCGTTCACCCAGTGGAGCCAGTCAAGAACGAGGGGAAACCTGTGCCCGATCATCTGCTCACCTACGATCCCGCGTCCCTGCAAGACCCGCACGGCTTCTACCGGCTGCTGCGTGAGGAGGGGCCGGTTCACCAGGCCACGATGCCGCTGGGGACCAGGGCGTGGATCATCACCCGCTACCCGGACGCGCGCGCCGCGCTCAACGACGCCCGGCTCAGCAAGGACGCCGACGGCCTCAACCAGCTGATGCGCGAGTACCAGCAGGACGGTCAGGTCGACACCGACAACGACCGCGAGATGTTCCGGCACATGCTCAACGCCGACCCGCCCGACCACACCCGGCTGCGCAAGCTGGTCACCAAGGCGTTCACCGCGCGCCGTATCGAGGCGCTGCGCCCGCGCGTGCAGGAGATCAGCGACGCGCTACTGGCCAAGCTGGCCGAGGGCGCAGGCGGGCCGGTCGACCTGCTCGACGAGTACGCGTTCCCGCTGCCGATCACGGTGATCTGCGAGCTGATCGGCGTGCCAGACGACCAGCGCGACGAGTTCCGCGCCTGGACCAACGCGGCCCTCTCGACCGGGCCGAGGGACGAGGCCCAGGCCGCGGCGATGGCCATGGCCCAGTACCTGACCGGGCTGATCGAGGACAAGCGGGCCCAGCCGACCGACGACCTGCTCTCCGCGCTGCTGCGGGCCAGCGACGACGACGACCAGTTGTCCGCCGGTGAAGTGCTGGCCATGCTTTTCCTGTTGATGGTGGCGGGCCACGAGACCACGGTGAACCTGATCGGCAACGGCACGCTGGCATTGCTGCGCAATCCCGACCAGCTCGCCGCATTACGCGCCGACCGCGGTCTGCTACCGAGCGCGATTGAGGAATTTTTGCGTTTCGACGGCCCGCTGAACCTCGCAACCTTCCGTTTCACCAAGGAACCCATCGAAATCGACGGCGTGACGATTCCGGCCAACGAGTTCGTGATGATCTCGCTGCTCGCCGCGAACCGCGACCCGCACCAATACCCGGACCCGGACCGGCTGGATCTGCGTCGCGATCCCAGCCATGTCGCATTCGGCCACGGCATCCACTTCTGCCTCGGCGCGCCGCTGGCAAGAATGGAAGCCGAGATCGCGTTCGGCGGTCTGCTCGATCATTTCGACGACATCGAATTGGCCGTCCCGGTTGAGGAGCTGGAGTACCGGAACAGTTCGCTGATTCACGGATTGGCGCGCCTGCCTGTGCTGGTCCGACCACGCACAGCGGCCATTGTTTGACCCTTTACGACAACCGGGTGACCGTGCCGGGGTATATCCGAGTGACTTTGCTAGCCGTGCCCTGAACGGCGGCGCAGCATCGGAATATGACCGAGTCAGCATTTGTGCCTTTGGCTGGTAGTTACCGGCCTGCTCTGACCGGTGTCGAGGAAATCGGCACGGTCGCCCCGGATGAACGAATCGGCGTCACCCTGATCCTGCGCCGACGCGCGGAATTGCCCGCCGAACTCGTCACTGGCCCGGAAACGATCAGCCAGGAGGAACTCGCCGATTCCTATGGCGCCGACCTCGCCGACGTCGAACTGGTCACCGGCGCGCTGAGCGTGGCCGGGATCGAGGTGACCGCGGTCGACGCGGGTTCCCGGCGGGTCTGCGCGGTTGGCCCGTACTCGGCGCTCAACGAGGTGTTCGGTGCCGATCTGGCCACCGTGCGCGGCGCGACCACCCCGGTGTTCCGGGCCAGGAGCGGGGAACTGCGGCTGCCGGTCGCGCTGGACGGCGTGGTCACCGCGGTACTCGGCCTGGACACGCGGCCGCAGGCGAGGGCCTACTTCCGCAGGCACAAGCAGCCCGCGGCGAGCACGTCCTACGATCCGCCGATGCTCGGCACGGTCTACGGCTTCCCGGCCAATACCGACGGCACCGGGCACACGGTCGGCGTGATCGAACTCGGCGGCGGCTTTGCCGAAGCCGACCTCCAGGCCTACTTCTCCGGGCTGAAGATCGCCACGCCGACGGTGAACGCGGTCGGCGTCGACGGCGCCAAGAACGTCGCGGGCCAGGACCCCAACGGCGCGGACGGCGAAGTGCTGCTCGACGTCGAGGTGATCGGCGCACTGGCGCCCAAGGCGGTGCAGAACGTCTACTTCGGACCAAACACCGACCAGGGTTTCGTCGACGCGATCAGCACCGCCGTGCACGCGAAGCCGACCCCGACCGCGGTCAGCATCAGCTGGGGCCAGTCCGAGGATCAGTGGACAGCGCAGGGCCGCACCGCGATGGACCAGGCGTTCGCCGACGCCGCCGCGCTCGGCGTCACGGTGACCGTGGCGGCCGGGGACAACGGCAGCCCGGACGGGCAGAGCGACGGCAAGCAGCACGTCGACTTCCCCGCTTCCAGCCCGCACGTCCTCGCCTGCGGCGGAACCACCTTGCACGCGGCCACGACCGGCGTGATCAGCTCGGAAACGGTGTGGAACGACGGCAGCAACGGAGGCGCCACCGGCGGCGGGATCAGCGACACCTTCCCGATCCCGAGCTGGCAGTCCAATGCCGGTGTGCCGAACCGGTCCGGCGGCGGCACCGGCCGCGGCGTGCCCGATGTCGCGGGCGACGCGGACCCGCAGACCGGCTACAACATCCGGGTGGACGGCAAGCCGATGGTGATCGGCGGCACGAGTGCCGTCGCTCCCTTGTGGGCCGCGCTGGCCTGCCGGCTGAGCCAGGCCGTCGGCAAACCGCTCGGCCTGATGCAGACCGCGCTGTACCGCTCGGCGGCGAAAGGCAAGGGAGCGGCCGGTTTCCACGACATCACCAGCGGCAACAACGGCGCCTACAAGGCAGGCCCGGGCTGGGACGCGTGCACCGGCCTCGGCACGCCGCAGGGCGCGGCCCTTGTTGAGGTGTTCAAGACCTGAAGTTAGCCTCGCCCGATGACCGATCTGCTGGCGATCGACCGGGCGCATGTCTGGCATCCGTATGGACCGATGCCGGGAACCGTCGACCCGCTCGTGGTCGAGTCCGCGCGCGGCACGAAGCTGCGCCTCGCGGATGGCCGCGAGCTGGTCGACGGGATGTCGTCCTGGTGGGCGGCGATCCACGGCTACCGGCACCCGGTGCTGGACGCGGCCGCGCACGCGCAGATCGACACGGTCAGCCACGTCATGTTCGGCGGCCTCACCCACGAACCGGCCGTCAGGCTCGCCGCGAAGCTCGTCGAGATCACCCCGGAGCCGCTGCGCCATGTGTTCCTCGCCGACTCCGGGTCGGTCTCGGTCGAGGTCGCGATCAAGATGTGCCTGCAGTACTGCCAGTCGACCGGCCGCCCGGCCAAACACCGGTTGCTCACCTGGCGCGGCGGTTATCACGGCGACACGTTCCACCCGATGAGCGTGTGCGATCCGGTCGGCGGCATGCACACCCTCTGGCAAGGCGTGCTGCCGCACCAGGTTTTCGTGCCTGAACCGCCCGCCGGTTTCGACGCCGAACCCGATCAGTCCTATCTGGATGTTGTCGCGACAACAATCGAGCAACACGCCGGCGAACTCGCCGCGATCATCGTCGAACCCGTCGTGCAGGGCGCCGGCGGCATGCGCTTCCACCACCCGGGCTACCTGCGCGCGCTGCGCGAGTTGGCCGACGCCCACGACGTGCTGCTGATCTTCGACGAGATCGCCACCGGCTTCGGCCGCACCGGCACCCTCTTCGCCGCCGAACACGCCGGTGTCACCCCGGACGTCATGTGCGTCGGCAAGGCCCTGACCGGCGGTTACCTCACGCTCGGCGCGGCCCTCTGCACGCCGAAGGTCGCCGAGGGGATCTCCCGGGGCGCCGTGCCGGTGCTCGCGCACGGGCCCACGTTCATGGGCAACCCGCTGGCCACGTCGATCGCCAACGCCTCGATCGACCTGCTGCTGAGCCAGGACTGGCAGGCCGAGGTGCGCCGCATCGAAACCGGCCTGCACGCGAGCCTCGCGCCCGCCCGCGACCTGCCCGGAGTCAAAGACGTGCGGGTGCTCGGCGCGATCGGCGTGGTCCAACTCGACCACGACGTGGACCTGGCCCGGGCCACCGACGCCGCGGTCGCCGCCGGGGTGTGGCTGCGCCCGTTCCGCGACCTGATCTACACCATGCCCCCCTACATCAGCACCGATTCCGACCTCGCCGCCATCGGCGCGGCCGTCCTCGCCGCCGCCAAGGTCGGCTGAACGACCGGCGGGTAACCTGGTCGCCCGTGACTTCGCTCGTGATCACCGGCACCGGCACGGACGTCGGCAAAACGATCGTCACCGCGGCCATCGCCGCCCTGGCCCGATCGACGGGCAAAAGGGTCGCCGTACTCAAACCCGCCCAAACCGGCCTACTCCCTGGCGAACCGGGCGATCTGGCCGTGATCGAGCGCCTCGCGGGTGACGTCACCACCCGCGAACTCCTCCGCTATCCGGACCCGCTCGGCCCGGAAGCCGCCGCCCGCCGCGCCGGTATGCCCACCCTGCACCCGAGCGAGATCGCCGCGGCCGCCACCGACCTCGCCGCCGACCACGACCTGGTGCTCATCGAAGGGGCCGGTGGCCTGCTGGTCCGCTTCGACGAGCACGGCGCGACCCTCGCCGACGTCGCCTGGTCCCTCGGCGCGCCCGTCCTGCTGGTCAGCCAGGCCGGGCTGGGCACCCTGAACACCACCGCGCTCAGCGCGGAGGCCCTGGTCCGGCGCGGTATCGAAGGCATCGGGGTGGTGGTCGGCCGCTGGCCCGCCGAACCCGACCTGGCCGCCCGCTCCAACCTGATCGACCTGCCGGTGGTGGCCGGTGCCCCGCTGCTCGGCGTGCTCCCGGACGGCATCGCCGACCTGCCACCGGAGGAGTTCCTGGCGATCGCGGCCCGGTCGCTGTCGCCCTGGTTCGACGGTGATTTCGATCCCGACTCGTTCACCAGCGCGCATACCGCCTGACAGACTCACCGGACGCCCCGCCCGCGAGACCAAGGAGTAGCCGGTGACAGCCCCAGAACAGCTCGACGATGTGCTCACGGTGGCCACCCGCCAAGTCCTCGAAGACGGCGTCGGCCTGACCCAGGAGCAGATCGTCCAGGTACTGCGGCTCGGCGACGACCGGCTCACCGACCTGCTCGCGCTGGCCCACCAGGTGCGCGAGCGCTGGTGCGGGCCGGAGGTCGAGGTCGAGGGCATCGTCAGCGTGAAGACCGGCGGTTGCCCCGAGGACTGCCACTTCTGCTCCCAGTCCGGCCTGTTCCCGACCCCGGTGCGGGCCGCCTGGCTGGACATCCCCGGCCTGGTCGAGGCGGCCAGGCAGACCGCGGCCACCGGCGCGACCGAGTTCTGCATCGTGGCCGCCGTCCGCGGCCCGGACCAGCGCCTGCTCGACCAGGTCCGCGAGGGCGTCAAAGCCATCCGCGCCGCCGGCATCGACATCAACATCGCCTGCTCGCTCGGCATGCTCACCCAGGAGCAGGTCGATCAGCTCGTCGACATCGGCGTGCACCGCTACAACCACAACCTGGAGACCGCGCGCTCGCACTTCACCAACGTGGTCACCACGCACACCTGGGAAGAGCGCTGGAGCACGCTGAAGATGGTCGGCGACGCGGGCATGGAGGTCTGCTGCGGTGGCATCATCGGCCTCGGCGAAAGCCTGGAGCAGCGGGCCGAGTTCGCCGCGCAGCTCGCCGAGCTGAACCCGGACGAGGTGCCGATGAACTTCCTCATCCCCAACCCGGGCACGCCGTACGAGAACTTCCCGGTCGTGGAGGGCGCCGAAGCGCTGCGCACCATCGCCGCGTTCCGGCTGGCCATGCCGCGCACCATCCTGCGCTTCGCGGGCGGTCGCGAGCTGACCCTGGGCGATCTCGGCGCGGAGCAGGGCATGCTCGGCGGCATCAACGCGATCATCGTCGGCAACTACCTGACCAACCTCGGTCGCCCGGCCCAGGCCGACCTGGACATGCTGGCCGAGCTCAAGATGCCGGTCAAAGCCCTGAGTCAGACGCTGTGAGCGGGTCTTTCTGCGGCTGGTGCGGCAAAACCGACGTCGAGGCCCAGCACGACCTCTGCCAGCGCCGCCTCGCCCTGGTCGACCCGCCGCGCTACTGCGCGCAGTGCGCCCGCCGGATGGTCGTGCAGGTCACCCCGGCCGGCTGGGTCGCCCGGTGCAGCCGACACGGCGAGATCAGCTCGGCCCGTTGACGCAGCCCCCATGCCACGCGGACTAAGGTGCTCGGCGTGACGGACCAGCCGACGGAATCGAGCGCGGACACCCCTGCCGAAGAGCCGGCTGCCAACGAGACCGCGACCCGGCTGGCCGAGCCGTTGCTGGACATCTCCTGGCTGCCCGTGCAGCGCCGTCCCAAGGTCGTGGTCAAGGCCGATCTGCTGCCCGCCATCAGCATCGCGCTGCTGCTCGCGGTGTTCGGCCTGCCGCTGGGCTGGATCTGGTCGCGGATCGCGCCGCCGCAACGGGTCGGGGTGAGCAACACCGGCCAGGTGCTGCCGCTGGTCGACGAGACCTACCACGTGTGGGACGACGTCGCGATCTACCTGCTGATGGGACTGGCTTTCGGCATCGTCGCCGGGGTCGCGATCTGGCTGCTGCGCGAACGGCGCGGTCCGACCGTGATGATCGCCGCCGTCATCGGTGCGGTGGCCGCCGGCTGGCTGATGACCAAGACCGGCGTCTCGTTCGCGGCGGGCGACTACACCGTGCCCTCCGGCCTCAAGGTGGGGTCGCTGTTCGACGTGGCGCCGCAGCTCAACACCGGCTGGATCCTGCTCGCTCCGCCGCTCGGCGTTGCCCTGGCCTACCTGGTGCTGGCCGCGTGGAGCGGCTCGGAAGACCTCGGCCGCCGACTTGGTTAGTTGAGGCTGGATTTCGGATTGAGGTCGGCCAAGGGGATCGGCACGGCGCGCAACGCCCGCAGGATCCCGGCTTCCCGGTTCAGCATCGTGCGCACCATGCGCAGCCGCCGCACCGGGCAGGCCTGCTCCAGCAGTCGTTGCCGGTCCTCCGCGTCCAGCAGGCAGTCGGACGCGACCAGGTGCGCCAACTGATCCGCGGGCGTTTCCTGCGGCGGTTCGGCCCAGTCCTCGCGCTGCCACGCGGCCTGGCAGTAGCGCCGGTGCGCCGCCCGCACCGACGCGACCAGCGCCGGTTCCAGCGCGGCCAGCCGCGGTTCCGGGACGCTGTCCGGCAGCCACTCGATGTCCGCGCGCAGGTAGGGCGCGGTCTTGTCGTCGATGCCGAGCAGCCGGAACCGGCGCGTGCCCCGGGTGATGATGTCGAAACGCCCGTCCGGCAACGACTTCACCTCGCGCAACAGCGCGGCGCAGCCGACCTGGCGCACCTGCTCGACGGTGCGCACGTCGCCGGTCCAGCCCGGTTTGGTAGCCACCACACCGAATTGGTTGCCCGCCACCGCGTCGGTGATCAGGTCGTTGACCAGCTGCCGGTAGCGCGGCTCGAAGATGTGCAGCGGCAATGGCGTCCCGGGCAGCAGCACGGCTGCCAGCGGGAACAACGGGATCGTTGTCTGCGCCACGGGTTCCACGTTACGGGCTAACGCGGCGCCATGCCGGGTGATCAGGACAGGATGCGATCCACACTCGGCGGGCGAAGCACCGCGAACGGGTCGGTGACCTGCATGCCGTGCTCAGCGAAGCAGAACAGCGCGGCGGGGCGTCCGCCCGATGGCCCTGGTGGCAACGTGTCCCCGGTCGGTTCGAGCAGACCACGCCGGGACAGCACGCGTTGCAGGTTGGTCGCGGACACCCGGTAGCCCAGCGCGGCCGAGTACAGCTCGCGCAACGCGGAAATCGTGAAGGCCGGGGGAGCCAGGGCGAAGCCGAGGTTGGTGTAGGAGAGCTTGCTGCGCAGCCTGTTGCGGGCCCGCAGCACGATCGCCTCGTGGTCGAACGCGGTGTCCGGCAGCGCGTCGACCTGGTGCCAGTCGGTGTCCTCGGGCACCTCGGGGTCCAGTCCGGCGGGGACGAGGCCCAGAAAAGCGGTCGCTATCACGCGCGGGCCCGGAACGCGATGTGGCGCACTGAACACCGCCAACTGTTCGACGTGCGCGAGCTGCCGCACGTCGACCTTTTCCGCGAGCTGCCTGCGGATCGAGGTCTCCACGTCTTCGCTGGTCCCGAGGCTGCCACCGGGCAGCGACCAGCGTCCCGCATCGGGTTCCCGGCCGCGTCGCCAGAGCAGTACCTGAAGTGAGTTTTCCCGCACCTGCAGGACCGCGGCCAGCACTTCATGCGCCAACTGACTCACTCTGCTGATAGTATCGCGGTCAGTTTTCAACCGGAAGGCGAAAACCAGGAGAGTGCCTGACCGGCCTGAGGAGGACGAGATGACCGCGGTTGGTTATGACCCGATCGTGCGGGATACGAGCGGCCTGTACACCGGCATCGAGCCGGACGCCGCCTGGGCGGAGGAGGTGCGCGCGCTGGCCCGCTCCCGCGACGCGGTGATACTCGCGCACAACTACCAGCTCCCGGCGATCCAGGACATCGCGGACGTGACCGGGGATTCCCTTGCGCTGAGCCGGATCGCGGCCGCGAGCGAGGCGTCCACGATCGTGTTCTGCGGCGTGCACTTCATGGCCGAGACCGCGAAGATCCTCAGTCCGGACAAAACCGTGCTGATCCCGGACGCCAAAGCGGGCTGTTCGCTCGCCGATTCCATCGACGCCGCCCAGTTGCGCGCGTGGAAGGCCGAGCATCCCGGCGCCGTCGTCGTCTCCTACGTGAACACGACCGCCGAGGTGAAGGCCGAGACCGACATCTGCTGCACCTCGGCGAACGCCGTCGAGGTGGTCGAATCCATCCCGGCCGAGAAGGAAGTGCTGTTCTGCCCGGACCAGTTCCTCGGCGCGCACGTCCGCCGGGTGACCGGGCGGGAGAACCTGCACGTCTGGGCCGGGGAATGCCACGTGCACGCCGGCATCAACGGCGACGAACTGGCCGCCCGCGCCTCCGCTCACCCCGACGCGGAACTGTTCGTGCACCCGGAATGCGGCTGCGCCACCTCCGCGCTCTACCTGGCCGGCGAGGGCATCGTGCCGAACGAGCAGGTCAAGATCCTCTCCACCGGCGGCATGCTCAGCGCGGCCAGGGAGAGCAAGGCCAGCAGCGTGCTGGTGGCCACCGAAATCGGCATGCTCCACCAGTTGCGCAAGGCCGCGCCGGACATCGACTTCCAGCCGGTCAACGACCGCGCCTCCTGCCAGTACATGAAGATGATCACGCCCGCCGCGCTGCTGCGCTGCCTGCGCGACGGCGCCGACGAGGTGCACGTGGCCGCCGACGTCGCCGCCCGGGGTCGCGCCGCGGTCCAGCGGATGATCGAGATCGGCAACCCGGGCGGTGGCGAATGATCACGCCGCGCTGGGAAGCAGGCGCCGACCTGGTCATCGTCGGCACCGGGGTCGCCGGGCTCTCGGCCGCCCTGCACGCCCGCGAGCTGGGCCTGCGCGTGCTGATCGTGACCAAGGCCGCCATCGACAACGGCAATACCCGCTGGGCGCAGGGCGGCGTCGCGGTCGTCCTGCCCGGCGAGCACGACGCCGGTGACACCGTCGCCCACCACATCCAGGACACCCTCACGGCGGGCGCGGGCCTGTGTGACGCCGACGCGGTCACCGCGATCGTCGCCGACGGCCCGGCCGCCGTAGCGGGTCTGCGCGATCTCGGCGCGGTCTTCGACGGCGACGGAGCCGGAAACCTGGCCCGCACCAGGGAAGGCGGCCACAGCGCGTTCCGCGTCATCCACGCGGGCGGCGACGCCACCGGCGCCGAAGTGGAACGCGCCCTGCTGGCCGCGACCAAGGACGCGGCTCTGCCCGTGCTCACCGATCACGTCGCCGTCGATGCCCTGCACACCACGAGCGGCGCGGTCGGCGGCCTCCTGGTGCTGGACTCCACCGGCACCCCCGGCGTCATCAAGGCGCCCGCCGTGCTGCTCGCCACCGGCGGCGTCGGCCAGCTCTACCAGGCCACCTCCAACCCGGAAGTCGCCACCGCCGACGGCCTGGCGCTCGCCCTGCGCGCCGGCGCGGCCGTCGCCGACCTCGAATTCGTCCAGTTCCACCCGACCGTGCTGTTCACCGGCAGCGGCGCGCGCGGCCGGTGCCCGCTGGTCACCGAGGCCGTGCGCGGCGAGGGCGCGGTACTGATCGACGGCTCCGGCGAGCGCGTCATGCTCGGCGTCCACCCGCTGGCCGACCTCGCCCCGCGCGATGTGGTCAGCGCCGCGATCACCCGCAGGATGGCCGAAACCGGCACCGACCACGTCTACCTGGACGCGACTCACCTGGGCGCCACGGAGTTCTCGACCCGCTTCCCCACCGTGCACGCCGCCTGCGTGGCCGCTGGCATCGATCCCGCCTACGACCCCATCCCGGTCACGCCTGCCGCCCACTTCGCCTGCGGTGGCGTATCGGCCACAGTGGACGGTCGAACCGACGTGACCGGCCTCTACGCGGCGGGCGAGGTCGCCCGCACCGGTCTGCACGGCGCCAACCGGCTGGCCTCCAACAGCCTGCTCGAAGGCCTGGTCGTCGGGCGCCGGGCCGCTCGCGCGGTGGCCCAGGATCTGCGCACCGGCCGCCTCGGCGACCCGCGCACGACCGAGGCGCAGTCCCTGCCCGCCGCGCCGATCGCCGAGCGTGACGTGTTGCAGCGCACCATGTCCCGCTACGCGGGCATCGGCCGCGACGCCGACGGCCTGGCGATCGCCCTGGCCACCATCGACTCCGCCACCGTCACCCGTCCACTGTGGACACGCGAGGCGGTCGAGGACGCCGCGCTCACCCTGGTCGCGCGCAACCTGCTCGACATGGCCATGGCGCGCACCGAATCGCGCGGCTGCCACCTGCGCACCGAATACCCGGACCGGGACGATCTGCGCTGGCAGACCAGTTCCCGGGTCCGGCTCGACGTCTCCGGGCAGTCGATCATGATCGCCCCGCTCGAACTGGGAGGTGTGGCATGACACCCATCACGCTCATCGACGACCTGACCACCGCCGGACTGGACACCGGCGAGGTGAAGGCCATCGTGCAGACCGCGCTGGCCGAAGACCTCCGCTACGGCCCGGACGCGACCACCGCGGCCACCGTGCCCGCCGATGCCGTCGCCACCGCCGAACTGACTCCGCGCCAGCCCGGCACCATCGCGGGCGTCCCGGTGGCGCTGGCCGTGTTCGAGGCCGTGCTCGGCGCGGACTGCCAGGTGATCGAGCGGGTCGCCGACGGCACCCGCCTCGAACCGGGCCAGCCGGCCCTCGTGCTGACCGGTCCGGTGCGCGGCCTGCTCACCGCCGAACGCACCGCGCTGAACCTGCTGTGCCACCTCTCCGGTGTCGCAACCGCGACAGCCGCGTGGGTCGACGCGGTCGCCGGAACCGGCGCGCAGATCCGCGACACCCGCAAGACCCTCCCGGGCCTGCGGCTGTTGCAGAAGTACGCGGTGCGCTGCGGCGGCGGCACCAACCACCGGCTCGGCCTCGGCGACGCCATCCTGATCAAGGACAACCACGTTGTCGCCGCCGGATCCGTCGCGGCCGCCATCAAGGCCGCCCGCGAACACGCGCCCGACCTGCGCTGCGAGGTCGAAGTCGACACGCTCGACCAGCTCGACGAGGCCCTCGCGGTCGGCGGCGCCGACGAGATCCTGCTCGACAACTTCACCCCCGAGCAGTGCGCGGAGGCCGTGCGCCGCAGGGCGGTCGCCGACTCGAAGGTCCGCTTCGAATCCTCCGGCGGCCTCACCCTCCCGCTCGCCCGCGCCTACGCCGAAACCGGCGTCGACTACCTCTCGGTCGGCGCGCTCACCCACTCCATCACCGTGCTCGATCTCGGCATGGACCTTCGATAAGTCAGCGGCGGCGCCCGGTGACTACCCGTTAGGGTCGATCCGTGCGCCGCCGATACCTGTTGCTCCCGGTTGTCCTGCTTGCCGGGCTGACCGCCGCGTGCACCGGCGCGCCCACCCCGAGCGCGTCCGGCCGCCCCGACAACAGCGCCATGGTGCTGGCCGAGGCGATGGAACCGGCCAGCCTCAACCCGCTCGGCGGTTACGCCCCGTACGGGGCCAGCAAGATCTTCGACGGCCTGCTCGAATACCAGTCCGACGGCTCCCTGCGCCCGGTTCTGGCCACCGGCCTGCCCACCCCGGCGCCGGACGGCAAATCCTGGACGATCACGATCCGCAACAACGTCAAGTTCAGCGACGGGTCCCCGCTCACCGCCGCCGACGTGGTCGCCACCTACCAGGCGCTGCTCAACCCGGCCTTCGCGTCGCCGCTGCGCGGCCAGTACCCGATGCTCACCGACGTCACCCAGACCGACGCGAGCACCGTCCGATTCGGCCTCGCCTACCCCTACGCGCCCTTCCCGAACAAGCTCGTGCTCGGCATCGTCCCGGCCGCGTCGGTGAACAACCCCACCCCGATCGGCACCGGCCCGTACGTGCTCCAGTCCTGGGCCAAGGGCCAGGACCTGGTGCTCACCGACAACCCCAAGTACTCCCTCGGCGCGCCGCCCAAGGTCAAACGGGTCACCGTCGAGTTCGTCGCCGACGACGCGACCCGCGCCCAGCGACTGCGCGCGGGCAAGCTCGACGGCGCCGCGCTCTCGCCGACCCAGGCCGCCCAGTTCGCCAAGTCCGACGCGTTCACCGTGCTCACCGATCCCAGCGCCGACCTGCGCGCGATCACCCTGCCGGAGTCGAACCCGGTCGCCGCCGATCCCACCGTGCGCCTGGCCCTCAACCAGGCCGTCGACCGCACCAGCATGGTCACCAAGGCCCTCGGCGGCCAGGGCGCCCCCGCCATGACCCCGATCCCGTCGGTGCTTCCCGAGTTCGTCGAGCCCACCGCGACCTTCACCTACGACGCCACCAAGGCGACCGCGCAGCTCTACGCGGCAGGCTGGGTCGCGGGCACCGACGGCATCCGCTCCCGCAACGGCGTCACCGCCGAACTCACCCTCGACTACCCGTCCGGCGACACCACCGACGCCGCCCTGGCCCAGCAGTTCGCCGACAACGCCAAGGTGATCGGCGTCAAGATCGACCTGGCCGCCGTCGAACCGGCGCAGCTGGTCGCCAAGGAAGGCACGGACGCCGTGCTGATCAGCACCGGCAACCCGTTCGACCCCGACCTGACCACCTACGACCTGCTCGACTCGGCAGCGGGCAACGCCTTCGGCTATCGCGACGCGATGGTCGACACCGCGCTGCAAACCGGGCGAACCCAGCTCGACCCCGGCCAGCGCGCCGTCGCCTACCGCGCCTTCCAGCGCGCCTACGTGGCCAACCCGGCCCTGGTCTGCCTGGTCCAGGTCGGTCATACCTACGTGCTGCGCGCCAACTGGACCGGGTACGTCCTGGTCACCGATGCGGCAGGTCAGGGCATCAACTGGGGGCCGCTGTGGAATCTCGACACCTGGACCCCTCGCTAGCGCGCCCTCGTCCCAGCCTGCGGAACCCGTACCCTGGTGACCAGCGGACTCGACGAATCCGCGTGTCCATCCGTTGACCTGCGAGCTACCAGAGGCGATCATGCTGCGCCGCATCGACCTGCGGGAATCCCTTTCGGCCAGTGCCCGGCTGCGTTCTGTCATGCCGAGGCCCGACACGGACGTGGAGAGCGTGCTGCATCGGGTCCGGCCGATCGTGGACGCGGTGCGTGAGCGCGGGGTGGACGCGGTCCTGGAGTTCACCGAGTCCTTCGACAAGGTGCGCCCGGCAAGCGTCCGGGTGCCCGTCGACGAGCTGGGCCGCGCCGCCGACGATCTCGATCCGGCCGTGCGCGCCGCCCTGGAAGAGTCGATCGCCAGGGCCCGTCGCGTGCACGCCGACCAGCGCCGCACCGACACGACCACGCAGGTCGTACCCGGTGGCACGGTCACCGAGCGGTGGGTCCCGGTCGCCAGGGTCGGCCTCTACGCGCCCGGCGGGCTCGCGGTCTACCCGTCCAGCGTGGTGATGAACGTGGTCCCGGCCCAGCTGGCCGGGGTCGAGTCGCTGGTGGTGTGCTCGCCGCCGCAGGCCGAGTTCGGCGGGCGGCCGCACCCGACCATCCTGGCCGCGTGCGAGCTACTGGGCGTGACCGAAGTGTGGGCGGTCGGCGGCGCGCAAGCGATTGCGCTGCTCGCCTACGGCGGCACCGACACCGACGGCACCACCCTCGACCCGGTCGACATGGTCACCGGGCCCGGCAACGTCTACGTGGCCGCGACCAAGCGGCTGCTGCGCGGCGAGATCGGCATCGACGCCGAAGCCGGCCCGACCGAGATCGCCATCCTGGCCGACCACACCGCCGATCCCGGTCACGTCGCCGCCGACCTGATCAGCCAGGCCGAGCACGACCCGTTCGCGGCCAGCGTGCTGGTCACCCCGTCGATCGAACTGGCCGACGCGGTCGACGCCGAACTCGAACGCCAGGTCAAGGCGACCAAGCACACCGAACGCGTCGGGACCGCGCTCACCGGCAACCAGTCCGGCTGCATCCTGGTGTCCACAGTGGACGACGGCCTGCTGGTCACCGACGCCTACGCGGCCGAACACCTGGAAATCCAGACCGAAGACGCGCGCGCCGTCGCCGCGCGGGTGCGCAACGCGGGCGCGGTGTTCGTCGGCGCCTACGCACCCGTCTCGCTCGGCGACTACTGCGCGGGCTCCAACCACGTGCTGCCCACCGGCGGCTGCGCCCGGCACTCGTCCGGCCTTTCCGTGCAGACGTTCCTGCGCGGCATCCACGTCGTCGATTACGACGAGGCCGCGCTGCGCGCCGTCGCCGACAAGGTGGTGGCGCTGGCCAACGCCGAAGACCTGCCCGCGCACGGACAGGCCGTCACCCAGCGCTTCCGCCCGGAGTCCGCATGAACGACATCCTCGGCTCCGAGATTTCCCTGGACCAGCTCCCGATCCGCGAAGAACTGCGCGGCCGGACCCCGTACGGCGCCCCGCAGCTCGACGTCCCGTACCGGCTCAACACCAACGAAAACCCGTACCCGCCGCCGCCCGAACTCGTCGCCGACATCGTCCGGGAAACCGAGCAGGTCGCCGCGACCCTGCACCGCTACCCGGATCGCGACGCGATCGCGCTGCGCACCGACCTGGCCGCCTACCTGACCACGTCGACCGGCGTCGAGCTGGACGTCGAGAACCTGTGGGCCGCCAACGGTTCCAACGAGATCCTGCAACAGATCCTGCAGTGTTTCGGTGGCCCCGGCCGGACCGCGCTCGGCTTCGAACCGTCGTACTCGATGCACCCGATCATCGCGGCGGGCACCCGCACCGAATGGGCGCCCACCCCGCGCCGCGCGGACTTCTCGCTCGACGCCGAACAAGCCGCGAAGATCATCACCGAGCGGGCGCCCGACGTGGTCTTCGTGACCAGCCCGAACAATCCAACGGGCCAGTCGGTGCCGTTCGAGGACCTGCGCCAGCTGGTCGACGCCGCTCCCGGCATCGTGGTCCTGGACGAGGCCTACGCGGAGTTCTCGCCGCAACCCAGCGCGGTCAACCTGCTCGCCGAATTCCCGGCCAAGCTCATCGTCACCCGCACCATGAGCAAGGCCTTCGCCTTCGCGGGCGGCCGCCTCGGCTACCTGGCCGCCGCGCCGGCCGTCGTCGACGCACTGCAACTGGTGCGCCTCCCGTACCACCTGGCCGCGCTCACCCAGGCCGCCGCGCGCGCCGCACTGTCCCATGCGGACGCCACCCTCGCCTCGGTACACCTGCTCTCCGCCGAACGCGACCGGGTCGTCGCCGCGTTGGCCGAACTGGGTTTCCAGGTCGTGCCCAGCGACGCCAACTTCGTCCTTTTCGGTCTGTTCGACGACGCACCGGCCGCGTGGCAGGCCTATCTGGCTGACGGCGTGCTGATCCGCGATGTCGGCATCCCGCACCACCTCCGGGTCAGCATCGGCACCCCCGAAGAGAACGACGCGTTCCTGGCTGTGAGTAAGGAGATCAACCGGTGAACCGGATCGGCCGCGTCGAGCGGACCACCAAGGAGTCCACCGTCGCCGTTGAGATCGACCTCGATGGCGCGGGCAAGGTCGAGATCAGCACCGGCGTGCCGTTCTACGACCACATGCTCACCGCGTTCGGCGTGCACGGCGCGTTCGACCTGTCCGTCAAGGCAACCGGCGACATCGACATCGACGCGCACCACACTGTGGAAGACGTTGCGATCGTGCTCGGCAAGGCGATCCGCAAGGCCCTCGGCGAACGCGCGGGCATCCGGCGTTTCGGCGACGCGTGGATCCCGATGGACGAATCGCTCGCGCATGCCGCCGTCGACGTGTCCGGGCGACCGTACTGCGTGCACACCGGCGAGCCCGAGATGATGACCGGGTTCGTGGTCGGCGGCAACTACGCGACCGTGCTCAACCGGCACGTGTTCGAGTCGATCGCTTTCCACGCCGAACTCGCGCTGCACGTCCGCGTCATCCACGGGCGTGACCCGCACCACATCACCGAGGCCGAGTACAAGGCGGTCGCACGAGCCCTGCGCGCCGCGGTCGAGGCCGACCCGCGACTGACCGGAGTGCCCTCCACCAAGGGCGTGCTCTGAGAACGGCTAGGCTCGCGACGTGGGCAAGGAATTCGCGGAGATCGGGCTGGTCGCGCTGGCCGGCATCCTGATCGGCGGCGTCTACTCGACCTGGAAGAACAACTCCAAGGTCACCGCCGCCATGCTCGGCGTCGCCGCCCTACTCGCGCTGGGCGGTGCCGTCGCCTGGTTCGTCTCCTAAACCTGGTGTAACTCAGGCCGGACTGGCCGCGGCCTGATCAACAGCGCGCAGCTGATGGCGCAGAGCAGCAGCAGAGCGGCGGGAATGATCAGGGTGGTCCGCATGGCATCGACGTAGCTGCCGGTGAAGATCGTGTGGACGAGGTGCTGGAGTTGGGTGCGGAGTGGCTCGGGGACGTCGGCCGCGATGACGGCGCCGCCGGACTGGCCCCGTCCCACCGAGAGCCCGGTCTGCCCGAGGTTGGCAAAGCCGTGCAGGAAAGGCGATCGGTCCGGTGGCGCGAGCCCGGCGGCCGCGGTGCCGGCCTTGGCCCGCATGTCGCCGGCCAGGAGCGTGGCCAGCACGCCGCCGACGACCGCGCTGCCGATCGATGACCCGAACTGTCGCGAGGTGTTCAGCAGACCGGCCAGGGCGCCGGTGAACTCTGGCCGTGCCCGCCGGAGGGCCTCGGTTGTCAGTGGTGCGAACAGGCAGCTCATGCCGAGGCCGATCAGGCAGTACGGCAGGACGAAGGTGAACGGCGTGGCGTGCGTGGACAACGCCAGCATGAGGACGAGTGAGCCGATCGCGTACACCGCGAATCCGCCCACCATGATCATCTTCGAGCCGATGCGGTCGGCGAGGCGACCGGCGAACGGCGCCAGCATCGCGAGCGTGATGCTCAGTGGCAGCGCGGTGAGGCCGGAGACGACCGCGCTGTATCCCAGAACCGACTGCATGTTGACCGCGCCGAGGATCATGATCCCGATCAGGCTGAACTGGACGACGGCGGTGAACCCGCACAGCAGCACGATCGTCTTGTCGCGCAACAGGGCTAGCGGTAGCAACGGCTCCCGATCGCGTCCGCGGCGTTCCCAGTAGCCGAAGGCGATCAGCAGCATGACGCCGAGGATCATGATCTCGGGAATGGTGACCGGTCCCGACGCGACGGTGCCCCAGTCGTAGCGCTGGCCTTCGATCAACCCGAACACGACACCGGCCAGTCCGAGCGTGGCCAGCACCACGCCGACGATGTCCAGCCGGTGACGACGGCCGAGCCGTAGGTCCGGTACGACGCGCAGGGCCAGCACGATGCCGATGATCGCGATGGGCACGTTGACGTAGAAGATCCAGCGCCAGTCCACGTAGGTGACCAGGACGCCGCCCAGGGTCGGCCCGATGACGGCGGCGAGCCCGATCATGCTGTTGTACACGCCCAGTGCCGCGCCGCGCCGCTGCGCAGGCACCGTGGCCGAGATGATGACCAGCGGCTGAGGCGCGAGGATGGCCGCCCCCAGGCCCTGGCAGGCGCGCGCCACGATGAGTTCGGCCGGATTCTGCGCCGCCCCGCACAGCGCGGAAAATATCGCGAACACGGCGAGCCCGATGATGAACAGGCGCCGCTGCCCGAAGATGTCGCCCAGCCGGCTCATGGTGATCAGCGACGAGCCGAAGACCAGCAGGTACGCGTTGTTGATCCACAACACCTGGTCCAGGGCCGCGTGCAGGGTGTCGATCAGGCTGGGCACGGCGACGTTCACGATCGTGGTGTCCATCAGGATGGCGAACGATCCCACGCACAGGACCGACAGGATCCGCCACTCACGCCCAGTTGGTCTTTTCACGAGACCAACTTCTCGAACGGAGTTGGTCTTGTCAAGAGACCTACTGGCGAATAGGCTGCGCAGATGCGGTTGACCAGTCTGTCCGGGCTGAACTGCTCGATCGCCCGGACCCTCGACGTGGTGGGCGAGTGGTGGACCCTGCTGATCGTCCGGGACGCGCTGCGGGGCGCCACCCGGTTCGACGAGTTCCGGGACAGCCTCGGCATGGCTCGCGGCGTGCTCTCGTCCCGGCTGCACAAGCTCGTTGAGCAGGACATCCTGGAACGTCGGCAGTACTTGGAGCATCCGCCGCGCTACGAGTACACGCTCACCGACAAGGGACGCGCGCTGGCCCCGGTGATCACGGCGATGATGGGTTGGGGCGACGCCTGGGCACCGGGGCCATCAGGTCCGCCGGTCGTACTTGTCCACGAACCGTGCGGTCATGCCATGTACCCACTGTCGATCTGCCCGCACTGCCGTGGCGAGGTGAACTCCGGCAACGTCCGTTCGACGCCGGGACCAGGAGCTAGCGGAACCGGCTGAGATGGCGGGGCGGGACGTGGTCGGTGAGCCAGACTCCGTTGGCGCTCAACCAGAACGGCACGCCATCCGCGTCCATCGCCGCGGCATCGACGACCAGCACGACGGGTTTGCCTCGGCGGGCGCCGACTTTCAGCGCGGTGTCGATGGTCGCGGACAGGTGGACGTGGTGGCGGTTCATCGGGCGCAGTCCGTCGCGCAGAATCGCGTCGAGGAAACGGGCGACGGTGCCGTGATACAGCACCGCTGGCGGGGTTTGCCGGGGCAGGTCCAGTTCGACGGGGATGCTGTGGCCCTGGCTGGCGCGGATCTTGGCGCCGTCCTCGCTGAACGCGAAGCGCTGCTTGTCGTTGGTGGCGACGACATCGTCCAGTTCGGCGCGGGTGATCCGCAGCGCGGCGAGGATGTCCTCGACGTCGGCCCAGCCCGCTTCGTCGAGGTTGAGGCCGATCTTTTCCGGTGCGTGGCGCAAATACAGCGCCAACTTCTTTGAGATACGAATATTCACAACGAGACGAGTCTAGTCGACGCCGCCTTCACCGGCGGGGCGCAGCTTGGGCGCGCCGGGGCCGAGCGCGGCCAGTTCGTCGTCGGTGTTGTACAGGCCGCAGCTGCGCAACGACAGGCAGCCGCAGCCGATGCACGAGGTCAGCCGGTTCCGCAACCGTTGCAGCGCGTCGATGCGCGCGTCGAGTTCGGTGCGCCAGGAGTGCGACAGCTTGGCCCAGTCCGATTTCGTCGGCGACCGGCCGTCGGGCAGGTTGTTCAGCGCTTCCTTGATCTGTTCCAGGCTCAGTCCGACCCGCTGCGCGGTGCGGATGAACGCGAGCCTGCGCAGCACCGCCCTCGGGTACTTGCGCTGATTGCCCGCGGTGCGCTCGGCGGTGATCAGGCCGCTGTCCTCGTAGAACCGCAGCGCGGTGTGGGTGACCCCGCTGCGCTCGGCGACCTGTCCGATGGACAGTGAATCCGGCAATTTCGACACGGCAACAGCCTACGCCTTGACCTCCAGTTAGCTGGAGCTTGCAGACTCGGCTCATGACCGTGACCGCCGAATACACCTACGCCGACCTGCCTCGGCTGATGGCCGAGATGACCGGCGACGAAAAACACGCGCTGGCTTCGGCTTCCACCGTCGACGTGCTCTGGGTGCTCTACGACCGCATTCTGCGGCTGACCCCAGGCACCATCGACGACCCCGATCGCGACCGGTTCCTGCTGTCCAAGGGCCACGGACCGGCCGCCTACTACGCGGTGCTGGCCGCCAAAGGCTTCCTCGACCCGAGCCTGCTGGCCAACTGGGGCGAGGCCGACTCACCGCTCGGTTATCACCCGGACCGGGTATTGCTGCCCGCCGCCGAGATCGGCAGCGGCTCGCTGGGCCACGGCCTGCCGCTCGCGGTCGGTGTCGCACTTGGGCTACGGGCCCAGGGCCGCACCGATCCGCGCGTCATCGTGCTGGTCGGCGACGCCGAACTGGACGAGGGCACCAACGCGGAAGCCATCGTGGCCGCCGCCCGGTTCGGGCTGGACCGGCTGACCGTGGTGGCCATCGACAACTCCTCGGCCAGCATGGGCTGGCCGGGCGGGATCGCCGAGCGGTTCGCCGTCGAGGGCTGGGCCACGACCACCGTCAACGGCCGCGATCACGACGAGCTGACCGCGGCGCTGAGCACGACCGCGCCGGATCGCCCGACCCTCGTCGTCGCCGTCACCGAGCCGAAAGAGGCCCACGAATGACCAGCACGCTCGCCCCGACCATGCGCGACACCTTCACCCAGACCGTCGACGCGATGCTCGACGACAACCCGAGCCTGGCCGTCGTGCTCGCCGACATCTCTTATGCCGCACTGAAACCGGCGCAGGAACGGCACCCGGACCGGGTGATCAACGTCGGTATTCGGGAACAGCTGCTGGTCAGCGTGACCGGCGGCCTCGCCCTGGCCGGACTGCGACCGGTCGCGCACACGTTTCCGTCGTTCCTCGTCGAGCGAGCGTTCGAACAGATCAAGCTCGACCTCGGTCATCAGGACGTCGGCGCGGTGCTGGTCAGCGCGGGCGGTTCGTACGACATGACCAGGGGCGGCCGGACGCACCAGTCACCGGGCGACGTCGCGCTGATCGACACGCTGCCCGGCTGGACCGTGTACGTACCGGGCGATCCGGCCGAGGCGGAGTTGTTCCTGCGCCGGGCGATCGCCCGCGACGACCGGGTCTACGTGCGACTGTCCGCCCAGGCCAACAGTCGGTCCTATGTGGACGTCGATCGGCCGGACGACATCACGGTGATCCGGCGGGGCAGGCGCGGCGTGGTGCTCGCGGTGGGGCCGATGCTGGAGCGGGTGCTGGCCGCGACGGCCGGGATCGACGTGACCGTGGCCTATGCGGCGACGGTCCGGCCCTTGGACGGCGGTGGGTTGCGCACCGCGGTCCTCGCCGCCGACCGGGCCGACGTGGTGCTGGTCGAGCCCTACCTGACCGGGACGTCGACCTATCTGGTCGACGCGGCGCTGGAGGATCTGCCGCACCGGGTGCGCTCGCTCGGCGTCAGTCGCGAGGCGGAGCTGCGGATGTACGGCGAGATGGCCGATCACGATCTCGCCCACGGCCTGGACGAGCAGTCGATCGCGGCGGCTATCGGGGCGTTCCTGCGCTACGCGTGATGCCGGCCCGGATGAGTTCGGCCTCCTCGCGCAGCGCGGGCGCGGCGCGTGCGAAGAAGTCGAACAGCACGTGCCGCGCCTCTTCCGGGAACGAGTCGAAGATCTCGCTGATCCGCCGCCGGGCCGGTTCGAGCAGCGTGTCGAACACGGGCAGCCGGTCGGGGGAGATCTCCACGTGCACGCGGCGCCGGTCCACCGGGTCCGGCACGCGGCGCACGTGACCGGCCCGCTCCAGCCGGTCGATCAGCCGGGTCACGGCGCCGGTGGTCAGGCCGGTGCGCTCAGCGAGCTGGCCTGCGGTGAGCTGGCCGAACGTGCAGAGCAGGTTGAGCGTGTAGACGTCGGTCGGGCCGAGTCCGGCGGCGTCCGCGCTGACCTGGCTGTTGAGCACCAGCCCGGTGACGAAATCGCGGAACGGCCCGGTCGTGCTCGGGGCCGGGTCCGTGGCTGGCTGGGGTGACATCGGATTCTCCTGTGTTCGCTTGGCGTAGATCCTCCTGCTGACCACCGGTTTCGCCCCAGCCGCGCTGGCCGTCCGCTGACTGGCGATTGATTAGAGTCGCCACCATGAACGTCGACGAGGACGGGGCCAGCGCCCGCCGGATGTGGGTGCGATACGAGACATTTCACGACGTCACCTACTTCACGCCGGAATCCCGGGCGGTCACCGACGACCTGGGCTGCAAGGGCGGCTGGATGGGCTATTTCGGCATGCGCGCCGCGCCGCTCGGGGCGGCCGGGCCGGAGCAGGTGATCTCCACTTTCTACAACTTCCACCGCTCGCGGGTGGCCAAGGCGGTGCCGGACGTGTGGGACGTCGCCACGCCTGAGCAGTTCCTGGTCGCGCGTTTGCTCGGTGCCGACCGGGCGCTGCGCCGGATGCTCGGCGACGACGTGGTGGCCGGGGAGGAGATGGCCGAGGCGGCGGAACTCGCGGTGCGCGCGGCCGGGTACGCGCCGACCGAGGGACGGCCGCTGGCCGTTGCCAATGCCGTGCTGGGCTTCCCGGACCAGCCGCATCTCGCGCTGTGGCAGGCGGCGACGGTGTTGCGTGAATCACGCGGGGACGGGCACATCGCCGCGCTGGTCGCGGCCGATCTCGATCCGGTCGAGACCCTGGTGACCTTCGGCGCCGAACGCGGCCTGGACCCGGCTTACCTGCGCAAGGCGCGGAACTGGCCGGAACCGGACTGGGCAGCGGCCGTGACCCGGCTGCGCGAACGCGGACTGGTCACCCACGACGAGCAGCTCACCCTCGCGGGCGCGGAACTGCGGCAGTGGGTGGAGGACCGGACCGACCAGGCGGCGGCCCGCCCTTGGTGCGAACTCGGCGCCGAGGCGACGGCGCGGCTCGACACGTTGCTCACGTCGTTCGCGCGCACGCTGGCCGGGAACAACGACGCGATGACGACCAATCCGATGGGACTGGACGCCCGGTCCAGCCTTGGGTAATTGACTGGAACGGCAACGCAAGGGGCGCACCGGTAAATCCGGTGCGCCCCTGAATTCAATTGTTTTCAGTTGTGCGGGAATTGATCAGGCGGCCGTGCTCACGGTGTTCACCGCGGTCGGCTGGTGCACTTCGAGTTGGTGCACCACCCGCTCGGTGGTGAGTTCGTGCGCGGTCAGGTCGACCAGCGCGATCAGCGCCACGGCGAGGGCGTCCGCGAAGACCAGCGCGGTCAGCGCGGGCCCGGTGAACGTCAGTGCCGCGATCAATGCCCACAGGCTGACCAGGCCGAGCACGCCGTGCCCGATCCGTGTCACGGGGCGGTTGGCGAATACCGCGCCAACGCCACCGAGAACTGTCAACCCGGTGAATACTCCGAAACCGACCCATCCCGCGACTGGGGCCGAGAAAGCGACCGCGGCAACCGCGAGAAAACCACCAGCGACAATGCCGAGAACGTCAACGCCGAAACGAGTGCTCAACGACATGGCACCAACACCTCCATCAACACCGCCACTTCGCGGTGTCCGTAGTTAATGGACGAGTCGGGCAGGCGCGCAATTGTGCGTCTGGGCGGCCCACTCCGATCAACACGGAACCCCGAAGAACATTTCCCGGTCCCGGTGTCTGCTGCGCCACATTCGGGAACTCGGCGGCGGATCGGTAGTCTGTGGGTGTGTCTCGCGTCGTCGTACTGGACTACGGGTCCGGCAACCTCCGCTCCGCCGAGCGCGCGCTGCGCCGGGTCGGCGCCGACGTCGAGGTGTCCTCGGACTTCCATACCGCGCTGGAGGCCGACGCGCTGGTGGTGCCCGGGGTCGGCGCGTTCGCCGCGTGCATGGCCGGCATCGACGAGGTGCACGGGCAGCGGATCATCGGCCGCAGGCTGGCCGGTGGCCGTCCGGTGCTGGGCATCTGCGTCGGCATGCAGGTGCTGTTCGAGCGCGGCGTCGAGCACGGCATCGAGTCCGAAGGCTGCGCCGAGTGGCCGGGCACGGTCGAGCAGCTCAAGGCCGACGTGCTGCCGCACATGGGCTGGAACACGGTCCGCGCGCCGGAGAATTCCGTCCTGTTTGCCGGACTTCCCGCGGACGCCCGGTTCTACTTCGTGCACTCCTTCGGCGTTCGCGAGTGGACGCTGGCGCCGAGTCCGACGATCGCGGCTCCGTTGGTCACCTGGGCGCACCACGGCGAGGACTTCGTCGCCGCGGTGGAGAACGGCCCGCTGATGGCCACCCAGTTTCACCCGGAGAAGTCGGGTGACGCCGGAGCGACTTTGCTGGAGAACTGGCTTACCGCCGCAACGGAGTAAGCGGTTAGGGTGTGCGGGTGAATTTCACCCTGTTGCCCGCGGTCGACGTCGTCGACGGCAAAGCCGTCCGCCTCGTGCAGGGCGCTGCCGGTTCCGAGAAGGAGTACGGCGACCCGCTGACCGCCGCGCTGAACTGGCAGGCCGGTGGCGCGCAATGGGTGCACCTGGTCGACCTGGACGCGGCTTTCGGCCGGGGGAGCAACCGGGAACTGCTCACCGAGGTGATCGGCAAGCTGGACATCGCGGTCGAGCTGACCGGGGGAATTCGCGATGACGATTCGCTGGCCGCGGCCTTGTCCACCGGTTGCGCGCGGGTGAACCTGGGCACCGCGGCCGTGGAGAACCCGAAGTGGTGCGCGAAGGCCATCGCCGAGTACGGCGAGAAGATCGCGGTCGGACTGGACGTGAAGATCTCCTCGGCCGGGCACCGGCTGGCCGCTCGCGGCTGGGTGAGCGACGGCGGCGATCTGTGGGAGGCGCTGGAGCGGCTGGACCGCGACGGGTGTGCCCGTTACGTGATCACCGACGTCGGCCGGGACGGCATGTTGCAGGGGCCGAACATCGAGTTGCTGCGCGACATCTGCGAACGCACCGACGCCGCGGTCATCGCCTCCGGCGGAGTGTCCAGTGTGGACGATCTGATCGCGCTGGCCGAGCTGGCCCCGGACGGGGTGGAAGGCGCCATCATCGGCACCGCCCTGTACCAGGGCGCGTTCACCCTGCCCGAGGCACTGGCCGCGGTCAGCTGAAACAGCGGCTAGCGCAGGCCGATCGCGGCGTCGTCGATCCACTCGCCGTGATAGCCGTAGGGCACCTGACGCGGTAGGTGCACGGTGGCGACCGGCCGGGCGGCCGGGGCCGATGCGTCCAGGATCACCAGCGCGGCAGCGGGTTTGGTCAGGTCGTGCACGATGGTGATCAGCCAGCCATCGTCCTCACGGGACGGATGACGGACCGGTACGAACACCGCTTCGCCGGAAACCTGGCCCGCGCCGAGATAGTGGGCCTGTTCCGCGCCGGTCACCGTGTCGTTCTTGACGATCCGGTTGTGCGGGGTCGGGTCCAGCGGGGTGGTCGGGCTGTAGACGTAGCGGTTGTGATCGCCAGTGCGGCCGTCGTTGATGGTCGGGAACTCGGTGACCACATCGGACAGGAACCGCTCGCTGACTCCGCCGGTGCGCGGATCCATCGCCCACTCGTAGAGCCTGCCCTTGGCCCGCCCGCCGGGCGTGCCTTCGAAGATCTTCTGGGTCGCGGCCCAGTCGCTGGCGTCGCCGCTGGTGGCGTGCAGGACGATCCGGCCCGCGCGGTCCTCGTAGGCGTTGCCGACGTGCCAGCCCCAGCGCGGATGCACCGGATACCAGCGGATGTTCGCGCTGGTTCCGTCCTTGGGCATCACGCCGATCCTCGGCTGGTGGGTGTCGCTCCAGTTCGGGAAGCCGCGTTGCAGCGCGGCCTGGTCCCACACCACCGGGAAGTCCAGCCACAGCACGTAGTTCTCGGTGATCGCGAAGTCGTGCATCATGACCGCCTCGGGCAGGTCGATCGGCACGGTGCGGATCAGTTCGCCCTGCGCGGACAGGCGATGGTAGGTCGCGTAGGGCGTTTGCATGGCATAGCCGAAGAAGTGCATCTCGCCGGTGCGCGGGTCGGTCTTCGGGTGGGCGGTGAAGGCGGTGGTCAGCTTGCCGCCGAAATCCATCGGGCCGACCGTCTCCAGCTCGGGCGTGAGCTGGTAGGGCAACGCGGTCTCGTAGAGGGCCATGATCTTGCCCGCGTGGTGCTTGATGCTGGTGTTGGCGGCTCCGCCGCGCAGTTCGCCGAGTTCGGGCAGGGTCTGGGTCCAGCGGTTGCGGTACCACTCGGCTTTGCCGTCGGCGATCCGGATGCCGTGCACCATGCCGGCACCGCGCCACCAGATGCCGGGGTCGAACCCGGGTTGCGGGTTGGGGCCGTTGCGGAAGTAGCGGCCGCGCAGCTCGGGCGGAATCCGGCCCTCCACGGTCAGATTTCGCGCACTGATCTCGTCGGGCACCGGCGCGTAGACCCCGGTCAGGTAGGTGGGTAAGGCAGCGGTCGGAGCCGGGGCGGACCAGGCCGCCGAAGGGAGCCCGACGGCGACGGCGGCGCCGCCCAGCGCGCCGAGTTTGAGCACGGATCGTCGATTGATGGTGGACACGAGATACCCCCTGGAACAGATAATGGATAGTTCTGTTATCTAATATGAGACTAGCCAGGAGACGCGGACGCGGCAAGGGTCGGGTTGGATGTCCAGGGGACGCGAAGGACGGGAGGGGCAGGTGCGGATCGCCGAGTTGAGCCGGGTTTCCGGGGTCACCGTGCCGACGATCAAGTACTACCTGCGCGACGGACTGCTCCCGGCCGGCGAGCTGACCAGCCGAAACCAGGCCCAGTACGACGAGCGGCACGTACGGCGGCTCAAGCTGATCCGTGCGCTGGTCGACGTCGGCGGGCTGTCCATCGCCGGGGTGCGCGACGCGCTCGCGGCCATCGACTCGGCCCAGCACACCCGGCACAACCTGCTCGGCAAGATGCTGCAGGGCATCGCCGCCCCGCCCGCGCTACCCGACGACGACCCCGGCCTGGCCGCAGGCGACACCGAAGTGACCGAGCTGGTCGCGGGCCTGGGCTGGGACGTCAAACCGGACAACCCGGCCTGGCGCAGTGCGGCCGAAGCCATCGCCGCGATCCGCTCGCTCGGCGCCGGCGTCGTGCTGGATCGCCTGGTCGGCTACGCGCGCGCCATGCACGACGTGGCCGAACTCGACCTGGCCATGGCCGCCGAGATCGAGGACCCCGACCAGTTGATCGAACTGGCCGTGCTCGGCGTCCTGCTGGGCGACCAGCTGCTGACCTCGTTGCGCAGGCTGGCCGAGGAAGACGTCTCCGCGCGCCGGATGCGCCCTAACCCGCCGGAGTGATCGCGATGCCGACGTTGTGACCCGAGCCACGGCGCAGCCTGCTGCCCAGCATGACCACCCAGCCGAACAGGCCGTAACGCCTGCTGATCAGCGACCGCACCCGCAGGGTTTCGGCCTCGTCGAGCAACCGGGCCTGGGCGTCGATGGCGTCACCATGTGGCTTGCCGCGCACGTCGCAGGCGGTGATGGTGACCGCGCCGTCCCGCCGGATCCGCTTGACCTTGCCGGAGTCGGTCACCGTCCAGACCTTCAACTCCGCCCCGTCCTTGGCGAACCAGACCGGCGTCGCCACCGCCCGGCCGTCCTTGCGGAACGTGGTGAGCAGCAGGTACTTGCCTGCCACGAGCTGATCCAGTTGCTCGGTCACCTCCGAACCATAGCCAGTAACCTGGTGGCATGCCGGTCGCGGTTCGTGTCATTCCCTGTCTGGACGTCGATGCCGGACGGGTGGTGAAGGGCGTCAACTTCGCGGACCTGCGCGACGCGGGCGACCCGGTCGAACTCGCCGCCGCCTACGACGCGGAAGGCGCCGACGAGCTGACCTTCCTGGACGTCACAGCGTCCTCTTCGGACCGGGAAACCACCTACGACGTGGTGTCGCGCACAGCGGAAGCGGTGTTCATCCCGTTGACCGTCGGCGGTGGCGTGCGCTCGGTCGAGGACATCAACCGGTTGCTGCGCGCGGGCGCGGACAAGGTGAGCATCAACACGGCGGCCATCGACCGGCCGGAACTGCTGCGCGAGGCGTCCCGGCGCTACGGCGCGCAGTGCATCGTGCTGTCGGTGGACGCGCGGCGGGTGCCGCAGGGCGATGCGCCGACCGCGTCCGGGTTCGAGGTGACCACGCACGGCGGCAGGCGCGGCACCGGCATCGACGCGGTCGAGTGGGCCGCGCGCGGCGCCGAACTGGGTGTCGGCGAGATCCTGCTGAACTCGATGGACGCCGACGGCACCAAGGCCGGGTTCGACATCGACCTGATCACCAGGGTGCGCGCGGTGGTGGACGTGCCGCTGATCGCCAGCGGCGGCGCTGGCGCGGTCGAGCACTTCCCGCCCGCGGTCGCGGCGGGCGCGGACGCGGTGCTCGCGGCCAGCGTGTTCCACTTCGGGCAGTTGCGGATCGGCGAGGTCAAGGGCGCGCTGCGGGATGCGGGAGTGGTGATCCGATGAGCGAGCTGGATCCGAAGATCGCGGCGCGGCTCAAGCGCAACGCGGACGGTCTGGTGTGCGCGGTCGCGCAGGCGCACGGCACCGGCGAGGTGCTGATGGTGGCGTGGATGAACGACGAAGCCCTGGCCCGCACGCTGGAAACCCGCGAAGGCACGTACTTTTCCCGCAGCCGCAACGAATTGTGGGTCAAGGGCCTGACTTCCGGGCACACCCAGCGGGTGCGCGAGGTGCGGCTGGACTGCGACGGCGACACCGTGCTGGTTTCCGTCGATCAGGTCGACGGCGCGTGTCACACCGGCGACCGGTCCTGTTTCGACGCGGACGTGCTACTGCCGCTCGAGTGAGCCGGTGAGGTAGCGCTGGAGGTTCGGCGCGACCAGACCGACCACCGCTTCCCGGTCCAGCGAAGCGAGCGGCTCGAACTTCAGCACGTAGCGGAGCATGCCGAGGCCGACCATCTGAGTGCCGCACAGGATCGCGCGCAGCTCCGGCTGATCGACGTCCAAGTGCGCGATCAGCGGCAGGATCACCCGCTCCACGAAGATCTCGCGGATCGCCTGCGCGGCCTCCGACTGCTGGGTGACGCTGCGCATCAACGCGGGCAGCCTGCCGCCGTCGTTGTCCCAGACCGTGAGAAACGTGCGCATCATGCGCTCGCCGAGCGTCTCGGCGGTGCCTGCTTTCAGGTATTCGAGCAGTTCCACCGGGTCGACCGGCAGTTCGAGCACGGCCTGGCCGAACAGGCCCTGCTTACCGCCGAACCAGTGATTGACCATGGCCGGATCGACCTCGGCTCGGGCCGCGATCATCCGCACGGTGGCGTTGTCGTAGCCGAACTCGGCGAACACCGACTTCGCGGCGGCCAGCAGGGCGGCCTTGGTGTCCGCGCCGCCACCACGGCGGCCACGACTGCGAGCGGCCGGTTTCGGCTCGACCATCCATCCTCATTTCAACAACGGTTGAATATAGGCCCCTGCTCGATGCTGGTCAAACAGGGCAGGCAGAATAAAGCGCATGGCCGGCGACAACCTCACCGTCACCGCTCGCCCCAAGGGGCAGGGCATTGGCGCGATCTATCCGAGCCGCGAAGAGTTTCGCGCACTCGCCACCCAGCGCAGGGTGATTCCGGTGATTCGGCGGCTGCTCGCGGACGACGAGACCCCGTTGGGCGTCTACCGCAAGCTCGCGGCGAACCGCCCGGGCACCTTCCTGCTGGAATCGGCCGAGAACGGCGAATCCTGGTCGCGCTGGTCGTTCGTCGGCGCGCACAGCGCGGCCGCGCTGACCGTGCGCGATGGCGAGGCGGTCTGGACCGGAACGCCGCCGGTCGGCCTGCCGAGCGGCGGAGATCCGCTGGTCGCGCTGCGGGAGACGGTCCGCGCGCTGCACACCGACCCGATCCCCGGCATGCCCCCGCTGACCGGCGGCATGGTCGGCTACGTCGGCTACGACGCGGTGCGGCGGCTGGAACGCCTGCCCGAGCTGGCCGTCGATGACCTCCAGGTTCCCGAGATGGTCATGCTGCTGGCCACCGACCTGGCCGCCCTCGATCATCACGAAGGCACCATCACCCTGATCGCCAACGCCGTCAACTGGGACGACTCGCCGGAACGGGTCGACGCCGCCTACGACGACGCGGTGCGCCGTCTCGGTGTGATGACCGAGCAGCTGTGCACGTCCTCCCCGGCCACCGTGGCCACCTTCGCCGCGCCCAAGCCCGAGTTCCGGCGCCGTCGCACGCCCGACGAACACCACGCCGCGGTCAACGCAGCCAAGGCCGCGATCCGCGAGGGCGAGGCGTTCCAGGTGGTGGTCTCGCAGCGGTTCGAGATGGACACCGAGGCCGACGCGCTGGACGTCTACCGGGTGTTGCGCACCACCAACCCGAGCCCGTACATGTACCTGCTCCGGCTGGACGGCTTCGACATCGTCGGATCCAGCCCGGAAGCCCTGGTCACGGTGCGGGACGGGCGCGCGACGACGCACCCGATCGCAGGCACCCGCTGGCGCGGCGTCGACCCCGAGGAAGACGCGCTGCTGGAGAAGGACCTGCTGGCCGACGCCAAGGAGCGCGCCGAGCACGTCATGCTGGTCGACCTCGGCCGCAACGACCTCGGCCGGGTGTGCAAACCGGGCACGGTGCGGGTGGTCGAGTTCTTCCGGGTCGAGCGGTACAGCCATGTGATGCACATCGTGTCCACGGTGACCGGCGAACTGCGCGACGACCGGACCGCGTTCGACGCCGTCACCGCGTGTTTCCCGGCCGGAACCCTTTCCGGCGCACCGAAACCGCGCGCGATGGAGCTGATCGAGGAGCTGGAACCGACCCGGCGCGGCCTCTACGGCGGCGTGGTCGGCTACCTCGACTTCGCAGGCGACGCGGACACCGCGATCGCCATCCGCACCGCGCTGATCCGCGACGGCGTCGCGTACGTGCAGGCCGGCGGCGGCATCGTGGCCGACTCGGACCCGGTCGCCGAGGACGAGGAGACGCTGAACAAGGCGCGCGCGGTGCTCTCCGCGATCGCTACCGCGGCCACCATGGCATCACCGGCCGCGACCGTTCGGGAGGAGCCGACGGGTGCCTGAGACACCGGCCACCGAGGCGCAGGCCGCGAATCCGCGGCCGAAGACCGATCGTCGTCCACTGTGGATGATCGTGATCGGGCTGCTGGCCGGGGCCGGTCTGCTGTGGGCATCGTCGAAACTGTCCTGGTCCTGGTCGGTCGAGCTGACCCCGTTGCACGGCAAGGTGGTCGACGCGCGCGACGGTGCCACCCTGGCCCCCGCGCTGGTCCCGCTCGCGTTGCTCTCGCTGGCCGCGATCGCCGCCGCGCTGGCCACCCGGGGCTGGGCGCGCCGGCTCGTCGGCGCGCTGGTGGTGCTGGCCGGGGTCGGCATGATCATCACCGCGTTCACCCAATTGGCCGGGGTGTTCGGTGCGCACCCGAACGGTTACCCGCTGTCGCAAATTGTCCTCGCTCATGCCTTGGTGCTACTAGCCGGACTGCTGGTCGGCGCGGCCGGAACCCTGATCATTCGGGGTGCGAAAAACCTGCCCGGATTGGGCGCGAACTACGAAACTCCCGCTGGTGGCAAACGTAAGCGCGACCCCGACGACGAGCTGTGGCGGGCGCTGTCCGAGGGAGAGGACCCGACGGACCGGGACTAACGCCGTGCTTCCTGTTGCGCAACGTTGGGCTACCCCAAACCTGATCTCTTGGTTGCGCGGGGTTAGCATCTTTTTGGCGGGAAGGGGAAGTGCTGTGAGTCGGGATTCACTGTTCGACGCAGCGGCGGTCGGGCCAGAACGCGTTTCTTGGGTTTCGCGGGTGATGCCGTGAACGTTCTCGAATCGATCATCGAAGGAGTCCGCGAGGATCTCGCCGTGCGCGAGGCGGCGCTTCCGTTCGAAGCGGTCAAGGAACGCGCGGCCAAGGTCACGCCGCCCATCGACGTGCCAACCGCGCTGCGCGCCCCCGGCGTGGGGGTGATCGCCGAGGTGAAACGGCGCAGCCCGTCCAAGGGAGACCTGGCCGAGATCCCCGAGCCGGCAGTGCTGGCCAAGGACTACGCGGACGCGGGCGCCCGGGTGATCAGCGTGCTCACCGAGTCCCGGCGCTTCGGCGGATCTCTGGCCGATCTGGACGCGGTTCGCGCCGCGGTGCCCACGGTTCCGCTGCTGCGCAAGGACTTCATCGTCAGCCCGTACCAGGTGCACGAGGCCCGGTTGCACGGCGCCGACCTCGTCCTGCTGATCGTGGCCGCACTGGAGCAGAACGCGCTGGTCGCGTTGCTGGACCGGGTCGAGTCGCTCGGCATGACCGCGCTGGTCGAGGTGCACACCGCCGAGGAGGCCGACCGCGCGCTGGAAGCGGGCGCGAGCGTGATCGGCATCAACGCGCGCAACCTGCAAACCCTTGAGGTGGACCGGGAAGTGTTCGGCAGGCTCGCTCCCGGGTTGCCGTTCGAGACGCTGAAGATCGCCGAGTCGGGTGTGCGCGGCCCGGCCGACCTGATGACCTACGCCGGCTACGGCGCGGACGCGGTGCTCGTCGGTGAGGGATTGGTCACCAGCGGTGACCCCAAGACCGCCGTCGTGCAGCTGGTCACCGCCGGTTCGCACCCAGCGTGCCCGAGGCCGACCCGGTGACCGACGAGCAGCAGGCCCAGGCCCACCACCCGGACGGGCACGACCCGGACGCGCGCGGCTACTACGGCGCGTTCGGCGGCCGGTTCATGCCGGAGGCGCTGATCGCGGCGCTGGACGAGTTGTCCGCCGAGTACGACAAGGCCCGCATCGACCCGGAGTTCCTGGCCGAGTTCAACCGCCTGCTGCGCGACTACGCCGGTCGCCCCTCGCTGCTCACCGAAGCCAAGCGCTTCGCCGAGCACGCGGGCGGCGCGCGGATCTTCCTCAAGCGGGAAGACCTCAACCACACCGGCTCACACAAGATCAACAACGTGCTGGGCCAGGGCCTGCTCACCAAGAAGATGGGCAAGACCCGGCTCATCGCCGAGACCGGCGCCGGTCAGCACGGCGTCGCCACCGCGACCATCGCCGCGCTGATGGGCCTGGACTGCACCATCTACATGGGCGAGGTCGACACCGAGCGGCAGTCCCTCAACGTCGCCCGGATGCGGCTGCTCGGCGCGGAAGTCATTCCGGTCAAGACCGGCTCGCGCACGCTCAAGGACGCCATCAACGAAGCGCTGCGCGACTGGGTGACCAATGTGGACACCACGCACTACCTGCTCGGCACCGCCGCAGGCGCGCACCCGTTCCCGCTGATCGTGCGCAATTTCCACCGCATCATCGGCATCGAGGCCCGCGCCCAGATCCTGGACCAGGCCGGCCGCCTGCCGGACGCGGTCGCCGCGTGCGTCGGCGGCGGGTCCAACGCGATCGGCCTGTTCTACGGCTTCATCGACGACCCCACGGTCAAGCTCTACGGCTTCGAACCCGGCGGCAAGGGCGTCGAAACCGGCGAACACGGTGCCTCGCTCGGCGAGGGCACCCCCGGCCTGCTGCACGGGTCGCGGTCCTACCTGCTGCAGGACGAGGACGGCCAGATCACCGAGGCCTACTCGATCTCCGCCGGCCTGGACTATCCCGGCGTCGGCCCGGAACATTCCCAGCTCAAGGACAGCGGCCGCGCCGAGTACCGCTCGATCACCGACGCGCAGGCCATGGACGCGTTCGCGCTGCTGTCCAGGACCGAGGGCATCATCCCGGCCATCGAGTCCTCGCACGCGCTGGCCGGCGCGATCGAACTCGGCAAGGAACTGGGGCCGGACGGACTGATCGTGGTCAGCCTCTCCGGGCGCGGCGACAAGGACATGAGCACCGCGACCGACTGGTTCCACCTGAACAGCCCGGACGCCGCGCAGCACACGCACCGGAAGGACCCGACCGCATGAGCAGCCCGCTCTCCGAGTTCCTCGCCGGAACCAGGGACGAGGCCCGGGCCGCGCTCGCCGGCTACCTGCCTGCCGGTTACCCGGACCTCGCCGGCTCCCGCGCCGCGTTCGCCGCGCTCGTCGACGGCGGCTGCGACCTGGTCGAGGTCGGTGTCCCGTTCTCCGACCCGGTCCTCGACGGCCCCACCATCCAGGCCGCCTCCGGCGCCGCGCTGGCCGGCGGATTCCGCCTGCGCGACCTGTTCGGCCTGGTCGAATCGGTGTCCGCGCGCGGCGGTCGCCCGGTCGTGATGACCTACTGGAACCCGGTCTACGCCTACGGCGTCGACCGCTTCGCCCGCGACCTCGCCTCAGCGGGCGGCCTCGGCGTCATCACCCCCGACCTGGTCCCCGACGAAGGCGCCGAGTGGCTGGCCGCCTCGCAGGAGCACGGTCTTGACCGCATCTTCCTGCTCGCGCCCTCCTCCACCGAGGAACGCATCATCTCGACCCTGGCCGTGACCAGCGGTTTCGTCTACGCCACGTCGGTCATGGGCGTCACCGGCGCCCGCAACGCGGTCAGCAGCGCCGCGCCCACCCTGGTCGGCCGCATCCGCGAACACACCAGCGACCTGGCCGTCGGCGTCGGCCTCGGCGTCCGCTCCGGCGCCCAAGCCGCCGAGGTCGCCTCCTTCGCCGACGTCGTCATCGTCGGCTCCGCCTTCGTCAGCAAACTCGACGAGGGCCTACCAGCCGTGACCGCCCTGGCCGCCGAACTGGCCGAAGGCGTCCGCGGCCAAGTCGCGACAGTCAGCTAACCCGACACGGAGCCCCAGGCCGCATAGGCCAACCCGATCGAGTGAAGATCGTCCGGATGCCCGGCTGAAGATCGGGTTTTGTCAGTATCCGTCGGCACTGTCAGACTGGACGCAGCCGGGCGATTCCGGAGGTGATCCACGGTGTTCGCACAGCCAGCCGACTGCTTCCTGCCACATCCCGAAAAATGGACGGTGGAGGACTTGCTCAGGCTGCCCGAGGATCAGGGCAATCGGATCGAGTTGGTCGACGGGCTGGTCGTCGTGAGCCCGTCCCCCAACTCGCGGCATCAGCGGGTGCTCCAGAAGCTCCAGGTGGCGTTCATCGCGGCGACACCGCCTGAGTTCGAGACCTTGCCCGGTGTGAACGTCGTTCTCAACAACGAGCGGCTGCTCATCCCCGACCTTGTTGTGCTGAATGCGCCAGGCGTGGATGCCGTGTACTACAAAGGGTCTGATGTCCTGCTGGCACTGGAGATCCATTCGCCGTCGACCAGGACATTCGACCTGGCACTGAAGCGGCAGTTGTACGCAGAAGCCGGGATCCCGTTCTTGATGTTCGTGGATCCGAAGACCGGAGTCCCCGCTATGCGGCTGCTCGAACTGGACGGCGAGGGCTTTCGCGAGATCGCCAGCAGTACGGCCGGAGTGCTGACGGCGTCGCAGCCGTTCCCGCTGAAGCTTGACCTGGTGGGCGCACGGTAATCGGCTAGGACCGTTACGGTGGGCGGCGTGATGGTGACCGGCGCCCTCGTGCACAGCTACATCCCGAGCCCTGACCAGGGGGTCTGGCATCTCGGCCCGATCCCGATCCGGGCTTATGCGCTGGCCATCGTCATCGGGATCATCGTGGCGATCTGGCTGGGCAGCGTGCGGTACCGGGCGCGCGGGGGCGAGGCCGGGGTGGTCATGGACGTCGCGGTGTGGGCGGTGCCGTTCGGGCTGGTCGGCGGTCGGCTCTACCACGTGGCGACCGACGCGTGGCGGTACTTCGGGCCGGGCACGAATCCGCTGCAGGCGCTGGAGATCTGGGATGGCGGGCTCGGCCTGCCCGGGGCGATCGCGCTCGGCGCGCTGGGCGCGTGGATCGCGTGTCGCCGGCGCGGGGTGCCGTTGCCGTTCGTCGCGGACGCGCTCGCGCCGGGAATCGTTGTGGGGCAAGCGTTCGGGCGACTCGGTAATTTCTTCAACCAGGAATTGTACGGGGGACCGACCACGCTGCCATGGGGCTTGCAGATCTTCAGCCGCGTCGATCCGGGTAACGGCGCGCTGGACAACCTCAACGGGGTCGCGCTGAGCCACGCCAATCCGCAGATCGTGCAGCCGACCTTTCTCTACGAGCTGATCTGGGACTTGCTGGTCGCGCTCGCGGTGGTGCTGGTCGACCAGCGGATGCGGCTCGGACATGGCCGCGCGTTCGCGTTGTACGTTGGGGCGTACGCGTTCGGGCGGTTCTGGATCGAGTTGCTGCGTGCCGAACCGGCGACCCACCTGTTCAACGTTCGGATCAACGTGTGGGTGATGGTGTTGTTGCTGATCGGCGCGGTGCTCTACTTCGTGCTGGCCCGCAAACGCGGTCAGCGTGAGGATCCGGCCGGATTCTCCGGCGAACCGTCCACTGTGGAGCCTGTCGGGGCCTGACGGCGCGGGACGACGACCGGGTTGCCGTCGCTGGTGTGCAGCACTTCGATGTCGGCCCCGTAGAAGCGGGCCAGCAACTCGACGGTGAGAACCTCGGCCGGAGCACCCGCTGCGACCACTTCGCCGTGTTGGACCAGAAGCAGTTGGTCGGCGTACTGACCGGCCAGGGTCAGGTCGTGCAATGTCGAGACCACCGTGGTGCCGTCGGCCCGGCGGAGGCGGTCGATCAACTCCAGCAAGGCCTGCGCGTGGCCGATGTCCAGGCCGGTCGTTGGTTCGTCGAGCAACAGCAGACCGGCCTGCTGGGCCAGCGTTCTGGCCAGCACCGCGCGCTGGCGTTCGCCGCCGGAGACGGCGTGCAGCCGCCGATCGGCTAGGTCGCGCAGGTCGAGCCGGGCCAGCACGTCGGCGACGATGCGCAGGTCCGCCGCGCTCTCCCGGCCCAGCGGGCGCAGGTGCGGGGTGCGGCCGAGCAGCACGTAGTCGGTGACGGTCAGGTCTTCCGGCAGGGTCGGGTTCTGCGGGGCGTAGCCGATGACGCGGGCCCGTTCGCGGTGGGTCAGGTGCTCGGCGTCCCGCTCGCCGATCTCGATCCGGCCGGTGCGTTCGACCAGCCCGGCGACCGCCTTGAGCAGGGTCGACTTGCCCGCGCCGTTCGGGCCGATGATCGCCAGCCAGGAACCGGCCGGGACGTCGACGGTGACGCCGCCGACGACCGGTTTGCCCTGATAGCCCGCGCCGACCTCGCGCAGTCGCAGTGAACTCATCGCAACCTGTTTCGGGCCGTACGGAGCACGACGAGGAAGAAGGGGCCGCCGGTGAACGCGGTGACCACCCCGATCGGCAGTTCGGCAGGCGCGAGCACGGTCCTGGCCACGATGTCGGCGGCGATCAGGAACACCGCCCCGCCGACCAGCGACAGCGGCACGACGACCCGGTAGCTCCCGCCGAACAGCAGCCGGACCAGGTGCGGGACCACGATCCCGACGAACCCGATCAACCCGCTCACCGCGACCGCCCCGGCCGTGGCCAGTGACGCCGCGCACAACACCACCATCCGAACCCGCACCGGCCGGATGCCCAGCGACAGCGCTTCGTCGTCGCCGAGGGCGAGCACGTCCAGGTGCCGTCCGCTGAAGCAGAGCACGATCGCGCCGACGCCGATGTAGGGGAGCGAGAGCAGCACCGCCTGCCAGCCCGCGGTGTTCAGGCCGCCGAGTGTCCAGGAGTACACCCGCTGCAACGTGTCGGTGTTCTGCTGTTGCAGGAAGGTCTGGATCGCGGTGAGGAACGCGGCGACCGCGACCCCGGCCAGCACCAGGGTTGCCGTGCTGGTGCCGGTGGAGCGGCCGAGCAGCCAGGTGAGGCCGATTCCGCCGAGCGCGCCCGCGAACGCGGCGACCGGCAGCGGGCCCGCGATACCCGCGCCCGCGTTCGGGTCGAGCACGATCACGATGGTCGCGGCCATGCCCGCGCCCGCCGCCGCGCCGAGCAGGTACGGGTCGGCCAGCGGGTTGTGGAACACGCCCTGGTACGCGGCGCCGGAGGCGGCGAGGGCGGCGCCGACCAGGCAGCCGAGCACGACGCGCGGCACCCGCAGTTCCCACAGGATCGCGGATTCCCTTGCCGACAACGGAGATCGGCCACCGGTCAGCTCCGCGTAGATCTCGCCGAGCACCCGCCCGGCGCCGAGGTCGATCGCGCCGAGCAGCACCGAACCGAGCATCACCCCGGCCAGCACCACGATCGCGGCCACCACGACCAGTGGCCGCAACCGGGTGGGCCGAAGCGACGCGGGCACGGTTACTTGCCGGCCTTGGCGAGGTCGTCGGCGACCGCGTGCATGAGCTGATCGATCGACGGGCCCCATTCCGAGGCCTGGTCGGAGTCGAGCGTGAACACGTCGCCGCGCTGCACCGCGCTCAACGTGGCCCAGCCGGGCCGGGCCGCGACGGTCTGCGGGGTCTGGCCGCCGTCCTTGCCGCCGTCGGCGAGGAAGATGACCGACGGGTTGGCCTGGAGGATCGCCTCCTGCGAGAGCTGCGGGTAACCGGCCGCTGTCGTGGAGTCGGCCGGGTCGCCGATGTTGGTCAGCTGGAACTGGCCGAGCAGGCTGCCGATGAACGTGTGCGACGTCGCGGTGTAGTAGGTCGAGTCGAGTTCGTAGTAGTAGCTCAGCGGTTTCGCGGGCTTGGGCGCCCTGGCCACGGTCGCGGCGATGTCCTGCTTGGTCCTGGCGACCAGAGTGTCCGCTTCGGACTGATGCCCGGTCGCTCGGCCGACGGCCGACCACAACGCGTAGGCCTCGTTGATGTTCTTCGGCGCGTTCACCAGCAGAACCGGGATCCTGAGCTTCTTCAGTCCACTCACGACGTTGTTGTTGTCGTAGGCGGTGATCACCAGATCGGGGTTCTTGCCCGCGATCGCCTCGACATTCGGGTTGGTCGAGTCGATCGAGGTGACCGGCGCGCCCGGATAGTCCGAGTCCTTGTCGACCGCGACGACCTGTTTGTCCGCCCCGAGCGCGTGCAGGATCGCGGATTCGGAGGCGTCAAGGGAAACAATCCGTTTCGGTTCAGTGGCGATGGTCACTGGCGTGTTACCACCAGGCACGGTTACCGTCACCGGGAACGCCGACCCAGCGTTGGAACCGGTGCTCGCCGGCGCAGCGGGGGCATGACTCGCGCAGCCGGCCACCAGGACGGTGCCGACCAGGGTGAACAGCCCGATAACGGCACGGAAACCGCGTTTCGGGAGAAGGCGTGACATGAGGAGTCCTCACGGGTTGGCCGACGCCGAGGTGTCGACGTGGCCGAGCCTCTCCGGCTACGCCGCCACTGGGTCGGTAGCGGGTCGTCTCTCGCGCGCGGAGGCGACCTGGCTTGGGCCCGTTCGGACCATCACAGTTGCGGCACAGCGCCGGAATCGCACCGGACTTCCCCTCGCGGCCGAGAACCACGAAGACGCAGGTCAACGAGGGTTTTCGGCGGTTCGCGCGGCCGGTCACGCGGGTGATCCGGCGAAGCGGAACTCTACCATCGGGGACAGCTCGGACAGCTCGGCAGCGAGATACTTAGCAAGACGAAGTTATTCTTGCCGCGTAATGGGTACGTCGCTGTCGATGTCCAAGTCGTTATCAGTGGATGGCCTGGATCACGATTTCGTGGGTGTACGAATGTTTCGTGACTGTTAGAGTCACGTCAATAATGCGGGCCATCGTCGCCCCGCGCGCCCAAGTTGCAAGTTCGCCTTGACACCAAGACCGCGAGGACGACGAAGGAGGTCCGGCTGTGCCTTCTCCGACCCCAGCTTTCCCCCCAGCTCAGGGTCCCACCACCGGTGAAGCAGCTCCGATCAGCGCCAACCAGCTCTTTTCCGCCCTGCCCCGTAAGCAGGGTCTGTACGACCCGGCAACCGAGCGGGATGCCTGTGGTGTCGCCATGGTGGCCGACATCCAGGGCCGTCGTTCGCACGGCATCGTCCACGACGCCCTGACCGCACTGGCCAACCTGGAACACCGAGGCGCCGCCGGCGCCGAGCCGACCAGCGGTGACGGCGCGGGCATCCTGGTGCAGCTCCCGGACGCGCTGCTGCGCGAGACGGTCGAGTTCGCACTGCCCGAACCGGACGAGAACGGCCAGCACCGCTACGCCGCGGGCATCGCCTTCCTCCCGGCCGACGCCGCCGCGCGGGCCGCCGCCGTTGCGCTGATCGGCCGTATCGCCGAAGAAGAAAGCCTGCGCGTGCTCGGCTGGCGCGAGGTGCCGATCGCCGTCGACGAGGCCGGTGTCGGACCTACCGCGCGGTCGGTCATGCCGCACTTCGCCATGCTGTTCGTGACCGGCAACGGTGAATCCGGCGTGGCCCTCGACCGGTTGACCTTCGCGCTGCGCAAGCGCGCCGAGCACGAGAGCGTGGTCGCCGGCTGCGGCACCTACTTCCCGTCGCTGTCCGCGCGGACGTTGGCCTACAAGGGAATGCTCACCACCGGCCAGCTGCCCGCGTTCTTCACCGACCTCACCGACACCCGGCTGGTCAGCGCGATCGCCCTGGTGCACAGCCGGTTCTCCACCAACACCTTCCCGTCCTGGCCGCTCGCGCACCCGTACCGCTACGTCGCGCACAACGGCGAGATCAACACGATTCGCGGTAACCGCAACCGGATGCGCGCCCGCGAGGCGCAGCTCGAATCCGACCTGATCCCCGGCGACCTCACCCGGGTCTACCCGATCGTGGACGGCGAGGCCTCCGACTCCGCGTCCTTCGACGAAGTGCTGGAACTGCTGCACCTCGGTGGGCGCAGCCTGCCGCACGCGGTGATGATGATGATCCCGGAGGCGTGGGAGAACCACGCCACCATGGACCCGCAGCGGCGCGCGTTCTACCAGTTCCACGCCAGCCTGATGGAGCCGTGGGACGGCCCGGCCTGCGTGACCTTCACCGACGGCACCGTGCTCGGCGCGGTCCTGGACCGCAACGGTCTGCGTCCGGCCCGGTGGTGGCGCACCGCGGATGACCGCGTGGTGCTGGCCAGCGAGTCCGGCGTGCTCGACGTGCCGCCGGATCAGGTGGTCGCCAAGGGCAGGCTGCAGCCCGGCCGAATGTTCCTTGTGGACACCGACAAGGGCCGGATCATCTCCGACGACGAGATCAAGGGCTCCCTGGCCGGCAAGCATCCCTACGACCAGTGGCTGCACGCGGGCCTGCTGCAGCTCGACGACCTGCCCGAGCGCGAGCACGTGGTGCAGACGCACGAATCCGTGCAGCGCCGCCAGCTCACCTTCGGCTACACCGACGAAGAGCTGCGCATCCTGCTCACGCCGATGGCCGAGAAGGGTGCCGAGCCGATCGGCTCGATGGGCTCGGACACCCCGCCCGCCGTGCTCTCGCAGCGTTCCCGGCTGCTCTACGACTACTTCAAGCAGAACTTCGCGCAGGTGACCAACCCGCCGCTGGACGCGATCCGCGAGGAGATCGTCACCTCGGTCGCGCGGATCATGGGCCCCGAGCAGAACCTGCTCGAACCGGGCCCGGCCTCCTGCCGCCACATCCAGCTGCGCTACCCGGTCATCGACAACGACGAGCTGGCCAAGCTCATCCACGTCAACGACGACGGCGACCTGCCCGGTTTCAGCTGTACCGTCCTTTCCGGACTGTACGAGGCGGACGGTGGCGGGGAAGCGCTTGCGGCGGCCATCGAACGGGTCCGCCGGGAAGCGTCCGAGGCGATCGCGGCCGGGGCGCGCACGCTGGTGCTCTCCGACCGCGACTCCGATCACCGGCTCGCGCCGATCCCGTCGCTGCTGCTGGTTTCCGCCGTGCACCACCACCTGGTGCGCACCAAGGACCGATTGCGGGCCGCGCTCGTCGTGGAAACCGGTGATGCCCGCGAGGTGCACCACATCGCGCTGCTGCTCGGTTACGGCGCCGCCGCGGTCAACCCCTACCTCGCCTTCGAGACCATCGAAGACCTGGTCGTGCACGGCAGCATCACCAACATCGAGCCGCGCACCGCCGTCCGCAACTACGTGCAGGCGCTGGTCAAGGGCGTGCTCAAGATCATGTCCAAGATGGGCATCTCGACCGTCGGCGCCTACACCGCGGCGCAGGTGTTCGAATCCCTCGGCCTGTCCCAGAACCTGCTCGACGAGTACTTCACCGGCACCTCCTCCAAACTCGGCGGGGTCGGGCTCGACGTGCTCGCCGAGGAGGCCGCGCAACGGCATCGCCGTGCCTACCCGGACAACCCGACCGACCGGGTGCACCAGCGCCTCGACGTCGGCGGCGAGTACGCCTACCGGCGTGAGGGCGAACTGCACCTGTTCACCCCGGAAACCGTCTTCCTGTTGCAGCACGCCACCAAGACCAAGCAGGAGCACGTCTACCGGCAGTACACCGACGAGGTGGAACGCCTGGCCCGCAAGGGCGGCGAGCTGCGCGGGCTGTTCCAGCTCAAGACCAACGGCCGCACCCCGGTGCCGATCGACGAGGTCGAGCCGATCGAGTCGATCCTGGCCCGGTTCAACACCGGCGCCATGTCCTACGGCTCGATCTCGGCCGAGGCGCACGAAACCCTGGCCATCGCGATGAACAGCATCAACGCGCGGTCCAACACCGGCGAGGGCGGCGAGGACACCGACCGGCTCTACGACCCGGAGCGGCGCTCCGCGATCAAGCAGATCGCCAGCGGCCGCTTCGGCGTCACCAGCGAGTACCTGGTCAACGCGACCGACCTGCAGATCAAGATGGCGCAGGGGGCCAAGCCCGGCGAAGGCGGCCAGCTCCCGCCGTTCAAGGTGTACCCGTGGATCGCCCGCACCCGGCACTCCACCCCGGGTGTCGGCCTGATCTCGCCGCCGCCGCACCACGACATCTACTCCATCGAGGACCTCGCCCAGCTCATCCACGACCTGAAGAACGCCAACGAGCAGGCCCGCGTCCACGTCAAACTGGTCAGCGAACTGGGCGTCGGCACGGTCGCAGCCGGCGTGGCCAAGGCGCACGCCGACGTGGTGCTGATCTCCGGGCACGACGGTGGCACCGGCGCCTCCCCGATGAACTCGCTCAAGCACGCGGGCACGCCGTGGGAGATCGGTCTGGCCGAAACCCAGCAGACGTTGCTGCTCAACGGTTTGCGCGACCGGATCACCGTCCAGGTCGACGGCGGCATGCGCACCGGGCGGGACGTGGTCATCGCCGCGCTGCTCGGCGCCGAGGAGTACGGCTTCGCCACCGCGCCGCTGATCGTGGCCGGCTGCGTGATGATGCGCGTGTGCCATCTGGACACCTGTCCGGTCGGCGTCGCGACGCAGAACCCGGTGCTGCGCAAGCGATACACCGGCAAGCCCGAGTTCGTGGAGAACTTCTTCCGGTTCGTGGCCAAGGAAGTCCGCGAAATCCTCGCCGAACTCGGCTTCCGCACCCTGGACGACGCCATCGGCCACGCCGAGGCGCTCGACGTCGACGAGGCCGTCGAACACTGGAAGACCAAGGGCCTCGACCTGGCCCCGGTCTTCGAGGTGCCGACCCCGCAGGAGTCCTACGGCAGCGCCAAGCGGCGCGTCCGCGAACAGGACCACGGCCTGGAACACGCCCTCGACCGCACGCTCATCCAGCTGGCCGAGGCCGCGCTGGAGGACGCCCACCCGCTGCGGCTGGAACTGCCGGTGCGCAACGTCAACCGCACCGTCGGCACGCTGCTCGGCGCCGAGGTCACCCGCCGCTACGGCGGCGAGGGCCTGCCCGAGGACACCATCCACGTGACCCTCACCGGGTCGGCCGGTCAGTCGCTCGGCGCGTTCCTGCCGCGCGGCGTCACCCTGGACATGGTCGGCGATGCCAACGACTACGTGGGCAAGGGGCTCTCGGGCGGGCGGATCATCGTCCGGCCGCACCCGGAATCCACGTTCGCGTCCGAACAGCAGGTCATCGCGGGCAACGTGCTCGGCTACGGCGCGACCGCGGGCGAGCTGTTCCTGCGCGGCCGGGTCGGCGAGCGGTTCTGCGTGCGCAACTCCGGCGCGCTCGCGGTCTGCGAAGGCGCGGGCGACCACGCGTTCGAGTACATGACCGGCGGCGCGGCCGTCGTGCTCGGGCCGACCGGGCGCAACGTCGCGGCAGGCATGTCCGGCGGCGTCGCCTACGTGCTCGATCTCGACCCCGACCTGGTCAACCAGGAAATGGTCGACCTGCAACGACCCACCCACGACGACCTGCGCTCGCTGCGCGAGATCGTCACGCGGCACCAGGAGTACACCGGTTCGACCGTCGCCGCCTCCCTGCTCGGGGACTGGCCGCGCCGCTCGGCCGGGTTCACCAAGGTGATGCCGCGCGACTACGAGCGCGTGCTCGAAGCCGAGCGCCGCGCCCGCGCGCAGGGCCGCGACGTCGACGAGGCGATCATGGAGGCATCCCGTGGCTGACCCGAACGGCTTTCTCAAGCACGCTCGCGCCGACCACCCCAAGCGACCGGTCGCCGACCGGCTCGCCGACTGGCGCGAGGTGTACCGCGACCTGGACAGCGACGAACGCCGCGCCCAGGTCAGCACCCAGGCAGCCCGCTGCATGGACTGCGGCATCCCGTTCTGCCACTCCGGCACGGCCGGTTGCCCGCTCGGGAACCTGATTCCCGAGTGGAACGACTTCGTCCGGCGCGGTGACTGGCCGGACGCGGGCGACCGGCTGCACGCGACCAACAACTTCCCCGAGTTCACCGGGCGCCTGTGCCCGGCCCCGTGCGAGGCGGCCTGCGTGCTGGCCATCTCGCACGACGCGGGCGGCGCGGTCGCGATCAAGCGGGTCGAGCAGGCCATCGCCGACATGGCCTGGGACAGCGGCCGCGTGCAGGCCTGGCCGGCCACGGTCGCGTCCGGCAAGAAGGTCGCCATCGTCGGCTCCGGCCCGGCCGGACTGGCCGCCGCCCAGCAGCTCACCCGTGCCGGCCACGAGGTCACCGTGTTCGAACGGGACGACCGGCTCGGTGGCCTGCTCCGCTACGGCATCCCCGAGTTCAAGATGGAGAAGTCCGTCCTGGACCGGCGCCTGGCCCAGCTGCGGGAAGAGGGCACCAAGTTCGTCACCGGCTGTGAGGTCGGCGGCAGCAAGCCCGGCGACCTGACCGTCGAGCAGCTGCGCGAGCGCTTCGACGCGGTCATCCTCGCGGTCGGCGCCCTGGAAGGCCGCGACGCGCAGGACGTCCCCGGCCGCGAACTCACCGGCGTGCACCTGGCCATGGAGCACCTGGTCCCGGCCAACCGCGCCTGCGAGGGCGACGGGCCCAGCCCGATCGACGCCAAGGGCAAGCACGTGCTGATCATCGGCGGCGGTGACACCGGCGCCGACTGCTACGGCACCGCGACCCGCCAGGGCGCGCTGTCCGTGACCCAGCTCGACCAGTACCCGGAACCGCCGAAGGTCCGCGACGACGACCGTTCCCCCTGGCCGACCTGGCCGCACATCCTGCGCACCTACCCGGCCCACGAGGAAGCGGGCACCCGCGAGTTCGGCCTCGCCGTGCAGCGTTTCGTCGGCGACGAGGACGGCCACGTGCGCTCGGTCGAGCTGCGCGAGGTCCGCGTGCACAAGGACAGGGAAACCGGCATCCGCGAGGTCGTCCCCACCTCGGACGAGGTGCGGGTGATCCCGGCCGACATGGTGCTGCTGGCCATCGGCTTCGCCGGCGTCGAGCCCATGCCGCTACTGGACGGTCTGGGTCTCAACCGCAACAAGCGCGGCGCTATCAGCTGCGGCTCGGACTGGCAGACCGACGTGCCCGGCGTCTACGTGTGCGGCGACGCGCACCGTGGCGCCTCCCTGGTCGTCTGGGCGATCGCCGAAGGCCGCTCGGTGGCCAACGCGGTCGACAAGGCCCTCACCGGCCACTCCGACCTGCCCGCCCCGGTCGTCCCGCACCTGCTCCCGCTCGCCGTCGCCTGAGCCGCCAGCACACGAATGCCGGAACCCTCCACGGCGGAGGGTTCCGGCATTCGTCTCGCTGAGGCCAGGACCGGATTCGAACCGGCGTAGACCGCTTTGCAGGCGGGTCCCTATCCACTCGGGCACCTGGCCGTGAATTCAAGGAATGGGCACGGCGAAATAAGAAAGCCGCCTGTTTCGGGTTTCCCGAATGGCGGCTCACTTGAGGTGATCAGAGCACGATCACGGCGGTGAGCGCAGGTCAGAGCGACAACAACACTCTGCCCAGCTCGTCAACGTGATCGCCGGCATGACCATTCCTTCCCGATTCGCTTAATCTCCACCATGCCCGGAGAAAACGAATTCGTCAACCGTGTTCGTGATTGTTCATCATGTGGACGGGCAGGCCGTCGGACCGCGCGCCAGGCGAACCTGGGCGCGACCGACAACCGGATCAATCACGCAGACTGCCCGAACTAGGTCGTAGAAACCGGATCTTCACCAGTTCTCGTCGCGCATGACGCTCACCTCCTCTGCCCGAGAGGTGGGTGTTGTGCGGCCGCGCGCTGACGCAGCGCGCACGATCATTGTCGCCCGGTTGGCGGTCGAATATTGGCTCCGTGCGATTACCGTGATGAGAACAGGTGTGCACAGGTGACCCAGGCGAACCGACGCGGCCGCAGAGGCGGGAATCCGGTGGATGGCATAGCGGGCAGGTCGGTGGCTCGGCTGCGCGGGTGGGAGCTGTGGTCGTCCCCGCGCCAGGTGATCGGCTTCGTGCTGGGGATCGAGTCGCTCGCGGTGCTGCTCATCGTGGTGGGCAGCATTCACCCCGCGGTGTCCCGGACGGACTGGATCCGCTTCGCCGTGCTGGCCGTCTGCGCGATTGTCCACATCGACCTTTCCCGCGGCGTGGACAAGGTCCGGCAGCTCACCTCCGGCGCCGCGCCCTGGCTGGACACCAAGACGGTGTGGTCGATCGCGGCGGTGATGATCTTTCCGGTCACCCTGGCCTACGCCATGGTGATACTCACCCACGTCTGGGCGTGGGTCCGTGTTTGGCGAGGTCGCCGGCCTCTGTATCGCTGGGTGTTCACCACCGCCTCGATTGTGATCGCCACTCAGGTGGCCGCCATCGTATTGTCGGTCGGGCCCGGTGCCCATCCAGGTGTACCCACCACGCTGGTGTCACTCGCTGTAGTTCTCGCCGCGGCCGCGCTGCGCTGGTTCATCAACTATGCGCTGGTCATCGCCGCCATCCTGATTTCCTCGCCGAACGCGCGCGCCTCGCAGGTCTTCCACAACATCGGCGAGCGCATCATCGAGGTCGGCTCGGTCGGGCTCGGCATCGCGGCCGCCGGGATCGTCGTCTACAACCCGCTGCTGATCGTCGGCATCGTGCTCGGCCTGATCGCCATGCACCGCGCGATCCTGCTGCCGCAGTACCGCAAGGCGGCCTGCACCGACCCGAAGACCGGTCTGCACACCGGACCGTGGTGGCACGAGATCGCCTGCCGCGCTCTGGACAAGGCTATTGCCTCCGAGTCCAACCTGGCCGTGCTCATGCTCGACCTCGATCATCTCAAGCAGGTCAACGACAAACACGGCCACCTCGCGGGCGACTCCGTTCTGCAGAAGGTCGCGCACGCGGTCAGCAACGAGCTTGGCGCGGGCATCGAATTCGGCCGCTGGGGCGGCGACGAATTCGTGGCGTTCGTGCCCGACGCCGGTCCGACCACGGTGGTTGCGGTTGCCGAAAGGCTGCGCCGCTGCATCAACGCGCTGCTCATCGACGTCGTCACCAACGACGGCCCGGCCACCGTGTCCGGGCTGACCGTCTCGATTGGCATCTCGGCCTACCCCAGCTCCGGAGCGCGCAGCCTCGACGGTTTGCTCCTTGCGGCCGACGCAGCCCTCTACCGGGCCAAGACACAGGGCCGTGACCAGATATGTATCGCTCCGGTGCCCGCCTGAGAATGCGCGGTGCGGTATTGTTGGTGAATCAGAAGGCGCGGAAATTTCCCTTTCCGAAAGGGAAATCTGTTATTCTTTCGAGGTAATTTCGCGGGAAACCCCTGGACTTGTCGGGCTGGCGTTCTATTCTCTGGCGCGCGAAGATGATCAGGAGGTCCCCATGATCGACGGCCGGTCGACCGTGCGCAGCCGGGAGTTGGGCAACGCTCTGCGTCTGGCGATGGAACGCAGCAACTTCAGCGGCAAACGCCTCGCCGAACTGCTCGGGTGGTCGGAATCCCGGATATCCCGGTTCCTCACCGGACGACTCGGCGCGACCGAGGTCGAAGTGTCCGCCATGCTCGCGCTGCTCGGCGTCATCGGCGACCAGCGCGACCAACTGCTCCAGCTCACCCGGGAGCAGGGGCAGCGCGGGTGGTCGCGCTCGGAGCAGGCCCGCGCCCTGGCCGAGCACCAGCGCAAAGCGGTGCGCATCGCGGACTTCCACGCCGCGTTCGTGCCCTTCCTGCTGCAGACCGAGAACTACGCGCGCTCCGTCGTCTCGCGCATGGTCAACGTGCCCTTCGACAGCATCGAGCAGCAGGTCTCCGAGCGCATGGCCGACCAGGTGGTGTTCACCAGGGGCCAGCCGCCGTACTGCGTCTTCTACATCCACGAACTCGCGCTGCACCTGCCGATCGGCGGCTACGAGGTGATGTCCGAGCAGTTGCACCACCTGCTGCGGATGGCCGTGCGCTCCTACGTGAACATCCGCGTCATCCCGGCCGCCGCCGGCGCGCACGCCGGTCTCGCCGGGTCCTGCTGCCTGATGGAGTTCGCCGACTTCGACCCGGTCGTCTACCTCGACGAGGAGATCGCCGGGCATTTCATGGAGGAACCCGACGAGATCGCCGCCTACCAGAAGGTCTTCGCCGCCCTGTCCGCGATCGCGCTCGACAAGACCACGTCCAAGGACATCATCGCGGCCCTCGCCTCCGATCACTACGACGTCCGCAAGGAGGCCGAAGCCCTCGACGAGGACGACGAGTGATTTCACCGCCGGAAATCAGCTGGTTCTCGATCGATCTCACAGAAGCACGGACTGGCCTGGATCCGAGTGCTACCTTCGTCGTGCGTCGGTGACGTTCGGGGCGGGGGATTGGTGGCCATCTCAGTAAGCCAGTTGGCCTCTGCATCCACGGTTGCGTGGAACGAGGCGGGTGACCAGTGGGCATGGTTGATGCAGCTGACCGAGGAAGCGTCAGGCGATCTCGAGGAAGACAGTGAGCACCTGTCGACAGCCTGGTCAGATGTTGTCGGACAGTTGGCGGTTGGTTCGATCAAGGATCTCTATAACCGTTTCAATGTCGCCACCGATGTCATGTCGTCGATAGTCAACGTCATGGACGCGCTCGCCACGGCCGTCGGTGCCGCGCAGACCGTGCTGCAGGACGCGATGTCGACTGCCGAGCAGAACGGATACGCGGTTAACGAGGACGGATCGGTTCAAGTAGTCGACGTTCCCGTCCTGGACGTGCGGTTCGCCACCGATCTGCGCAACGAGATACAGGACGCGCTGCGCTCGGCCGATGAAGCCGACCAGCAGGCAGCGAAGGATCTGCGGGCTTTGGCAGCACAAGTCAACCAAACAAACGAAGACAGTGAACTGGCACTGCAGAACTCCATGTCGGAAGATGTCCTGGCCATCTATACCGACATGCTTCCACCCAAGGGCACCCCGCCTGACCAGGTCGCCGCATGGTGGCAGGCGTTGACCCCTGGACAGCAGCAGGACTTGGAGAAGGCCATCCCGCTCAGCTTGTACAACCTCGATGGCATTCCGCAGGCCATCAAGAATCAGCTCGCCGGACCAGGGCCGGTAAATCGCATGACCATGGTGCAGTTCGCCGCTGGGAACTGGAGCAACGACGACCTGAACTGGGTGAACGCCAACGACAACTGCACCGTCTTCGCGTCGGACGCGCTCGCAGCGTCAGGGTTACCGCAGACCGATGACTGGAGCCAGGCGCATCTCTTCTTCGGATTAGGACCGACGAGTTCGGTCGGGTCGTCACCGAGTTGGGGGCTTGCGCAGGGTCTGCACGACTACCTCACTGAGACTCCTCCACAGCCAGACGGGTCGTCACCAATCGGCAAGGAGGTGCCTCCCTCCGAGGCCAAGCCGGGGGACTTGCTGTTCATCCAGAACGGTCCCGGCACTCAAACCAATGGTGGCCCCGGTCACATTCATCACACAGCGATCGTCACGGCGGTCCTGCCCAACGGCGACATCCTCTATACCCAGCACACGGACGACGCTCAGAATCTGAGCATTGATGGCCGGATTCAGCATCTCCACGAGGCCGAGGGAAACGAGCACGCTGTGATCGTGCAGGTTGGTTCGTGAGTGTTCGACTCGTACATGTGGGGAGTTCGTGATGGGAAACATCAACGTGTCGCCGCCTGCCGTGCGGTCGGTCGCTCGGTCGGTCCGGAACACTGTGGCTGACGCGACGGGCAATGCGAGCCACTGTGCGGATGCCAGCCAGAGCGCGGCACAAGCCAATCCTGGGTGGGCCAGTTCTTCAGCCCTCACCGACTGTGCCAATGCGTGGTCTCAACACGTCGAAGGTATGGTCACCGAGATGGGACAGCTCGCGGAAATGCTGGAGGCCAGCGCCACTTCTTACTCCAAGGTCGACGCTGAGGCTGGCGCGCGATTCCAGCAGATCCTGCAAGAATTCGCGCAGAACACCTGGTCTCCCGGGTGAGCGCCGCGCGCAGTCAAGTACCGCCCGGCTACCGGGCGGTACCGTTGCTTGCTTGGTCCGCAGTGCTTCTCAGCGTCGCTCTGCCGGTTGCGGCTGCGTTCGTGCTCGCAGCTTATCCCCATTCGGTCACGGAATTGTGTGCGGCCCGGCGGGCACTGAACATTCCGGGTGCGCCCGCGTTGTATCCGCTGCCGCCGTTGGCGGTCGGGCTGGTGTGGCCAGGGGTGGCGGCCGCGCTGATCGTGCTGACGGCCGGGGTGGTGCGCTATGGGCGGTCGGTGATGGATTCGACGCGGACGTTGGGCTGGGGTGCGGTCGGGTTGCTCGGGCTGGTGCTGTTGGTGGGCAATGGGATCATGGTGTACGTGGTCTACCACGGTGGCTTGGGCATGGTGGTGGTCTGTGGCTGAGGTTCGGGTTCGATTCTCGGCGATCAGCGTCGTCTGCTGTTTCCTCGCGGTCGCCACGGTGGTGGCCGGGTTGGTGATCGCGACCCAGGCGGCGGAGCGGTTCCGGGCTTCGCTGGAGACGGCAGCGCCCGACCACACCGTGAGCGCGGCCTACCTTGCTGCCGGGATTCACTGCGCCGGGTTGGTCCTCGCGCTGGTCGCGCTGGTCGCGAGCTTGCGCAAGCGAGTGCGGCATCCGGTCGCGCTGATCGTCGGCATGGCGTTGCCGCTGCTCTGCTTGTTCGCGGGCCTGTCCGACCTCTACCTCGCCCGGCAGATCCTGGACACCGGCTGGACCGGCTACTAGCTGATCAGCCTGCCGGACTCCGCGTCGAACAGCAGGATGCGGCCGGGTTCGGGGATGGCGGTGAGGGTGTCGCCGACCGAGGGCTCCTCGGATTCGGGCACGGTGACGCCGAGCTGGATGCCGTCGGCGCAGTCCAGGATGACCAGCGCGGTGACGCCGAGGTTCTCCACGATCGAGACTTTGCCGGTGATGCCGCCCGGCTCTTCGGCCGGGCGCAGGGTCAGGTATTCGGGACGGATGCCCAGCCGGATCGGACCGTCGACCTGGTCGACGCCGAGCGGCCGGGGGAGGCGGGCGCCTGCGGCTTCGAGGTGGTCGGCGTGGATGGTGCCGTCGAGCTGGTTCATCGGGGTCGAGCCGATGAAGTTGGCGACGAAGGTGTCGGCGGGGCGCTGGAAGACCTCGCGCGGGGTGCCGAGCTGGCGCAGGTGGCCGGATTCGAGCACCGCGATCCGGTCGGCCAGGGCCAGCGCTTCGGCTTGGTCGTGGGTGACGAAGACCGTGGTCAGCTTGAGTTCGCGTTGCAGTCGCTTGAGAAACGTGCGCGCTTCCAGGCGCAGGCGGGCGTCCAGGTTGGACAGTGGCTCGTCGAGCAGCAGCACGTCGGCGTTCATGGCGATGGCGCGGGCCAGCGCTACGCGTTGCTGCTGGCCGCCGGAGAGCTGGCCGGGGCGGCGGTCGAGATACTGCGCGAGGCTGAGTTCGGCGCTGGTCTCCTCGGCCACCGCGCGGCGCTTCTCGCGGGACTCGTGGCGCACGCGCAGCGGGTAGGCGATGTTCTCGGCGACGGTCATGTGCGGGAACAGCGCGTAATCCTGGAAGACCATGGCCACGTTGCGCTTGCCCGGTTCGAGCCGGGTGACCTCGCGCTCGCCGATGCTGACCGTGCCTTCGCTGGCTTGTTCCAGACCGGCGATCGTGCGCAGCAGCGTGGTTTTGCCGCAGCCGGACGGGCCGAGCAGCGCGAAGAACTCGCCGTCGTTGATGTGCAGGTCGAGCCCGTCGACCGCGCGCACCCCGTTCGGGTACACGGTCGAGAGCCCGGCGACGTCGATACCGGCCATCAGCCTTTGATCCCTCCATGGAAGCGGAAGCCGTATCGCCGGTTCACCAGCAGGTAGAGCACGACAACCGGGATCGAGTACAGCAGCGAGAAGACCGGCAGGCTGCTCAGGTCGACGCCGCCGCCCTCGTTCTGCAACGTGTGGATGATGACCGCCGCAGGCTGCTTCCCGGTGTCCTGCAACAGCAGGAACGGCAGCAGGAAGTTGCCCCACGCCTGGATGAACGACCACACCAGGATGGTCGCCAGACCGGGCCGTGCAATCGGCAGCACGACGTGCATCAGCACCTGGCGCGGCGACGCGCCGAAGACCCGGGCCGACTCCTCGTAGGAGCGCGGCACGCCGTCGACGAAGTCCTTGAGCATGAAAATGGCTGCTGGGAGGAGGCCGCCGGAGAGTACGACGGAAGTGCCGAGGATGGAGTTGATCAGGCCCAGTTCGTACATCATCAGGTAGATCGGCACCATCGCCGCTGTTCCGGTGACCACGCTGGAGAGCAGCAGCAGGACGTAGAGCAGGGCGTCGCGACCCGGGATGCGTACCCGCGAGAGCACGTACGCGGCCAACGCGGCGAGGACGATGGTGATCAGGGTTGCCGCGCCGCACAGGATCAGTGAGTTGATGATCGACGGGACCAGGTTCGGATTGCGGAACGTGGTCGCGAAGTTGTGCAACGTCCACTGTGGCCAGTGCGCGGACAGGCCCGGGTTGGCGTCGAAGGGCTCCGAGGCGAGCCAGAGCATGGGCACCGCGAAGAACACCATGATGACCGCGATCAGCACGTAGAAGCCGATCCGGCCGACCATCCAGCGCGGGCCGAAGCTGACCGGTTTCGGCGCCTTCGTCACCGGAGCCGTCCCGGTTACCGGCGGAGATACGGTCATGATCGCCTCCGCAGCAGTCGCAGGTAGGCCAGGGCGATGATCAGGTTGACCAGGAGCAGCAGCACCGAGATCGCCGACGCGTAGCCGAACTGGCTGGAGTTGAGCGCCTGGTCGTAGATGAACACCGGCAGCACCTCGGAGGCGTGGTTCGGACCGCCCGCGGTGAGCAGATAGGGGGAGAAGTCGTTCGCGGTCCACAGCGTGATCAGCAGCGTGTTGGTGAGCACGTGACCACGAATGTGCGGGAAGACGACGTCACGCATCAGCCGCCACCCGCGCGCGCCGGACAGCCGGGCGATCTCCAGTTGGGTCGGCGGGACCGTGGACAGCGCGGACCCGTAGAGCATCATCGAGAACGCGGTGCCGCGCCAGGTGTTGAAGAAGATCAGCGACAGCATCGGGTACTGGATCAGCCAGGCCGTCGCATGGTTGCCGAGCAGCGCGTTCAACGTGCCCGAGTTGCGGTCGAGCAACGCGAACCAGAGGAAGGCGACGACCGTGCCGGGGAGGATCCAGGCGAGCAGGATCAGGCCTTGCACGATGCCGCGCAGCACGCGCGGCGTGGAGCGCATCAGCCAGGCGAGCAGGAAACCGAGCAGGTTCTGGCCGATCACTGCCGAACCGCCGACGTAGACGATGGTCAGCAGCAGCGAGTTGCGGAACTGCGGGTCGGTGACCGCGTTGGTGATGTTGCCCAGGCCGACGAACTGCGGGTTGATCGAGTGCGGGCCGGTCAGTTCGAAGTTGGTCGACCCGATGTAGATCGTCCAGAGCGCCGGGAAGACCAGGAACACCGCGATGATGATGATCGCGGGCGCGATGAAGGCCAGCGCGCGCGGCACGCCCAGCCCGGCGACGTCCAGCCGCCGCAACCGGGTGGGAGGGGCGGCCTCAGTTGTTGACAACGTTGGCCTGACCGACCACCTTGGCCAGCGCGGTCGCGTAGGTCGCGGCCGCGTCGGCGGGCGACTTGCCGCTGATCACGTCGGCGGTGGCCTGTTGCACGAGCGCGGAGACCTGCGTGTAGTCCCCTTCGGACGGTCGATAGTGGGTGACCGGCAATGCCTTGGTGGACACGAACTTCAGCAGCGGGTCGTTGGCCAGCAGCTTGGTGTCGACCGTGGTGTTGCCGGTGACCTGGGTCGCGCCGCCGAGGTACTGGGTTTCGTAGACTTCCAGCGACTGCGCCGAAGCCATGAAGGTGAGCAGGTCCCAGGCTTGCTGCGGGTACTTGGTGTGCGGGTTGATCAGCCGCACGCCGCCGCCGGAGTAGCTGACGAAGCTCTGCCCGCCGATGCCGCTGCCCGGCGTCTGCGACGGGATCAGCGCGTAGCCGACGGCCGCGTCGCGGTTGGCCATCTTGTCGTTGCCGACGGTCGGGGAGAGGATCGAGCGCCACATGTAGTCGCTCTCCGCGTAGATGCCGATCTTGTTGGCAGCGAACTCGGCGAAGGACTGGTTGCGGCCCTGCGCTTCCTCGTCGAGAACCGGGTCGGCCAGGCCCTGGGCGAAGATCTGCTGGTAGAAGCCGAGCGCGGCGCGCATGGCGGCCGTGTTGCCCTGCCATTTCCCGTTGCTGAACAGCAGTTGCCCGGCCCCGGCGAGCATCGGCAGGAAGCCGTTGACCGTGGTGGTCTCGGTCATCGCGGTGCCGCCGTCAAGCTGGATCGGCGTCACGCCGGGCAGCTTCTTCAGCGCCTGCGCGGCCGTGATGATGTCCGCCCAGCTCTTCGGCTGCCAGTCGGCGGGCAACCCGGCCTGGGCGAAGAGGGTCTTGTTGAAGTAGAGCACCCGGCCGTCGGTGCCGATCGGGATCGCGTAGGCCTGGCCCTTGTACTCGTCCAGTTGCTGCACCGACTTCGAGATCTGGTTCCAGCCGGCCCAGCCGCTGACCTCGCTCTGACCGGCCACCGCGCCGAGCGGCTTGATGAACCCGCTCTCGGCGTAGTCGCCGACCTGGGTGCCGTCGATCTCCAGGATGTCGCCACCGCCGCCGGTGCGCAGCGCGAGCACCTGCTTCTGCTGGTAGCTGCCGTCATCGGAGCCGTCACCGTTGAAGGTGATGTGCACGGTGACGCCCTTGGCCTTCTCCTGCTGCGTGAAGGTCGGGATCACGTACTGGGTGATCCACCGCGCGCCCGAGTCGTTCTTGCCACCGACGATGGAGTTGGACGAGATGCTCAGCGTGACGTCCTTGGCGTTCGCGTTGAGCTGGGTGTCCGTGTTCCCGCTGCTGGCCGGAGACTGGCCGATACAGCCGGTCAACACCAGGCAGCCGGCCACACCAACGGTCAACAGTCCGGTTCGGATTCTCATCGTTGAGCCCCGATCTGGTGGGAAAGTAACGGACAGCGCAGGGGCCATCTTGCAGCCATCCACTCAACTTGACAAGGTGACAAACGCGTCCGTTTGTCACCTCGTCAGTTGCCCGGTACTTGATCAGTCCTTGATGGACAGTCGGAGGGTGAGCAGCTCGAATGGGCGCAGTGCCAGGTCGATGCCACCGTCGGCGATCTCGTAGTAGACCGTGTTGGCCCAGTTGCGTTCCAGCAGATCGGTGGAGATCGCGGTGCCCAGCGGGAAGCCGGCCGTCAGGCGCGCCTTGGCCCGGCCGCCGTTGGACTCATAGAGCCGCACCACCACGTCACCGGAGCGGTCGTCGGCCAGCTTCACCGACTCCACCACCACCGCCGGGTTGTCGATGGCGACCAGCGGATCGACCGCGTTGCCGCCGGTGACCTCGCGCGGCGGCAGGTTGGTGCGGTAGCCCTCGATGACCGCGTCACCAATAGAGGCACCGGGCACCAGCGCGTGCTTGACCTGGTGCACGCCCTGGTCGGTGTCGGGGTCGGGGAAACGCGGCGCGCGCAGCAGCGAGGCCCGCACCGTCGTGGTGCTGCCGCCGCCGTCGCGGGCCGAGCGGGTCACGTCGTGGCCGTAGGTCGAGTCGTTGGTCAGCGCGACCCCGTAGCCGGGCTCGCCGACGTGCACCCAGCGATGCGCGCAGATCTCGAACTTGGCCGCGTCCCAGCTGGTGTTGGCGTGCGTCGGCCGGTGCAGGTGACCGAACTGGGTTTCCGATGTCGAACGATCGGCCTGCACGTCGAGCGGGAAGCTGAGCTTGAGGAACTTCTCGATTTCGTGCCAGTCGACCTTGGTCTCGATCTCGATCCGCCGCGACCCGGCCCGCAGCGTCAGCCACTGCCACACCGTGGACAAGCCGAACTTGCGCACGATGCGCACAGTCGCCAGACCCGCTTCCCGGAGCTCCAACTGGACCTCGTCGGCCTCGGTCAGGTCGGTGACCGTGTTGCGGTAGAAGGAGTCCACGTCCCAGGCGTCCCACTGGTTCGGCAGGTCCTGGTGCAACTGCAACAGGTTGCCGCGCTGGCCGGGGGCGATCACCTCACGGTCGGCCCGCTTGTCGAACACCGAGGTCAGCAGGCCGTTGCCATCGATGACGACCTGGAGTTCCTCGTTGGCCAGGACGAAGCCGCCATCGCCCTCAGCCACCGCGACCGTGCCGGTGGCGGAGGGCTGCGGCGCGGCGCCGAGCGCGGGGATGTCGTCGGTCGCGTGTGGGGCCGCGTTGAACTGGATGGTCTGCGAGCCCTCGCCCGCCAGCGCCTGCTGCGCCGCGGTGATGACCGGGTTGAGCTTGCCCGCCATCCCGCCGTAGGTGCGCTCGGCCTCCTTGTGCACCCAGGCGATGGAGCTGCCGGGCAGGATGTCGTGGAACTGGTTGAGCAGCAGGCGCTTCCACTGCTCGTCCAGCAGCTCGTACGGGTACTCCCGGCCCAGCCGCACGGTCGCCGTGGCCGCCCAGAGTTCGGCCTCGCGCAGGATGTGTTCCAGATGCCGGTTGCCCTGCTTGGTCCTGGCCTGGCTGGTGTACGTGCCGCGGTGGAACTCCAGGTACAGCTCGCCGACCCAGACCGGCGCGTTCGGGTACTCGCCCTCGGCCTTGGTGAAGAACTCCTTCGGCGGCTCGATGGTGACCCGGGGTGAACCCTCCAGATCGGACAGTCGAGCCGCCCGGGCCAGCATCTCGCGGGTGGGGCCGCCACCGCCGTCGCCGTGACCGAAGGGCAGCAGCGACACGGTGGCGCCGCCCTTGTCCCGGAAGTTCCGCTCGGCGTGGGCGAGTTCGCGGCCCAGGATCTCGGAGTTGTAGGTGTCGGCAGGCGGGAAGTGGGTGAACACCCGGGTGCCGTCGTGGCCCTCCCACCAGAACGTGTGGTGCGGGAACTTGTTGGTCTGGTTCCAGGAGATCTTCTGGGTGAGGAACCAGCGCGAACCTGATGCCTGCACGATCTGCGGTAGCGCGCCGCTGTAGCCGAACGAGTCGGGCAGCCAGACCTCCTCGGTCTCGATGCCGAACTCCTCCAGGAAGAACCGCTTGCCGTGCACGAACTGCCGCGCCATGGCCTCGCTGCCCGGCATGTTCGTGTCCGACTCGACCCACATGCCGCCGACCGGCACGAACTGACCGGCCGCGACCTTCTTGGCCACCTTGGCGAACACCTCGGGCCGGTGCTCCTTGATCCACGCCAGCTGCTGCGCGGAGGACATCGCGAACACGAACTCGGGGTGGTCGTCCATCAGCGCGGTCACGTTCGACGCGGTCCGCGCCACCTTGCGCACGGTCTCGCGCAGCGGCCACAGCCAGGCCGAGTCGATGTGCGCGTGGCCGACCGCTGAGACGTGGTGCGCCGAGGCGTTGGCCGGCTTGGCCAGCACCTCGGCCAGTTCGGCGCGGCCCGCCGTCACGGTGCCGTTCACGTCCTGCAGGTCGATCGCGTCCAGGGCGCGGCCGAGCGCGCGCAGGATCTCCCAGCGCCGCGTGCTGCCCTCGGGCAGCTCGTGCATGAGCTGGTTGAGCACCTCGATATCCGCGACGAACTCCCACACCTGCGTGTCGAAGATCGCCAGGTCGACCCGCTCGATCCGGTACAGCGGATGGTCGCCCGCGGTCTCCTTGAGGCCCAGCGGGGTGGGCAGGAACGGGTTGTCGCCCAGGATCACCGGGTTCGCCGCTGCCTCGACGTAGAGCGTGACCTGCTCGCCACCGGCGACCGGGTTGCCGACCCGCACCCACTGGTTGCGCGGGTTCAGGCCCTTCACCGCGGCGCCGTCGGCCGTGTAGACCAAGCCCTCGCACTGGAAACCGGGCATCCGCTCGTCGAAACCGAGGTCGATCAGGGCCTCGACGGTCTGCCCGGCCCACTCCTTCGGAACCTCCGCGGTGACCCGCATCCAGGTCGTGCCCCAGGCCGGACCCCACGCATCGCCGACCAGAGCAGGGCGGTAGTCGGCGGCAAGGCCCTCCGCCACCGGCACCGGCTCACCGGGCGCCTCCCACACCTCGATGCGCGCGGGCACCGAGGCCGGATACACCGCGGGCCGGATGCGCTCGCGCAGTACCCGGTCGACGCGTCCCTCGATCAACCTTCGATCGTCATGCATGTTCAGCTGCTCCGATGATGTATGGGCTCTCAGCACCTTTACCGTGCTGGTCACGCAGGGTCGCCGTCAACATCGGCCGGGCGGTTTGTCCGGTGGACAAGCCTGTCAGGGGCGCGGCCTAGGATCGCCAGCGTGGGTTTTGCGGGCTTCGGCGAGTACGCCATCGACTTCTTCGACGACCTGGTTGTCGACAACTCCAAGTCGTTCTGGGACGAGCACAAGCACATCTACCAGTCCGACGTGCGCGCGCCGATGGAGGCGCTGCTCGCCGAGCTGGAGCCGGAGTTCAGCGATTTCGGTGCGGCCAAGGTGTTCCGGCCCTACCGCGACGTGCGCTTCGCCAAGGACAAGACGCCGTACAAGACGCACTGCGGCGGCGTGATCGAACGCGCCCGGGGAGCGGGCGCCTACTACGTGCAGATCAGCCCGGAGGGCCTGCTGGTCGCGGGCGGCTGCTTCCACGCCGACGCCGCCCAGCTGCGCGCCTACCGCACCGCGGTCGACGACGATCGGCGCGGGAAGGAACTCGGCACGTTGCTGGCCAAGCTGCGCAAGGCGGGCTGGGGGATCGAGGGCGACGTGATGAAGACCGCTCCGCGCGGCTTCGCCAAGGACCACGAGCGCATCGAACTGCTCAAGCACCGCTCGCTCTACGCCCGCAAGATCTACGAGCCCGACGACGCCCTGCACGAGAAGGAGACGCTCAAGCGGGTGCGCACCGGCTGGCGGGCGCTGCGCGCGCTCAACGAGTGGATGGCCGATCACGTCGGGATGCCGGAGGAGACCGAACGCAGGCGGTGAGAATCTGTCATCGCCGCTAACTCTGGGTGACTCGCCGATGTCTGACGCGAGAATGGCGTCTTCTGGCGAGACAAAGATGGGCCGTGTGCTGGATCGGTCCAGCACACAGGTCTATCCTCTGATGACGTGAGTCGACGCGCGAAAATCGTTTGTACCCTCGGGCCCGCGACCGCGACACCGGAGAAGCTTCGTGACCTGGTGAACGCGGGTATGGACGTGGCCAGGATGAACTTCAGCCACGGCAGCCACGCGGACCACAAGCAGGTCTACGACCTGGTGCGGTCGATCGGCGCCGAGTGCGGCCGCGTGGTCGGCATCCTCGCCGACCTGCAGGGCCCCAAGATCCGGCTCGGCACGTTCGCCAGCGGCCCCGTCGAGTGGCGCACCGGCGACGTGGTCCGGGTGACCATTGAGGACGTTGTCGGAACCCACGACCGGGTTTCCACCACCTACAAGGGACTGGCCAAGGACGCCAAGGCCGGTGACCGCCTCCTGGTCGACGACGGCAAGGTCGGCATGGTGGTCACCGCGGTCGAGGGCCCCGACGTGATCTGCGAGGTCACCGAGGGCGGGCCGGTCAGCAACAACAAGGGCCTTTCCCTGCCTGGCATGGACGTCTCGGTGCCCCCGCTGTCCGAAAAGGACATCGAAGACCTCGAGTTCGCCCTCTCGCTCGGCGTTGACATCATCGCACTGTCCTTCGTGCGCTCCCCGGCCGACATCGACCTGGTGCACCAGGTGATGGACCGGGTCGGTCACCGCAGGCTGCCGGTCATCGCCAAGATCGAGAAGCCCGAGGCGGTGGACAACCTCGAAGCCATCGTGCTCGCCTTCGACGGCATCATGGTCGCCCGCGGCGACCTCGGCGTCGAGCTGCCGCTGGAGCAGGTGCCGCTGGTGCAGAAGCGGGCCATCCAGATCTCCCGCGAGAACGCCAAGCCGGTCATCGTGGCCACCCAGATGCTGGACTCGATGATCAACAACTCCCGCCCGACCCGCGCGGAAACCTCGGACGTGGCCAACGCCGTGCTCGACGGCGCGGACGCGGTCATGCTCTCCGGCGAGACCAGCGTCGGCCGGTATCCGACCGAGACCGTGGAAACCATGGCCCGGATCGTCACCACCATGGAGAACGACTCGGTCGCGGCCCCGCCGCTGACCCACGTGCCGCGCACCAAGCGGGGCGTCATCTCCTACGCGGCCCGGGACATCGGCGAGCGGCTCAACGCCAAGGCGCTGGTCGCGTTCACCCAGTCCGGCGACACCGTTCGCAGGCTGGCCCGGTTGCACACCCACCTGCCGCTGCTGGCGTTCACCCCGGACGAACACGTTCGGAGTCAGCTTTCTCTCACCTGGGGCACGGAAACCTTCCTGGTGCCTAATGTTGACTCGACCGACCAGATGGTCCGGTTGGTCGACTCGTCCATGTTGTCCATCGGCCGGTACCAGCCCGGTGACCTGGTGGTGATCGTGGCCGGTTCGCCGCCTGGCACCATCGGGTCCACCAACCTCATCCGGGTGCACCGGTTGGGCGAGGAAGACCACGCCTGAGTCGCACCTGTCGAACGGTGCCGACACGCAGGCACCGTTCGAGCGCGACGAGGTGAGCGGGTGACAGAGGCGGCGCGGATCGCGGCAGCCGATCCGAACGCGACCCTGGCGGCGGACGTGCCACGGGCCGCCGACGGCGTACCGCACGGACAGCCGGTGCTCGAGCGGCTGGTCGCCCTGCTCGACCTGGAACGGATCGAGGAGAACATCTTCCGCGGGGTCAGCCCGGCGGACTCGACCGTGCGGGTGTTCGGCGGCCAGGTCGCCGGGCAGGCGCTGGTCGCGGCCGGGCGGACGGTGCCGGCCGAGCGGCGCGTGCACTCGCTGCACGCCTACTTCATCCGGCCCGGTGACCCGAGCATCCCGATCGTATACGAGGTCGACCGGACCCGCGACGGTCGCTCCTTCACCACCCGCCGGGTGCTGGCCATCCAGCGCGGCAAGGCGATCTTCTCGCTGTCCGCGTCGTTCCAGATCGACGAGCCCGGCATCGACCACTCCGACACCATGCCGGACGTGCCGGCGCCGGAGAGCCTGCCGACCTACGGCGAACTCATGGCCGAGCGCGGCGGACCGATCGGCAACAACGCGTCCATCCGCCCGCGCCCGATCGACGTCCGCTACGTGACCGAGCCGCCGTGGGTCTCCCGCGACCACGGCCCGGCCGAGGCGCGCAGCCAGGTGTGGATGCGCGCGGACGGCGCGCTGCCCGACGACCAGCTGCTGCACGTGTGCGTGCTGACCTACGCCTCCGACATGACCCTGCTCGACTCGGTGCTGGCCCGGCACGGCGTGTACTGGGGGATGGACAAGGTCATCGGCGCCAGCCTCGATCACGCGCTGTGGTTTCACCGCCCGTTCCGCGCCGACCAGTGGTTCCTCTACGACTGCGTCTCGCCCAGCGCCTCCGGCGCGCGCGGCCTGGCCACCGGCCGGTTCTTCGCCGAGGACGGCACGCACGTGGCGACCGTGGTGCAGGAGGGCCTGCTCCGCGTCGGCCAGTAACGGTCGAAGTTAGGCTACCCTTGCCTTATCGGATGATGATGAGGAGATTTCATGGCTGACGAGCGACCCGCTCCCCGGCGGCGCACGATCCACACGTTCACCGTGCTGCGCACCGAACGCCTGAGCCCGCACCTGATCCGCGTCGTGCTCGGCGGCGCCGGCTTCGACACGTTCGTGAACAACGACTTCACCGACCGGTACGTGAAACTCCAGTTCGGCCAGCCCGGCGTGACCTACCCCGAGCCCTTCGACCTCGAGGCCATCCGCCGCGACCTGCCCGCCGAGCAGTGGCCCACCAGCCGCACCTACACCGTCCGCCGGGTCGACACCGCCGCCCGCGAACTCACCATCGACTTCGTCTACCACGGCGACGAGGGCTACGCCGGTCCGTGGGCCGCGTCGGCCAGGCCCGGCGACCTGCTGCGCCTGTTCGGCCCCGGCGGCGCCTACGCGCCCCGGTCCGATGTCGACTGGCACCTGCTGGTCGGCGACGAGAGCGCCTTGCCCGCCATCGGCGCCGCCATCGAAGCCATCCCGGCCGGCGTGTCCGCCCGGGCGATCGTCCTGGTCGGCTCCGAGGCCGACGAACAGAAGTTCGACACCGCGGCCGACGTCGAGATCACCTGGCTGCACGAGGGCTCCGACCTGGTCGCCGCCGTGCGCGCGTTCGAGTTCCTGCCCGGCACCGTGCAGGCCTTCGTGCACGGCGAAGCCGGTTTCGTCGCCGAGTTGCGCGGCTACCTCGGCAAGGAGCGCGGCATCGCCAAGGACCGGCTGTCGATCTCCGGCTACTGGCGGCGCGGCAAGAACGAGGACGGCTGGCAGGCCGAGAAGCGCGCAACCCGCCTCCGCGAAGAAGCCGCCGCGCAGGGCTGAGTTCCGCTTCGCCGGGATTGTCAGACCCGGTCCATAGGGTGTTGGCTATGACCGTGGCCCATGCTCAGCAGTCGATGCCGCCCTTCGCGGAGATGTCGCCCGCCGACATCCGCGCCGGCCTCGTGCCCGAGGAGCAGCCCGAATTCGACCAAGCCTGGCGCAAAGCGTGCCTACAAGCCGCCGAAACCATGGATCTCACGATCGTCAGAACGACGCTGGAGACCTACGGCGCCCACGCCATGGTCGTCAAGCACGACGGCCCGGATGGCTACCGGGAGTTGATGGCGCGCGCGGAAGAGCGGTTGCGCACCGGCGCGGAGCCGACCGGCGGAATGTCGGCCGAAGAGTTGCACGCGCTGATCCAGGAGCGGCTGGGCCGATAGATGTATCGCATCACAACCGACGATCAGTCGTCGGCTCAGATCGACGCGCTGCCCAGCGAAGCCCTGGATTCTTTCGCGGAGATCGTGGGCGTGCTGCAACTGGTTCCATGGCGCGGCAAGCCATATGCCGAGACGAAGCCGGACGGATCGATGCGGCACCTGTTCTTCGGGCACGGCAGCATGGTCGTCTACTTGATCCTGGATGATCAGCTTCGCGTCGACATCCTGAAGGTCATCTGGGTCGGATGATCGATCAGATGCCGGCGATGGCGAAGTACGCCGCGCAGGCCACGCCGGCGACCGCGCAGTAGATCGCGAACGGGGTCAGGGTCTTGGTTTCGAAGTAGCGCACCAGGAATCGCAGCGAGAAGTACGCGGCGACGCCGGCGATGATGCTGCCGACCACGGCCGGGCCGAGGAAGCCGCGCATGCTCGGGGTGAGCAGTTCGGGGACCTTGAACACGCCCGCGGCCAGGATGACCGGGGTGGCGAGGAGGAAGGCGAAGCGGGCGGCGTCCTCGTGCTTGAGGCCGCGCAGCAGGCCGCCGACGATGGTGATGCCGGAGCGGCTGATGCCGGGCAGCAGCGCGAAGATCTGCGCGCTGCCGATGGCGATCGCCTCGCGATAGCTCAGTTTGGACAGTCGCTCGTCGCTGAGCCGTTCCTCGGTCAGCGCGGAGAGCGGCATGGTTTCTTCCGTTGGCGACACGCGTGGGATCATCAACGTGTCGTCCATGGACGTGTCGCCGCCGCGTAGCGCGACCCGGAACTCCTCGTCGTCCTTGCGGTTGGCCTGGATCTTCTCCACCGCGTACAGCACGGCGCCGTTGAGGGCCAGGAAGATCGCGGCGGGCAACGGCTTGCCGAGATACTCCTGTAGCGGTTTGGCCAGCAGCAGGCCGGCTATGCCGACCGGGATGGTGCCGATCACCAGCAGCACGCCGAGCCGCTCGTCGGTGGTCTCGATGCTGCGGTGCCGGATCACGCTGACCAGACCGAGGATGATCCTGACCCAGTCACGCCGGAAGAAGATCACCATCGCGGCCGCGGTGGCCACGTGCATGAGCACGAGCGTGGCCAGGTAGGGCGAGCCGGGTGTGGTGAGGCTGAGGTCCTTGCCCCACTGGCCGCCGACCAGCGCCGGGATGATCGCGCTGTGGCCGAGACTGGACACCGGGAACAGCTCGCTGACCCCCTGTAGGAAGCCGATCACGATCGCTTCCGGATATGTCAGGGCGACGGACATCGGCTCTCTCTCGCTCTACACGCACACACGACGGG
>DATFHN010000126.1:0-6049 GCA_035248365.1 Pseudonocardiaceae bacterium | reverse complement strand
CCGGTCGACGTAGACCACCCGGCACTGGCCGGGCAGCACCTCCTCGGCGATCTCGTGCACGTTGCCCTCGGTCGGCACCCCGGAACCGATGTCCACGAACTGCCGGATGCCGTGTTCGGCCAGGTAGCGCACGGCCCGGTGCAGGAACCGGCGGTTCTCCGACGCGATCATCGGCATGTCCGGGTACTTCGCGATCTGCGCCTCGGCGAACTCCCGGTCCACCTCGAAGTTCGCCGCGCCGCCGAGGAAGTAGTCGTAGACCCGGGCCTCGGAGGGCCGGTTCTCGCTCTCCCGCAGCACCGCCTTGGCGCGATCCAGCTCATCCGGACTCATGCCGCCGCCTCGCTCGCCGCGGTACCGAGTTCGGCCGGCGGTCGGCGGCGTCGCGAGGCGGGCGCATTCGCGGGCACTGTGTTCAATGATTCGCTCGCAAGCTCGCTCATGCGGGAATCTTCGCTGGCTCAGTCCCGTGCGTCCAGCCTGGCCTGTTCCAAGTCCAGTTCGCGCAGCACCTTGCGCAGCACCTCGTCGTCGATCTCGCCGGAGTTGCGGGCGTCGAGGTAGACGCCGCGCTGCACGTCCAGCATCTCCATCCGCAACCGCCGGTAGGCCGCCGCCGGGCTCTCGATCTCCTGCCGGCCCAGCCGCTCCCACGCCGCGTTGCCGCTGTTCTCGCCCATCATGCGCAGCTTCGCGACCACGTGCGCGGGCGTGGTGTCGTCCTCGTCGTTGGTCAGTTCGTCCAGCCTGCTCACCGCGGCCAGCGACGCGTTGTGCGCGGCCTGTGCCTCGGCCAGCGTGTCGGCGAAATCGTCGTTGCCGTGCACGCCGAGCCGCCGGATCAACCAGGGCAGGCTCAGTCCCTGGATCAGCAACGTGCCCACGGTGACCGCGAAAGCCAGCAACAGCACCAGATCCCGCCCGGGCACCGCGGCGGGCACCGAGGCGGCCGCGGCCAGCGACACCACCCCGCGCATCCCGCTCCAGGACAGCACCGCGACCTGCTGCCACGGTGGCAGCGGATCGTCCCGCCCGCGCCCGAACAACCGGCTGACCCATCTCGGCAGGTACGTCGCCGGATAGATCCACGCGATGCGCACCAGGATCGCCGCCGCCAGCACCCCGATCGACGCGGCCAGCAGCGCGATCGTGCTGTGCCCGGCGCTGTTGACCTGATGCAGCACGAACCGCAGGTTCAACCCGATCAGGCCGAACACCAGCGATTCGAGCAGCACGTCGATCGCGCGCCACACCGCGTCCTCCTGCAACCGGGTGGCGTAGCCGGCGCGGGGAGCGTTGTGCCCCAGGTACAAACCGGCGGTGACCACCGCCAGCACACCGGACGCGCCGATCGCCGGAATGTCGGCGATCAGGTAGGCGGCGAAGGGCACCACCATGCCCAGCGCGCTCTCCACCACGCTGTCGTGCAACCGCATCCGGATCGCGTGCACCAGCATGGCCAGCGCCAGCCCGATCACCACGCCGCCGACCGAGGCCACCAGGAACGTACGCACCCCGGCACCCCAGCTCGCCCCCATGCCCAGCGCCGCCGCCACCGCGACCTTGAACGCGGTCAGCGCGGTCGCGTCGTTGACCAGGCTCTCCCCGGTCATCAGCGTCATCAGCCGGCGCGGCAGGCCCAGCCTGCGCCCGATCGCGACCGCGGCCACCGCGTCCGGCGGCGCCACCACCGCGCCCAGCACCAGCGCCGAAGTCAGCGGCAGGGCCGGGATCAGCAGGTGCGCCACGAAACCAACAGCCACGGTCGTGGCCAGCACCAGGCCGACCGACAGCAGCCCGATCGGCCGCAGGTTCGCCCGGAAACCCAGGTAGGAGCTGCCCAGCGACGCCGAGTACAGCAATGGCGGCATGAACAGCACCAGCACCAATTGCGGATTGATCTCGATGTCCGGCACGCCCGGCAGGTAGGAGACCACCAAACCCACCGCGACCAGCACCAACGGCGCGGACAGCCGCAGCCGGCGCGCCCCGGCGGCGACCGCCAGCGAGCCGACGACCAGCAGCAACTCCTCGATTTCCGACACGATGCGCCCCTTGATCCTCACGTGATCAGCACGTTTATTGTGCGGTGCGCCGCGGACCGCGCCCGACCGGTCGGGAACTCCGGGTCTCAGTTGGTCAAGTCGGCGCCGGGAAGGGAGTAAGTCGATCGCGCAATCGCGCGGCCCTGCATACGGTGGTTCGCGGCTGGGTCATGATGGGAACACAGGAATCCGCAAATGGCGCAGGAGATGACAATCGGTACCCGGACAAACCCGGTCCGCACGGCCCTGGAAGGTGACCAACGATGAGCTGTGAGCACGTCGCGTTGATCGAAAACGTCACGGTCACGCCATCCGCCACCGAAGGCTGTGAGGACTGCCTCAAGCTCGACGACCCGATCTTCGTGCACCTGCGGTTGTGCCTGACCTGCGGGCACGTCGGCTGTTGCGACTCAAGCCCGCACCGCCACGCCACCGCGCACGCGCAGCAGGCCGGCCACCCGGTGATCCGCTCGTTCGAGCCGGGTGAGGACTGGCGCTGGTGCTACGTGGACCACCGGTTGGTCTGACACGTGCGCCCGTTCGGAGGCGCGGTGTGGGCTGGACGTAAACTCGCGCCCTGTGCGCGTGCTGGTAATCGGGTCGGGCGCCCGGGAACATGCCCTCCTGCTGGCGCTGTCCCACGACGTGGCGGTGACCGCGCTGGGTGCGGCGCCGGGTAACGCCGGGACCGCGGGCATCGCCGAAACCCACGGCGTGGACCCCAACGATCCGGCCGCGGTGACCGCGCTGGCCAAGGAGTTCCGCGCCGACCTGGTCGTGGTCGGGCCGGAGGCGCCGCTGGTCGCCGGGGTTGCCGACGCGGTCCGCGCCGCAGGCATCGCCTGCTTCGGTCCCTCGGCCAAGGCCGCCCGCATCGAAGGGTCCAAGGCCTTCGCCAAGGACGTCATGCAGGCCGCCGGGGTGCCGACCGCGCGTTCCGAGGTGGTGGACAATCCCGGCCACCTCGATGCCGCGCTGAGCCACTTCGGCCCCACCTACGTGGTCAAGGACGACGGCCTCGCGGCGGGCAAGGGCGTCGTGGTCACCGACGACTTCGATGTCGCCCGCGCGCACGCCATGACCCTGCTCGACGGCGGTCACCCGGTCCTGCTCGAATCGTTCCTGGACGGTCCCGAGGTGTCGCTGTTCTGCCTGGTCGACGGCACCGCGGTGGTGCCGATGCTGCCCGCGCAGGACTTCAAGCGGGTCGGCGATGGCGACCACGGCCCGAACACCGGCGGCATGGGCGCCTACACCCCGCTGCCCTGGGCCCCCGCCGACCTCACCGAGCAGGTGGTCGAGCGGATCGTCGGCCCGGTGGTCCGCGAACTCGCCGCCCGGGACTGCTCGTTCACCGGCGTCCTCTACGCCGGGCTCGCGCTGACCTCGGACGGCCCGCAGGTCATCGAGTTCAACGCCCGCTTCGGCGACCCGGAGATCCAGGCCGTGCTCGCCCTGCTCAACACCCCGCTGGCCGGCCTGCTCAACGCGGTCGCCACCGGCACCCTGGCCCAGCAGCCCCCGCTGGACTGGCAGCCCGGCTTCGCGGTCAACGTGGTCGTCGCGGCCGAGGGCTACCCGGGCCGCCCGCGCACGGGCGACCTGATCACCGGCGCGGACGCCGAAGGCATCCTGCACGCGGGCACCCGGCGCCGCGACGACGGCGCAACTGTGTCGGCGGGCGGGCGCGTGCTGTCGGTCATCGGCACCGGCGCCAACCTCGTCGCCGCCCGCGACCAGGCCTACCAGCGGCTCGGCGGAGTGCACCTGGCCGGCTCGCACCACCGCACCGACATCGCCCAGCGCGCCGCGGAAGGCAAGGTCGAAGTCCCGGCCTGACCGGGGAACCATCCGTCGATCGGGAACGTCGAAGGGCAGTCCGGCGCAGGCGCGGATTGGTAGCCTGCAATGGCTGAGACGGTTACTCGGACGACGGGGGTGGGTCGCTCATGGCGACGGACGACGCTGTCAACATCGCGATGCAGACAGCCGCGAGCCCGACCGGACTCACCGGGGAGCTGACCGCCGTCCCGCAGGCCGCGGCCAGCATCACCGTCAACCAGGACAACGTGCTGCAGGCCGCCAAGATCATCAGCGACGTGCTGAACAACGAGGGCCGCAACATCCAGCAGAACCTGGCCCGGCTTTCCATCGCGCCCCCGGCGCAGGACGTGGTCAGCGTGCAGGCGGCCCACCAGTGGAACGCCCGGCTGGTCACCGACCCGGACTCCTACGCCAACCGGGTCAACCAGTACCTGCAGAGCCTGCAGCAGGTCGCGGACAACCTGGCCACGACCGCGCAGAACTACGGCTACACCGAGCAGCAGATCGCGGACGCCTTCAAGCAGACGTCCACGCCCGGTGGCCCGGGTGCGTGAGCATTCGACGTTGCTCCGATGGGGGTGGGTCCCCGTCGGTGGCCTCGTCCTCGCGCTGCTCGCCGCCTGTAGCGGTCAACAGGCAGGTCAGGCGATCGCAACACCCGGTACCGGCGCCGCGCTGCCCGCTCCCCGGCTGACCACGCTCACCCTGCCGCCGCGCCCGCGCAGCCTCCCGCTCACCGGCATCGACCCGTGCTCGCTGCTCACCCACGGGCAACAGGCCCAGCTGGGCGTCGATCCCGGCGTCGAGGGCCATCCGGACGTCAACTGGCACGACCCGCAGTGCGGCTTCCAGCTGACCAAGCCGGGCACGCTGCCCAGCTACAACGTGCAGACCGTGACCAGCGCCGGTATCCAGTACTGGCTCAACCCGCTGCTGGCCAACAACACCAAACCGGTGAGCATCGGCGGCTTCCCCGCCGTGGACGTGACCAGCAAGGCCACGGTGGCCAACGGCTGCCAGACCGTGGTCAGCGTCGCCGACGGCCAGATGCTCGTCGTGCAGTTCGACTTCCCGCCGACCGGCACGACCGCCGCCCAGTCCTGCGTCAACACCGAACAGGTCGCCACCGCCGCCGTCGCGACCTTGCAGACCGCGAACTGAGGGGTAGAGATGGACTTCGAGCAGGCGATCAGCGCACCGAGCCAGCAGGCCTTCGACGCCGCCGCGCTGAAAACGGCAAAGTCCTACGCCCCGCCCAGCACCGACACCTCCCTGGCCGACCTGCGCTGGGAAGGCATGTCCAACGCGCAGCTGGCGGCGGCCGTCCAGCAGCTCAACAACGGCTCCGGCGCGGCCGCGATGACCACGGCGGCCGACGCGCTGGCCAACGTCGCCGCCGACCTGTCCCAGATCAACGACGCGCTGCAGACCCAGTTGCAGGCGATCGGGGTGAACTGGCAGAGCCAGACCGCCTCCGACCTCGCCGACCAGATGCTCTCCGCGTCCGCCGCCTACGGCGGCACCGTCACCGACCAGGGCGGCGGCAGCTCCACCGCGATCAACCAGCAGGCCGAGGCCTACGCGACCGCGCGCAACGCCGCGCCGCAGCCGCAGGCCCTGGCCGGCAACACCGCGCAGAGCAACAGCGCGATGGCCGCGGGCAACTCGCCGTTCACCGGGCACGGCAACGACCATGCCGCCCAGGCCGGCAAGGCCAACGCGGCTCGCAACCAGGCCGTCGACGCGATGAACAACTACACCTCGTCCAGCCAGTCCAACCTCGGCGGCTACGCGCCGCCGCCTCCGCCGCCCGGGATCGGCGTCGGCACCGGACCCAGCAGCGGCACGTCGACCTCCGGCTATCCCGGCCCGGTCAGCGTCGGCAACCCCGGCACCCCGGTGCTCGGTGGCGGCGGGGGCACCACCGGCGTCGGCACTTTGCCGCCCGGGGTCCCCGGCGGTTCCGGCGGCGTCACCGGTGTCGGCACCCTCCCGCCTGGCGTGCCCGGCGGTTCCGGTGGTGTCACCGGGCTGCCGGGCGGCGGCGTTCCTGGCGGCGTGCCCGGCACGATCAACCTCGGCCCCGGCGGCGCCTCATCCGGGGTCGGTATGCCCGGCGGCGGTGGCTTCCCCAGTGGCGGCGTCCCCGGTGGTGGCGGTGGCTCGATTCCGCCCGGCGG
>DATFHN010000125.1:0-19071 GCA_035248365.1 Pseudonocardiaceae bacterium | reverse complement strand
TGCTTGCTGGTGAACTGTTGTACCGCCGGGGCGACCGCGATGCCTGCCCGGAAGCCGACCATCAGCCGCTGGCTGCCGCGCGCGGCCACGCTCACCCGGCGGCGGGCCGCGTGCGCGGAGGCCAGCAGTGGGCCAGCGTCGCTCAGCAGCTGCCTGCCGGCGTCGGTCAGCATCACCCCGTGGCTGTCCCTGGTGAACAGCGAGGCGCCGAGTTCCTGTTCCAGCGCACGGATTTGGCGGCTGAGTACCGGCTGCGCGATGTGCAGCTGCTCGGCGGCGCGGCCGAAGTGGAGGGTCTCGGCGACGGCGACGAAGTAGCGCAACTTGCGCAGGTCCAGATCCATCGTGCCTCCCGGTCCGGCGATGCCTTCAGGGTATCGCGACTGCTGAAAGAGGTCTTGGACAGCAACCCAGGCGGATGGCAACGATGGAATCGAGCGTCATCAAGGCGCCTCATTCGAGGGCGTCGACGACACAGCCCGTCTCACACGGCGGGGTCGGACGGGCGTCCTGTCCAACTCCAGAAAGCAGCACACCATGAGCAGCATCAGCATCATCGGCCTGGGGACCATGACCCGCGCCATCGCCGCCCGCGCGGTCGAGGCCGGCAACGCCGTCGAGGTCATCGGCCGCGACGCGGCCAAGGCCAAGGAATTGGCCGCGGAGCTTGGCGACGGCGCCACAGCCGGAACATTCGGTACTACCCCGGCCGGCGACCTCGTGATCCTCGCCGTGCCCTACACCAGCGCCGTACCGATCGTCGCCCAGTACGGAGACGCGCTCGCCGGCAAGGTCGTCATCGACATCACCAACACCGCCAACCCCGACGCCACCGGGCTGGTCACCCCCGACGACACCTCCGGTGCACAGGAGATCGCCAAGGCCGTCCCGGCGAGCGCGCACGTCGTGAAGGCGTTCAACACCGTCTTCGGCCACATCATGGCTCAAGGCGGCCCGCTGGACGTGCTTCTCGCCGGCGACGACGCGCGGGCCAAGACGAGGGTCTCGACGTTGATCGAGACCCTCGGGCTGCGCCCGCTGGATGCGGGCGGACTGGAGGTAGCGCGCTGGCTGGAAGGGATGGGTCTGGTGATGATCAGCCTGGCCCGCCATGGCGTGGGGAACTTCAACTTCTCCCTTGGCGTCAACCTCGCCGGCTGAGCGCGCCCGCACCCCACTTCTCGCGTCACATCACGTCCGTCGATCTGCGACGGGAAAACCACCATTCCGCTTACTCTCGCAAGGAAAAGTTGTGCGCGTTTTCGTTACAGGCGGGACCGGCCATATCGGTTCATACATCATCCCCGAGCTCATCGCCGCCGGGCACGAGGTTACCGGCCTCGCCCGGTCGGACACGGCTGCGACGGCGCTGTCCGCGCTCGGCGCGACGGTGCGTCGCGGCGACCTCGAGGATCTCGACGGGCTCAAGGAGGCGGCCGCGGACTCGGACGGTGTCGTCCATGTCGCGCACAGGCAAGACCTGCTTGTCTCCGGTGGGATCGACGCGGTAGCCGCCGCCGAAGTCCCGATCATGCTCGCCTACGGCGAAGCCCTCGCGGGAACCGGAAGGCCACTGGTCGCTGCGGGCAGCATCGGCTCGCCCGGCAACCTGGGCCGGCCGGCCACCGAGCAAGATCCGGCCCTCCCTGTCGGCGATGGGCACGCAGGCACCCTGCGGGTTCGCAACATCGTGGAAACCACCGTCATCGGCCTCGCTGAGAAAGGAGTGCGGTCGGCAATCGTGCGGATCGCCAACATCGCGCACAGCACGACCGACCACGCCGGCTTTCTCATGCAGCTGATCACGCTCGCAAAGGAGAAAGGCGTCGTCGGCTACCCCGGAGACGGCGCCAACCAGTGGAACGCCGTGCACGCCCGCGATGCCGCCTCCGTGTTCCGCCTGGCGCTGGAAAAGGGCCCGGCAGGCAGCTACTGGCACGCGGTCGCGGACGGGGCCATCCCGCTCCGCGACATCGCCGAGGCCATCGGCAGCCGACTCGCCTTGCCCGTCGTGAGCATCCCCGCCGACGTCCTGATGGTGCCCGGATACTTCGGGTTCCTCGCCAACATCGTCACGCAGAGCTACCCGGCGTCCAACCTCATCACCCGCCAGATCCTCGGCTGGGAACCCAGCCAGCCCGGCCTGCTCGTCGATCTGGCCAACGGCCACTACTTCCCCGCCAGCTGAGAACAGGAACCCAATGACAACGGTGGGACTCATCGGAAGCGAAACATCGGCATCACCGTCGCCGCGCATGACATGTCGATCTTGCGTAACCTGGGCGTTCTCGGTCGTCTCCTGGCGACTTCACGATGATCAGTCTCAAAGTCTGCGGCGGGAACGTTGACCTATCCGCTATTCGGTGCGGAGGGCGGTGATGGGGCGGGCGCGGGCGGCCCAGCCCGCAGGAAGAGTGGCGCCGGCGAGGGCGATCACGATGCCGCCCAGGGCGAGGGCGGCGAGTTCGTGTAGCGAGTAGACGTTGATGTCGGCGGCCGGGATGGCGGTGCCGACGGCCGTGCCGATCAGCGGCATGACGTCGTGGTGTGTCAGGACTCCGAGGGGGACACCGATGATGCCGGCGATGAGGCCGATGCCCACGACCGAGGTCAGGACCATGGTGATCGTCTGGCCTGGGGACATGCCCAGCGCCTTGAAGACGCCGAGGTCGTGGACGCGTTGCCGGGTGTCGAGTACCACGAGGTTGAGCACGCCGAGGCCGGCCACCGCGACGATCATGACAGTGAGCAGGGCAGCGAGCGCTTGGGCGGCGGCGGTGATGGTGCCGCCGCTGTCGATGTTGGGCTTGGCCTGGGCCGCGATCGAGGCGAACTGTGCGTTGAGTCCGTCAACGTAAGCCGCCTGATCGGTGCCGGCTTTGAGTTGGACGTTGAACTGTTGTGGTTGCAGGTCCAGGTCGAGCCCATCGAGGGAGGACAGGTCGGTGAGGATCTGCATGCCGTGCTCGCTGGTGTCCAGCGCCTCGCCGGTGATCCGCAGCGAGACCCGCCGTCCGTCCTTTGCCACGGTGATGGTGTCGCCGATGGTGTCACCGGTGGCGGTCAGGAACCGGGTGGGGACAACAGCCTGCCCAGGTCCGGTGAACCACTGACCAGAGATCATCTGATAGGACGCCCAGCCGGTGTTCCCGGTGAACCCGACGACGCTTACACCACCGGTGACGCCCGCGACCCCCACAGTGGTATCGGCGCTGCCGACGTAGGTCGCGGTGCCCGGCTGCGCGGTGATGTCCGCGGCGACCGTGGCCGGGGCCGCTGCGGCGAGATTCGGGTTGTCCTTGACCGGAACGCCTGGGTGGCTCGCGCCCAGGGTGACGATGACCTCGCCGAGCGTGGAGACCTGCGGCGCGTTCTGCGCATCGGCCAGCGAGGTGCTCAGGCCGAGGGCGAAGGTGACCGCCGCGGCGCCGAGCAGGACCGCGCCGGTCATGGCGAGAGAGCGGGCCGGTCGGGTGAACGGATTGGCCAGGCCGATGATCACGGGGCGGGGCAACGGGAGGCGACCTGCCAGGCGGCGGGCCCAGCGCCCTCGCCCGGCGCGCGGTGCGTGACCGATGGCGAGCGCGTCGACGGTACGCAGCCGGCCCGCTCGCAGCGCCAGGACCCAGGCGGCTCCGGCGACCAGCACGAGTGCGATGGCGGCTACGGCGACGTCGACCCAGGCGGGGATTGTTTGCCTTCCGGTGCCATAGACGGTTTCGGTGTCGCGCAGCGCGGGGATGGCGAGAACGTTTCCGGCGAGCACGCCCAGGACTGTGCCGACCGCCGCCGGGATGAGGGCCTGGCCGATGTAGGCGCGGACTACCTGGTCCGGGGTGAACCCGAGGGCTTTGAGGATGCCGATGCGCCGGGTTTGGGAGCTGACCGCACCGCTGACGATGATCCCGACGATCAGCACGGACATCACCAGACCGAGGATGCCGAATGCGGCCACGAAGGGCACGAACCCGGCCGTCTGCCCGTCGGCGGTCAGCTGTACCTGCAACCAGGACTGCGCACCGGTGAGCGCGCCATCGGGGAGGGCTGCGGCGATCGTGGCGCGGTCGGTGTCGATCTGCGCGTCGGTGGCGGCGGCGGTGAAGCGGTACAGCATCTGATACTGCCGGTTCCCGGCGGTCAGGGCGGTGAGTTGGGTCGGGGTGACCCAGGCGTCGGCGGTGTCACTGACCGAGTCGGCGAATCCCACGACGGTCAGCGTGGGCCGGCCGGGCAGGTCCGGGAACGTCAGGTGCGAGCCGAGGGTGAAGTTGGTGCCTTGTCCCGGTCCGGCGCGCAGCACGACCTGGCCGAGACCGGTGGCCCACGTGCCGGAGGTCAATGTCATCGCGTCCACGGTGCTGGCCGGGCTGGTGCGGCCGACGACCGTCATCTGCCTCAACGCGCTACCGGCCGGCAGGTCAGTGTCCGAGCCGGCGACCGGGTGCAGGGAGGCGACCGGGTAGGGGCCGGCGCTCGCGGTCACGCCCGGCGGGTGGGCGGTGGCGGCGATCTCGGGGATATCGGCCGTCGCTGCGTTGATCTGCGCGGTCAGCTGGGCGCCATGCTGCGCGGCGAAGGCGCGCTCGAATGGGGCTTGGGAGTCGACCAGCAGGCCGGCGGCCAGCACGGATGCGGCGACCGCGAGCAGGGTGGTCAGCGTCAGCACGAGGGTCTGTACTCGTTTGCGGCCCACGCCGGAGCGCACGATCCGGCCCAGCGGACTGGTCAGTGCGCGCGCGTTCACCGGGCCACCGCCGCGGTGTCCCGCACGATCCGTCCGTCGGTCAGTTCGATGGTGCGGGTCGCGCAGGCTTCGGAGAGCGTGGTGTCGTGGGTGACCAGCACGATGGTCTGTCCGTCCCGGTTGAGTTCGGCCAGCAGGCGGCGGACCTCCTCGCCGGAGGCGGTGTCCAGTGCCCCGGTGGGTTCGTCGGCCAGCAGCAGGGGTGGGCGGTTCATCAGCGCGCGGGCCACCGCGACGCGTTGCCGTTCTCCGCCGGAGAGTCGGCCGGGATAGGAGCGGGCGTGCCGGTCGATGCGCAGGTAGGTCAGCAGTTCGCCGGCACGGGCCCGCGCTCGTGCGGTGGGCATCCCGGCGAGTTGGGCCGGCAGCAGCACGTTGTCGACGACCGTGAGGTCATCGAGCAGGTTGAAGAACTGGAAGACCATGCCGACGCGCTCCCGCCGGTAGCGGGCGGACGCGGCCTCACTGAGCGCGTCGACCCGGACCCCGTCGACGGTGACCTGGCCCGAGGTCGGCTTGTCCAGACCGGCGAGCAGGTTGAGCAGCGTAGATTTCCCGCTGCCCGACGGGCCCAGCACCGCCAGTGCTTCGCCCGCCGCCACGGCCAGGTTGACGTTGACCAGCGCGGGCGGGGCACCGGTCTGATAGGTCTTGGTCACGCCGTCGACCCGGATCACGTCACCGGCCATGGCGGGCACGTCGCGCTGCCTCACAGGGTGCTGCCTCATGAGGTTCAGCGTGGCCACTTCGGATTGATCGCGGTGTCGGCCGGACGTCCATTTCCCGCAGGGCCGAATTCGTACTTTCGACCGACACTCTCGACGCGAAACAGCCATAACCTGGGCGTATGGGCTCACTGGAGCGTCTGGCTCGCCGTCTCAACACCGGGGCCGGGTCCGAGATGGTGTTGGGCGCGGTCATGGCCCTGGCCGTCGCCGTCACCACGCTGATCACCGCGAGAACCGACCAGCACTGGCCGTTCGGCCTCGCCGCCGGCATCGCGATCTGCGCGACAGCGCTGCTGCGCCGCCGTCACCCGGCGCCTGCCGCGATAGCCGGCCTGGTCCTCCTCGCGGCAGCCGGGGCAGTGGGCGCGCTGGGCGGCATCCCGCCGGACCCACTGTTCGGCGGCGGGCTGGTCGGACTGCTCGTGCTCGGCGCCGACGCCGTCCGGATCCTGCGGCCCCGTCCCGCCGTGCTCATCGGCCTCGCTGGCTTCGTCGTGATCGCGATCAGTGAGACCGTCGGTGACACCGGCTTCTTCGACAACCGGGCGCTGCACGCGATGGCCGGTGCCATCGCGTGGGCCACGGCGCTCGCGGTCGGCGTGTGGTTGCGCTACCGGGAATTCCACCGCCGGCAAACACTGCAGGCGATCCGGCGTGCGGAACGCCTGGAACTGGCCAGGGAACTGCATGACGTCGTCGCCCACCATGTCACCGGCATCGTCGTCCAAGCCCAGGCCGCGGGCTTCACCGGCGGCCAGGACACCGAACCGCTGCTGTCCGCACTAGGCAGCATCGAAAACGCCGGCCTGGACACCCTGGCCGCCATCCGGCAACTGGTCGGGCTGCTGCGTACCCCGGACGACACTCCGGGCGGCTCACCCGTACCCGAGCAGATCAACCGCCTAGTGGAGCGCTTCGCCCGCCACGGCCCGGCGGTTGATCTGCGGCTGCCGGCCGAGCCACCGGTCGCCGACTGGCCGCCGCAGGTGACCAACACCGTGTACCGAGTCGTGCAGGAAGCGCTGACGAACATCACCCGCCACGCCCCCGGCGCCCGCTCCGTGACCGTGACCATCAACCAGGACCCACGACAGGTACGGGTCGAGATCACCGACGACGCCCCCGCGATCGGACACGGCGCCGGCCATCCCTCCCGACTGGACAGTGGCTACGGTCTGGTCGGGATGCGCGAACGCGTCGAGGCCCTCGGCGGGCAACTCCATGCCGGCCCACAACCGTCAGCGGGCTGGGCAGTGCACGCCAGCCTGCCCGTATCTGCCCGCAGTGCGTCATGACCCTGCGCGTCCTGCTGGCCGACGATCAGGCCATGGTCCGCAGTGGATTCCGGCTCATCCTCGACAGCCAACCCGACATCACGGTTGCCGCCGAGGCGGCGGACGGCACCCAGGCCGTGATCCTGGCACGCGACCTGCGGCCGGACGTATGCCTGGTCGACATCCGCATGCCAGGCATGGACGGCATCGAGGTCACTCGCGCACTGGCCGGCCCCGACGCGCCCGACCCCCTGCGGGTCGTGATCGTCACAACCTACGACAACGACGAGTACGTCTACGGCGCGCTGCAAGCCGGCGCGGTCGGTTTCCTGCTCAAAGACGCCGGACCGGCCCTGCTCATCGAAGCTGTCCGTGCCGCCAGTGCCGGCGAGGCTCTCATCTCCCCATCGGTCACGGTCCGCCTGCTCCAGCATTTCACCGCCGCCCGCCGTCCCACCTCTACAGCCGTCGGCCAGCTCTCTGAACGCGAACTCGACATCGCGCGCAGCATCGCCACAGGGCGCACCAACCACGAAATCGCAGCGGAACTGTTCATCTCGCTGAGCACCGTCAAGACTCACATCACCCGCATCCAGACCAAACTCGGTGTCCGCAACCGAGTGGAAATCGCCGCCTGGGCTTGGGAAAACCGCGTCGTGGACCAGTGACGCTGTCGGTCGAAAGTACGAACCCCGTCCACCGGCAACAAGATACGGTCTCCGGAATCGCGCAGCTGTTGGTGAGTACGGACGGCGCATGCTGTGTGTCGAGGCGGTGGCGGCCGTGGAGAGGCCGCAGACGGCAGGGGTGATGGCCTCCCCGGCTGTGGCGACCTTCGCAGCTAAAGCCATGATTCCTCCCGATGAAGCGCCCGGTCGGTGGCGGATGCTGATCACCCGCACGCGCCGATGCGTCGTGCTGATCGCCGCGATCGGCCTCTACCCCGAATCTGGTGAACGCCCGTTCACCTGGCTCACCACGCTGCTCAAGCAGGCCGCAGACGCCGGTGAACTGGTCGGCGGCCTGGTCGAGACCGGCTGGACAGGCAACTCGGACAGCAGATCATCGAGTTGATACCGATGCAGCACCGTATAAAGGCGAGATGGCGCGTGGTGGCTATACCAGCGTTACGTGGTTGTCGTTGACACAGCCAGGGTGTTCTTGATCGGGCGCTTGCTTGTTGGCTCGTTACCGGAAGCGCGTCATGACGTGTTTGACGCGGGTGTACTCGGCGAAGGCATAGGCCGAGAGATCCTTGCCGTGCCCGGAGTGGCCGAAGCCGCCGTGCGGCATCTCCGCGGCCAGCGGGCCGTGCGTGTTCACCCATACGCAGCCGAAGTCGAGCTCTCTGGACACACGCGTAGCACGCCCCAGGTCGTGGGTCCAGATCGACGACGCCAGCCCGTACGGCACGCCGTTGGCCAGCTCGATCGCCTCGGCCTCGTCGGCGAAGGGCTGGACGGTGATGACCGGGCCAAAAATCTCCTCCTGGATGATCTCGTCGTCCTGCCGCAGCCCCGAAATCACTGTGGGGGAGTGGAAGAACCCGCGCTCGCCGTACGGTGTGCCCCCGGTCTCGACGCGCGCGTGCGCTGGCAGACGCTCGATCAGCCCGCGTACCCGAGAGAACTGCGCCGCGCTGTTCAACGGGCCGTAGTCGACGCCCGGTGTCTGCGCCGAAGCGACCTTCGCGAGTTCAGCGACGAAATCATCGTGAATCGCGGCATGCACCAGTACCCGGCTGCCCGCCGTACAGTCCTGCCCGGCGTTGTAGAACGCGGCGCCGGCAATGCCTTCGGCGGCCTCGGTGTGGTCGACGTCCGGGAACACCAGCAGCGGTGCGTTGCCGCCCAGTTCCAGGTGGGTGCGCTTGAGGTCGGCTGCCGCGACGGTCGCGACGTCGATGCCCGCACGCGTCGACCCGGTGATCGAGACCAGCTCGGTGATCGGATGCCGCACCAGCGCACGGCCGGTGTCGCGGTCGCCGCACAGGGTGTTGAACGCCCCCTGCGGCAGGAACTCGGCCGAGGTCTTGGCGAGCAGCGCCGCGGTCGACGGGGTGGTCTCCGCGGGCTTGAGCACCACGGTGTTGCCCGCCGCCAGTGCGGGTGCGATCTTCCAGATGGCCATCATCAGCGGGTAGTTCCACGGTGCGATCTGCGCGCAGACGCCGACCGGCTCGCGGCGGATCACCGACGTGTGGCCGGGCGTGTACTCCCCGGCTGCGGTGCCCTCCAGCTGCCGGGCCGCGCCGGCGAAGAATCGCAGCGTGCTCACGCACTCCGGGATCTCCTCCTGCAGCAGGACAGATCGGATCTTGCCGGTCTCGCGGACTTCGAGATCGGCGAACTGCTCCGCCCGTGCCTCCACGGCGTCCGCGATCTTTAGCAGCGCGAGCTGGCGTTGCGCGGGGGTGCTGCGCCGCCACACGCGGAACGCACGCTCGGCTGCCGCCAGCGCGGCGTCGACGTCGGACTGTTCGGACAGGACGCTGGAGCCGAACACCGTGCCGGTGGCCGGGTCGGTGAGTTCCAGCTCGCGGGTCCCAGAGGCGGGAACCTCCGCGCCGTCGACGAAGTTCAGGACCTGGGTCATGCGTTCCCCCGATGCGTTGGCGCGAACATTTTCAATACCGCTGGGACGACGACCACGGACGGGCCCGGTGAGCGCAGGGCCTCGGCAAGGTCCGTGCTCACGCGGTCCACAGTGGATAGCTTCGCGGGGACGCCGAACGAGCGTGCCAGCGCGACGAAGTCGGGCCGGCACAGCTCGGTGGCGGTCGAGTGGCCGAACGTGTCGGTCAGGTACTCGCGGAGGATGCCGTAGCCGCCGTCGTCGATGATCAGCCAGGTGACGTTCAGGTCGTGCTGCACCGCCGTGGCCAGCTCGGCGATTCCGTACATCGCGCCGCCGTCGCCGGACACGGCGAGCGTCGGACCGCCCGCGGCCGCGCCGCCGAGCGCGCCGGGCAGCCCGTAGCCGAGCCCTCCCGCACCCTGCGCGGTGTGGATCGGCGCACCGTCGGGGTTCCAGGCCGACCATGCCCAGTATGCCGCGATGGTCATGTCCCAGAACGTCTGCGTACCTTCGGGCAGCGCGTCGCGGATGTCGTCGATCAGCTTGCGTTCCCGCGCCAGCGCCTGACCATCCAAACGCGACTCGATCTTGCTCAGCAACTCGGCCACGGCGGCTTCGGCGTGGCCATCGGAGCGCCGGATCGGCACACACTCGAGCAGCGCCGCGAGCGCGAGCCGGACGTCGGCGTGGATGCCGAGGCCCGGGTAGTTGGCTTCCAGCTTGTCAAGGTCCGCCTCGATCTGGATGACCTGCCCGCGCGGCGCGAACCCGCGATAGTTGCTGGACAGCTCGCCCAGCCCGGAGCCGAGCACCACCAGCACGTCGGCGCCGGCGAGGAACTCCGTGGTGTGCCAGTCCTCCATCCAGGACCGTCCGGACAGCTCATGGTCCCAGCCAAAGACGCCCTTGCCACCGAACGTCGAGATCACTGGCGCGCGCAGCGCCTCGGCGAAAGCCGTCAGCTCGGCGTGCGCGCCGGAGCGCAACGCGCCGCCCCCGGCCAGGATGACCGGACTCGACGCCGCACCAAGGAGCTTGGCGGCCTGGGTGATGAGCTCGGGTAGTGGAGTCAGGGGAGCGGGAGAAGGCGACACCGATGTGATCGGCGGGATGCTCGCCGGGCCGAGCAGTACGTCCTGCGGGATTTCCACCCAGGCCGGGCCGTAGGGCACGGTCGCCGCGGACGTCCACGCCTCGCGCAGCGCGGAAGGGATCTGGCTGGCGCGCCGCACGACGTGCACCGACTTCACGACGCCCGCGAAGCTGGCCTGCTGGTCGGGCAGTTCGTGCAGGTAGCCGTGCCGGCCGCCGCCGAGCCCGGCCGCCGGGATCTGGCTGGAGATGCCGAGCACCGGCACCGACGCGGCCCGGGATTCCTGCAGCGAAGCCAGGGTCAGGAGCGCACCGGGCCCGGTGGACACGATCATCGGGGTCACCGGGACCGGTCCATCCGGGTTCGCCGCGAGCCGTGCGCGGGCGTGGCCGTCGGCGGCGAAGGCGAGGTTGTTCTCCACGCGCGCGCTGATCACCCGCAGGTCCTCCGCGCGTCGCAGTGCCTCGAACAGTCCGAGAGCGTGCTGGCCCGGCAGCCCGAACACCGTGTCGGCGCCGAGGGCGCGAAGGGTTTCGACGACGATGTCGCCGCCGATGCGTTCCTGGTCGGTCATTCGCTTTTTCCCAGGGACAGCAGGCTCACCAGGTCGTAGGCGACGTGGGCGGCCGCGACGGCGGTGATCTCGGCGTGGTCGTAGGCGGGGGCGAGCTCGACAACGTCCCCGCCGATCAGGTTGAGTTCGCGCAGGCCGCGCAGGATTTCCAGCAGCTCACGGCTGGTGAGGCCGCCTGCCTCGGGCGTGCCGGTGCCGGGCGCGTGCGCCGGGTCGAGCACGTCGATGTCGATGGAGATGTAGAGCGGCCGGTCGCCGATGCGCTGGCGCAGCGCGTCGATCGTCTCGTCGACGCCACGGCGCAGCACGTCCCCGGAGGTGACGATGCCGAAGCCGAGACGGCGGTCCTCCTCAAGGTCGCGTTTGCCGTAGAGCGGGCCGCGGGTGCCGACGTGCGAGAGCGCGGACGTGTCGAGGATGCCCTCTTCCGATGCCCGCCGGAACGGGGTGCCATGGGTGTACGGCTCGCCGAAGTAGGTGTCCCAGGTGTCGAGGTGGGCGTCGAAGTGCAGCAGTGCCACCGGTCCATGCTTCGTGGCAGCGGCGCGCAGCAGCGGCAGCGCGATCGTGTGGTCGCCGCCGATGGTCACCAGCCGCGTGCCGTTGGCGGTCAACGCTTCGGCCTCGGCCTGCACCGTCTCGATGGCCTCGCCGATGTTGAACGGGTTGGCTGCGATGTCGCCTGCGTCCACCACCTGCATCTGCGCGAACGGTGAGACGTCGAGGCCGGGGTGGTAGGGGCGTAGCAGCCGGCTCGCCTCGCGCAGCGCGGCGGGGCCGAAGCGCGCGCCAGGACGGTAGGACACTCCCGTGTCGAACGGCACGCCGACCACGGCGACATCCGCGTGCTCGACCTGGTCGATTCGCGGCAGCCGGGCGAAGGTCGCGAAGCCGGCGAAGCGGGGGATCCGCGACGAGTCCATCGGGCCGACCGGCCGCACATCACTCACAGCAGTACTCCTTCCTGTTCTGGGATTCAGACACCGGCCGGCGTTTCGCTGGCCGGTTGGGATATCTCGGCGGTGCCGTTGAGGCGTCGCGTCCAGACGGAGACGATCGAGTTGGACGTGCGGGGCGTCGCGAGGCTGACCACGACGTAGACGACGAGGCTGGCGCCGAGGCCCCAGTAGATGGGGCTGTTGGCCGCGACGCCGTCGATGAGCATGAACGCGATGACGCAGACGGCGCCGGCGATGATCGACGCATAGGCGCCCTGACGCGTGCCGCGCTTCCAGAACAGCGCGCCGATGATGGCCACCAGCAGCCCGCCGACGAGGAGGTCGTAGGCGATGGTGAGGGCGTTGACGACGTCGTTGACGATCATCGCGATGCCGATCGCGAGCAGGCCCAGCACCAGGGTCGTGATCCGGTTGCGGTGCACCCCGCCGTCGGGTTTGCGCAGGCCGAGCTTGGTCAGCAGGTCCGAGGTCGTGGTGGTGGAGCACGCTATGAGCGCCCCGGAGGCGGTGGACATCATCGCTGAGAGCGCGGCGGCGAGGACCAGACCGCGGACGCCGGTTGGCAAGAGCCGCTCGACGACGGTGGCGAAGGCGTCCTGGGCGCTGGCGATGTCCGGGTAGAGCGTCTTCGCCGCGGTGCCGATGAGCGCGCCCGCCAAGCCATAGACGAGGCAGTACCCGCCGGAGACGAGGCCGCCCGCGGTCGCGATGCCCGGGGTGCGGGCGGTGAACACGCGCTGCCAGATGTCCTGGCCGATGAGCAGGCCGAACGTGTAGATGACGAAGTAGGTGACGATCGTGCCGCCGCCGATCGACGTGAGGCTGAAGAAGCTCGCGCCGAGTTTCGTGGTCATTCCGCCGAAGCCGCCCGCCGAGACGAGCGCGACCGGCAGCAGGATCGCCAGGATGCCGACGGTCTTGATGACGAACTGCGCCATGTCGGTGAGCGTGATCGACCACATGCCGCCGAGGACCGAGTAGAGCACCACGATCGCGCCGCCGACGGCGATGCCCGCCCAGTTCGGGAGATCGAACAGCACCTTGAAGATCGTCGCGAAGGCCAGCGTCGAGGTGACCGTGAGCATGAGCGTGTAGCCCCACATCACGACGCCGGACACGGCGCTGGTGTGGCCGCCGTAGCGCAGGTCGAGCATCTCGCCGACGGTGTAGACCTTCAGCCTCACCAGCCGCCGCGCGAACAGCGAGTGCAGCACGAGGATGCCCACACCGATGCTGACCACCAGCCACGCGCCAGAGATGCCGTAGGTGTAGCCGAGCTTGACGCCGCCGACCGTCGAGGCGCCACCGAGCACGACGGCCGACATCGTCCCGGAGTACATGAAGAAGCCGAGTCGGCGGCCGGCGACCAGGTAGTCGGACTTGGTCCGGGCCAGCCGCAGGCCGTACCAGCCGACCCCCAGCATGCCCGCGATGTACAGCGCGATGACCGCGTAGTCCCAGGTCAAGGCGTCCTCCTTGGTCCAGCGCTCGGGTTTCGTTCGGGTCACCGTAGGAGCGGCGCCCTGCAGATCGGTATGGGACGATCAGTCCCAACTATGTGCCGGTGAGGATGAAATGACCCACAACGTCGACCCGCTCTCGACAGAAGTGAACATCCCGTTACGGACCGTCGTCGACAACCGCGACCTCGCGCTCCACGTCGTCCGCGAGACACTCCTGCCGGGCGCGCTCGACACGCCGGTCCGCTGGGCGCACGTCAGCGAGTTGCGCGATCCCGCCCCGTATCTGCTGGGTGCCGAACTGCTGCTCACCGCCGGCGTGAACCTGCCCGGGCAGCAGCAGGAGGTCGACCGGTACGTCCGCGGGTTGCGCGACGCCGCGGTGACCGCGCTGGGCTTCGGACTGACGCCGTCGGTGCACGAGACGCTGCCGGAGTCGCTGCGCCGGGCTTGTGCGCAACACGGCCTGCCGTTGCTCGTGGTGCCGACCAGGACACCGTTCCTCGCGATCAACCGCGCCGTCTCGATCGCACTGACCGAGCGGAGCCAGCAGGAACAGCGCCGGATCACCGCGGCCCGTGAGACGCTGACCCGCGCGGCGGGCGGCGGTCTCGGCGAACTGACGGAGTCCCTGGCATCGCAGCTGCGCGGCTGGGTCGCCCTGGTCGGCGCGAGCGACCTCCTTGCCGCTGCGCACAACGCGCCTTCGCCGCTGCCGTCCGAGGTCCGTGACCTGATGGCGACGGTGCGCGCAGGCACCGGCATTCGCAGCGCGTCGACGGAGCTGCCCAGCGGCGAGCATGTGGTGGTTCAACCGGTGTACCCGCAGGCGACCGAGTCCCATCTGGTCGTCACCGGCAGGCGAGCGCGGTTCGACGGGACCGACCAGGCGATCCTCGCCGTCGGCGCCTCGTTGCTGGGGCTGGTCGGCCGGGCCGGTTCCGACGCCGCCCAACTGGGCGCGGCGGCGATCGGCCTCCTGCTCGGCCGGGTTGCGGCGGAGGGCGTCGCGCAAGAGCTGCTCGGCACCGACGTCTGCCGGCTCGTCGCCGGCGTTGCTTACCACCGAGGGCCGGACGAGATGGCGTCGCGGCACGACTGGCTTCGGGCGCGTTTGGACACTCCGTTGGTGGAAGTCGTTGCGGGGCGGCGGTTTCTCGCCATCACGGGGTCCGATCCCGAGCAGGCGGCGCTTGAGGACCTGCGCGCGCATGGCTGGCTCGCGGTGGCCGCCTCGCCGGTCCCGGCCGCACGGCTTGCTGAGGCCCTGTCTGAAACGGACCTGTTGCTCGACCGGGCTCGCGTGCTCGGGCGGCCGGTGGTCGCCGGATCCGGCACCCTGGACTTCGACACCCTGCTGACGCCCGGAGCGGCCCGTCGGTTCGCGACCAGGACGCTGCAACCGCTGTATGCGCTCGATCGTGCCGGAGAACGTCAGCTGGTCGTGACACTGCGCACCTGGCTCGCGCATCACGGCAGCTGGGAGGCTACCGCCACGGTGCTCGGCGTGCACCGCAACAGCGTCCGGCACCGGATCGCTCAGGTCGAGCGCGCTGTGAACGCCGACCTGAACGACCCGGAGACACGAATGCGACTGTGGTTCTGCCTGCGCTGGGCGCCAGAGCCAACTCCGTCGACGCCCCAGCCCTGATGACCGTCACGCGGCGTCTGAATGGTGTCCGGATCACGCCGAGGGAGGAGTCCCGATGGAAACCATCGTCGTCGAACGCACAGTCGCCGAGTTCGGCGGTGAGCAGAGCGCGGGCGTGCAGGATCTCGGAGTCGTGAAAGTTGGCGGTGGTGTCCAGGTAAAGCGCCAAGGTGGCGGATTGGTGGCCGGTGCGGTCGCGGCTTCCGCGTTGGTCAACCGCGGGTGGGAGTGCGGGGGTCAGGAACGCGCGGACGCCGTACCCGGTCGAACGGGGCGTAGTGGCCCATGGCGACGGGACGCGGTGTACGCGTAGTGGTCGAACAGCCGGCGCAGCGCGGCATTGCGGGCGCTGGCCGCGTCGTGGTCGTGAGTGAGGTCCGTGGCGAGGACGCGAACCAGGTCGTGGAATCCGTAGCGGCCGGGATGCCGTTGCAGCAACACGTTTGCGGCTACCAGCTGGTCGAGGTGTTGCTGTACCTCCGCCTGTCCAGCGTCGGTCAGCGCAGCGGCCGCGTAAACGGTGATGTCATCGCCCGGGTGCAACGCCAACAGCCGGAACAATCGTTGCTGATCGGGCTGGAGATCGTCGTAGGAAATGTGCAACGAGACCTTGACGACGTCGTCCAGCCGCCGCCGGACCAGCCGTTCATGGTGATCGAGCAGGGTCCAATCCGGGCTGGCCTTGATTCGGGCTGCGACGAGATCGAGCGCGAGCGGCAGACCACCGAGGGACTGCGCGATGGCCTTGGCGGCGCTCAAGTCGGCATCGATACGGTCGGGGCCACACACCTGTCGCAGCAGGTTCACCGACTGCGCTGGGTTGAGCACATCGACGACCAACTGCGTTGTGCCGGCCAGGCTGGGCAACACGCGCCGGCTGGTGATCAACGTCAAGCAGCTGTGCGTGTCCGGTATGAGCGGGCGCACCTGCTCTGCGTTGGCCGCGTTGTCCAGCAAGACGAGCGCCCTCTTGCCGGCGAGCAGCTGCCGCAAGGCCGCCGTGCGGGCGGCCAGGTCCAACTGCCGGATCTGCTCGCCGCGCATCCCAAGGCGGCGAAGAAACCCGTCCAGCACCGCCGCCGGATCGGCCGGCGACCGCTCGGGGTCGTAACCGTGCAGATCGACCGCCAACTGCACGTCGGTGAACCGGCCATCGGTCATCAGTTGGTGGCCGGCGCGGACGGCCAGCCGGGTCTTGCCGACGCCGCCCATGCCACACAGCACCACCCCGCCGCCGGCAGCCAACCCGGTGATCTGATCGAGCTCGGTATCTCGCCCGCTGAACGTGGCCAGATCCTCTGGCCAGCGATCGGCAACGTCGACAATCGCCGCGATTCCGACCCGGCCGAGCGCCACCTGGTATGCCTGCCGCCATCCGTCTACGGCAACCTCGTCGCCGAGCAACACCCGGGCGATGTCGACGACCAACTCCCCATCCAGCCGACTCCGCCCCGGCTGGAAACACCGGTACACCGTATCGAAAACCGGCCGTTCCGGCACGCCACGGGCCGCCCTGCTGCGGACCAACTCCCGGTGCGTCGCGCGGTAGGACATACCCGCCCAGGCCCGGAGATCACGCAGCCGCCCGATCAACTCCGCTGTCGTGGCGGCGCCGTGTGGCGTAGGCGCCCGTCCCCTCCCGGCAGCCATCGCCCCAGCCCCCATTCGTCTGACGCTCAACCAGCTATCGCCACCCTAGCGCTGTGGGTTTGACAGCGTTCGAAATTGACCGAAGTCAGTACCCGGGCCCATGCCGGGCTGACCGACTTTGACCGGAAACTGCCTTCGCATCACCCCCGGAGCGTTCAATCAGATCAGGGAGGTCAATGCGAGGGGGAGGCAACGACCATGCCATCGTCAGCGCTGACACACGCCAGAGCATCACTCTTCCCAACCCCGCGCCAGACTTCGGGCGGTGGATCGAGGCTGAGCGGGGCGGCCTCCCGGACGACCTCGGCAACGCCCCAGCAGGACCAATGCGGTGACGCTGACGGTTACTCCGCTGCGTGGCGAAAGGCGCGGTCGAATAACCTCGCCGGTGGAATTTGCCAGGTTTATATCGCAACGATCGGTATTCGAACCGCGAACAGCCATGCTCGTTTCATATAGGAAATCATCAACTGTGGATGAAAGTAGGTTTCATGCGGCACCTCAAGAGAATCGCGTTGCTGGTTTTACCCTTCGTGGCCGTACTTGGCCTGTCCGGCGTCGCGAACGCGACACCGACACACGTCGATGGGTCGACCGTTGCCAGTAGCCGGACGGCGGCGCTTGCCGAGGCTGAGTCGTTCGCGGCTCACTTCAAAGTGGACGCAACGGCGACCTACACCAACTTTGTCTCCAATGCATGGACCGGCGGCCTCGGCGTCATCCATGTGCAGGACGGCTCGTACACGTACGGCACATACGACGCGGTGCTGCCGGCCAGCGACGACACCTTTGACACCTTCGGCTGGTCGACCACGGCCGGCTGGTACAACGGCCCTGGTCGCTGTAGCTCTATGCTGCGGTCCGACGACGGGGGAAACTCCTGGACCCAGCAGTTCCCTGATCTCGGGCCCGGTCAGCACTTCATCGGCGCCTATACGTCGTACATCGTGGCGACCTACGTCTGTTGATCAACAACTTCACATATGGCTGGTCAAAAAGAGGAGAGAAGCTGGTCCGCTTCAAGGTCGGTTCGGTAGGACAGCGAAGCTCCGGTAGGTGGGGGAGTCTGACCAAGGACTTCTCACTACGGGAGCTTCGCTGCATTTCGCCTGGGAGACAGGAGGACGCCGACGACCGGTCAGGCCACGGTGACCGCTCGGATCGCCTGGATTGAGCCGGAGGTGGCCGAGTGGGCCGCGACTGTGCCCGACGGACTGCTCGACCTGGACGTATGGCTCACGCCCGTCGCGTAAGCCACTCCACCTGCCCGGCGGCGTACACGCCATTTGGTGCCGTTGCCGACGAGATAGAAGATCGCGTCGACGATCTGGCGTAGGCAGTGTGCTTCGGGTCGGCCGCCGCTTCCGGTCAGCCAGGCGGGATTGGGTAGCAGCGGGCCCAGTTCGGCCCGCTGAACGTCGGTGGTGTCAGAGGGGTAGCGGCGAGCGGATGGAACTCCTGGTGGAACGGTTGACTCGACATCTCCGATCTACCAGGAGTTCCGTGTTTACCAGTGGCGACACGCCCGGCCAAGATCAGTTCAGGAACGGGCTCTCAGCCGCCTACCGCGATGATGCCCGCCTCGACTGGCGCGGACTTTCCGTACTGTGCTCCCGTGATGACGAAGACCAGGCCACGGTTCTCAGGGCTCCCGGGACCATCGAGGGGAATGGTGAACCGGCTGTACCCAGCCGGCATGGGCGAGGACAACCGCGTCCACTTCTCGGCGTTGCCGAGGTCGCGGTTGATGAAGAAGTCCTGATCGTCGTTGCCCGTGACGATGATCGTTCCGTTCGGCCCACCGGAGTCCGTCCACGACACCACGGGCGCTCCGTTCGGCGCAGAGCCGTTCTGGTCGAGGAGCGGGGTGTCCGTGGAGAACCGGAACGACTCCGGGTCCTTCGCGATCCGGTAGTGCACGTGGTAGGTGTAGTTGTTTTGATCGGGGTTCTCGGGGTCGTCGGGCACCCCGAATTCGTAGGTCATGATCCACAGGTCCCCTTTCAGCCTGGCTACCGTGGTCATGCCCGGTCGTTCGGGGTAGGTCGTTCCGGTCGCATCGTTGACCACGGGACCCCACGTGTGCAGGTCCGTGCTGGTCTGGTGGGCGAGCTTCTGGCCGAAGTTCGGGTCCCGCTGGTCGGAGTAGTAGCAGATCAGCCTGTTGTTGTGCAGCAGGAGGAAAGGCTCCCACACCGGCGTCGCGCCGTTGGTCGTGTCGGGCGGTCCGCCCTGGGCAACCGTGCTCAGGAACTGCCAGGTGAGGCCGCCATCTGTGCTGGCATAAAGCTGGATGTTGGTGCTGGTGAAGCTGTCCAGCCAGTTGCAGGCGAAGAGTAATGCGCCCTTGGGTAAGCCCGC
>DATFHN010000124.1:0-47779 GCA_035248365.1 Pseudonocardiaceae bacterium | reverse complement strand
CGACGTGCAACGCATCGAAGCCGACGAGCAGGCCCCGATGCTGCTCGACGGCCGCATCGACATCGGCTACGTACGACTGCCCATCGACGAGACCGGCCTGCGCCTCGCCCCGCTCTACACCGAGCCACGGGTGGCGGTGCTACCCACCGGCCACCGGCTGGCCGGCAAGCAAGAAGTCACCGAAGCCGACCTGGCCGGCGAGCCACTGCTCTGGCATACCGACACGAGCACGCAGCCCACCAAGCGTCCGCACCCCAACGCCGGATACCTGGTGCGCGGGGTGGACGAAACACTCGAGCACGTCGCGGCCGACCGGGGCATCTCGTTCCTGGCCCGGTCAGCGACCGTGTTCTACGCACACCCAGATGTCGTGTACGTGCCCGTCACGGATCTAGCGCCCGAACAAGTGTGCCTCGCGATGGCGGCAGCGCACCTCTCGCCGGTGGCCGACGACTTCTTCGTCGCGGCTCAGGCGGCCGCCGAGATCACAGCAGAATGCGGGAACCACGAAATGTGGCAGCGTGGCGGCCCTGCGGCTGCACAGCGCGGTTGAGCAGGTCGCTGGCCCCGCCAGCATCGATCGGCACCCGGTACAAGGTCGGCGGCCAGCACAGCCTCGTTTCCCGGTAGCACGGCGGCGGCGTCCTCGGTCCGGCGATCATTGCGAGCATCCGGCCGCTCGGCAGCCTGGCCTTGACCACCTTCGTCCAAAGCCGCACCGTCGCCAAGGTGGACTCGATCGGCGCCGCCTGGTCAGTCGCCGCCCTGGACCAGCAGCTTGCGCGCAGGGACGTGCTCAGTCCGGTCCCGAAACCGCTCGGGACCGAACGTGGCGAGCAGCGGCGAGGACCGGCCGTCGATCAGTTCCTCGGCAACGAGCCGCCCGAGCAGCGGGCCGAGCGTGACGCCGCTGTGCGTGGCGACCGCGTAGACCGCGCGCCGGGCATCGAGATGACCGGCGATGGTCAACCCGTCGACCGGCAACACGCGTCTGCCGACCGAGGCACGCACCGCCGCGACGTCGACCCTCAGGATGCCGGCCAGCCTGCGGCGCAGTTCTTCGGTGACATGCGCGGGCGGCACGGTGTCCGGGTTTGCCTCGGTGTCCAGGTCGTGGGCCTGGAAGACCAGCCGCCCGCCCGCCTCAGGCCGCAGGTTGCCGACGGAGGTGGTGATCACGCCGTTGACCTCGATGGGCAGCGGCGCGGTCCGGGCCTGGAACGCGGTCGCGGCCGAGGCAGGCTCGTCGGCGGCAACCAGCGGCACGGGCAGGCCGAGGCCGTCGGCGAGCCGTTCGGTCCAACGGCCCGCGCAGATGACCACCTGGTCGACCTCGAGCGCGGGTCGGTCCCGGCACCGCAGGGTGAGATGGCTGGCGCCTTCGGCGATGTCGAGCACCTCGGCCCGCAGGTCGACGTGTGCGCCGAGGGCCTGAGCGTGGTCGATGAGGGCGTCGTTGAGCACGACCGGCAGTACAAAGCCCTCACTGGGAAAGAACGCGATCGTCTCGGCGTCGTCGGGAATGCGCACCCACGGCTCGCGCGCCCGCGCCCACTCCCGGCTGACGCGCTGGCCCGGATAGTCGAGGGCGTGCAGTTCGCGCAGGTCCGCCTCGATACGCGCGGCGTGCTCGGGATCGGTGGCGAATTCCAGGTGTCCGGTCGGGAAGTGCCAGCGTCGGTGCGGGTCCAGCCGCGCGGCCAGCGTGTGGTGCTCGGCCATGCCTGCCACGTTGAGCGCGTGGTAGTGCGGTTCGCGCTTGCGGTGGGCGTTGACCCAGGCGAAGGAGATGCGTGTGGTGGCCTCGGCGCGGTCGTCGCGATCGAGCAGCCATACCGCCGCGCCGCGCAGGGCCAGCGCTCGGGCCACGGCCGAGCCGACGATGCCCGCGCCGATCACGGCGATCCGGGGTGAGGTCATGTCAGCGGCTTTCGTGCGGTCTCGGCGAAGGTGGCGACGGCGATGAAGGTCACCACCGCCGAGAGGACCAGGTACCAGGAGGGTGCGGACGCCTGATGTGTCCACTGGATCAGCAGGGTGGCGATGAACGGCGCGAACCCGCCGCACAGGGCGATGACGGTCTGGTACGGAATGGACAGTGCCGTGTAGCGCACCCGGGTGGGGAACAGTTCGGCCAGCGCGGACGGCCCGGGGCCGGAGAACAGCGAGAGCACGACCGCGAACAGCACGGCCAGCAGCAGCACGCCCAGCGCGGAGGCGTGCTCCATGAGCAGGAACATCGGATAGGACAGCACCGCGAACAGGGCCGAGGAGATCAGCAGCAGCGGTTTGCGCCCGACCCGGTCCGACCAGGCGCCGGTGAACGGGATCAACAGCGCCAGCACCGCGTTCTCGACCGTGACCACGACCAGCGCGAAGGTGGAGCCGAACCCGGCGGAGGTGACCAACCAGGTCGAGAGGTAGGTGAGCAGGACGTAGAAGGCGACCGTGAACAGCATGGCGAAGCCGGCCGCCTTGAGCATGGGCACGCCGGCCACGGTGAAGATCTCCTTCAGCGGCGCGCTGGCCACCTTCTCCTCGGCCTTGAGGCTTTCGTACAAGGGCGTCTCGCCTGCGGTGGAGCGCAGGATCAGAGCCGGGACCGCGATCAGCAGGCCGGCGAAGAAGGGCAGTCGCCAGCCCCAGGCGGCCACCGATCCGGCCGGCATGGTCCCGTTGATCAGCGCTCCGACCCCGGACGAGACCATGAGCGCGAGCACGAGCGAGAACTCCTGCCAACTGCCTGCGAAGCCGCGCCTGCGGGCGGGCGCGGTCTCGATCATGTACGCGGCCGAGCCGGCCCACTCGCCGCCGCAGGAGAAGCCCTGCACCAGGCGCAGGACGGTCAGGATGACCGGCGCGGCGTAGCCGATGTGGGCGAAGTTGGGTAGGCAGCCCATCAGGAAGGTGCCACCGGCCATGCCGAAGATGGACAGCAGCAGGGCGCGGCGGCGCCCGTAGCGGTCGCCGATGTGACCGAACACGATGCCGCCCAGCGGCCGGGCCAGGAAGCCCACGCCGAAGGTGGCGAAGGTGAGCAGGAGTGCGGCGCCGCCGGGGAAGAACTGTTTGGACAGTACGAGCGCGAAGTAGCCGTAGATCCCGAAGTCGTACCACTCCAGGAGGTTGCCCGCGGCAACGGTGACGATGATGCGACGCAGGCCGCGCGTGGGTGCGACCTGCCCGTGGTGCTCGACCTCGACGGGGTCGACCTGCGGTTCTGCGATCGATTCTTCGGCCGGCATGGTGGCTCCTCTCCATGCATCCTCGATGATGCGTGAGCGGAAGGGGTTGTGGACCGGGTGCGGGGTGGTCAGCCTGCGTTGCGCCAGGCGGCCGCGACCGGGTTGAGCTGGGTTCGGTCGGGGTGCAGGCCGTCGAGCAGATCGGCGGGATCGCCGCCGGTGACCAGTGCGGCCATCGCCTCGCCCACGGCGGGCGCTAGTTGGAAGCCGTGGCCGCTGAAGCCGACCGCGGTGTAGAGGCCGGTGTCGGTGATGCGGCCGAGGTAGGGCACGCCGTCGGGGGGTTTCCGATTCCAGGCCGCACCAGACCGAGGCGACGCCCACTTCGGTCAGGCGCGGCCAGGCCGCGCGGGCGGCAGCGAGGCTGCCGGCCACGGCGGCCGGGTCGAGCCGGTAGCTGTGTCGGTGTTCGGCCCGGATGCCCTGCCAGCCACCACCGATGAGGTAGTCGCCGGCAGGGGTCTGTTTGAGCGAGAGCCGCCGGCCCTCCCAGGTGATGGTGGGGGCGAGCGCGGTCTCGGCGGCTCGGTGCGGATCATCTGCGCGATGCGTAGCCGCAGCGGCAGTTCGATGCCCCAATCGGCCAGCAGGTCGGCCGTCCACGAACCGGCGGCGACGATCACGGAGTTCGCGCCGACGTGGCCGTCGTCGGTGTCGACCCCGGTCACATTGCCGTCGCGCGCGGTGACGCGGCGGGCGCGGGTGCGGTAGTGGGTGGCGCCGCGTTCGGTGGCCGCGCCGCGCAACGCGATGCCGGTCAGCTGCGGATCGGCTTGACCGTCGCCGGGCGTGTACGCGGCCGCGTAGACCGAGTCGTCGATGCCTGGGACCAGGCCGGCCACCCGTTCGGCGGTGACGCGGGTGTACAGCGTCTCGGCGTGCGCGGGGTCGTCGATGACGTGCAGATGTCCGCTTTGGACGAAGCCGAGATCGGTGCCGAGCTCCTCGGCCAGCGTGGGCCAGCGCGCTGCCGCGCGTACGGTCAGCGGCCACTCTCTCGGATCGCGGCGCTGCGAGCGAACACCGCCCGCACTCGCCCAGGTCGCCGAGGGCGGGCGCGGAAACGGCTCCGGGTCGATCAGCGCGCAGCCGGCGTCCACATTCATCGCGCCCCCGCAATGGCATCCTCGGCGGCCAGGTCGTCGGCGGTGGCCCAGCAGGCGCAAAGCAGGCTGCCGTCGGGTTGGACGGCGACGCTGGCGCCCGGCGGCACCACGAGCGTGGTGTCCTCCTGCAGCACCAGCGCGGGCCCGGCCAGGTCGGCTCCGATCGGCAGCGTGTCGCGGTGGAAGACCGGCGTGGGGTCCTCGGTGTCGGCCTGCCACCAGATCGGCGTGCTCTGTTGCGCTACCGGGGCTTCTCCCCCACTCGGCAGCGCGTTCGGCAGCGCGTTCGGGGCGGCGTTCGTGGGGTCGCCGACGCGGATGCTTGGCACGACGCGGAAGTTCTCGATCTCGATCGCCTCGTCCTGCGCGGCGTAGCCGTTGCGTTCCTGGTGCTCGCGGCGGAACGCGGCCAGCACCTCCTGGACCTGGTCAGGGGTCCACGGCGCGGCCGGCACGGCCACGGTCAGCGAGTGGTCCTGGCCCCGGTAGCGCAGATCGGCCCGCCAGCCCAGTTCGCGCGGGCCGTCGTGGCCCTGCCGATCGGTCCAGGCGGTGGCGCGGGCGGCCAGTTCGGTCCAGATCTCGTTGATCGTCGTCAGGTGGTCGGCGTCGAGTTCGATCAGCCGGGTGCGGGTGACCTCGGTGCGCAGGTCGGAGACGAGCAGCCCGAGCGCGCACAGGGTGCCGGGGGTGGCCGGGATGAGCACCCGGTCGGTGCCGAGTTGGCGGGCCAGGTCGACCGCGTGCAGCGGGCCCGCACCGCCGAAGGCGACGAGGAGGTGCTCGCGCGGGTCGATGCCACGGGCCACGGTGGTCTGCCGCGCGGCCAGCGCCATGTTGGTGTTGACCACGTCGAGCACGGCCCGCGCGGCCTCGACCACCGACAGCCCCAGCGACTCGGCGACGCCGGTCATGGCCCGCACCGCGGCGTCGCGGTCGAGCACGACGCTCTGGCCCAGTTCCAGGTCGGCAGGCAGGGTGCCGATGACTACGTGCGCGTCGGTCACGGTCGGCTCGGTGCCGCCGTGGCCGTAGGCGGCCGGGCCGGGCCGGGCGCCGGCACTGCGCGGCCCGACCCGCAGCCGGCCGCCCGCGTCGATCCAGGCGATCGAGCCGCCACCGGCGCCGATGGTGCGGATCGCGAGGGTCGAGCCGAGCACCGGATAGCCCTCGACCTGGCGCAGCCGCAGCATCTCGGCCTCGCCGGCGCGGACCACGCTCAGGTCGGTGCTGGTGCCGCCCATGTCGAAAGTGAGCAGGTCGCCCTGGCCGAGCTGCCGTCCGATCCGGATCGCGCCGAGCACGCCCGCGGCCGGTCCGGACAGCAGCGTGGACGTGGGGCGCCGCGCGGCCTCGGCCAGCCGGGACACGCCACCGGCCGAGTGCATCAGCGTGGGTTCGGGACCGACCCCGGTGTCGGTGCTCTGGCGGGCGAAGCGGGCCAGGTAGTGGGTCATCACCGGGCCGAGGGCAGCGTTGAGCGCGGTCGTGCTGAACCGCTCGTACTCGCGGAACTCGCTGACCACGCGCGCGGAGGTCCACACGGGAACGTCCGGGAGTTCGGCCCGCACCCAGCCGGCGACCAGATCCTCGTGATCGGGGTTGGCGTAGGAGTTGAGCAGGCACACGCAGATCGCCTGCGCCCCGTCCGCCAGCAGCGCGCGAGCCTGCTCGATCACCTGGTCGCGGTCCGGGGCGATGAGCACGCCGCCTTGGTGGTCGAGGCGTTCGTCGATCTCGCGGCGCAGCCTGCGCGGCACCAGCGGCGGTGTGACCTCGTAGAGCAGGTTGTACAGCTCGGGACGGATCTGGCGGGCGATGGCCAGCACGTCGCGGAAGCCGCGCGTGGTCAGCATCCCGACGGTGGCGAAGGTGCGCTCGATGGCGGCGTTGGTGGCCACGGTGGTGCCGTGCGCGAGCGAGACGATGTCGGCCGCGGTGTGGCCGGTGCGGCGCAGGATGGTCTCCAGTGCCGACGCGACGGCCGGGGCCGGGTCGGGGTAGGTGGAGGGGACCTTGGCGCTGACGAAGCCGTGCTCGGTCTGCGCGACCACGTCGGTGAAGGTGCCGCCGATGTCGATGCCCACCCGCAGCGCGCGGGCCGGGTTGGTGCCGTTGGTGGTCACTGGCGCGTCCCTTCGGAAGCAGTGGGTTCGAGGCCGTCGAGGTGGTCGATGCGGACGGCGTGCGGGTCGCGCTCGCCAGGCGGGCCGTATCCGCCGCCGCCCGCGCTGAGCACCCGGACCACGCTGCCTTTGGGGATGACCAGGCCGTTGTCGGGTCGGCGCAGCCGCCGTTCGTGGTCGGTGCCCGGGTCGAGCACGAAGTCCAGCGGCGTCCCGGGTGCTCCGCCGCGCAGGCCCCAGGGGCCGCGCTCGACCCGGTCGCCCTTGACGATGACGCGCGCCCCATCGACCAGCACCCGCACGTCGCGCACGATGCCCATGCCGCCGCGGTATTTCCCGGCGCCGCCGGAGTGTTCGCGCAGCGCGTAGGACTCCACGCGCAGCGGATAGGCGATCTCCAGGGCCTCGACCGGGGTGTTGGCCGTGTTGGTGATGTGCGACTGGACCGCGTCCGGGCCGTCCGATCCGGGACGGGCGCCGAAGCCGCCGGCCAGCACCTCGACGTAGGAGAAGAACTCGTCACGGGCGGCGTCGTGCCCGTGGAGGTGGATGGCGGTCACCGAGCCGTGGCTGGCTGCGGGAATCCGGTCCGGCACAGCCTGTTCGAACGCGCCCAGGATCGCGTCGGCCACGCGTTGGCAGGTGTCCGAACGCGACAGTACGGGCGCGGGTGGCAGCGGGTCGACGATGGTGCCAGGGCGTGAACTGATGGTGATGGCGCGGTAGAAGCCTGCGTTGGCCGGCAGGTCGGGGTCGAGCACCGACTTGACGGTGAAGTAGACGGTGGCGTCGATTCCCGAGCGCACCGCGTTGATCGATCCCTTGACCTGCTCGGCGCAGCCCTCCAGGTCCACCACGATGCCGCGCTCGTCCACCCGCAGCGTGACCCGGATCGGGATGTCGGTGGTGCCTGCGCCGTCGTAATCCATCCAGTCTTCGAAGGAGTAGACGCCGGCCGGCAGCCGCGCGAGCGCCGCCCGCGCCTGCACCTCGGCCTTGTCCAGCCAGGATGCGGTGGCCGCGCGTACGGTCGCGGCCGAGTACTCGCCGCACAACTCGTCATAGCGGGTCGCGCCAAGGCGCACCGCGGCGAACTGGGCGCGCAGGTCACCGAGGCGTTCGCGCGGGTTGCGGCAGTTGAGCAGGATCAGCCGCAGCACGTTCTCGTCCACCGTGCCGCGGTTGAAGATGCGCACCGGCGGGATGCGCAGCCCTTCTTCGACGATGTCGACCGAGGTGCCGAGGCTGCCGCCGATCTCGGCGTGGTGGGCCACGGTGGCGGCGAAGCCGGCCAGGCCCTCGGTGTCGAACAGCGGCGCCACCACGACGACGTCGGGCAGGTGGGTGCTGCCGCCGACGTAGGGGTCGTTGGCGATGAACACGTCGCCGGGGTGGATGTCACCGTCGAACACCGCGGTCAGCTCGGGGATGAAGCCGAGCATCGAGCCCATGTGCAGCGGGATGTGTTCGGCCTGGGCGATGGTCTGACCGTCGCGGTCGAGCAGCGAGGTAGAGCAGTCGTGCCGTTCCTTGATGTTGGGCGAGTAGGCCGCACGGATCAGCGCGACCCCCATTTCCTCGGCGATCGCCAACAGGTGCGCGCCGATGATGTCGACCGTGACCGAGTCCGGGCTCGCTTGTCGCATCGTCCCTCTTTCGCTGAGCGAAATCGTCATTCTCTTAGCGCAAGCCTAGGTGGCATAATCGAAGGACACAAGACGCAGAGCGCAAACTGGAGCGGATGGATTGCTACGATCGCTCGGCGAAATCAGGCATGGGGAGGGGCACGGTGACCGACGACCGCTACTACCTGGCCGGGGTCGGCCGAGCCCTGCGCTTCCTCGAACTGATCGGCGACCACGAGCACGGCCTGACCCTCAAGCAGGCCACCGACCAACTTGGCATCGACACCACCTCGGCCTTCCGCATCGCCCGCACCCTGGAAACCGACGGTTATCTGCACCGTGACGAGCACGGGGTCTACAAGCTGGGGTCGGCCGCGCTGAGCCTCGGAGTGTCCTATCTGGACTCGCTCGATCTGCGCCGCACCTCGCTGCCGCGACTGGGCGCGCTGCTGGAGGCGCCGACCGACACCGCGTCGCTGGCGGTGCTCAGCGGCCGGCGCGCGGTGATCATCGAACGGCTGGAACGCCAGCCCTCGGCCGCGGTGCCCGGCCACGTCGGCTGGTCGTTCTCGCTGCACTCGACCAGCCTGGGCAAGGCGCTGCTGGCCTATCTGCCCACCGAGACCGCGTACGAGTGGCTGACCACGATGCCACTGCCCAAACTGGGGCCGGCCACGCTGACCGAACCCGACGAGCTCATGGCCGAACTGGCCCGCATCCGCCAGGAAGGCGTGGCCTACAACCACTTCGAGTCCCGGCCCAACGCGCTCGCCGTGGCCGCGCCGGTGTTCAACCACCTCGGCCACGTGGTGGCGGCGATCAACGCCAGCGGCTACCTGCCCGAGTTCACCGTGGAGACGATGCGCGGGCCGATGCGCCAGAAGGTGCTCGACGCGGCCATGGCCCTCTCGCGCGACCTGGGTTACCGCAACACGGGCGTGGCCGTAGCGAGCGAATGAACCAACAGACCACCGACCCAGACGGACTCCCGGGAGCCCTGGCGACACCGGATAGTCAACCCTTCCCGATCGTCAACGGAGCGCCAGGTCGGCGGCGTACGTCAAGGTCGGATTTTGAGGCCAGGAACCGCGTCGGCACGTCATCTGGCCGCCGGCCCGGCAATGGACGACTCACCGCAGAAACGGATCACCGGCCCGGACCTGGTCACAGTCCTGGCAGCTTGTCAAGTGTTCGCGCGGTTATAACGTCCACTGTGGAGAGTGCGCGCCGGTATTCGATGGTCACCGTGGCTACTCGGTGATCGTCCAGGCCATCGTGCAGGTCGCGGTCACCGTGACCCGCTGCGGTTCCAGAGACAGCCCGGCGATGTCCGGCCGGGAAGCGGATCGGGACAGGTGGACCGCCGCCTCGGCCGCGAACCTGACCGGTTGCGGGTTGTCTGCCCCGTCGCTGACGCGCAGCAGCTGCCCGACGCGGCGTCCAAGCGCTTCGACGTAGCTCTCGGCGCGGCGGGTGGCATCGGCGACCGCTTCGTGTTGGGCCTGGCGCATCGCATCGTCATGGTTGGCGAGCTCCCAGGACGGACCGAAGAGGTTGTCCGGCTCAGCGACCACGAGATCGGCAACGAGGTCGTTGAGGATGGACAGATCGGTGATCCGAAGGGCGTAAGACTGGTTGGCCTGCGCCCCGGACCTGTGTTCACCGTCCCAGTCGTCGTGCACGGTCAGCTGTCGATCGAGTACCTCAACGCCGTCGCGGCCCAGTACGGATTCCACCGTGCTGACGCGTTCGGTGAGCGCGGACACCGCGCTGGTGCGATCACCGGCATGCGCCGCATAGAACACTCGCAGGCCGGCCTGGTCCGCGGTCCACTCGACCTGGCCCGTCCCGTACGTCTCAACCTCGGCCACACCGGTCAGTTAACTCAGCCTTCGCGCTCTCGGCAACCGGGGTAACGATGACACATCATTTGCGGGTGACGTTGGCTCCGGTGTGGACGAAAGCGCGCTCGGCATCAACGTCGATGCCCGGCAACCCGGCGAACATGGTGCTGATCAAGGACATCATGTATCTGGTCGGCGGCCGGAACGACCTCAACGCCCCGACCTAACAGCGTTGTCGCGATCGACATAACCACCGGCAAACAGAAATGGACCGCCACCATGCCCCTATAGAGGGAGGCGTCAGCCTGGCTGCGCCGCGAGCGACACCGGCAGGGCGGCACAGCAGCCGAGCAGTACTCGGTTCATCGTGCGGGCGCCTCTCCGTACGGGGTGAGGGTGACCGGTCCGATCAGGCCATAGTCGGCGTGAGTGGCGACGCCGTAGATCTCCGGCGTGACCACCCGCAACCGGTTCATCAGCGCGGTCGCGACCTCGACCTCGACGACGTTGTCGCCCGGTCGCAGCAACGACCCGAGGTCGAGCTTGCTGGTCAGCACACCGGCAGGCGGCACCCTGCGCCCGTTCACCCATACCCGGAAGGTGTCGTTGACGACGCCGAGGTCCAGTACCGCGCCGGCCGCGTGGCCCCAGTTCGCAGGCAGCGACACATCTGCGCGGTAGTGGCCGATCCCAGAGGAGTCGATCAGCGCCGGGATCTGCGACCAGGGCACGAGACCGTCGAGACTGACCTCGACGATCGGCTTGACGGTTTCTGTTGCCCTCGCGCCCGGTTGCCAGTCCTCGGCTCGCAGCGACCACTGGGTCAGCGGGAGCGTGCCGGGTAACCCGGGAATTTCGGCGTGCAGCACGGCTCCGTTCGCGAGGGTGATCGTGTAGCTGCCACCGGCGGCGGCGCGCGCGATGAGCGCATTGCCGTCGATGCGGACCGACTCGGCGTCCTTCGCGACGACCTGGACACGGGCACGTGGTCCGTGCCAGCCGGGCGGAGCCAGCACCACGATCGTGCTTTCCCCTGGCTCGAGCCGGATGCGAACGCCGATGGTGCTCCCGGCACTGGTGTACTCGAGGATCGGCGTGATCTGGCCGGTCCACGCGTCGAGCCGGTAGGGCACCGAGCCCTGCGCGGTGGCGGTGAGCTGGACGGTCTGGTCGATCGTGGTGAGCACCGTCTTGGTCTGGTGCTGCGCGTTCGCCAGGTAGTAGAGGTCCAGTTGGCCGGCGACACGGTGCACGTGCATCAGGTTCGACGCGACGTGGCTGACCGTGGAGCCGACACCGAGCGACCCCAGCAGGGGGCCGATCTGGGTCTGGTCGGTGGTCTGCGCGACGTTGGGCAGCGCGAGAAGTTCCGCGATGGCGTCGGCGACCGCCGCCTGGGTGGCGTCGTTCACGTGGCCGGTGCTGGCCGGTGTGCTCCAGTCGCCGTACACGATCACGGGCAGCCCGCTGCGAGCGAAGCCCAGCAGCAGTTGCGCGCCGGTGAGGCTGATCTCGCTCTCGTTGCCGGTGAAGAAGTCCGGCGAGAGGACGATGGCCTTGGCAGCGGGTCCGTCCGGTGCCAGGCGACCGTCGCGGACCGCTACGCCGGGCAGTTGCAGAGTGGGGTCGGACGCGTAGATGTAGCTCCATCCGGTCGGTATTCCCTGGGAGGTCCCCCACGGAGTGCCGATCCCCGTCGAGGTGTAACCCTTCTGGCGGTAGAAGATCAGGTCGTACTTGGGGGTTCCGGTCTGCAGGACGAGTTGGGTCCGGGCCATGTAGTCGGCGATGTCGGGCACGTGCTGCCAGGTAGGCTGCCGCGGCCCCCACGCTTCGCCGTACCCGATCCCGGTTTTGTTGTAGGGCGAGAACGCGGCGAACCCGGGCCACGTCGCGCCAGGGGCGTTGGCATACGCGAAGCCATGGATGACGCTCTGGTTGACGCCCGCCGCCCAGAAGCTGTCGATGGTCACCAGGCCGTGGTGCCAGGTGGTGGAGTACGCGCCGCCCGCGTAGCAGATGGCCTCGCAGGACAGTTTCGGGTGCCCGGCGAGATCACGCCCGCCCGCGAGGATGCGGTAGTCGTCAAGGTTCTTGAAGCCGAGCGACTCGCCTTCGGGAATGTCGAGCAGTGCCGCGAAGTCCAGTGAGTCGGTCGGCAGTCCGTAGGGCTGCACTCGCAGTTCGAGGCCGACGGTGTGTGCCCAGTCCCGCAGCGCCAGCAGGTGGTGTTGCTTGTACAGATTGGACAGCGTGAGGTTGAGGTCGTCGCGGACGTGCGCGGTCGTCTCGGCGTCGTAGGTGAAGGGGTACTTGCCTTTCACCTGGACCAGGATGGGGAGGTAGGGCAGGACGTCATAGCCGTGATCGGCGCGGAATGCCTCGGCCAGCCCCGGCGTCCAGATGGTTGCGCCGGTCTCGATCTCCAGCGAGTCCTCGAAAAGGGCGCCACCGGCGGCCTGGATCAGCCGCCGGATGTGCGGGGACAGGATCGTCGATTCCCACAGGTCGGTGACGGCCCTCGTGCCGGCCGCGCTGAAGTGATCGACCACGTAGGCGGGCGGTGTGGTGAACGGTCCCGCCTCGGGTTGCTGCCCAGAACCGCGTTGCCAGTAGGAGATCAACGCCCAGTCGCCACCGGCCGGCGCGGTCCAGGTGATCGCGCCCGCGGATACCTGATCGGTGAGCGTGACGACCGAGGCCGGGTCCAGTGGGGTGCCGTTGCGGCTGACGGCACCGGTGATCCGCGCGGCCTGGAGGGCGACGAGTTGTTGCGTGGTCACGCCGTCGGCCATCGCGACGACCGGGGCCGGCACCGGCGCGCTGTAGGTCGAGCCGCCTGCGACGGTCACGATCCCGTGCGCGAGTTCGCACGATGCGGCCGCGCTGTCGGGTGTGATGGTCGGGACGGCGGCAGGCCACGATGGACCGATTGTGAGGTCGATGGTGATCCCGCGTCGCTGCGCCTGGCTCAGCGCGGCCTCCAGCGCGGCGAGCCAGCGAGGTGATCCCCAGCCGAACTGTTCGACGTCCAGGTCCAGCAGTCCGCTGTGATGGACGTCGGACACCTCGAGCCCGCCGCAGTGCGCGTCGGCGACCTCGTCCACCTCACGCATGATCTCGCTCGCGTCGACCTGCCCGTTGGGCCACCACCAGCGGAACTTCGGTGCCGTAGCTGCCGGCGGCCGGACGAACTGCGGCCAGCCCTCCCCCGGCGCCGGACCGGCGTCGGCCGCGGCGGTGTCAGCCCACGGTACGAGGATGCCGGCGGCGATCGCGGCACTCAGTCCGAACAGGGTTCTGCGGGTGACCGGGTGCGGCATGCGCGAGAGCGTATCGGAGCAACGGCGATTTTTGAACCGTTTCAAGTGGCGGGATTCGACCTGTACCGTGCCAGAACTCGCGACCCAGCGGTGCCCAGCGGGCCGGACACGGCGCGGCCGGTGTCACGATTCGGACGGAACCACCGAACGACACCGGATCGATCCTCACGCCGCGACGCTGCTGTGCGGATCTATCACGAACTTCCTCGCCGCGAGCCCGACCGGCCCCGGCCACGTAGACCGTTGAGCCGGTGGTCGCAACCGGGACGGAACAGACCTTCCGGAACTCCGTGAGCGCTTCCACCGCACGCACCGGGACGGTCTGCTGCGGCCCTGCCGCCCAGGATCGCGGGCACCGAAACCGGGCAGATCTGGAACGCCGGCGACGGTCCCGGCGAAGTGAGCGGCAGATCTTACGAACCGTGCACATCCCCGGCTGACACCAACCGGGCGTCGGCCTTCGCGGCTAACCTGCGGCCATGGACAGCGGGGAGGTGCTGACCGTCCACATCGGAGCTGGCCTGTCGTTGGACGAGGCGTCCGCCGCCCATCACCTTCGCCTTGCCGTGGTTGCCGTCCTCCTGGCTGGTGGGCACGTTGTGCCGGCCTGGACCGGTGTAGGTGTAGCGGACGATGCCGAAGCTATCGCCGGTGCCACCAACGGCACGCTCGCAGCTGTTTCCTGAGGCGCTGGGCCTGAGACATAAGGTGGAGCGTGGTCGATCAAGGAGGCCTGATGAACGTCAGTTCGGTCGACGCGACGCTGGTCAGCGTGCCAATGCGGCGTCCGCTCGGCACCAGCGCGGCGCGGGTCACCGAGGCGCCGTTGCTGCTGCTCGAACTCACCACCACCGACGGGATCACCGGCCACGGCTACCTGTTCTGCTACCGCGAGTCGGCCGGATTGGCCGCGCTCGCGCTGATCCGCGATGTGCACGAGGCGCTGGCCGGGGTGCCGGTCGCGCCCGCGACAGTGCGCAAGGTGCTGGAAGGCCGGTTCACGCTGCTGGGCGTGCGTGGCCTGGTTGCCATGGTGCTGGCCGGAGTGGACACCGCGTGCTGGGATGCGTTGGCCATCGCCGCCGGACTGCCGCTGGCCCGGTTGCTGGGCGCGACCGGACGTCCGATTCCGGCCTACAACAGCAACGGGTTGGGCCTGATCGCCCCGGACGCCGCGGCCGATGAGGCCAACGAACTGGTAGCGGAGGGCTTTCGCGCCATCAAGATGCGGCTTGGCCGCCCATCGCCCGCAGCTGACCTGGCCGCCGTTCGCGCCGTGCGGGCGGCGATCGAGCCGACGGTGACGTTGATGGCCGACTACAACCAGGCGCTGCGCCTGCCCGACGCCCTCGACCGGTGTCGCGCGCTGGACGAGGAGGGTCTGGCCTGGATCGAGGAGCCGGTGCGGCACGACGACTATCGCGCCAGCGCGCGACTGGCCGCGGCCCTGCGCACGCCGATCCAGATCGGGGAGAACTTCGCCGGTCCTCGGGCCATGGCCACGGCGATCGAGCATGGCGCCTGCGATCTGGTCATGCCGGACCTGGACCGGATCGGCGGGGTCAGTGGCTGGCAGCAGGCCGCGGCCCTGGCCGATGTGGCTGGGATGCCGTTGTCCGCACATCTGTATCCGGAATTGAGCGTGCACCTGCTGGCCGCGTCGCCCACCGCGCACTGGCTGGAGTACGTGGACTGGGCCAACCCGATCCTGGCCGAGCCGCTGCGGATCGTCGATGGTCACGCGACCCCGCCAGAGCGGCCAGGCAACGGTCTGATGTGGAACGACGAGGCGGTCGCCGGCTACCGCGTCGCATCCGCTCGTTGAGCACCATTTTGGCCGGCCAACGGGAATCCTGATCGGGCTGGTTGACCGCTCAGGTGGCACGACGGAACGGCGCCGGAATCGCCACGGCTTCGGCGACGCCGCCAGCGGAGTGCTCGACGCCACAGGTGTTGGTGCCATTGGCGCGCAAGGACTCCCACGTCCGCTGGTAGATCCGAGGCTGATCAAACCGGGTAGCCTGACCATCCCGTACGGCACGGTCAGCGCCGTGACACCCAACCTGCTCGACGTGATGGACAAGGTCGCCGTCGACGACTGGCGCGAAGCCGGGACGGGAGAACGACGAGGAACTCGACCGCGCGCAGCAGGCCGATGCCGGCGCGATGGTGCGGTTCCACTAGCGTTGCGGGTCACGCGCCGAGGCGGCGCGCGCCACTGTAACCACTGAAGAGTGGCTCGACGCGGACCACGGTGCCCGTGTGGGGAGCGTTGACCATCATGCCGTTGCCGACGTAGATCCCGTCGTGGTAGGCCGGGCTGCCGAAGAACACCAGGTCGCCCGGTTGCAGGTCGGCTTTGGACACGGGAATCCCCAACGTCTGCTGGGCAGCGGCGGAGTGCGGGATGCCGGGCTTGCCCGCTTGGGCGTACGCGTAGGCGATCAGACCCGAGCAGTCGAAGGTCGTGGGACCGGCGCCGCCGTAGACATAGGTTTTGCCGCGTTGGGCCAAGGCGATTTCCATGGCCCGGCCGGCGATTCCGGCCGGCGCGATGTAGGAGCCCTGCGGGCCGGTGTCTGTTGCCAGCGCGAGCCGCTGCGAAGCGGGGAGCATCCCCAGTGCCGCGTCGACTTGCTGGATCTGCTGCCGTAACTGTGACCGCTGCGCGTCGAGTTGGCCCAGCAGTGCCTGCGCGGCGCTGGTGGCGTCCTGCGCGGTCCGCTGATCCTGTGCCGCTCGCGCCTCGGCCGTGTTGGCGTCGTTGGCGGCGGCGGTGAACTGGCGCAGCACGGCAGCGCGGTCTTCGGCGAGGTATCGGAGGTAGTCGGCCTTGTCCAGATAGTCCTGTAACGAGGTGCCGGTGAGCAACGCGGACAACTGCGACGTTCCCGCGCCCTGGAACGAGGCGTACATCAACTGGTCGACCTGAGCGCGGAAGGGCTTCTCCTTCGCGAGCGCGATCGTCTCGGCGGCTTGGGTCGTCGCGAGGTCCGCATTTGCCTTGGCCAGGTCGGCACGCTTGCCGGCCAGGTCCACGGTGGCGTTGTTGATCTGCTCGTTCAATCGATCGGCCTGCGCGCTGAGTTGCTCGAACTGATCCGCCGGGGAACTCCCCCGCGGATCGGCGATGGCCGATGCGGGTGTCAGACCGGTGATCGCGATGAGAGCGCCGGCGCCCAGAGCGCATTGCAGGGTGCGAGTGAGTTTCGTCGATGACACGCCGCGGACCATACCTGTCATCTACTATCTAGGCTAGTACTAAGTCATGCAGTAGACTCGCGGCGTGATTCATGGGCTGGGTGAGCTGGAAGCCGCCGTCATGGACTCGTTGTGGCGTGCGAAGGAACCGTTGAAGGTGCGTGAGGTGCTCGAGCGACTGGACACGGGCAAACCACTCGCCTACACCACGGTCATGACCGTGCTGGACAACCTGCACCGCAAAGCATGGGTGCAGCGCGACCTCGACCACCGCGCCTACCGGTACCGGCCGGCGTTCAGCCGCGCCGAGGCATCCGCACGGGCGCTACGGGCGGTACTGGACTCCTCCGGCGATCCCGAAGCCGTTCTGCTGCACTTCGCCCAGTCGGTGTCCGAACAGGAGTCCGACGTGCTACGCCGGGCGCTACGCGGAAAGCACCTGCCCTGATGACGCTCGCTCTCGCCCTGCTCAGCGGCGCCCTGCTGGTCGCGGCACTGATGCCGACACTGCTGTGGTGGCTGCACACCCGGGTCGATCCGTTGCTGTTGATCGCCGGCTGGATACTGTCCATCGTCGGCGTGCTGGGGACCGTGGTGGCCGCCGTCGCGCTGCTGGTCTTGGAGGGCCACGGCGCGTCCGCCAACCTGGTCAGGGCTGTCCACGGTTGCTGGACCGCGATCAGTCACGGCGGCCCGCCCCAACTCCAGCAGATCGCGGGCATCGCCGGGTCCGCCGTCCTGGTCACGCTCACGGCGCGGCTCGCACTGATCGGATGGCGGCAGAGCAGGCGTCGCCGACACGCTCGCGAGCAACGGTTGGGGCTGCTCTGGCTGGCCGGCCACAGCGACGCCGGGCGGCCACCGACGCTGTGGCTGGAGCACAGTCGTCCCTTGGCGTTCAGCCTGGCAGGCCGACGACCCCTCGTAGTGGCCACCCAAGGCCTCGCCCAGCGCCTGACCGAGCGTGAAGTGCTGGCCGTGCTCGAACACGAACGTGCGCACGTGCGCGGCCACCATCACCTTTTGCTGGCTGCCGCGCAAACCCTGTCCGGGGCGGTGCCGGTACTGCCACTGCTCCGGCAGGCCCCCGTGGCCCTGACGGATCTGGTCGAACTGGCGGCCGACGCCACAGCAAGCCGGTACTGCGGCGCAGGTGTCCTGCATGACGCGCTGGCCAAGGTCAGCAGCTTCGACCTGCCGCCCGCTGCCCTCGCGGTCGGCAACCACGCCGTCGAGCTCAGGCTGCGTCGACTGGTCGACGCCGCGCCGACACGCGCTCCCGCGCAGCGCGCGGTCGGTGCCGGACTCGTCGGTGCCGCCTCGGTGATCGCCCCTGTCGCGGCCGCGACAGCGGTGTTCACCACTGTCGCGGCGGTCCTGTGCACGCTGTTCTGAACGGCGATCGTGCCGCTGGGCAAGGAGAAGCAGCCAAGCCGGCAGGAGTGGTCACGCGGGCCTAGCACCACAGTGGTGGGCATGACGCGCGACACTGGGCCGGTCAGCCCGATTGACGTGACCGGCCCAGCGAGTTGTTGCATTCCGGCAGCGTTATTGGCCAGGTGCAACGAAAATCGGCGGGCAGTTGACGATAAAGCCGACGGCTCGGAAGCCGTCGATCTCCGGATCGTGGTTGACCGGCCCGTCGGGCGCCGCGTTGACCAGTTCGCCCTGTTCGAACAAGCTGTGGGCCTGCTCGTGCGAGGTCACCCGGACACGCTGGCCGGCATTGATCGCCGACTGGGTCCACTCCAGCGGCGTGACATCCCAAATCGGACTGTACTGAAGCGCCGAGCAGTTGGCCGGATCATCCGGGTTGCTGCACTCAGGCTCCTCGCGAATGATGTTCAAAGGGTCGCCCTGGCCCGCTGCGGCCGACTGCAGTCCCTGCCGCTGCGGGTTGTTCGCACCGAGTGGTCCGTTCACGATCGGGATGATCGGTTCTCGTGCCGAGGTCTGCGGATCGTCGTTGCCGGCAGTGGGAACATCGCCGAGCGCGGGAGCGTAGGTGGCGTTCTCCAGCGCGGCCTGCTGGTTGTCGGAGGACTCGGTGCTGAGGTACAGCACGTCACGGCCAAGGTAGAACCCGGCCGTCAACTTCAGCGTCGCTGTGCGCGTCGCGTAGTTGATGTCCAACAGTTTTCCGTGTTTGCCGGTCACGTTGGCGATCTCCGCACCGTTGTAGACGATGCCATCTCCGAAAGTGAACAACGGGCTGTAGCCGGGGTCGCCGATCGGTCCCGCATGGCTGGCCGGGTCGAGAGGGTAGAGGTTAGGCCCGGGAATCACCGAGCGCACGCCACTGAAGTTCACGCCCGCGGGAAACTCGACAATGCTGCGTCGACCGAAGTTCGAGTGGTCTCCCCCGCCGAGCAGTCGCACGTGCTGGACCGAGTCGGTGCCCAGCGCATTCACCAGCTTGGGTGACCAGTTGACGCCACGGTTGACCGCGTCCTGAAAGTTCGAGGACTCGGTGAGGACGAACCAGACCAACCCCTCCTTTGGTGTGACGCCCTCGAAGATCGGCAGCGTGGCCGTGTGATTGGCCTTGTCCACGTTCAGCGCACTGGCGAGGGTGTTGGGAATACCTTCCTGCGGTGCCGTTACGGCATTCGCCGGACCGGCGAAGGTCGCCGCGATACCGAGCGCGACCGCACCCGTGAGTAACGCGTTACGTAACTTGGTTCTCATCCTGACCTAAGCCTTTCGCAGTGGAGTGATCCTCGGACAGAATTCGACTTCCAAACCGGGGCCAGACTCGCTGACGCAAGCAGAAGCCCACGAAGCGGAACGTACTCGTCGATTCGTGGCGAAAACCGAAGACGTCTCCCCGCGTCACGCTTCCGTAAGGCGAAGAAGAATTACAAAAGAACGTCGACTCCGCTTGAGCAGTAACCGCTGAGGAATGGCTCATCTGTTGGCAACGAAATACTGAAAGCGGGCCACTGAAATAACGCGTTCGTCGCCAATGTCCTGCGGCGCTTGCCTACATCCTGATCGATCAGTCTGGCATCCGGTGCGGAAACCCAACCCGCAGCACGACCGCGGGACCGCAGCCGTAGCCGCTCATCTGTGGAGGGGCTGATTCAGCTGGGAGATGGCCGCGGTGGGCTGTCGGCCGCGAGACGATCGTTCATGCTGGAGACATGGCAGCACGGCGGTCCCCAGCGGAACCCACCCTCCTCTACCTGATCAAACAGGTGGAGCTGGCGATACGGGCCCGGCTGGATGAGATATTGCGCCCGGCCGGACTGACCGCGTTGCAGTACACGGCGCTGACGGTGCTGGAGGGCCATTCGGACCTGACCGCATCGCAGCTGGCCCGTCGCTCCTTCGTCACCGCCCAGAGCACGGCAGACCTGGTGAACGCACTGCTGGACCGCGGGCTGGTCGAGCGCCACCGCGACCCGGCCGACCGGCGCAGGCTGGTGCTCGCGCTCACCCGGGCCGGGCACCAGGTGCTGGACGAATACCGGCCGAGGGTCGCCAACCTGGAGTCGGCGATGCTGCGCGGGCTGGACGGTTCGGAGACCGCCGCGCTGCGCGCGAACATCCTGACCTGCTGGCAGGCGTTGATGGGCGACTCGGGTGACGGTCACCGAAATTAATCAGGAATCCTGTACTTCCGATCGGGTTTGTGCTTGGGTCTTGGGCCAGGACACCGTCGTCCGCTGACGTCCGAGGTGACCAGATGAGTGCGAGCGCCGACTCCGAGTACAGCGCGACCAGCGCCGCGACCACCGCACCGGGCCACCGGCTCACCGCGGGCACCCTTGTCGCGGCCGCGATCGCCGTGGGCGTTGCCCAGATCGGCCTGTCCATCCCCGCTGTCCTCAATGGGCTCTTCCAGGTCGACCTCGCCACGTCCTCGACCCAGTTGACCTGGATCTCCGACGCGTTCCTGGTGCCGGTCACCCTGTTCGAGCTGACGTTCGGCGTGATCGGCGACCTGTTCGGCCGCAAGCGGCTGCTGGCCATCGGCGCCGGGCTGATGGTGGTCGGCGCCCTGATCGCGTTCTTCACGCCGGCGACCGGCTCGACCGTGGCACGGGTAGCGCAGCTGTGGACCGGACAGGCCATCACCGGTCTCGGCGCGGCCGCGATCTTCCCGACATCGGTCGCGATGCTCGCAGCCGGAACGCACACGGTGAAGGCACGCTCGCACGCCATATCGGTGTGGGCTGCCGCGCTCACCGGCGCCGGGTTCGTCTCGCCGGTCCTAGCCGGGCTGATGGCGCGGATCCAGCACAGCGGTGGTGCCGACGCCGGCTGGCGCTGGGCGTTCCTCGCGCTGGCCGCGCTGGCCGTGATCAGCGTCGTGGCGACATTGCTGTGGGCGGCGAATTCGGCCGCCCCGCGGGGCCGGTCGCTGGACATCCCGGGCCAGATCACGGTCGCGGTGGCGCTGTTCGCCCTGCTGTACGCGGTGATCCAGGGGGCGGACAACGGTTGGACCAGCGGGACGGTACTGGGCGGATTCGCGGTCGCGGTGGTGTTCCTCGTCGTGTTCGTGCTGATCGAGCGGCGGGCCACTGCACCACTGATCCGGCTGGACCTGTTCGGAAACCGCGTGTTCGTCGGTAGTGCCGTGGTCACCGTGATCTGCATGTTCGCCTATCTGGGCACCGCCTACACCACCAGCATCCGGCTCTCGGCGATCCAGGGTTACTCCCCTCTGCTCACCTCGATCGGGTTCATCTGTCTCAACGTGATGGGTGTGGTGCTGTTCCCGGTCAGCTCCCAGCTGCTCCAGCGATACAACCCGGGCCTGACGCTCGCCGTCGGCACAGTCGCGATCGGCGCCGGCGACCTGTGGCTCGCGGCGACCCCGGCGACGAACCTGTCCATCGGGGCGGTCGCGGTACCGCTGTTGATCGTCGGCATCGGGTTCAAGCTGGCCGTCACGACGATCACCGTCGTCGCGGTGAACAGCGTCCCCACCGACAAGGCGGGCATGGCCAGCGGCGCCACCAGCATGCTGCGCGACTTCGGCCTCACACTCGGCCCGGCGATCATTGGCGCGATCGCGTTGAGCCACGCGGCCGCGGACATCGCGGCGAAGGTCGCCGCCTCACCATCGCTGCGCTCCGCGCTCGCGGCCTTCAACGCGGCTCCCGCGTCCGCACCACCCGCCCAGCGCGCGCAGTTGGCGCAAGCCGTCGGTGCCGTCCACTCCGGACCGCTCGGCGCCAACGCCGTACCCGCGACTGCGACCCTGCCCAGCGGTCAGACGGTGCCGTTGAACCCGCTCAAGGACATCGCGTTCCACGCCTTGTCCGACGCCTACGCCACGGGCTACCTGGTGTGCGGGATCTCGGCCCTGGTCGCCGCGGTCATCGCCGCCGTGCTGCTCGTCGGACGCGCCGGCCACAGCCACGTCTCCGAATAAATTTCAGGCAACGCAGGGCCGGGAGGACGCGCCGGCCGGCCACCAGTACGGAAGCCTGCCCAGCAAGCCGCCCAGGCTTCCGTACTGGTGGGCGATGCCCATCGCGATGAAGTTCTGCGCCAGCCCCGTCGTGTGCAGGTGCTGCAGTTCTGCCTGGGCCATGGTGATGCCAAAATGCGAGATGGCATGGCGGGGGTCACCGAACACGTAGGGCTTCTTGACGCCAACCGTGTACTCGCTGACCAGCGAGCCGTCCGCGCCGGTCATCCGCAATGCGACCACGCGATACCGGAAATCGTTGAACGCGTAATACCAGTCCTCGCTCTCGACGTTGTCGCCCGGCGAGAAATTCACCCAACCCGAGTCGAACAAGCCATCACCCATGCCGCTGAAACAGTTCTGCACCTCCTGCTTGAACGAGGGCATCGCCTCCATCATGTCCACCGGGTCGACCGCGCACCACGTGCCGCTGTTCTCCAGCCAGTGCGTCAACAGCCGTTCGGTGTTGGACCAGCCCTCGAACGCGAAATCGGGCATGATTTCGGCAAAATGGTCTGGGCCAGTTGGCCGGCTCGCGCTCTACCCGCTGTTGAAACCACCGGCTCCCAACGAATAGCCGGGCCATCCTGCCGCGTCCTGTCCGATCGTCGAGTTCAGGTTCGACAGGACCGCAGGTCAGCCGGACGATCTCAACGGAGTACTCGACGCGGAGAGCTTTCTCTGTCATTCGGAGACGTCGGCGTGGCACCGTGGCGACGGGTGAGTTCGGCGTCGGTCAGGGCCTGGCCGGGTTGGTTCGCGCCCGTTGGTGCGGCACACGCACGATTGAGTCTGTGGCGTAACGATTGAAGTCGAGCCGTACGTCGAGTCGGGGCATCGAGGTAACTTCTAGGCCTCGAAGGATCCTGAGCAAAGGAACCCGATGATGGCGAGCATTCCGTTCTCGTACGAGTGCAGCACAGCGGCCGGATTCCTGCCGGACCCTGCAACGCGGCAGCGCGTGGGTTATCTGACCGCGTTGACGATCGGCACGACCGAGTATCCGAAGGACCTCGGGGTATTTGCCCCCGCACTCGCCGAGCCCGCCGCCTTCACGGGGCTTGGATCCGTCGCGCCGGCAGCCGGGAACGAAGGCCTCAGCCAGATCAACGTCGTCGGCGTGCTCGAGAACTTCGAGTGGGACGGCGCGGCGGGCCATCCAGTGAAACTGGAGTTTCACGTCTCGCAGGAGAACGCCACGCAGCTCAAGGCGTCTCAACAAAGCACGCTGACGACGGCGAACATCAAGAGCTTAGCCTGGTGGATCGTCGACTACGACCAGGAAACCAAGGTCTGGTACGAGCAAAGTTTCCCGGTCAATGCGGTCAGTGGGGTCGTTCCGGGCGCGAAAGACAATCCCGCACTCGACGTGGATCTGACCGGAGCCCCGGTGAAGGACGGCATCGACGTCCTGGTGTACAAGGTCTCGATCAGCGTTGCGCCTGCTGCGAACGCTCAGTACACGCTGCGCTTCGCGAACTCGTCCAGGGCCAACATGTCCAAGTCCTGGGGCCTGGTGGTCAGTCAACTGCACTGATACGTGCGCTTGCCGAAAATTACGTCCGAGCGCCGGACGACCACCTGACAGTTCTGGCTGGTGCCCTCTCTGGGCGCGGTTATCGGCGTCGGGGAGCAATCCCGGGGAGCAAAACCCTGCGCCGAACGGATGCGAACGGACCTCAACTGGTAGAGGTCAGCGGTTAGGTCGACCGTGCTGTCAGTTGGCTGCTTCCGCTCGCGAGAAGCCCACGCCAACTCGTCGCGGAACCTGTGTTCACTCCCCTCGGACAAACCTTGCGTCGCAGGCGAATCTGATCGACCAGTTGAGCGAGAGTCAAACCGCCGGCGATCACGACTTCCTGCGCTGCGAGCCAACCGGGCAACGCCTCGAGTAGGTGATCTTCCGGGATGTGTGTTGCGGTCGGCGGTGCCAGGTCGCGGAGTGGTGGTGGGGATTCATTTCAGTCGACACTGAAGTTACAGTGTAAGAATGCCGAAGCGAATACCGCGTTTCAGCACCGTCCGCCCTGCCAACTGAACTGACAGAAACACAGGACGGGAAACGCCGGCCCGATCGACGATCGTGGAGGCTTGTCGGTGTCGATCGATGCATCGCTGGGCGCCCAACCACCGAGGTTGACCCGGTCGGCCAGCCGAAGCGCGATCAGGCGTAACGCCGCCCATCGGCTGGCCGACGACAACGTGGCAACCAGCCCCGCTGTCCTTACCAGACTGCTACGTGATATCAGACAGTGATCTCGTACAGGCTGTTGAAGGGGTTGTCCAGCGGCACCCGGCGCACCGCCGAGAAGCCCGCCTCAGTACACAGTTCCGTGGCGACGCGCTCGCTGAAGCCGCAGGTGCCCAGGCCCGCACCGTGCCCGGCGAGCGAGACGGACATGCAGTAGAACACCGACATGCCGTAGAACAGCGCGCCGAGCGGCCCGACGTTGTCGTCCAGTTGGTCGGAGGCGTTGATGTCCAGGCAGACGTAACGTCCGTCGGGGCGCAGCGCCGAGCGGATCGCCCGCAGCAGCGCGCCGGGATCGACCGCGTCGTGCACCACGTCGAATGTGGTGATCACGTCGTACTGGCCCGGTATGCCATTCGACGCGTCGGCCAGCTCGAAGCGAACGCGGTCGGTCACCCCCGCTTCGGCCGCGTGTTCGCGCGCGGCGTCGAGCGACGGGGCGTACACGTCGTAGCCGACGAACCGCGAGCCGGGGAAGGCGGTCGCCAGTTTGACCAGGGCTCGGCCCTGACCACAACCGACATCGGCGAGATCGCAGCCGCGCTCCAGCGCGGCCTCCACTTCGGGCATGGCTGGGATCCATTGCTGGAGCAGGAGATTGTCGAACCAGCTGGTGGTGAACCGGGTGAGGCCCTGCCAGAAGTCCGGTCCATACGCGGACTGTGGCACCCCGTCACCGGTGCGGAACGCGTCGGTGACGGCAACGATGGCGCCGAGCGCGCCGTAGATCTCCTGGTGCACGCCGCCGAAGAACATCGGTCCGCCCTCGTCGGCCAACGCGGGGCGGTGCGCCGCGGGCAGCGTGAAGCGTTGCGTGGCGGAGTCGTGGGCCACGTAGCCCGCCACGGTCATCGCGGCGAGCCATTCGCGGGCATAGCGCTCGTCGACGGACGCCCGCGTGGCGAGTTCGGCACTGGTGGCCGGACCGGTGGCGAGTTGGCGCCACAGGCCGAGCCGGTCGCCGAGCGCGGCCAGGGTGGTGGTCATCCAGGCGCTGGTGTCGGTGAGCACCTTGCCGACGAACTCCTCGATCTCGGCTTCGGTCGGTGCGGTTTCGGTCGTGGTCATGATCGTCTCCCAACTGGAACTGGACTGGTTGGTGTAGCGATGCCGCCGACCGTAGAAACCCGACCTTGCGATTCGATTGCGGTCGCCATTCGCGGGCCGCAATGGCCATAATGCCGACAACGCGTGGTGAGGTGAGGCCGATGGCCGAACTGGAAATCCGGTTGCTCGGGCGACTGGCCGTGATCGCGGGCAACCGGACGGTCAACGATGCCGATCTGCCAGGGCGGCAGGGACGACTCGCTTTCGCCTATCTCACCTGGCATCGCGATCGAGTGGTGCCCGCTCCGGAACTGGCAGAGGCGGTGTGGCCGGACGATCCGCCCCGCGGCTGGTCCGCGTCGCTCGCCACCGTCATCAGTCGACTGCGCACCGTGCTGCCCGCTGGGTTGGTCATCGCGGGGCGCGACGGCGGCTACCGGTTGGTCGCCGATGGCCAGATCGAAGTGGACCTGGAACGGCTGCGATCCCGGCTGGCGCAAGCCCGCGAGCGGCTGGCCGCAGCCGACCGGCGCCATGCCGTTGAGTTCGGCCGGGAAGCGGTCCGGCTGGCCCGTCAACTGCCGCTGGCCGGTCTGGACACCGAGTGGCTGACCCGGTTGCGGGAGGAGCTGCGGCGCGCTCTGCTGGACGCGCTGGACGTGCTGTCCCAGGCGGACGATCCAGCGGCCGCGATCGCGCACGCCGAAGAGGTGCTGAGCATCGATCCCTACCGCGAGTCCGCGTACCGCGCGCTCATCGACGCGCACCTCGCGGATGGCGACCGAGGTGAGGCGGTGCGGACCTACGAGCGGTGCCGGAGCGTGCTCGCCGACGCGCTGGGAGTCGACCCATCGCCCCGGACCGAGCAGAGCTACCTGCGTGCGTTGCGCGCCGGTGGCGGACTGGACCACCGGCCCCGGTTGGCGTTGCCACCGGCGCTGGAGCACGCCCGGCGCGGCGTCTTCGTCGGCAGGGAAGGAGAACTCGACCGCGTCCACGGGTTGCTGGCCTGCGGGAAGGTGCTGGCGTTGGTCACCGGCGACCCGGGTATCGGCAAGACCCGCTTCGCCGCCGAGTTCGCGGCCGCGGCGCACCAGCACGGCGTTGGCGTGTTGTTCGGCCGGTGCGACGAGGACCGACTGCTCGCCTACCAGCCTCTGGTCGAGGCCCTGCGGTACCTGGTGTGCGATCTGCCATCGGACGTGGTGCGCGGCCTGGTCGGGGTGTGGGCGGGCGATCTGTCCCGGCTGCTACCCGAGCTGACCGAGCTGCTGCCGTCACTGGCCGCGCCATTCACGGCGGCGCCGGACACCGAACGGCTGCGCCTGTTCGAGGCGGTCACCGCGACCCTGGCCGGCTACGCCCTCGGTGGTCAGCTGGTGCTTGTCATCGACGATCTGCACTGGGCCGACCAGCCGACGCTGCGGCTGATCCGGTACCTGCTACGGGCCCCACGACCAGCGTCGCTGCTGCTCGTGGGCACCTGTCGAGAAGGCGAGGTGACCGGGGAACATCCGCTGGCCACGCTGCTCGCCGACCTGGAACGCGACGAACTGGTCAGCAGGATCGCCCTGCCCGCGCTGTCCCAGCCCGAGGTCGCCGCGATGATGCCGGCGCGCACCGAGGCGGCAGGCGACGTACACCGGCTCACCGGCGGCAACCCGTTCTTCGTCCGGCAGCTGGTCCGGCACCTCGACGAGACCGGGACCGACCTCACCCGGGCTGGAGTACCTCCGGGGGTGGTCGAAGTGGTGCGCAGGAGACTGGCAGGACTGCCCCCGGTCGCGCAGCAGAGCCTGATCGTCGCCGCCGTGATCGGTCGCGCGTTCGACCTTGAGGTTGTCGCCTCGGTGCTGGACACGTCCGAGCCGACCTTGCTTGCCGACCTGGAACACGCGGCCGCAGGCAGACTGATCACCGAGATCGCCCCTCGCCGGTTCGCGTTCACCCACGACCTGGTCAGGCACGCCGTGTACGGCCAGATCGGGGCGAGCCGCCGAGCCCGACTGCACGGCTGGGTGGCCACGGCGCTGGAGCAGTCGCAGCCGGCGGCAGTCAGCGAACTGGCCCGGCACTTCTGCGGGTCCGGCGACCCGCGACTGGCTGCGAAGGCAGTCGCCTACTCGTTGCGCGCTGCCGAGGAAGCCACCGCCCGGCTGGGTTACGAGGAGGCGGCACGACACTGCGCGGCGGCGCTGCCGCTGGCCGGGAACGCGGCCGAACGGGCCAGGGTGCTGCTGGCGCTGGGCGAGGCCAGGATGCACGCCGGCGACCAGGACGCCCAGCAGGCGTTCACCGATGCCGCCTCGGCGGCACGGGACAGCGGTGACCGCGACCTGCTGGCCTGCGCCGCGCTGGGCGTCGCGTCCACCTGGGGCGGGAGCGGCGTGATCGCCCCGGCGCGGCTCGACCTCCTGACGGAGGCGCTCACCGTAGCTAGCGACGATGCCCTGCGGGCCCAGTTGCTGGCCAAACTGGCCGGCGAGTTGTACTACGGCCCCGATGTCGAGCGCCGCGACGAGTTGACCGCGCAGGCCGTGGCGATCGCTCGAAAACTCGATGACCCGAAGCTGCTCGGCGAATGCCTGCACGCGAGGACATATGCCCTGTGGGGTCCTGGCGGCGCGCCGGATCGGTCCCACGCAGCCACCGAGATCTGCCGCCTCGCCGTGACGGCCGACGACCGGGAACTGGCGTTGACCGGCCATGCCTGGGGCATCACCGCCGCCATGGAACTGGGCGACATGTCCACATTGGACCATGAACTCGTCGCGTACTCCGACGTCGCCGAACAGCTTCGCCAGCCCAGGTACCGGTGGTACGCGCGCAGCCGCCGCTCGGTGCGCGCCGCGATCTCGGGCGACTACCGCGCCGCGGCCGAACTCGCCGAACAAGGCTTCCGGATCGCCCTGGCGGCAGGCGAACCGGACGCGTTCAACGTCTACACCGCCAACCGGATCATGATCTGGCTGGAAGCCGACGACTCCGACTGCCTCGCCCAGATCGACCAACTCCACGACCACGCCCGCGCCGTGCTCCAAGAGGACAGCGGACCGCGCGCCGGGATCACCGCCTACACCGCGTGGGTGCATGCCGCCAGGGACGACGAAACCGCCGCTCGTTCGCTGCTGGACTGGTTGTCGGTGAAGCGACTGCGCGCCGCGCTGCTCGACTGCGAATGGATGAACACGATGGTGGTCACCGCGTGGACCGCGGTACGCCTGAACGACCAACCTCGTATGGCCGCCATCGCCGAACTGCTCCTCCCCTACGCCGAACACTGCGCGGTCGACTCCGGCGGGGTCGTGTTCCTCGGCTCGACCCACTACACGCTCGGCATGCTCGCGACCGCCCTCGGCGACTGGGACGCCGCCGACCAGCACCTCGCCGCGGCGCTGACCCTGCATCAGGCCATGGGCGCCCGACCGTGGATCGCCCGTACCCGCTACGAACAAGCGCGCCTCGCCGCCCGTCGCGATCGGCCGACTCGGGCTCTGCTCGCCGAAGCAGGGCGTCTGGCCAGAACCATCCCGATGCCGCTGTTGCGACACGACATCGCCCGATCGTTCGCATAACGCCCGTTCGGCAAGAGCGAGAACGAACAGGCCAAGCCCAGGCATTCTGCTGCGCCGATGACCACATGGTTCAGGTCGATCAGGTCGATCGGAAGGCGCCGGTTCCGTTCGGCGTGCCGAGGCCGGTGGCCGGCAACGCCGGTTATGCGTCGCGCTCATCGTCGGGAGCAGAGTCACCACCCAGATCACCGCGCAGGACCCAACCGAGCAGTGGGCCCGCGCCGGCCTCATGGTGCGCAACAGCTTGTCCAGCACGATGACCATGGGCTGGTGCGGTTCACTCTCACCCTGCCACACATCTTCGACTCGCCGGCCTGGACCCAGCAGCGGTCCCTGCTGATCGTCACCTGGGACGAGGACGGCAACAACCTGCCCGGCGGCTTCGGCAACGGCCAAACCAACCAGGTGGCGACGATCCTGGCCGGGTCGCCCGGGACCGTGAAAACCGGATACACCTCGAACGTCCGCTACGACCACTACAGCACTGCCCGGACCATCGAGCAGGCCCTCGGCCTGGCCCCGCTCACCACCAACGACCAATACGCCACACCGATCAACGACATCTGGTAAACCCACGCCTCAGAAAGACATCATCGATGTGGCCCGCTGCGGCGGGCCACATCGCACTTTGGTGCGCCCGGCGTAACTGCCCAAGGGAGCGGGAAAGACGAGCGCGCGAAGAGCCGGCTATGATGCTTCGCTCCGCGGGCGGGAACTCGCCGAACGGCGCGCAGGCAGCATCGGCAGCGACCCAGACGTCGACCCACCCGGTGCCGCCGCCGCGCTGCTCGGGCGCGCCGCACCTGTCGACGTCCGGCAGTGCCCGCGTCGTCGTGACGCAGCCCGGTAAGCCCAGTAAAGTCAGTGCGTGGCCTGCGTCGTGAAGGTCAAGGGACACAGCGGCACCGGCCAGGTCACGAAGGGTGGCTCCGGCCCCGTGACCGCCGGCGGGTCCGGTTCGGCCATCGTGACGACCAGCTCTGGCCAGGGCGGTGTGGCACCACCGGCCCAGGCGGCGCGGTGGGCGTTCGGGCCCTGGTGCGTCCGGGTCAGTCCGCGCATCTGCCCGGCGGAATCGACAGCGCGACCGCGAGCCTCGACAACCCAGGCAACCAGGGTGCGGCGCGACCACCACTCACGTCGCGCTTCCAGGTAGTGATCCTCTCGTCCGGTTTGCGTGCGACGACAGCGATTTCACCGGGTGTTTGCCTCGCTACGACGAGCTGTTCAGCACGCCTGGTGCACGATTGTCGCCGCACAGAACGATGTTCCAGCCAATCGATCGTCCATTATGGAGTCCCAACGAAAGGGATGTTCATGCGGAACAGGATCACCGCGCTGATAACGGCCGTGTTCACGGCGGTCGGCATCGTCGGCGTCGCGCTGAGCGCGGCACCCGCCGCGTCGGCCGGCACCGGCCCGTGCGGCACGCAGACCACCGCGCCGACGTACAGCCATGTCATCTGGATCTGGATGGAGAACCACAGCTACAGCGACATCATCGGCAACACGGCGCAGGCGCCCTACATCAACACGCTGGCCGGCGAGTGCGGGCTGGCCACGAACTACCACAACGTCTCACACCCGAGCCTGCCGAACTACATCGCGGCCACCTCCGGCCTGGCGAGTCTCAGCCAGTTCACCAGTGACTGCAGCCCGAGCAGGAAGTGCAGCACCTCGGCGGCCAGCATCTTCGGCCAGGGCGAGTCGTGGAAGGCATACGAGGAATCGATGCCCAGCAACTGCGACAAGTCCAACTCGGGTGAATACGCCGTCCGCCACAATCCGCCGCCGTACTACACCTCGCTGAGCACGTGCGCCACGTTCGACGTTCCCTACACCCAGTTGAGCACCGATCTGGCGAACAACACTCTGCCCGCGTTCTCCTTCGTTACCCCGAACCTCATCGACGACATGCACGACGGCACGATCAACCAAGGTGACACCTGGCTGTCCACCGAACTGCCGAAGATCCTGTCCAGCTCGGCGTACACCAGTGGAAGCACCGCCGTTTTCGTCACCTGGGACGAGGGCACCGGCGGCAGCAGCGGCGAGAACTGCGCCACCAACACCACCGACAACAGCTGCCACGTCGCCACGATCGCGATCAGCCCGAGCACGGCGGCCGGCAGCACGTCGGCCACGCTGTTCAACCACTACTCGCTCCTGGGCACAACCGAGCAATTGCTCGGCAAGCCCCTGCTCGGTCAGGCCGCGACCAGCACGCCGATGACCAGCGCGTTCAACCTCTGACCGGTAACGGGTCAGCGCTGATCCGATCCGCTCGGATCAGCGCTGCCCTGCGGTAGCGCAGTCCGTCCAGCAGCAGCGCGGCCAGCCGACGTCCGCGCTCGAGCCCGTCACCGTGAACGGGCGCGCACAGCCAGCGATGGCGTGGAGCAGGTCCTCCGCGCCGACATCGGCCCTGATCCGGCCGTCGGCCGCCGCGGCGTCCAGTTGCGAGATATGGACGATGTTGTCCGAGAAGATCCACTTTTCGTGGTTGTTCCAACGCATCGGGCTTTCGTGTCCCAAGGCGACGTCCTCCACGTCGATCAGGACCTCGTGCTGGGGACCAGTTCGGCGAGCAGAGCGGTTACCCGGCGGTCGATCTCGTCCCGGATCGGCCGCACCTGCTCGATCGGCTTGCCAGCCGGGTCGTCCAGCTCCCAGTCGAGGTAGCGCTTGCCGGGGAAGATCGGGCACGCGTCGCCGCAGCCCATGGTGATCACCACGTCGGCGGCTTGGACCGCTTCGTTGGTCAGCGGTTTCGGGAATTCGCGGGAGAGGTCGAGGCCGAGTTCGGCCATCACCGCGACCACGGCCGGGTTGATGGTTTCGGTCGGGGAGGAGCCTGCCGAGCGGACCGTGACCCGCCCTGCGGCGCGGTGGTGCAGTAGGGCGGCAGCCATCTGCGAGCGGCCAGCGTTGTGGACGCAGACGAACAGCACCTCGGGCCTGTCCGGCATCAGAACTCCTCGGCTCGCGATGACGCGAATTGACGGCGCATCCACAGCGCCGCGTAGACCAGGGCGATCAGGACGGGCACCTCGATCAACGGGCCGACCACCCCGGTCAGGGCCTGGCCGCTGCTGATCCCGAAGGTCGCGATGGCGACCGCGATGGCCAGCTCGAAGTTGTTTCCGGCCGCGGTGAACGCCAGCGTGGTCGTGCGCGGGTACGACAACCCGAGCGCCTTGCCCAGCGCGAACGAGCCCGTCCACATGATCCCGAAGTAGGCCAGCAGCGGCAGCGCGATCCGAGCCACGTCCAGCGGATGGCTGGTGATCTGCCCGCCTTGCAGCGCGAACAGCACCACGATCGTGAACAGCAGACCATACAACGCGAACGGCCCGACCCTCGGCAGGAACCGGGTCTCGTACCAGTCCCGGCCACGGACCCGTTCCCCGACGCGGCGGGAGAGATATCCGGCGAGCAAGGGGATACCGAGGAAGATCAGCACCGAGCGCGCGATCGCCCAGCCCGACACGGCGAGGTCGACGGTCGGCAGGCCGAGCCAGCCAGGCAGCACCGAGAGGTAGAACCACCCGAGCACGCCGAACGCGATCACCTGGAACACCGAGTTCAGCGCGACGAGCACCGCGGCGGCCTCTCGGTCCCCGTAGGCCAGGTCATTCCAGATGATCACCATGGCGATGCACCGTGCGAGTCCGACGATGATCAGCCCGGCGCGGTAGGTGGGCAGGTCGGGCAGCAGCAACCAGGCCAGCGCGAACATCAGCGCGGGCCCGACGATCCAGTTCAACACCAGCGAGGGCAGCAGCAGTCGCCGGTCCCGGGTGACGGTGTCGAGCCGGTCGTAACGGATTTTGGCCAGCACTGGATACATCATGACCAGCAGGCCGAGCGCGATCGGCAACGACATTCCGTCGACCTGGACAGCGTCGATCGTGGTGCTGAGACCGGGGATCGCGCGACCGGCGAGCAGCCCGGCGGCCATCGCGGCGAGAATCCAGACTGGCAGGAACCGGTCCAGCGTAGACAACCCGCCGACGACATCGGACTGAGTTGCCGGTTCGGTCGTGGTGCTCACGCGCTCACCGGCGTGGCCTGGTCAGGCGTCATGAGCACGCTGGACAGCCGCTGCAGCACGGCTGGCTGAACCCGGTAGTAGACCCAGGTGCCGCGCCGCTCGCCGTCGATGATCCCGGCCTCTCGCAGCACCTTGAGGTGATGCGAGATGGTCGGGCCGGTGAGGTCGAAAGCGTCGGTCAGGTCGCACACGCACGCCTCGCCACCCGCGTGGGAGGCGATCAGGGACAGCAACCGCAGGCGGACGGGGTCGCCGAGTGCCTTGAACACGTGCGCGAGGTCGGCCGACTGGTCCTCGGTGAGCGGCTGGCGCATCAGCGGTGAGCAGCACAGCGAGCCCGTCTCGACCACCGGAAGCTGTTTCGACATGAATCTATCTTGACAGATCTCTATCTAGAGAGCAATCTAACCAGCATCGTGTTTAGATGGTTGTCTATCCAAGGAGTGGTCATGTCCCGTGTTCAACTTGCCCTGCGCGTCGCCGATCTCGAAGCCTCGGTCGCCTTCTACAGCAAGCTGTTCGGCACCGAACCGGCCAAGCGCCGCCCCAGCTACGCCAACTTCGCCGTGGCCGAGCCACCCCTGAAGCTGGTGCTGCTGGAAGGCGAAGCAGGCCAGCGGACGGTCATGGACCACCTCGGCGTCGAGGTCGAATCGACCGACGCGGTCACCGAAGCCACCGAGCGACTGTCCGCGCTCGGCCTGTTCACCGACGTCGAGAACGACACCACGTGCTGCTACGCGGTCCAGGACAAGGTCTGGGTGCACGGCCCCGGCCAGGAACCCTGGGAGGTCTACGTGGTCAAGGACGACTCGGCCACGTTCGGCAGCAACCCCGAACTCGCCCCCTCGGCGTGCTGCACCCCGGCAGCGGACGCGGACCAGATCAGTTGACCGGCTCAGCGGCCGAGTGATCCCCTGAATGGATGGTCAAGCTGCACGCCGACGAGGCGAACATCGACGCCGGCTGGTGGCCGCGATCAACGTCAGCGGGTACACACGCGACGTTCGAACCGGAGAACCTCCAGGCAAAGCCGACCAAGGCCCAGATGCTGGAGGCGAGCCGGCCGTTCTATCGCCGGGACCTGCTCGGCCAGGACCGCAACACGCTGATGCTCGTCATCAACGGCGCCGACGACGTACACGTGCCAGGTGAGGACACGCTCGTCTTCGACGGCCGACGCGACACCGAAGTGCACCTCATCCGGGGCACTGGGCACGTCGCGGCCTCGAAGCTGCCGGAGGTTCTGCCGACCATCACGCGGTGGCCGCACAACCGTTGGTTGCCTAGCGCGTCTCGCGACGCTCGTCAGGGCTTCGGTGCCGTGCCCGGGCGACTGTCAGCAGCGACGGCGTTGGATGATGTTCACCGGTACGAAACCGGTCGGACGGGATCCGGTCGCGAAGACCGTCTGGACTGTGCCGGCCCACATGCTCTTCGAGGGAGATCCCTGTGACCCGACCACGGCGTGTCCTACTCGTCGCCGCCATGACGGCCCTACCGGTTCTCATGGGAATGGCCCAACCTGCCGGGGCGACTCAGGCCGCCGCGACGGTAGTCCCGAACGTTGCTGGTCTGCAATGGACGGTCCGGTCCGTCGCGCCCGGAGTGACCGTGCTGTCTGGTTCGCTGGCGCACCCGGCCAGTACGCCGCCGTGGACGGTCACCATCGACTCGACCGTGACCAGCAGCATCACCGGCAAGCCGGCCAACGCCGAGCTGGGCTCTCCGCAATGGGCCGCTGCCACGGCGAAACAGCTGGCCGCCGACGGCTACCAGGTCACGGTCACCCCGGTCGGCTGGCCCGCCAGCTACGCCGACTCCCCGCACGGTCTGCAGGGAGACCGGGTCCGCGTGGGCTCGTTCGCCTCGCGAGCGGACGCGACCACAAAGGCAACCGCCCTGCACGCCGCGGGCTTCCCGACCGCGACGGTGGAGTACACCGGCTACGACCCCGACCGGGCGCCGGACGCGGAATCCGTCCAGGTGGCGATCGTCGACCCGGACCGGTTTGCCGGAACCGTCCTGGCCAGCCACGGCAGCGCGATCGCTCAGCGCACCACCACCTCCGGGCTGGCGCAGGCCGCGGGCGCCCTGGTTGCCACCAACGGCGGATTCTTCGTGACCTCGGACGGCGACGGTTTCCAGGGAGTCCCGTCCGGTCTGGCGGCATACGCCGGGCAGGTGCAGTCCGAGTCCGCCGGTGACCGCGCCGCGCTCGTGCTCGACCGCGGCCGGCCGAGCATCCGCAACCTGGTGTCCACCACGACCGTGCGGACCGGCGAGGCCACCCACAGCGTCGAGGGCATCAACCGCAAGCCCGGCCTGGTGCGCGACTGCGGCCGGCCGGACAGCGCACCGACCACCCAGCCGCGGCAGGACATCACCTGCACCAGCACCGACGAGATCGTCGAATTCACGCAGCGGTTCGGCGCCCCGCTGCCCACCGGCACCGGCACCGAGGTGCTGCTCGACAGCCACGGCACCGTGCTGTCGGTCGGTGCGGACGGCGGGCCGGTGCCGCCGGGCGGATCCGCGTTGCAGGGCATCGGCTCCTCGGCCGGGTGGCTGGCCGCGCACGCGATCGTCGGGCACCGGCTGGACGTGAGCACGCAGGTCCGCGACGACTCCGGCGCGCCGCTGCGGCTGAACCAGGCCGTGAGCATCGTCAGCGCCGCTCCGATGCTGGTCCGCGACGGGCGCCCGGCCGTGGACGCGGTGACCGAGGGCGTGATCGACCCGGCGGATCCCTCGTTCAACTACACTTGGGGTGAGGAGCGCCAGCCGCGCACGATGGCCGGAATCGACGGCCACGGCAGGCTGATCCTGGTCGCTGTGGACGGCCGCGAGCCCGGCCACAGCGACGGGGTCACCCTCGACGAGGGCGCTCGGCTGATGCGCGCGTTGGGCGCGGTCACCGCGTTGAACCTGGACGGCGGTGGTTCGACGACGATGGCGGTCAACGGCGCCGTGATCAATCAGCCCTCCGACGCCACCGGGGAGCGCCCGATCGGCGACGCCGTCCTGGTGCTCTCCGGTCGCTGAAGTCGCAGCGGGCGTCGACGCCACGCTTTCCGACGAGATCCTCGGACCCGGCCGCCAGCGCGCGCGGTCATCGAGGCGTTCCGGGAGTGGGTCACCGGCCTGCCGGACATGCTCGCCGTGTTCGTCACCTCGGGTATCGAGGACTTCCTGATCCACTTCGCGCTCCCGGACAACCAGAGCCCTCCACGCGTTCGTGATCGTCCGGCTGACCAACCCGCCGAGACCGAGACCCCCGCTCGACGCGATCGACGATGACGCCTCGACTCTTTGGGTGCTGTGCACCCATGCGGTCGCGCCGGACCCGTTGCCAGGCTCGACCGCATGCGTGAGGCACGGACGACGCCGCCGGCATCCCCGCCGGCGCGACCGCATGGGTGCCGCCGAACGCGCGGATCAGCCCGCCGAGGCGCCGGCCTGGGCGGAGTTGGCCGAGCAGGCCATCGCCCTCGCGCCCGAGAACGGGGCGGACGCGCCGGTTCCGGTGTACGTGTCGGCCGGGCGGGCCGCGCAGCGGTTGCTGCTGCCTCCCTTGCGCCCCTTCGTTGAGGTCGCCGTGGCCCGCTTCCGGCAGGGTTCGCCGAAGGACTACGCAGTGTTGGCCGGCCTGGTCGAACTGCTCGGCGACCGGCTCACCGCACTGGCCGCTCGCACCCTGGTCGCCGAACTGCGCACCGCGCGCGAGGCCGGTCGGCTGGAGGGATCGGATCCGCACAAGCGGTTCGCCAACTTCCTGCGCCCGCCCGGCCCTGCGTGAGCTGCTCACCCGCTTTCCGCTGCTGGCCCGTTCGCTCGCCGAGGCCACCACCAACGCGGTCGACGCAGCGCTGGAGTTGGCGAAACGGCTGGCCGCCGACCGGAAAGCGCTGATCGCGGGCGGCCAGTGGCCCGACGCCGCCGAGCTGACCGGGGTGCAGTTCGGCCAGGGCGACGTCCACTGCGGCGGTCGCACCGTGTCGGTCCTGACGTTCGCGGACAGTGGCCGGATCGTCCGGCTGACCAGGGTGGTCGCGACCGCCTCGCCGATGAGCGTCATGGAAGCAGTCCCGATCTGATCCTCAGGCATGGTCCATAGTCACGCTTGACTATTCACTCTTGACTACGGTTTCATAGTCACGGTTGACTATGAACCTCCGGGTCCCGCTCTGGGCCGGAACAACTCACCAGGGGAAGATCATGACCAAGCCGACCACCTTCGCCGACCTCGCGCAGGCGCGGATCTCCCAGCAGACCTGGCAGACCGACCTGCCCGAACAGCTCGACGCCGCCGCCGCGCTCGCCAAGAACGCCGAGCACAGCCTGCACGAATACCTGCGCTACCTGCGCGAAGCCAGCGTGCCTGACGCCGTCGAGGACCGGGTCGAGCAGGCCAAGGAAGCTATGGAGCAGGTGGGCGAGGCGTTCGACGAAGCAGCCGAAGCCGCCCGCAACTGGGCCCAGGACGTGCACGTCCCGGACTTCTCGGCCGGTTCGGGACGCCGCTCATGAGTCATCAGGCCACGACCGAGGCACCCGGCAGCCAGGTGTCGCCGCGACGCTGGCTGGTGCTGGGCATCGTGCTCGCCGCCGCGTTCATGATCCTGCTCGACGCGACCATCGTGAACGTCGCGCTGCCGACCATGCAACGCGGCCTGCACACCTCGGACGCGGACGTGCAGTGGGTGGGCGCTGGATACGCGCTGACCTACGGCCTGATCCTCATCCCAGCGGGCCGCTTCGGCGACCGGATCGGCCACCGCCACGTGCTGCTGTTCGGCATCGCCGCGTTCACCGTCAGTTCGGCGTTGTGCGGAGCGGCCACCAGCGGCACCAGCCTGGTCGCCTGGCGGCTGGTGCAGGGCGCGGCGGCGGGCGTGCTCAACGCGCCGATCATCGCCCTGATCCAGTCGGTCTTCCCGCCCCGCGAGCTCGGCCGCGCGTTCAGCGCGTACGGGGTCATCGCAGGCCTGGCCACCGCGATCGGTCCGCTCGCAGGCGGCCTGCTGATCGACGGCAACCTCGTCGGGCTTTCCTGGCGGCCGATCTTCCTGATCAACATCCCGATCGGCCTGATCGTGCTGGCCCTCGCGGTGCGATTCGTGCCGCAGGCCCGTGGCAGGGCGGGCGGGGTCGACCCGGTCGGCATGCTCATCGTCGCGCTGGGCCTGTCGCTGATCATCGTGCCGCTGGTGGCAGGCGGCGAAACCAGCTGGCCCGCCTGGAAGTTCGTCGCGCTCGGCCTGGCCGTGCCGGTGCTCGCCGGGTTCGCGCTGTGGGAACGGGCCAGGGTCAGGGCGAACGCGGTGCCACTGGTGGATGTCCGGCTGTTCGCTCGGCTGCCGTTCACCGCGGGCGTGCTGATCGCGACCGTGCACTTCGCCGCGTTCGTCGGGCTCGCGTTCACCTTCTCCCTCTACCTGCAGCTCGGCCTGAAGTACTCCGCGCTGGCCAGCGGCCTGGTGCTCACCGCGTTCGCCGCGGGCACCATGGTCGGCGGGGCGGTCTCCGATCCGCTCGCCGCCAACACCGGCCGCACCGTGCTGCACATCGGCACCGGCCTGCTCGGCATCGGCATCGCCGGGATCTGGACCGCGATCGCACTCGACGGCGGCCAGCCGATCGGCTGGGTGCTGCCCGGTCTGCTCGTCGCAGGCGTCGGCAACGGCGTGGTGATCGGGCCGATCACCTCGGTGGTGCTGGACCGGGTCGGTGGCGCGGACGCGGGGGCGGTCAGCGCGACGCTCACCGCGACCGAACGGATCGGCCAGGCGCTGGGCACCGCGGTCCTGGGCACCGTTCTGTTCAACCAGCTCGGTTCCGCTCTGCGGACCGGGACCCGCCTGGTCTCGGCCTACGACTCCGCGATCGGCACGGCCCTGCTGGGCGCGCTGTGCTGCACGGCGCTGGCGTTCCTGCTCGTGTTCGCCCTGCCACGCAACCCCATCAGGTCCACTTGGGACGGACAATCCGGAGGTCAGGCATGAGTAATACCACGCGCAGGGCGGTCATCGTCGGCGGTGGCATCGCAGGACTGGCTACCGCGATCGCGCTGGACCGGATCGGGATCGACGTTGTGGTGCACGAAAGCCGGACCGATCCCAGCGAGTACGACGACGGCCTTTTCCTCAACGTGGCCTGCAACGGCATCGACGTGCTCACCATGCTCGGTGCGCAGGCCGCCATCCTGGAGCAGGGCGAACCGTGTCCTCGGCACACCTTCTACAGCGGCACCGGCAAGAAGCTCGGCGAGATCGCCAACGGCGGCATCGACCCATCGCGAACCAGCGTCTTCGCCAGACGCAAGATCATCCTGCGCAGCCTCTACGATCGGGTGGTCGCCCAGGGCATCCCGATCCACTTCGGACACAAACTGGCCAGGATCGACGACAGCGGCGATCGCGTGCAGGCGATCTTCGACCACGGCAGCATGGCATCCGGCGACTTCCTGGTCGGCTGCGACGGCATCCACTCGCGTGCTCGCGAGTTCGTCGACCGGCACGCGGCGCAGCCGGAGTTCAGCAAGATGCTGTGCATCGGCGGCGTCGTGCGCAGAGCCGGTCACCTGCCGCCACCGCAGGACACGCTCAACCTCGTCTTCGGCCGCGATGCGTTCTTCGGCTACCTGATCTCCGCGCGCGAGGAGGTCTACTGGTTCAGCAACGTCGTGGTGGACTCCGACCCGTTCACCACGCGCGGCAAGCCGGCACCCGCCGAGAACTGGATCCCCCGCCTGCGCGAACTGCATCACGACGATCCGTTCCCGATCGGCGACATCCTGGCCGCCCCGCACAGCGGCATGGCCGCCTACCCCCTCTACGACATGCCCAGCTCGACCGCGTGGACGCGCGGCCGGGTGGTGATCATCGGCGATGCCGCGCACGCCACGCTGCCGCATGCCGGGCAGGGGGCGTCGATGGCGTTGGAGGACGCGGTGATCCTGGCCGGCTGCCTGCGCGAGGCCACCGACTATCCGGCCGCGTTCGCCGCGTTCGAGACGATGCGGCGGGACCGGGTCAAGCGGATCTCGGAGTTCTCGCGGCGGATGGGCCGCAACAAGCAGGTCGTCAATCCGGTATCGCTGTTCCTGCGGGACAGCTTCATGCCGATGTTCCTGCGGCACGCCACGGTGGACCGCCGTGCGTGGATCTACGACTACCGGGTCGACCGGGACAGCATCCCGGCCGCCTGACCCTTCAGACTCTCTGGAAAAGGAAACGCACACCATGATTCTGATAACCGGACCGCGCGGCCGAGTGGGTCGCGAACTGATCAACGAACTCCTCGCCGAGGGCGTGCCGGTGCGCGGACTGAGTCGCGATCCCGGCAGGGCCGAACTGCCGGCCGACGTCGAGGTCGTCGCCGGTGATCTCGAAGCACCGGAGACCCTCACCAAGGCGTTGCGCGATGTCGACGCGGTCTTCCTGTTCTCGACCGGGCACGCGGGCGAGGGCTTCGCGCGGGCGTTGCGCGACGCGGGCGTACGCAGGCTCGTGCTGATCTCCGGAATCGAACAGGACAGCGACGCCATCGAGCGCGGCCTCGACGAGGCCGCCCTGGCCTGGACGCACCTGTGGCCGACCGCGTTCGCGTCCAATGCCGCCCGGCACTGGGGCCGCACGATCAGCACCGAGCACATCGTGCGCAGCCCCTATGGTGACGCGGCCATTGCCCCGGTCGACGAGCTCGACGTCGCCTCGGTCGCCGCCGCCGCGCTGACCGGGGATGGCCACGCGGGCCAGCGCTATGTGCTGACCGGCCCGGAGTCACTGACCTTCCGCGAGCAGGTCGCGATCATCGCCAAGGCGATCGGCCAGGACATCACCTTCGACGAGGAGACACCGGAGCAGGCCCGCACCAGGATGCTGCGGCAGTGGATCCCAGAAGCCGTGGTGGACGGGCTGCTCGCGGCCTGGGCCGACGCCACCACCCACCCGGCTCTGGTGACCGACACCGTCGCGCGGGTGACCGGCAGGCCCGCGCATACCTTCGCCGAGTGGGCCGCGCGCCACAGCAGTGACTTCGAGTGAGCAGACTGCGCCGGCACCCCGGACGGCGGCACGATCACCCAACTTGACCGCCTCCGGGACCGGCAGGTTTGCTATCCACATGAACAGCGCCCGGCTCTTCGTGCTCAGCGTGCTCGCCCGTCGTGGGCCGATGCACGGCTATCAGATCCAGCAGGAGGCCAAGCGCGACCGTACCGATCTGTGGACCGACATCAAGCCGGGGTCGCTGTACAACGCGCTGCGCAGGATGGCCGAGGAGGCCCTGGTCGAGGTCGTCCGCACCGAGCGGGTCGGCAATCCGCCCGCCCGCACGGTGTACGCGATCACCCAACTCGGCCGGGAAGAGCTGATCGAACAGCGCAACACCGCGCTGCGCGACGTGCGCGTCTCACCCGACCCGGTTGATCTGGCCCTGCAGTTCACCTCCGACCTGTCCATCGACGACCTCACCGCGGCGATCGAGGTGCGCCGTAAGGCCCTTGTCGCGCACTTGGCCATGCTCGAACAGGAAGGGCGCACGGCAGGTCCGTACCTGACCGGCCTCGAACCCATGCTCTTCGAACACAACCTGGTCCGGGTCCGCGCGGAACTCGCCTGGCACGACGAACTGCTGAAGAACCTGCCGACGCTGCTGTCGACATCGGCCTAGTTCGCCACGCTCCGAATAATTGAAGTCGTTCGTTTAGCTTCGGATTTAAATTAACAGAAATATCCATTCCCGAGACGCGGTGATTCGCGCTCGTTCACACGGACATCGTGGCGGCCGTGTTAACATGTGACACCGAACACGCCGGGCTTCGCAGGGGGTTTTGCAGAGGTACCAGGGGGTATTCAGGGTTGTCCACCGGCAGGTCAGCCCCGTAAGCGTCAAACATACCCACTTGTTGTTCGGTCCGATGCGATCGGCCGCCTATCCGGGCGCGCCCGGCGTCGATTTATTCGATTCAATTGCACGGGGGGTTAACGAATACCATGACATGGTATGACCAACAGACAGGCAGGCAACCGGACCTCGATCGACTGACTACCATGGTCGCAACCGCACAGCGCGGCGAACTGCACGGCTGGACCGAACTGGTCCGCGAACTCAAGCCGACCATCCACGCCGTCACGGCCCGCCACCAACTCGCCAACCAGGATGCCGAGGACGTCATGCAGGCGGTCTGGCTGCGTCTGTTGGACCAACTCGGCGACATCCGCGAACCGCGCGCGCTGCCCCGCTGGGTCAGTGTCACCGCCACGAACGAGTGCATGGACCTGTTCCGAAAACGCAGACGCGTAGTTTTGGTTGGAAGCTGGATCGACGAAACGTGGATCGAAGAGCCGCCGCCATTGGTCGACTGCGGCGAAGAAGTCATCGCCTCCGAGCGCAGCCGCGCGCTACGTGAAGCCATGGGCAACCTCCCGCACACCCAGCGCCGCTTGTTGCTGCTCCTGCTCGAAGAACCGGCCCCGTCCTACACCGAGATCAGCTGCCGCCTGCGCATGCCCATCGGCAGCATCGGCCCCACCCGGGCGCGCGCCATCAACCAGCTCCGCCAGTCCCGCATTCTCACCGCCTGGCACGACCCCATCGACAACGCTCGCGTCTGACTGTGGTCCACACGATCGTCGTGGAATGGTCCTGGTGACCGGTCCATCCGCTGCGCGCTCGCGCTCACCACGCTGACCATGGGCCTGCCCGGAACACCGTTCTTGTACCAGGGCGAGGAACTTGGACTGCTCGATGGCGTGGTGTCTGCCGAGCGCGCAGCGGATCCGCTGGGACGACTTGGCGGCAACCTGGAACACAACGGCGATGTGGTGTGTACTCCGATGCCGTGGCAACCCGGGCCCAAGATGGGCTTCACGGCCGGCCGGCCGCGGCCACCCGGCAGCTGGTGTCCGATGTGGATGGTGGTGTGGGTGTCATTGGCCGAGTGCCAGGAAGAGGGTGGTGACACAGAGCACCAGGAAGCCGTTGGCCAGAACGAACTGCACCGAGTAGTCGCGAGCCAGCAGGTGGGTGTAAACGGCGCAGGTGAAGAACAGGACGAGCCCGATGGCCGCCGCTGTGCCGAGCAGCGGGATCCCGAGAACTCCAGCGGCCAGTCCCACCGCCCCCGCGGTCTTGAGGGTGCCGATCGGGAACCTCGACCTGACCGACCAGATGATCTTGACGACGCACGGTGGCGGACCGGCTCACCAGACAACCTAGGACGAGTCCAGTCCGGATCAACTCGAGGTAGCCCGAGGTCGCATGTCAGGTCATCAGCTCCGCGCATCGTTCACCGATCATCATGGCCGGCGCGTTGGTGTTGCCGCCGGTGATGGCGGGCATGACCGACGTGTCGGCGACCCGCAGGCCCACGACCCCGCGCACCCGGAGCTGCGGATCGACAACGGCTCGCTCGTCGATGCCCATCCGGCAGGTGCACGCGTAGTGGTACATCGGTTCGACCCGGGTGGGCAGTGCGTCCCGGATCGAGTCCGGATTCATGTCCGGGCTGCCGGTTACCTCACCGGCAATCCCCCGGCTGGCCATCACCGCGCGGACCATGGCCGCACCCTCCAACAACACCTCGGCATCCACGGGCTCGGCCAGGTAGGCGGGGTCGATCAGCGGGGCGACGGCCGGATCCGCGGAGACCAGCCGCAGCGAGCCGCGACTGCGCGGGTGCAGCAGCGCGGCCATCACGGTCATCGCCGGGCGGGCATCCTCGGTCCGCATCGCGGTATCCCGGTTGGGCACCGGAAACGACCACGGCAGCGTGTAGATCTGGAGGTCCGGGACACCCTCGGCCAGCGAACTGCGGACGAAGCCGACCACCTCCAGCACGGTACGGCTGAACCAGGTATCGCCGCCGAACAGCACCTGCCGGGCCAGGCCGGACAGGAAATGCCGGGCCGTGCCCGGATGGCCAGCGCCCGGCATGCTGAAAGTCATCGGCAGGAACACGTGATCGTGCAGGTTCGCACCGACCGGGAGGTCGGCAGCCACGGTGAGGCCGAGGTCGCGAAGGTGACCGGCCGGTCCCACCCCGGAGAGCATCAGCAGTTGCGGTGACCCGATCGCGCCCGCGCACAACACCACCTCCTGGGCGGCGCGAATGGTCCGGGTGCCGGACTGGTCGGTCACCTCGACGCCGGTGGCACGACCGTCCGAGATCAGCACGCGGCGCACCGTGACCCCGGTCTGCACCCGCAGGTTCGGCGGCACGGCGCGCAGGTACCCCACCGATGAGGTGTACCGCAGACCGTCACGGACGTTCTGCTGGAACGGGCCGACACCGTCCGAGGATGTGGCGTTGTAGTCCTCGAGTTCCGGCACATCGAGGGTGTCGGACAGGGCCGAGATGAACAGCCGCCCGGCGGCGGACAGGTTGCGCTGCCGGGTCACCTCGATCGGGCCGCCCGCACCCCGCAGTTCACTCGCGCCGCCCTCCCAGTTCTCCATCCGGCGAAACGCGGGCAGGACGTCGCGGTAGGCCCAGCCCGTGCAGCCCTGCGCGGCCCAGGAGTCGTAGTCCTCGCGGTGCCCACGGACGAACAGCATGCCGTTCACGGCGCCGGATCCGCCGAGTACTCGGCCGCGCAGCATCGGGATCCGCCGGTCACGAGCGTGCCGCTGTGGCACCGAAAAGTCGCACCAGTCCAGCCGCTTTTTCAGCCTGGGCACGGTCTGCGCCAGTGTGATCATTCCCGGTACGCGGACCAGCCGGGTACGGTCCGAGCCGCCGGCCTCCAGCAGCACCACGCTCGCGCCCCCGTCGGCCAACCGGCTCGCCACGACGCAACCCGCACTTCCCCCGCCGACCACCACGTAGTCGGCACCGGCCAGGGATAACTCCGACATACCGCGCATGCCGCAGGCTAGCGCACGGAAGCGGCCATCACCGCCGCCTTGTCGAGGCCGGCACCAGCGATACGAAGGCCGTCGCGTATTTCGAGCGACGCGACTGAGCTACGCGCACTCCGCCCGTCGTGTCCCGTGCGGTGCACCCGGGAGACCAGGCGGGGTAGCTATTCCGTGGTTGATCTGACAGCTGTGTTTCGTCAAGTGACTTGGCTCCGCCCGTCGTCACGGAATTTGGCCCCGGCTGGCAGTGGTGTAGAACGAACCGGTGTTCGAGTGTCCGGTATGCCGTAGCGCTGAGCTGACATCGAGGCCGTATGAGACGTTGCCGCCAGCACCGGACATCATGCTGTCACCGCCCTATGAAGACCTGCTTGGTCGCCCGTCTTATGAAGTTTGTCCGTGCTGCGGGTACGAGTTCGGAAACGACGACAACCCCGGCACTGCCGCTCCGGTGTCGTTCGAGGACTACCGAGGCCAGTGGGAGGCGAACGGGCGGCCGCGGTTCGATCGCTCGACTCAGCGCTGAATCCGGTCAGCCGGTTCGGCCAGCTCGCTTGTTTCCGGCGAGCAGTGGTCTTGCTGGTGTGGAGCCGGTCGTCCTGGTCGATGGCGCGCACGATGTGCCGGCCAATCTCGCGCAACTGCCGGGACTGAGCCTTGGTCAGCGGGTCGAAGACCAGGCGGCGGACCTCCTCGGCGTGGCCGGGCGCGGCTTCGGCGCCCTTTGCCCGGCCCACATTGTCAGTGGTATGTCCAGGCTGAATCGAGTGCGCGCTCAAGGATCCGCCGCCAGGCGACGGGAGCGGACGGCTCGCTGCTGGCAGTGCCCGCCATCCACAGCAGCGCGATCAGGTCGTCCTCGGTGAAGGCTGCGGCGAGCGCGCCATCGCCATGTGCGTCGCGAACGAGTTGCCGGCCAAAATCGGCGGTGCGGTCGCACACACCGATGAGGGCAGTTGCCTCCGGGAACCGCCGCAGGATGGCGTCATTGAGCGCGGGATTGGACTGCTGGATCTCGATCATTCCGTCGATGAAGGTCTGAAGGCGCTCGCGGGGCGTCAGCCTGGCCATGACTTGCTCGGCGAGTCCCTGGAGCTTGCGGCCGGCGATCTCGGGGAGCACGGCGTCGATGACGCCCTCGCGGGAGCCGAACCGGTTGTAGAGCGTCCCGACACTCACCCCTGCGGCGCGAGCGATCTCGTTCAGCGAGGCATCCAGCCCCTTGGCCAGGAAGATCTCCAGGGCGGCGGCGTGGATCCTGGAGATGCTGTCGCGGGCGTCTTTCCGCAGCGTCCTCTGCCCGGCCGCCTGAACCATGATTCTCTCCTAACTTGAGTGCCTCTCAACTTTGCTCTAATGTTGAGAGGCACTCAAATTCTAGGAGACGGAGACACCAGATGGAAACCGCCGAACAGGCTCCGACCCGGCTCAGCATCGATGTGTGGTCCGACATCGTGTGCCCGTTCTGCTACCTGGGCGAGCACCGGCTCTCGCAGGCGATCGCTCGCTCGCCGCACGCCGACCGGATCGACCTGCGGATCCACACCTTCCATCTCGACCCGACCCTTCCCGCGTCTCCGATCGCCACGCTGGAGGTCTTGTCGGCCAAGCACGGCCTCCCGGCAGCGCAGGCCCGGACCATGGAGGACGGCCTCGCGCGGCAGGCCCGGGCCGAAGGGCTGCCTTACGAGGTCGACCGCCCAGCGGCCAACACCTTCGACATGCTCCGTCTCGTCCAGCTCGGCAGCGTTCACGGCGTGGGCTGGGAGGTCATGCGCGACCTGCAAGCCGAGGTCTTCTCCGCCAACCCGGACGCCTACACCCCCGCCACCCTGACCCGGGTCGCCGAGAACCTCGGCATCCCCGAAAAGGAAATCCACGAGGTGCTGGCGGGCGACAAGTACGCCGACGCGGTGCGTGCCGACCACGAGCAGGCGGTCCGGCTCGGCGCCCGGGGCGTACCGTTCACCGTCCTCGGCGAGCGACTGGGCATCCCGGGCGCCGTCGAGGCCGACCAGTTCCTCGCCGCCATCGACCAGGCCTGGGAGCAGATCCATGGCTGACACCATGCCCAGCCGGCCGGCGCGGCCACTGCAATTCCTCGAGCCCGGGGCCGCCGGCTACTGCGACCCGGTCACCGGCCTGTGGGTGCTCCGTGCCGCCGTCCCTGAGCTGCGCGGCGACCCTGAGGCCAGGACGTTCCCCGGCCCCGCCGAGAAGGTCGACACACCCGGCCCGCGCCCCATCGGCGACTGACCCCGGCCCATCTCCTGAGCACGGCCGACTGCCTGGATCCGCCTGGCAGGTCTCCCCTGCGCGTCCCACTACCTACGAAAGAAGAACACGTCATGCCGCTGATCACCATCGTCGGCGCCGGCCCCGGCCTCGGACTTGAGATCGCCCGCGCCTTCGGCGGCCAGGGCTTCAGCGTCGCCCTCGTCGCCCGCAACGCCGCCAAACTCCGCGTCCTCACCGCCACGCTGAAGGACGAGGGCATCGACGCCGCCGGCTTCCCCGCCGACCTGCTCGAGCCGGAGACCATCACCTCGGCCTTCGAGCAGATCAAGGCCACCTACGGCGCCATCGACGTACTGGAGATCTCCGCACTCGACCGGGCCCTCGCCGCGGCGAACGTCCTGGAGGTCACGCCCGAGAACCTCCAGCCTCTGCTCGACTTCCACCTCTCCGCGATCCACGCCGTGCGCCAGGTCGCCGACGACATGATCGCCGCGAAGTCCGGCACCATCCTGATCACCACCGGCGGCGGCTCCATCAACCCCGTCCCGTTCCTGGCCAACATCAACATCGCCGCCGCGGGCCTGCGGAACTGGACCCTCAACCTCCACAACGTTCTGAAAGAGCACGGCGTCCATGTCGCCCACGTCGCCATCAGCGCCTGGATCGGCGGAGGCCGCCCCGACGCCGCCGCCGACGTCATCGCCAAGGTCTACCCCAAACTCCACGCGACCCGCGACCAGGCCGAGCTGCACTACGTCGCCCTCGACGCATAAGCCAGAGCACATGACGACTGGGTGAGCGCCTCCAACCCGCTAACTAGGCTGGCGGTATGACCCTCGACATTCCCGACCAGG
>DATFHN010000123.1:0-71817 GCA_035248365.1 Pseudonocardiaceae bacterium | reverse complement strand
CGACGCGGATACGTTGACTCCCTACGTAACGTGGGGCACCAACCCGGGGCAGGGGCTGCCCTTGTCCGAGCGGGTACCGGATCCGGAGCTGATCGCCGACGAGACCGCGCGGGCCTCGGCGGAGAAGGCGTTGGCCTACATGGGCCTGGTTCCGGGCACGCCGCTGCGGGAGATCGCGGTGGACACGGTGTTCCTGGGTTCGTGCACGAACGGGCGGATCGAGGACCTGCGGGCGGCCGCCGAGGTGCTACGCGGCCGTAAGGTCGCCGATGGCGTGCGGATGTTGGTTGTGCCCGGGTCGATGCGGGTACGGGCGCAGGCCGAATCCGAGGGCCTGCACGAGGTCTTCAAGGCCGCCGGGGCGGACTGGCGGCAGGCGGGCTGCTCGATGTGCCTGGGCATGAACCCGGACCAGCTGGCGCCGGGTGAGCGCAGCGCGTCCACCTCCAACCGCAACTTCGAGGGCAGGCAGGGCAAAGGCGGCCGGACCCACCTGGTTTCGCCGCTGGTCGCCGCCGCGACCGCCGTTCGCGGCCGGCTCTCATCGCCAGACGACCTGATCCCGGCCTGACCGAAGGAGTTGGACATGGAAGCCTTCACCACGCACACCGGCATCGGGGTTCCGCTGCGCCGGTCCAACGTGGACACCGACCAGATCATCCCGGCGGTGTACCTGAAAAGGGTCAAACGCACCGGGTTCGAGGACGGCCTGTTCTCCGCCTGGCGCGCTGACGAGCACTTCATCCTCAATGTTGAGCCGTTCAAGTCAGGCTCGGTCCTGGTGGCCGGCCCGGACTTCGGCACCGGATCATCGCGGGAGCACGCGGTCTGGGCGCTGATGGACTACGGCTTCCGGGTGGTCATCTCGGCCCGGTTCGCCGACATCTTCCGCGGCAACGCGGGCAAGCAGGGTCTGCTGGCCGCCCAGTGTGACCAGTCCGACATCGAGCTGCTGTGGAAGTTGCTGGAGACCGAGCCGGGCACCGAGGTGACCGTCGACCTCAAGGCGAAGACGGTGTCCGCCAAGGACTTCATCTGCCCCTTCTCGATCGACGACTACACCGCCTGGCGACTGCTCGAAGGACTCGACGACATCGGCCTGACCTTGCGAAACGTCGGAGACATCGACGCCTTCGAATCGGCAAGGCCGGCATGGAAACCAGCGATCGCGACTCGCACGACCGGGTGATCGCGGTGTTGGATTCCCTGCGACGCAGGGAATCCAACACCCTCCCAAAGGGCCCCTCGAGCGCCCCGATCGCGCCGGCGAATGGGTAGCTCGGAGGGGGCAATCTTCTCGATATAACGAAAAATTGGGCGTGGCGCATTGGCATTTCTGTTGCAATGGGCTTATCTTTGCGTGCAGTCGGCCCCGAGAGGCCGTAAGTGTCTGTGTGGTCTCTGGAGGGACTAACAGTGAACAAGGCCCAGCTCATCGAAGCACTGTCGGAGCGTCTCGGCGACAAGAAGGCGGCCGGCGCCGCTGTCGACGGCCTCGTGGACGTCATCGTCCGGACGGTCAACAAGGGTGAGAAGGTAAACATCACCGGTTTCGGCGTCTTCGAGAAGCGTGCCCGCGCAGCTCGTACCGCCCGCAACCCGCGCACCGGTGAGACCGTGAAGGTCAAGAAGACCAACGTGCCCGCCTTCCGCGCCGGCACCAGCTTCAAGGATGTCATCAGTGGCACCAAGAAGCTGCCTCGCGTGGCCGCGACCAAGGCCGCCGCCACCACCACCCGCTCCACCACCACTCGTGCGGCTGCCGCCACCACCACGCGTGCCGCGTCCACCCGGACCACGGCCGCCAAGGCGCCCGCCACCACCCGTCGCGCGACCGCGACCAAGGCCGCCGCTCCCAAGGCGACGACCACCAGGAAGGCCGCTACCACGGCAAAGGCGGCTCCGGCAGCCAAGAAGACCACTGCCGCTGCCCCGAAGAAGGCCACCCCGGCCGCGAAGAAGACCACTCGCAAGAAGTGACTTCGCGGTTGGCCGTGTCCGGCTGACGTGACCCCCCGCTCGCGGATTCCGCGAGCGGGGGTCGCTTTTTATGGGGTAGTGCAAGGGCTTCGCCGCTTGCTATTGGTAATGCCGTTTCGGTATTGCCAGCGAATCAACAGCTTTACCTGAATTGGGCTTGGACCACGGGTTTTTGTTAAGCGGGCGGGATCGGCGCGGCAAGAGCGGTGGGCAGATAGTCGGCCGCGAGAAGGACATCGGAGTCCGGGGCGAAGGACAGGATCCAGACACTGCCCTTCTTGCACGGGATCTCGTCGAGGTGCAGCCCCGACTCGTCGGCGAAGCCCGCGATGAGGCTGGGAATCGCCCCGCCCTGGCTGCAGATGGCCGGTGTGCCACCGGCCCGCGCGATCTCCAGCAGGCGCGCGGCGGCAGCATCAGGGTCCCCGTGATAGCCCTCTTCGGTCAGCGCCTCTTCCAATCCGACGGGTACGCCGAGATCGTCGGCCAGGCCCTGCAGCGTCTGCACGCAGCGAACGCGGTTGGCCGCGTAGACGCGGTCGGCGCCGAACAGGGGCAGGAGTTGCCGTAGCGCGTCCGCCTGGGTCGCTCCGCTGCGGCTGAGCGGGCGCAGATCGTCGTGCGCGGCCCAGTTGGCCCGGCTGCCCGCCTTGGCGTGCCGCACCAGCAGCACGGTCCGGGTGGCCGAGGGAAGTTCGGTGAACGCGTCCAGCACGGCGCGATCGGCCTCGTAGGTCAGCTGCGCCGCCGCGCGCTCCGGGCGCAGCCAGCGCAGTTCGTCGACCTCCGCGTTGGCCCGGAACCCGCCGCCGATCGCCCGGCCCGCGTAATAACTGATCACCTTGCGGGTGCCCGCGCGGGTGCCGCTGGTGAGCCGGTAGCTCACCACGCCGGCCAGCCGGCCCAGGACGGTCCGGAAACCCGTCTCCTCGACGGTTTCCCGGGCCGCGCAGGCCGGCAGCGTCTCACCGGGCTCGGCCTTGCCCTTGGGCAGCGACCAGTCGTCGTAGCGCGGCCGGTGCACGACGGCGACCTCGAGTTGGTCGCGGTCGTGGTCGCCGGTCCGGTTTCGCCACAACACCGTGCCGGCGGCCGGCACGATCGTCCGGCCCGCTTCTTGGGTGGTCATGCTCTTATTCTTTGTATTCCCTGCTCGCGTGTTGCAGCATCAGTTCGGTCTGGTGGTCACGAACCTGGCTGCCGCCGTCCACCGGGGAGGGTACCCACTGCCCGTCCGAGTGCAGCACCCAGCAGCGGGTCTCGGGGTCCAGCGCGGAGTTGAAGGTGGCGTCCATCTGCGTGGTCAGCTTCGGATCGCCGACCCGGACCAGCACCTCGACCCGGCGATCCAGGTTGCGGTGCATCATGTCGGCGCTGCCGATCCAGTACTCGTTCTCGCCGACGAAGTGGAAGATCCGCGAGTGCTCCAGGAACCGGCCCAGGATCGACCGGACCGTGATCCGCTCGGACAGGCCCGGCAGGCCCGGCTTGATCGCGCAGATGCCGCGCACCACGATGTCGACTTGGACGCCGGCCTGGGAAGCGCGGTAGAGCGCGTCGATGACCTGCTCGTCGACAAGGGAGTTCAGCTTCATCCGGATACCGGCGGGTTCGCCGCGGGTCGCGCGGCCGATCTCCCGCTCGATCCGTTCGATGATGCCGCGCCGCACGCCGCGCGGGGACACCAGCAGGGTGCGGTAGACGCTCTGCCGCGCATAGCCGGTGAGCACGTTGAACAGGTCGGTGAGGTCGGCGCCGACCATCGGTTCCGCGGTGAGCAGGCCGATGTCCTCGTAGAGGCGGGCGGTCTTGGGGTTGTAGTTGCCGGTGCCGATGTGGCAGTAGCGGCGGATGGTGGAACCCTCCTGCCGGACCACCATCGCGGTCTTGCAGTGCGTCTTGAGGCCGACGAGGCCGTAGACCACGTGCACGCCCGCCTTTTCCAGCGCCCGTGCCCACTTGATGTTGGCCTGCTCGTCGAAGCGGGCCTTGATCTCCACCAGCGTCACGACCTGCTTGCCCGCCTCGGCCGCGTCGATCAGCGCGTCCACGATCGGTGAGTCACCCGAGGTGCGGTAGAGGGTCTGCTTGATGGCCAGCACCTTCGGGTCGGCCGCGGCCTGCTCGATGAAGCGCTGCACGCTGGTGGAGAACGAGTCGTACGGGTGGTGCACCAGCACGTCGCCCTCGCGCAACGTGGCGAAAACGCTCTTGGGCGTCTCGCGCTCACCGAAGGCCGGGTGGGTTGCCGGCACGAACGGCGGGTCCTTGAGTTCCTTGCGGTCCACCGCGTAGAGCTGCCACAGGCACGACGCGTCCAGCGGCGCGCGCACCACGACCACGTCCTCCTGGGCGACTTCCAGTTCGCGCAGCAGCAGGCTGAGCATGTCGTCGCTGATGTCCTCGCCGACCTCCAGCCGCACCGGCGGGCCGAAGCGGCGCTGCGCCAGTTCGCGTTCCAGGGCCTGCAGGAGGTCCTCGTCGCGGTCCTCCTCGACCTCGAAGTCGGCGTTCCTGGTCACCCGGAAAGTGTGGTACTCACTGACTTCCATTCCGGCGAACAATTCACCGAGGTGCGTCGCGATGAGTTCTTCCAGCAGCAGGAAGGTCGCGTCGGCGGCGTTGCGATTGGTTTCGACACGTATCAATCGGGGCACGTTGTCCGGCACCTTGACTCGGGCGAAACGGCGCGTGCCGTCCTCCGGGTCGCGCACGGTCACGGCGAGGTTCAGCGACAGCCCGGAGATGTAGGGGAACGGGTGCGCCGGGTCCACCGCGAGCGGCGTGAGCACCGGGAAGATCTGGTCGGAGAAGTAGTTCGACAGGCGCAGCCGCTCGGCGTCGTCCAGGTCGCGCCAGCTCACGATGCGGATGCCGTGCTTGGCCAGTTCGGGCAGCACGTGATCGAGCATGGCCGTCGAGTGCTGCTCGACCAGCTCCTGGTTGCGCTTGCGGATGTAGGCGAGTTGTTCGCGCGGGGTCAGCCCGTCCGCGCTGCGGACCAGTAAGCCGGTCTCGTCGCGGCGTTTCAGTCCGGCGACCCGCACCATGTAGAACTCGTCGAGGTTCGACGCGAAGATCGCCAGGAACTTCGCGCGCTCCAGCAGCGGCTGCGAGGAGTCCTCGGCCAGGGCCAGCACGCGGGCGTTGAAGTCCAGCCAGGACAGCTCCCGGTTGACGTAGCGGTCCTCGGGCAGGTCGATCGCGTGGCTGTCCGGACGGGTCACCGCGGGCGGTGCGGACGGGACCCCCGAGGGCACCCCCCGTAGCTCGGAGTGGTGGCCGTTGTCCTGCTCGTGCCCCTGCTCCGCTCGGTCCGTCGTTTCGACCTGCTGATCTCCGTTGTCGCCGCTCACGAAGGCCATTGTCCCCGATAACGGGGGTTTCGTGCCCCTATCGTGATCCGGCCAGTGGGTGAACTCCTCACCACGGACGTGGACCGAGTGGTCAGCACCCGCTCGGGCAGGACGCGCCCATCGCGGCGCAGGAGTGTTTGCCCAGGCCGAGCGCGTGCGCGGCGACCAGGTCCTCGACGGTGTCGACGTCGCAGCGCAACGAGGTGAGCGGCGCGGAGATCGACAGCGCCCCGGACGCGGCGTGCGCCACCGCCGAGCCGATCCCGAAATGTGGATCGAGCCTGCGGCCCGGCGCGGCGAGCAACAGGGTGGTGCCGGTGCCCTGGTGATCGGCGACGAACGCGCGCCTGCCGCCCGCCTCCTCCAGCGCAGCGCCCAGTTCCTCAGGGCGCAACGCGGGCAGGTCGGCCTGCAACGCGCCGACCGTGGCCGACGGGTCACGGCGCAGCAGCGCGTCCGTACCGTGGGTGAGCGCCTGGTTGAGGCCCATCGCGGGATCGTCGGGCAGCACCTCGATGCCATCGCCGGTCAGCACCGCGGCGATGGTCGGGTCCGAGGAGACCACCAGCACCGTGCGCACGTTGGTCGTGCCCGCCGCCGCGGCCGCGGTGTCCCGCAGGAACGCCAGCACCAGGGCCTCGTGCGCGGCCCGGTCGCCGCCCCCGAACAGCCGGGTCTTGGCCCGGTCGAGCATCTTCACCGGGATCACCAGATCCACCCCATGTCCCACGAGTCCATCGTGCCCGATCGCGGCGCCGTGGCCTACCTGGATCTGCTCCAGCGTTCAGTTGGGCTGCTAACCCGATGGCGCTCGATCAGGGAGCGGCGTCCAGGTGCGTGAGATGTCTTGCAGGGGGCGTGACGCGCGGAGCCACCGGTGCCGGGGCACCGGCGGCGACGACAACGCGGCAGATTGCGTGCCTGGGCGTCGCGAGCCGAGCAGTTATCGGGTTAGCAGCCCACCCCCTGGGTGGACTGGGTCGAACCGGCCAGGAAGACTCACGGCAGGTTCCGGGTGGAGAGGAGTGGTCGTGGCGAGGATGCGTCGGGAACGCAGCGGTGGCTGGGTGTGGTTGGCCGCGTCGGTCTTCTACCCGTTGTGCAGGTTGCTGGCCAAACGCATCAACAAGGGCACCGAGCGGATGCCCGCGCGCGGACCGGTCATTCTGGTGATGAATCACATCTCACACCTCGACCCGGTCTACGACGCGGTCTTCGTGCACAAGTTGCGCCGCACACCACGCTTCCTGGCCAAGGCCTCACTGTGGAAGGGCTTCGTCGGCAAGGTGATGACCGGGACCGGCCAGATCCCGGTGTACCGCGGTTCGCTGCAGGCCCGGGACAGCCTCAAGCACGCCAGCGAGGCGCTGGACAAGGGCGGCGTCGTGGTCGTCTATCCGGAGGGCACGATCACCCGTGACCCGGATGGCTGGCCGATGACCTCGCGCACCGGCATCGGCTGGCTGGCGCTGGACAACCTGGACAAGGACGTGCTGGTGCTGCCGACCGCGCGCTGGGGCACGTTGAGCATCCTGGACATCTACAAGAAGAAGTGGCGGGTCTTCCCGCGCGCCACCATCAGCACCACCATCGGCGAACCGGTCGACCTGTCCGCGTACAAGGATCAGCCGGTGACCAACGCGATGGCGCGCGAGGTGACCGACCTGTTGATGCGCAAGGTCGCCGGTCTGGTCGGCGAGATCCGCGGCGAGACCCCGCCCGCCGAGTTCTACCGCTACCACAAGCCGAAGCCGGAAACCGAGCCGGAGAAGAGCTGATATGGCGGACGGGACGATCGAGCGGATCGCCGTGCTGGGCGCGGGTTCCTGGGGCACCACCTACGCCAAGGTGCTCGCCGACGCGGGCCGCGAGGTGCGGTTGTGGGCGCGGCGGGCCGAGGTCGCGGACGCGATCAACGCGGAGCGGGTGAATGCCGAGCGGCTGCCCGGGGTTCGGTTGCCGGACAACCTGACCGCGACGCACGACCCGGCGCGCGCCCTGGACGGCGCCGAGGTCGTCGTGCTGGGCGTGCCCAGCCAGACGTTGCGGGCCAACCTGACCGCGTGGCGCGAACTGCTGCCGTCCGGCGTTCCGCTGATCTCACTGGCCAAGGGCGTGGAACTCGGCTCGGTCAAGCGGATGAGCGAAGTCGTCATGGAAGTCCTCGACGTACCCGCCGCGCAGGTCGCGGTGGTGTCCGGGCCGAACCTGGCCATGGAGATCGCCAAGGAGCAGCCGACCGCGACGGTGATCGCCTGCGCCGATCACGATCAGGCGGTGCGGTTGCAGCGGGCCAGCTTCACCGGCTACTTCCGCCCGTACACCAACGCGGACGTGGTCGGCTGCGAACTCGGTGGCGCCTGCAAGAACGTGATCGCGCTGGCCTGCGGCATGGCCAGCGGACTCGGTTACGGCGCCAACACGATCGCCTCGTTGATCACCCGTGGCCTGGCCGAAACCGCGCGGCTGGGTACCGCGCTGGGCGCCGATCCGCTCACCTTCGCCGGCCTGGCCGGGTTGGGTGACCTGGTGGCCAGCTGCTCGTCGCCGTTGTCCCGCAACCGGACCTTCGGCGCGCGGCTGGGCGCGGGCGAAACCGTGGCGCAGGCGCAGGAAGCCGCCCATGGTCAGGTCGCCGAAGGCGTGACATCCTGTTCGTCGATCCGCGAACTTGCCACGCGGGCCGGAGTGGAGATGCCGATCACCGCGGCGGTGCACCGGGTCTGCCATGACGGCGGCGCGCCGAGGGACATGGTCGGCGAGTTGCTGGGCCGCGAGCGCAAGCCCGAGTTCAGCTGAGGACACGGAGGTTGGGCGTGAGTGAGGACTGGGGCGACGGCACGCGCAGCGTGCGCGCGGGATACCCGGAGGCCGTTGCCGGCCAACCGTTCCTGCCCGGGCCGGTCTTCGCCGCCCCGTATCACCTCGGTTCCGGTGGCCCCGGCGATGTCGCCGACGGCTACGGCCGCGCGTCCAACCCGACCTGGCGGGCGTTGGAATCGGCGCTGACCGAACTGGACGGTGGGCCCAGCGTGATCTTCCCGTCCGGCATGGGCGCGCTGGCCACCACCTTGCGCGTGCTGTGCCGCGCGGGCGACACCGTGATCATGCCCGCCGACGGATACTTCGTCGCGCGCCAGCTCTTCGCCACCGACCTGGACCACCTGAACGTCCGGTACGTACCCACGATCGGACCGTGGAGCGCCGAAGTGGTGGCCGGTGCGCGGCTGGTGCTGATCGAAACGCCGTCCAACCCGGGCATGGACGTGTGCGACATCGCCGCGATCGCCGAACTCGTACACGCGGCGGGCGGTCTGCTCGCGGTCGACAACACGACGGCTACTCCGCTCGGTCAGCGGCCGCTCACCCTCGGCGCCGACCTGAGCGTGGCCAGCGACACCAAGGCCCTTGCCGGGCACAGCGATCTGCTGTTCGGCCACGTCTCCTGTGCATCAGAGGAGATCGCCGAGCAACTGCGGCTGGCCCGGTCGGTGGGTGGACTGACCCCGGGGCCGTTCGAAACCTGGTTGGTGCACCGCGGTTTGGGCAGCCTCGACCTGCGACTATCCCGGCAAACCGCGAACGCGGCCGCGCTGACCGAGCTGATGCTGGCTCATCCGGCCGTCGCGCAGGTGCGCTGGCCCGGCCTGCCCAGTGATCCTGGCCACGCCATCGCGCGGGCGCAGATGCGCCGATTCAACGGGGTGTTCAGCTTCACGCTGTCCTCGGTGGAATCGGTGAACCTGTTCCTCTCGACCGCCCGGCTCGTCGCCGCCGCGACCAGTTTCGGTGGCCTGCACAGCACCGCCGATCGCCGGGCCCAGTGGGGCGACCCGGTGCCGGACGCGCTGGTCAGGTTCTCCTGCGGCTGCGAGGACACCGACGATCTCGTCGCCGACGTGCGGGCAGCACTGGATCGTGTCCAGTTGGCGGAACGAGCTTGACCGGACCGCGACGTCCTGTCACCCTTCGAGCATGTTGCTGCGCGCCATGATCGACCGGCGGGGTCACATCGACCTCAGCCTGGTTGCCAGCGCGCTGTGTCAGACCTGGTGAACGACCCCGTTTACCCGTCACCAGGATCTGAAAAGGACTCTTTCTCATGTTCGCCGTGCCGCCGAACACCATTGCCCTGCCCGACGTCCTGTCCGCCGCGCATCCCGCCCGCGTCGCCGCCCTGGTCGCGCGCGATCGCTCGCGCTGGGCGCACCTGCTCCGCTACGACCCGGCCGAGCGCTTCTCCGCGCTGATCGAGTCGAGCGAGCACTTCGAGATCTGGCTGCTCAGCTGGCTGCCCGGCCAGGCCACCGACCTGCACGACCATGACGGCGCGGCCGGCGCGTTCACCGTGGTCCAGGGCGAACTGACCGAGCGGGTGGTCAAGTCCGGCCACCAGGACGTCGAGCACACCGTCCGAGTCGGACAGTCACGGGTGTTCGGGCCGCAGTACGCCCATCAGGTGCGCAACGACGGCATCGACCCGGCGGTCACCATCCACGTCTACCGGCCGCACCGCGCCATGCGCACGGTCGGTTAATTCGCGCGTTCGTGGCGGCGGAGTTGTTGCGCCGCCGCCGCATTGTCCCGGCCGGTTGCGCGATTGTTGAGCCGGCCCGCGATATCGGCCTGGAGTTCGGGCTTCTTGTCGTCGTACTTGAATTTCGCGCGGACCGCGACAATCGTGAGTTCGATGCCGCGAATACCGGACAGCAGCCGGTGATACGGCGCGTCCCCGGCGGTGACCGGGCCATGATCGCCGTCCGGCTGGAAGTGACCCAGCTGAGCGCGCAGCAGCGCCGCCTTCTCCGCTGGATCGTCCACAATCCTTGCGGTGCAACGAAGTTGCACGTTGGCGTAGTAGCTGGTCGGCACCCCGTTCTCGACCGGTCTGGTCTCGCCCGCGCGCCAACTCGCCGGGATGAACGCGTAGTCGTCCAGCACGCTCAGAGTGGCCTCGCCGCGCGATTCCAGTGCGGGCCAGATCGGATTCGGCCGGGCCAGGTGTAGTCGAATGGTCGAATCGCCGTCGAACTGGAAATGGGTCGGCACGATCATCGGCCGGCAATCCGCGTCCACCGCGATCAATTGGCCGAAATCGTGCCCGGCGGAAAGCCATTCCCGCCATTCCGCGTCGGTGCTGGCGTCCCAGGGATGGATGAGCATGCGATCACACCCGGCCGGTCACGTGCGCGGGGACGGGCACGCTCGGGTCGACGAAATCTGCGGTGACCGGCGCGCCCCACGAGTAGGTCACCGGGAGTACCCCGGCCCACACGTTCACGGCCGCCTCGTCCTGCTCCTGGCAGCCAGGCCCCGCGTCGCGCACCTTCACCGCGGCCTCGGTCAGGTCCATCGCGACCACGCTGGTCTGGGCCAGTTCCTTCTTGCTGGGCTGCCGCGTGTAATCCCACGAGCCGGGCGCGAGATGTTCGGTGACGACGGCGAGACCGTGCACCTTCTGCTCGGGGTCGGTCACCATCCGCGCCTTGCCGTGGATCACGGCGGACCGGTAGTTGATCGAGTGGCTGAACGCGGCGCGGGCATAGACGATCCCGTCGAGCAGGCTCACCGTGACGCACGCGTCGACCTCCGGCCGCGCCGCAAGCAGACTGGTCGCTCCGCTGGACCCGTGCACGTAAAGCGTGTCACCATCACGGCCGTACGCGGTTGGCAGCACGACCGGCGCGCCGTCGAAGACCAGCCCGAGGTGGCAGATCAGCCCGGCGTCCAGCACACCGTCCAGTTCGGACCGGTCGGCGCGGGCGCGCTCGGGATGGCGCTTGGGCGTGCTGCGCGGGGTCGGGGAGAGGCTCGGTCGCGTCATACAGGCAGTCTGGCCGGAAAAGTGGCATGCTGGAATGGCCACTTTTCGACAATTATGAAAGACCACTGTGACTACGATCAGCAGGTCAGAAGCGGTCGGTGCGCCGGCCGACCTGCCGCCGACCGTCCCCATTGAACTCGAACGCGACTCCGGCATCCCGCTGGCCGTCCAACTCGCCGACACCCTGCGGGCCGCGGCCGCCGCGGGCCAGCTGCGTGGCGGCGACCGGCTGCCCTCGACCCGCGCGCTGGCCGGCCGCCTCGGCGTCAGCCGCACGGTGACCGCGGCCGCCTACGAACAGCTGCACGCGGAAGGCTGGATCGCGGGCAGGCACGGCTCCGGCACCTACGTCACCACCGCCCCGCCTGGCTCGCCCGCCCCGGCCCCGCGCCGCGACCCGCAGCCGATGGCCGCGCCCCCGCGCATCGACCTGGTGCCCGGCGCGCCATGGGTGGAAGGGCTGGAACGGGCCGCGTGGCGCCGGGCCTGGCGCGCCGCCGCCGACATCCGCCCGCTGCTGCGGCCGCAACGCGCCGGTCTCGACGAGTACCGCACCGTCGTCGCCGAACACCTGCTGCGCCACCGCGGGCTGACCGTTGCGCGCGGCGTCGGCGATCAGGACGTGCTCGCCACCTCCGGCACCACCGCCGCCGTCGCCGAACTCGCCGCCGCCGCGCTGCGCCCCGGCGACGTGGTGGCGGTGGAGGAACCCGGCTATCAGCGCGCGGTGCAGGCGTTCCGCATGCTCGGCATCCGGGTCGTGCCCGCGCCGGTCGACCAGGACGGGTTGCTGCTCGACCAGGTGCCGCGCGGAGTGCGCGCGGTGTACTGCTCGCCGTCGCACCAGTACCCGCTCGGCGGCCGGATGGCCGCGGCCAGCCGGATCGCGCTGGTGCAGCGGGCCCGCGCCGAGGGCTGGCTGGTGGTCGAGGACGACTACGACGGCGAACTGCGCTACGACGTGGCTCCGCTGCCGCTGCTCGCCGCGCTCGCCCCGGACGTGGTCGTGCACCTGGGCACCACCAGCAAGATCTTCACCTCGACGCTGGGCACCGGCTGGATGGTCGCGCCCCCGGCCGTGGCCAGCGCGATCCTGGCGCACCGCGACCGCACCGGCATCGGCCCCGCCGTCGCAGGCCAGGCCGTGCTGGTCGAGCTGGCCCGGCACGGCGACCTCGGCCGCCACCTGCGCAGGCTGCGCCGCGAACTGTCCGCGCGCCGCGAGCTGATCGTCGATGCCCTCGCCGGCGCCGGGATCGAGGTGCTGGGCGACGCGGCGGGCGCGCACGTGGTCGTGCAACTGCCCAGCGGGGAAGCGGAGCGCAGAGTGGTCAGCGCCGGGCACCATCGCGGCCTCACCCTGGACGGTCTGGCCCGCCACCACGTCGGCAAGCCAAGCTGGCACGGCATCGCCCTCGGTTACACCGCCTGCTCCCGCGCGGAACTGGAAACCGCGCTGCCCATCGTGGCTGAGCTGCTGGCCGGTGCCCGATGAGGTGCCGCTGACCGGTCCAGTCGGGCAGCCTGGAGCCCCGGGTATGGTCGGGCCCCATGACCGAGCGCAAGCTTCGCGTTGCCGTGGTGTTCGGCGGGCGCAGCACCGAACACGAGGTGTCCTGTTTGTCGGCCGGAAGCGTGCTGGCCAACCTGGACCGGGACCGGTTCGAACCGGTGCCGATCGGCATCGCCCGCGACGGCGCCTGGGTGCTCGGCCCGAGCGACCCGGCCGCCCTCACCGCGCACGGTCGCGAACTGCCCTCGGTGGCCAGCGAGTCCAGCAGCACCGATGTGGTGCCGACCGCGACGAAATCCGCTGGTGAGCTGATCGGCGGCGTCGACGTGGTGTTCCCGGTCCTGCACGGCGCGTTCGGCGAGGACGGCACCATCCAGGGCATGCTCGAACTGGCCGGGATTCCCTATGTCGGTCCCGGCGTGCTGGCCAGCGCGGCGGCCATGGACAAGGAAGTCACCAAGAAGCTGCTCAGCGCGGCCGGTCTGGCCTCCGGCGAGTACATCTCGCTGGGCCGGGGAGTGCCGACCCTGACCGAGGCCGAGCGCGACCGGCTCGGCCTGCCGGTCTTCGTCAAGCCCGCACGCGCCGGCTCGTCGACCGGCATCACCCGGGTCACCGACTGGGCCGGCCTGGACGACGCCATTGCGACAGCCCGCGCGATCGACCCCAAGGTGATCATCGAGGCCGAGGTCAAGGGCCGCGAGGTCGAGGTCGGCGTGCTGGAGTTCCCGGACGGCCGGGTCGAGGCGTCGCTGCCCGCCGAGATCCGGATCGTCGCCGAGGGCGTCGACTTCTACGACTACGACACCAAATACCTCGACGACGCCACCGAGTACGACATCCCGGCCAAATTCGACGACGACGTGACCGCGCGGCTGCGCGCCCAGGCGGTCCAGGCGTTCACCGCGCTGGACTGCCAGGGGCTCGCCCGGGTCGACTTCTTCGTCCGCCCGGACGGTTCGCTGGTGATCAACGAGATCAACACCATGCCCGGGTTCACCGAGATCTCCATGTACCCGAAGGTCTGGGCGGTCACCGGCATCGACTACCCGACCCTGCTGACCACCCTGATCGAGACCGCGATCGCGCGAGGCACCGGCCTGCGCTAACGGCCTGTCGGGTGCGGCGTCACCGCGGGCAGGGTCTTCGAGATGGTGGCCGTGATGGTCTGCAACGGACCGGAGCCGGAGCCGCCCGGGACGGTCAGCGCGATCGTCGCCGCGCGGTCCACCGCGTACCAGGTGGTCGCGTCGTCCCCGTTGACCTGCAACCAGTTCACGTCGTCGACCTGGAGCAGTTCGGAGGTCGCCTTGAACTCCGGCGGCTGCTCGACGCCGCAGCGCAGCACCACCGGGTCGTCCGAGTTGCCCCAGGCGGCGGCCGCCTGCGGCGCGGGCGTGGCCAGCGCGCGACGGGTCAGCGTGCTGCCGCCGTTGGGCAGCTGCTGGGGAAGGCCGGCGAGCAGTTTCGCGCAGGTGGCCGAACCGGCCTGCGGCGCGTCCACCGGCACCAGCACCACCGGCCCGGTCGCGTTCGCGTCGGTCGTGGTGATGTCGCCGCTGCCGTTCAGCGCGACCCCGGTGACCACCGCACCGACCAGCAACGCGACACCGAGCCCGGCCGCGCCCCACATCGACGGCGACATCCGCCTGCGTGCTGGCTGTTGCGGCTCGGGCTCGGTAACGGTTGTGACGGCTGAATCCACCCGTCCAGTATCAGCTTCAGGCCAGGCGTACCACCGGGCAGGTCAGGGTTCGGGTGATGCCCTCCACACCCTGTACCCTCGCGACCACCAGCTGACCGAGCTGGTCGACATTCTCCGCCTCGGCCACCACGATGACGTCGTACGGTCCGGTGACGTCCTCGGCGGTGGTCACCCCGGGCAAGCCCGCGATCTCCGATGCGACCGCGGCGGCCTTGCCGACCTCCGTCTGAATGAGGATGTATGCGTGGACCACGGCGTGCCCCTTCGTGTGGATGGGTCAGGTCGGGGTAGGAACCAGAACCGATGCCTTACCCATGAGCACCGGAGGCCGTTAACGTACCCCGCATCGGGATCATTATGGAGTCCGAACGTTCACTTCAGGAGGTAATGGTGCGCCCGGAGCCCCCGACAGCGCCGGAAACGGTCGCCAGTGTGGGTGAGTTCGGTCTCATTCGGCGGGTCAGCGATGGCCGGCCCCAACCCGCGACCACTCTGCTCGGTCCCGGCGACGACGCCGCCGTGGTGTCCGCACCGGACGGCCGGGTCGTCGCCACCACCGACGTGCTGGTCGAAGGCGTGCACTTCCGCCTGGACTGGTCGACACCCGAGCAGGTGGGCCGTAAAGCCGCCGCGGTGAACCTCGCCGACATCGCCGCGATGGGTGCGGTGCCGACCGCGCTGCTGGTCGGATTCGGCGCGCCCGCCGACACACCGGCCACTGTGGCCGACGAGATTTCCGCCGGCATGTGGGCCGAGGCCAGCAAGGCCGGCGCCGGGATCGTCGGCGGCGACATGGTGACGTCCGACATGTTGGTGGTCTCGATCACGGCGCTCGGCGATCTCGAAGGCCGGGAACCGGTGACCCGGGCCGGCGCGCAGGTCGGCGACGTGCTCGCGGTCGCGGGCAGGCTCGGCTGGTCGGCCGCCGGACTCGCCGTGCTCGGCCGCGGTTTCCGCTCCCCGGTCACCGTGGTCGGCGCGCACCGCACCCCGGAACCGCCGTACTCGGCCGGTCCGCAGGCCGCGCGGGCCGGTGCCACCTCGATGATGGACATCTCCGACGGCCTGCTGGCCGATCTCGGGCACATCGCGCAAGCGTCCAATGTGGCCATTGACGTGCGCACCGACCTGCTCGACGTGCCACAGCGGCTGGTCGAGGTCGCCTCCGCACTGGGCGCGAACCCGCAGCACTGGGTGCTCACCGGCGGCGAGGACCACGCGCTCGCCGCCACGTTCAGCGATCCGGCCGCGGTGCCGGAGGGCTGGCACACCATCGGCACGGTCCGCCAGGGCCCGGCCGCCGTCACCGTGGACAGCCAGGCCTACGAGGGCACTTCCGGCTGGGAGCACTGGCGCGCATGAGTGAGCTGGAGATCCGGCGGTCCAGCTACGAGGACCCGGACGCCGCCAAGCTCATCGACGAAGTCCAGCAGTACTACACCGAGCTGTACGGCTCGCCCGACCGGGCACCGACCAGCCCGGCCGATTTCGTGCTGCCCACGGGCCTGTTCCTGATCGGCTATGTCGACGGCGTGCCGGTCACCTCGGGCGCCTGGCGCGCGCACGACCCGGAGGAGCCCGGCTACGTCGAAGGCGACGTGGAACTCAAGCGGATGTACGTGATCCCGAGCATGCAGGGCCGCGGCTACGCCCGCGCCATCCTGGCCGAACTCGAACGCACCGCCCGCGCCGAAGGCCACCGCCGCATGGTGCTCGCCACCGGCGCGCGGCAGGTCGCCGCCATTCAGCTCTACGTGTCCAGCGGATACGTGCGGGTGCCTCCGTTCGGCCTGTACCGCGACGGGGAAATGGTCCGCTGCTACACAAAACCGCTCGACTGAGGAGGTTTCCTGTGCCGATCTACGCCCTCGGTGACCTCGAACCGACCATCCACCCGGACGCCTACGTGCACCCGGACGCGACCGTCATCGGCGACGTCCGGCTCGCCGCGTTCGCGTCGGTGTGGCCGCAGGCGGTGCTGCGCGGCGACTACGGCTATATCCAGATCGGCGAGCGCAGCAACGTCCAGGACGGCTCGGTCATCCACACCACCGAGTTCACCCCGGCGATCATCGGCCCGAACTGCGTGATCGGCCACAACGTGCACATCGAGGGCGCCACAGTGGGCGAGGGCTGCCTGATCGCGTCCGGTTCGGTGCTGCTCAACGGGTCCGTCGTCGAGGACGGCGCGGTGCTCGGCGCGGGCGGCGTGGTCTCGTTCAACGGCCACATTCCGGCGCGCCGGATGGCGCTCGGCGTGCCGGCGAAAATCCGCGAAGGCTATGAGGTTCCGGAAAACGCGTTCATGGCGATCGTGGAAAAGTACGTCGCCAACAGCGCCCTTTTCCGCGCGAAACTCCGCCGCATCTCTTGAGCCGCCCCGCCCACGTTCGCCGCCCGTCGAAGCAATAGAGTTTGCGGGTGGCAGCACGTCCGCTCAATGAAATCGTCGAAGCAGGCTGGGCCCAGGCATTGGCTCCGGTGGCCGATCGGATCACCGCGATGGGCGAATTCCTGCGCGCCGAAGTAGCCGCCGGTCGCACCTATCTACCCGCCGGGGAAAACGTGCTGCGCGCGTTCAGCCAGCCCTTTCACCAGGTGCGCATCCTGATCGTCGGCCAAGATCCATACCCGACCCCCGGCCATCCGGTCGGCCTGAGTTTCTCGGTGGCGCCCGAGGTCCGGCCGCTGCCCAAGAGCCTGATCAACATCTTCCGCGAATACGCCGATGATCTCGGTTTCCCGCTGCCCAGCAACGGCGACCTCACCCCGTGGACCGAACGCGGCGTGCTGCTGTTGAACCGGGCACTGACCGTGATGCCCGGCAAGCCCAACTCGCACCAGGGCAGAGGCTGGGAAGAAATCACCGAGCAGGCGATCAAGGCCCTGGCCGCCCGTGACGAGCCGCTGGTCGCGATCTTGTGGGGCCGCAACGCGCGCAACCTGCGCCCGCTGCTCGGCCAGTTCCCGGCGATCGAGTCCGCCCACCCGAGCCCGATGTCGGCCAGCGCCGGCTTCTTCGGCTCGCACCCGTTCACGCGCGCGAACAAGCTGCTCGAACAGCAGGGCGCCGAGCCCATCGACTGGAAGCTGCCCTGACGTGTTCTTCGTCACGGCGTAGGGACAGCGAACGGCCCGGACAGTGTGAAGCTGTCCGGGCCGTTCATCCGCCTGTGGAGCGGAACTGCCCCAGGTGCGGCTTTGTCAGCCGCGAGTCACCTTGCCAGCCTTCAGGCACGAGGTGCACACGTTCATCCGCTTGCGCTGCGAAACGCCGATCTTCGCGTGCACGGTCTGGATGTTCGGGTTCCAACGACGGTGAGTCCGTCGGTGGGAGTGCGAGACCGCCATGCCGAAGCCAGGCCCCTTGCCACAGACGTCGCACACGGCAGCCACGTCAACACTCCTTCAATCGCTTGGTTGGGTCCGGCACGTCAAACGTCGATTCCACCGAATCGGGACGTGGGACACCGCCGATACTCGATACAGGATAACGCCTCGTCCTCCGGCCCTCCAAACCAGGCCCGCTACGGTGGGCGGCAACCCAGCGAGGAGGCGGCGAGGAGTGCTCACGGCGTTGGACGCGACGGCGGTGCGGCACTGGGCCGCTGCCTGCGTGCGCACCCTGGAGGCGCACCGCACCGATATCGACGGTATCAACGTCTTCCCGGTCGCCGACCAGGACACCGGCACAAACCTGCTGGCCACCATGTGGGCCGCCGCCGACGCCGTCAACCGGCTCGCGCGTGAAGACACCGACTGCGGGGCCAACGCCGCCTGGTCCGCGCTGGCCTCCGGCGCCCTGGCCGGTGCCCGGGGCAACTCCGGCGTGATCCTCTCCCAGGTCCTGCGCGGCCTGGCCGAGGTATTCGGCCACCCCGGCGCCCCCGACCCGCGCGCCGCGCTCAACCGGGCCGACGAACTCGCCGCCAAGGCGGTCAGCGAGCCCGCCCCCGGCACCATGCTCACCGTCCTGCACGCGGCCGCCGTCGCCGCCGCCGACACCGACGGCAGCCTGGCCGAAACCCTCGATCTGGCCGCCCGCGTCGCCACCACCGAACTGGCCGGCACCACCCGCCAACTCGACGTGCTCGCCCGCGCGGGCGTCGTCGACGCGGGCGCCCAGGGCCTCACCCTGGTCCTGGACGAACTCGCCGCCCTGGTCAACGAGCGCGAATCCACCGTCAAACCACTCACCGGCACCCGCCAACCCCGCGACGCCGCCGCGTTGCAGACCGCCCGCGAAGCCGGTTCCACCGACTACGCCTACGAGGTCATGTACGCGCTGACCGGCGTCGAGGAAAAAGCCGCCACCCAGCTGCGTGGCGCGCTGCGCAGGCTCGGCGACTGCGTGTCCGTGGTCGGCGACGGCTCCGGCCGCTGGGCCGTGCACGTGCACTGCAACGACGTCGGCGCGGCCATCGAGGCGGGCATCGACCTCGGCCGCCCGCAGCGCATCGCCGTGGTCCGCTTCGACGACCAGGTCGCCGCGCCGAGCCGGTTCGCCTACGAGCGCGCGGTCGTGGTGCTGGCCAGGGGAGAAGGCATCGTCGAGCTGTTCCGCGACGAGGGCGCCGCCGTGCTCGCCCTGCCCGACACCGGGCAGCCCGACGTCGCCGAGCTGGTCGCGGTGATCGCCGGAACCCAGGCCGCCTCGGTAACGGTCCTGCCCAACGAACCCGATCTCGACGACGTCCTGGCCGCCGCCCGCGCCCAGGTCGCCGAGGCAGGCCAGGACGTGCTGATCGTCCCCACCGCCGCCCCCGTGCAGGGCCTCGCCGCGCTCGCCGTGCACGACGCCACCCGCCGCGCCGCCGACGACGTGGTCGCCATGGCCGAAGCAGCGGCCAGCACCCGCCGAGGCGAACTCACGATCGCCACCGAAGAGGGCATCACCTGGGTCGGCCGCTGCTACCCGGACGACGTGCTCGGCCTGCTCGACGGCGAGGTCGTGCTCATCGAGCCCGGCCCGGCGACCGAGAACGCCATCACCAACGCGGCCGGTCTGCTGCTGGACCGGATGCTCGGCTCCGGCGGCGAACTCGTCACCGTCCTACCCGGACACGACGCCCCCGAGGACCTGGTCGACGTGCTCACCGAACTGACCAGGGTCGAGCACCGCGAGGTCGAACTGGTCGGCTACCCGGGCGGCCAGCGCACCTCGCTGCTCATGATCGGCGTCGAATAGCCCCGGCCAGCACCGGCAAGGCCGCCAGCAGCACCGCCGCCCGCAACGCGCCCGCGACCGGAAACGTCACCCCGATCCCGAACCGCGACGCCAGCAGCCCACCAACCGCCGCCCCGACCGGCATCAGCCCCCACCCCAGCATCTTGTATGCCCCGTTGACCCGCCCGAGCAGCTCGCCCGGCACCAACCGCTGCCGCAACGACACCGTGCTCACGTTCCACAACGTCGTCATCGCGGTAGACCCGGCCAGCACCACCCCCAGCACAACAGCATTGGGCGCCAACCCAACCGACACATATAGAACGGCGTTCCCGCTCACCGCGACAACCGTCGCGCCGACCGCCCCCAACCACCGATTGACCCGCGTATTCACCAACCCGCCGGCAATTCCGCCCACCGCCATCGCGCCCAGCAACAACCCGTACTGGTGCGCGTTCAGCCCGTACTTCCCGGTCGCCAGCAACACCAGCGTCGACATGGCCAGCTGGTTCGACAGGCAGTTCACCGCGAACACCACGGCCAGCACGCGCAGCAACCGATGCCGGGCCAGCCACCGCACCCCCTCGGCGATGTCCCGCCCCACCGCCCGCCGCTCCGCGCGTACCACCGGCTTGGCCCCACCCCGCACCAACATCAACAACCCGGCAGCCAAGGCAAACGACAACCCATCAGCCCCAAAAGCCAGCCAAGCCGCACACCCGAACAACAAACTCCCCAACGGCGGCCCGGCAAAACTCCCGGTCACGATGCTCGCGATCTGCAGCCGGGCGTTCCCCTTCACCAGCTGCCCCGGCCCGACCAACTCCGGCAACACCGAAACCGAGGCGTTGCCGAAGATCGTGTCCGCCGAACCGAGCAGAAACCCGGCCACGCACAACACCGCGATGTCGGCCCGGTGCAGGCCGACCAGCAGGGTCGCCACGCCCATCACCGCCGCCGCGAACACCTGCGAACGCCACATCAGCGTCAACCGGTCCCGCCGATCCACGATCGCCCCGGCCGGCAACGACAGCAACAACCACGGCAGATAGGTCGCCGCCGAGACCGCCGACACCGCGAGCGGATCACGGGTCAGCGAAGCAGCGAACAACGGCAAGGCCGCCGTGAAGATCCCATCCCCGGTCCCATTGACCACCGAAGACCACCACAACGTCCAGTAACCCCGCCCAAGGCCAGGCGCCACCCGAGTCAACGTCCCCATACCGGCACACCCTGAAGGCGCCGACGCCCCCGCTCCACCATTTAGCCCACAACTAAACTGGCCAACACCATGCAGCGAATGAAACTGGCCCTGGACGACCTCACCGCGACCAGGTTCGCCATCTCACCCATCGGTGAAACCGTTGCCGCGCTGGGCACCCTGGCCAATCCCGGCCGCCACGCGCTGCACCTGCCGTGGGTCCGCTGGGCCCAGCCCCGCCTCGCGACCGTCGATCTCGACCTGCTGCAGATCCTGCTGAACAGCCCGACCGCGCGCCTGCCCGGCTTCGTCGTCCCACCGCCCAGCACCCGCCTGCCCACCGTGGAAACCGAACTCGACGAGGTAAGGCGCACCCCCACCAAAGAAGTCCGGACCAGCCTCGACCATCTGTTCCCCAAACGCCGCCCGCACTCCTTTGTGGACGACCTCTACACCAACCCGCGCCGCTGGCTCCCGCGCGTCGTCGACCAACTCCGCACCGCGCACGACACCCTGATCGCCCCGCACTGGCCCCGCATCGTCGCCACCCTGGACGCGGACGTGCTGCACCGCAGCCGGATCGCGGCGCAAGCAGGCATGGCCACGATGATCGCCGGCCTGCACGAGCGCATCGCCTGGGACGGCGCCGACCTGCTCATCCACGCCCAGACGACCAACCTCCCGGCCCCGGAAGTCGTCGTGATCCCGGGCAAAGGCGGCCTGGTGATCATGCCCAGCATCTTCGTCTGGCCCTACGTCTGGTCGCGCTTCCGCACGCCCACCTTCACCACCGTCCGCTACCCGGCGCGCGGCATCGGCGCCCTCTGGGAGCACTCCGAACTCGGCCGCGCCCCCGGCCCGGCGCTCGACCGCCTGCTCGGCAAACCCCGCGCCCGGCTACTGCACCTGCTCCGCGCGCCGACCACCCCGTCCGACCTCGCCACCCACCTCGGCGTGACCCGAGGTGCGATCTCCCAGCACCTCGCCGTGCTCCGCGAAGCCGGTCTCGTCGCCCGCGAGCGGAACGGCCGCACCGCCATCTACCTCCTCACCTCGCTCGGCAACGACCTCGCTGACCAGGCACGACGGCCCTGACCAGCGCGGTGTCGGTGCCGCTCGCTAACTTAGGCTCGGGCCTTTTTTTGAGCAGAACGCGGGAGGAGGACCATGGCCGGGCTGGACGAGCCACTGGAGCGGGTGCTCGGTGCCAAGACCGCCAAGGCACTGGCGTCGTCGCTGAAGCTGACCACCGTCGGCGAACTGCTGCGCCACTATCCGCGGCGCTACGCCGAGCGCGGCGAACTCACCAACATCGGCGGCCTGCAGATCGACGAGCACGTGACCGTGCTGGCCAAGGTCGAACGCGTCGCCAAGCGCACCATGCGCAGCAGGCGCGGCACCATCCTCGATGTCCGCATCACCGACGGCACCCGCTCCCTGACCTGCACGTTCTTCAACCAGCCCTGGCGCGAGCGCGAACTGTTGCCCGGCAAACCCGGCCTGTTCGCGGGCAAGGTGACCAAGTTCCGCGACCAGCTCCAACTGGCCAACCCCGAGTACCAGCTGCTCGACGAGGACGCTGACGAGTCCACAGTGGAGGAATTCGCCGCTGCCATCCTCCCGGTCTACCCGGCCGCCGCCGGGCTGCCGTCCTGGTCGATCACGCGCTGCGTCCGTCAGGTGCTGGACGTGTGGGACGGCGCCGAGGACCCGCTGCCCGAGTTCTTCCGCAGCCGCCACCACCTGCTCCCGTTCGCCGACGCCATCCGCGGCATCCACCGCCCCGATGGCTGGCCGACCCAGAAGCGCGCGGAACACCGGCTGAAATGGGACGAAGCCCTCACCGTCCAACTGGTCATGGCCCAACGCCGCCAGTCCGCCGTCGCCCGCCCCGCCCCCGCCTGCCCACCCAAACCCGACGGCATCGCCGAAGCCTTCGACAAGCGCCTCCCCTTCACCCTCACCGAAGGCCAGCAAGAAGTCGCGGCGGCGATCTCCGCCGACCTCTCCGGCGAACACCCGATGAACCGACTCCTGCAAGGCGAAGTCGGCTCCGGCAAAACGATCGTCGCCCTGCGCGCCATGCTCCAAGTGGTCGACTCGGGCAGGCAGGCAGCCATGCTCGCCCCCACCGAAGTCCTGGCCGCCCAGCACGCCCGATCCCTCAGCGACATGCTCGGCGACCTGGCCATGGCCGGCGAACTGGGCGCCGCCGACCAGTCAACCAAGATCACCCTGCTGACCGGCTCCCTGCCCGCCGCCGCCCGCAAACAAGCCCTGCTCGACGTGGCCAGCGGCGCGGCAGGCATCGTCGTCGGCACCCACGCCCTGATCCAGGACAAAGTCTCCTTCGCCGAACTGGGCTTCGTGGTGGTCGACGAACAACACCGCTTCGGCGTGGAACAACGCGACGCCCTGCGCGGCCGAGCCGGCGAAGGCGTGAGCCCGCACGTCCTGGTCATGACCGCGACGCCCATCCCGCGCACCGTGGCCATGACCGTCTACGGCGACCTGGAAACGTCCTCCCTCCGCGAACTCCCGCAGGGCCGCTCGCCCATCTCCACCTCGGTCGTCCCGGTGGCCGACAAACCGGCGTGGCTGGACCGCGCCTGGCAACGCATTCGCGAAGAGGTCCAGGAAGGTCACCAGGCCTACATCGTCTGCCCCCGCATCGGCGAAGCCTCCTCCGCCGGTGAAGACGTCGACCCCGATGGCCCCGACGGCGAACCCCCGGCCGAAGGCAACAGCGACCGCCGCGCCCCCCTCGCCGTGCTCGACGTGGCCCCCGCGCTGGCCGAAGGCGCGCTGAAAGGGCTGCGCATCGGGATCCTGCACGGCAGGCTCCCGGCCGACGAGAAAGACACGACCATGCGCGCCTTCGCCGCGGGCGAGGTAGACGTGCTCGTGGCGACCACCGTCGTCGAGGTCGGCGTCAACGTGCCGAACGCGACCGTCATGGCGATCATGGACGCGGACCGGTTCGGCGTCAGCCAGCTCCACCAGCTCCGCGGCCGAGTCGGCCGAGGCAGTGCCGCTGGCCTGTGCCTGCTGGTCACCGAAGCCCTCGACGGCACCGCGACCCGCGACCGCCTGGACGCCGTCGCGTCCACACTGGACGGATTCGAACTCGCTCAGCTCGACCTGGAAATGCGCCGCGAAGGCGACATCCTCGGCGCCGCGCAGTCCGGCCGCAACTCCGGCCTGAAGCTGCTCTCCCTGCTCCGCGACGTCGACCTGATCACCGAGGCCCGCGACGAAGCACGGGCCCTGGTAGCCGAAGACCCAGCCCTCGCCCAATACCCCGGCCTGGCGGGCTTGGTGGCCGCCCTGGTGGACGACGAACGAGCCGAATACCTGGAAAAGTCCTAGCCCGGAGCGATCAACTCTCCCACCCCCGGCACCGAGACCAATCCGGCCGAGCCTGTTCCGGCCGCGCCCCCTCGTAGAACGCGGCCATCCGCAACACCCCCAGATCGTCGAACCGCCGTCCGGCGATCTGCACCCCGATCGGCCGCCCGTCCTCGGTCCACCCACAGTTCACCGAACAGGCCGGCTGCTCGGAAGCGTTGAAAACCGCGGTGAACGCCGCATGATCGAGCGCATGCGCCACATCGTTGGTCGGTGATGGCAGTTCCGCCGGGATCGTCGGCACCGGGCACACCGGCGACAGCACGAAGTCGTACTCGTGCGTTGCCGCGATCGTCCGCCGCGCCAACTCGAGCAACCGGTTCGCGCAACGCATCACCACCACGCCCGGCACGTCCGAGCCGCGCTGCGCCCAGTCCGCGATGAACGGCAGCACCAACCCCTGCCGCTCATGCGGCAACTGACGCAACACCTCCCAGAACCGCACCCCCATGTAGAGGTCGACGTCATCGAGGACCTCCTGGCTCACGAACGGCCCGATCGGCTCGACGATCGCTCCCGCTGCCTCGAACAACCGCGCCACCGCGACGACCGCGTCCCGGACCTCCGGATGCACCCCCAGGCCCGCCCCGACATCGGTCAGCAGCGCGATCCGCAACCCGCCCACCGAAAACCCGTCCAGGTCGGTGAAGTCGATCGGCTCGTACGGCAGACTCTTGTAGTCGCGCCAATCCGGCTGCGCGAGCACGCCCATCAGCAGCGCGGCGTCCGCGACCGTTCGGGTCAACGGACCAGCGACCCGCCCGTGATACGGCGGATCGATCGGCACCCGCCCATAACTCGGCTTGAACCCGACCAGCCCGGTCCACGAGGCAGGCAACCGCACCGACCCACCGATATCGGTCCCCACGTGCAACGGCCCATACCCAGCCGCCGCGGCAGCAGCCGCCCCCGAACTCGAACCGCCCGGATTCCAGGCCGGATTCCACGGATTCCTGGTCAGCTTGTGGAAACTGGACAGTCCTGAGCTGAGCATGCCCAGGTCCGGCATCGGTGTCTTGCCGACCAGGATCGTGCCCGCCTCCCGAACCCGCGCGGCTGGCGGCGCGTCCTCGGTCGCGGGCACCAGCGGAATCGCGGCGCAGCCCTGCGGAATCGGCTCACCCGCGGTGGCGATGTTCTCCTTCAGCGTGATCGGCACGCCGTCCAACGGCCCCATCGGTGCCCCGGTCTGCCACCGCACCTCGCTCGCGGAGGCCTGCGCCTGCCACCGTTCGGCGTAGTTCAACCACAACGCGCTCAACACCGGCTCGGCCGCCTCGACCCTGGCTCGCACCGCGGCGAACACCTCGACCGGTGAGAGCGTGCCGTCCGCGTAACAACGCAGGAGCTCGGTGGCCGGCAGATCAGCCGGATCGGTTGCGGTGCCGGTCATCGGACCTCCTTCAGGCCAGCCTCGAGTCTGGCATGCCGTAACCGAGGACGGACCCGCCTAACGGAGGCCTGGTCTGCCTCGACTTTCGGATCCACCTCGGCTTACGGAAGGCATATCGCACTACCGGGGCAACTTCGCAGCATTTTGACCGTGGGCGCTGCCGTGATCACAGCGGGTGCTTTCGCCGCGCCGTCCGGCCACTGAATTCTGATCGCGACCGAGGACGAATCGTTGCCGTAGTCACTCTCCAGAATGGTGTGGTCGGCGTTGACCGTGTTGACGATGTCGTAGGTGCCGGAGGGAGCGGAGGTGATGTCCAGCCACTGGAAGTCGACGTCGTAGGCGTAGTCGTCGCCCCGGCCAACCGAAATGCCCTCGGTCACGTCCGTGGCCTGCGGCTTGAGATGCTCGCAGTTGGTGTCCCTGAGGAAGTCGGCCAGCGTGTCCTGCGGCCCCGCGCTGCTGCCGTAAGGCGCGTTGGGGAGCTTGTCGACGTCCGCCGTCTCGTACCGGTCACCGAGACAGAACCCGTTCTTCCGGTCGGTCACCACCACCCCGCCGCCCAGCGTCGTCAACTGGAAGTGCTCGAACCCGAGCAGGTGCCAGTGTTCGTGCATCTTGGCGGGCTCGTAGTACATCGTCATCGCGGTGGCGCGCTGCGCGTCCGAGTAGGTCGAGGGAATCGGCCCGCCGACGCCGTCCTGGAAAGCCTGCCGCACGGTCATCGTCGCCTGCCCCGGTGCTCGCTGGCCCAACACCACCAGCGGCCCCGCCCCCGCGTTGTCCACGGCGGTGGTGAACCGAAGGCGTACCGCCGCGATCGCCCCGGACTTCACGCATTTCCCGTTCGGATCTCCGGCATCCCGCACCGCGCAGACGTCCCAGTCATCGCAGGTCATCGGGTCCCGGCCCGAACCGCCCGCGCAGCCGACCGGCGCTTCGCGCAGATCCGGCAGCAGCGGTGCGGCGTTCGGATCGGCGTTGCCCGGCGGCGTCGGCAGGACGAGCGCGACGCATGCGCCCAGCACCAACAGGATTCTCGACGTGCTCGCTCTCGACATGGCTGGCCGGCCTTTCCTCGGTGGGGAGGAGCCGAACCTATCGACTTTCCCCGCGCCGACCCGGCCATGATCACTCGACCAAGTGAAACCCGTTCGGGTGACATGGGATGCGAACAATCCTCAACCGTGGTCATATCGACGACTGTTCGAACTCCGTTACACCACTTGGTTTCACCTCTCGCGCCCGCCCGAACATCACCTGGGGAGCCCACATGTTCCGAACGGCTGCCATCGCCACGGCCACCACCCTGCTCGGCGCGGCCCTGGCCGCACCGGCATCGGCCGCCGTGAGCCCCACCCCGGTCTGCCTGATCACGACCGGTTTCGGCAAGGAAACCATCTGCGCCGAACTGGTCTCCCGCAACGAGGCCCGCGCCACCTTCCACACGGCCGCCGCGGCCACCCTCACCGTCACCCTGGAATACCAGCCGGTCGTGTCGACCGGCGGTTACGTTGTGCTGACAAGCAAAAGGGTCACCGGCAGCGGCCTGCTCGACATCACCACCGACCCGGCCGCCGTCCCCGACCTGGGTTCGGTCCAAGCCTGCGCCACCGCCGTCGAATCACCCCAAGGCAAACAATTCCACCTCTGCACATCCCACTAAACCGGCAGCCCGCCCCGGATCATTCAGCCCACGGCACGGCTCGCCCACTCACCGCAACCCGCGTGACCTCCCCACCCACCCGAGTCGCATGCGCCCTGATCAGGCTCGGCCGCCCCATCGCCTGCCCCTGACGGACTTCGTAGCTGTGGCGCCCGTCCGCGTTCTCCCGCATCGCGAGCAAGCACGCGAGCCCCGCCGCCGCCAACCCCGTGGCCGGATCCTCGGCATACCCACTGTCCCGGGGAAACTGCCGCGCGAACACCCGCCCGTCCTCGTCCACCATGAACGGGTACAACCCGGTCACCCCGAGCCGCTCGCACACGCGCCGGACCGCGTCCGGATCCGGTTGCAGCGCATGCAATCCGGTCACGTCCACCATCAACTTCGCCCGGCTCACCGACACCGACCGCGCCGCGCCGATCTGCTCCGGCGCACACCCCATCGCGGCCGCCAACTCCTCGGCCGCCGCCACCGGGTCACCGAACACCGGCCGAAACTGCTCGACCGTGACCGTGCCGTCCGCGTCGATCTCAGCGTTCACCAGACCAAGCGGCGTCTGGACACGCAGCGCACCCGGCTCGTCGAGCAGGCTCAACGCGGCGACCGTCGCGTGCACGCACATCTCCATCTCGTGCCGGGGCACGAAGTAGCGCAGGCGCAGCCGGGCGGCCGGATCGCCCGGCGTCAGCACGAACGCGCTCTCGTGGCCGTATCGCTGCGCGACGCCGCGCATCTGTTCGTCGGTCAGGTCGTCCGCGCCGGTCACCACCGGGCACGGATTGCCGCCGCCGGGCCCGTCCGCGAACACGGTCAACAGCTCGACGTTCACCCTCATGCCTCACATTTCGCGGCCCGCAAGGCCGCCTCGATCGAGCGAGTCAGGGTACCCAGGTAGGCGTCGCCGACCGAGCCCCGCCAACGACGCCGAATCGGCTCAGCCCGCGTCACGCCAAACGTTTGCGCACGCTGCCGAGCTGCTGGACATTCTTCGCCGAGGCCGATGGCGGCGGCGAACACTGCCACGAGGGCGCGCTGGCCGTGTGGCATCAGCGCGCCTTCGACTGGCTGGACGACCGGTTCAGCCAGTGACCCGGCGGGCTCGCGCGATCGTCCTGGCCAGCAGCACCGCGATCAGCGCACCGAGCAACAGCAGTCCCGCCAGCCATTCCAGCGTGGTGGCGACCGCGTGTGCGGACGAGTGCGGCTGGGTCTGACCGGCGAGCGTGAGGAACAAGCTGCCGAAGGTGGCGACGGCGATCACCTGACCCAGTTGGACGGTCGTGGTCAGCAGTCCACTCGCATCGGCCGCCGACCGGGTCGGCACGTGCACCAGCGAGTTCATCAGCAGCGGGCTGTACCCGATGCCCATGCCGAACCCGAGCACGGCCAGCTCGACCAGCAGTCCGGTTCCGCCACTGGATCCGGTGTTCAGGGTGAACGCGACCGACGCGTAGGCGATGGCGGCGATGGTGAAACCGATCGGCGTCAGCACGTGGTGCACCCGATCCGGCAAGCGGCGCCAGTAGAAGCTGCACAGTCCGAACGCGACACCGGTCGGAGCGAAGGTGAGACCGGCGCGCAGCGCGCTGTCGCCGAGCCCCGACTGGAGGTGTAAACCGATGGTGAACAGCGACCCGCCGTAGGCGATGATCCCGGCCGACAGCGCGGCCAGCCCGGTGGCGACGCCGGGTACGCGCAGCACGTCGATCTTCAACAGCGGATCACCGCCCCGCGCGGCCACGCGTTGTTCCACCCGGACGAACACCGCGGCGAGCGCGAGCCCGAGCGCGATGCACACGAACGACCAGGCAGGCCAGCCGTTCTGGTGGCCGAGTACGAGCGGCAACACGATGAGGAACACCGCCGGTACCGCGATGGACAGACCGAGCAGGTCGAGTCTGCGGGTGCCGCGCGGGCCGTCGGCGGGCATCAGGCGGGGCACGAGAACGGCGACCAGGATGCCGACCGGCACGTTGACCAGGAACACCGGCCGCCAGCCGGTGCCGAGGATGTCGGCGCTGACCAGCAGGCCGCCCACGATCTGACCGGCGACCGCACCCACCGCGATCACGGCCGAGTACGCGCTCAGCGCCCGGGTGCGCGCGGGGCCGGTGAACTGCTTCTGGATGGTGCTCATGATCTGCGGCATCATCACGGCGGCGGCCGCGCCCTGGATGAATCGCGCGATGATCAACGTGAGCGCGTTCGGGGCGATGCCGCACAGCAGTGAACTCGCGGTGAAGGCCATGACGCCGAACCAGAACAGGCGGCGGTGCCCGAGCAGTTCGCCGAGCCGGGCGCAGGTGATGAGCAGCATCGCGTAGCTGATCGTGTAGCCGGACACGATGAGTTGCAGGGCCGCGCCGGAGGCGTGCAGATCCGTGCCCATGGTCGGCATGGCGACGTTGACGATGGTGATGTCGAGCATGGCCATGAACTGGCCGATGAGCAGGACCGTGAGCATGAGAGCGGGCCGCCGGTCCGTTGCGGCGCGCTCGACGAGCGGTGGTGCGGTGGTGGTCATATCGGAACTGTGTGGCCGGCCGGGCGCGGCTCGGGAGAGCCCAGTGGTGCTGTTACTGACAGCACCACCTTCAGGATGGTTCGAAATTTTTCGAACTGATTCGGCAAATCAGCGGAAAATGTCGGGGTCGTCGGTAAGACTGGGGACCGTGACCGTTGAACTGCCTGCAGGGGGCAAGGCTGCCGCGACGGGCCGACGGCGAGCCGAGCTGGGCGCGTTCCTCAAGGCGCGCCGGGCCGACGTGCGCCCGGAAGATGTCGGCCTGCCGCCCGGTCCGCGCCGGCGCACCGCCGGGCTGCGGCGGGAAGAGGTCGCGCTGCTCGCCGGGGTCGGCGTCACCTGGTACACGTGGCTGGAACAGGGTCGGCCGATCAACGTCAGCGTGCAGGTGCTCGACGCCGTCGCCAGCACGCTGCGCATGGACGGCCCGGAACGCTGGCACCTGTATCGCCTCGCCGAGGCCACCCCGCTGCGCTTACCGACGTCGACCCAGGTCGTGCCCGCGCCGATCCTGGACGTGTTGCGCTCGCTGGACCCGTTGCCCGCGTCGCTGGTCAACGGCCGGTTCGACATGCTGGCCGGCAACGAGGCGCACGAACACCTGTTCTGGAACTGGCACAGCCTGCCATGCGTGCACAAGAACACGTTGTGGTGCTGCGTCACCGAGCCGAACGCCCGCAAGTTCTTCCTCAACTACGACGACGAGATCCCGTTCACGGTCGCCCGGCTCCGCGCCGAGTACGCGAATCATGTCGGCGACCCGGAGTGGGAAGAGGACATCCGCAGGCTCCACGACCTCTGCCCGGAGTTCGCCGCGCTGTGGGCCAGGCGCGAGGTCGCGGGCCCGGAGATCCGCTACCGCAAGATCGCTCACCCGGACGTCGGCCGGATGAACTTCGCCATGACCGAACTGGCGGTCTCCGCGGTCGACGGCCTGCGCATCCAGGTTTCGACGCCGACCGACGAGGAAACGTGGGCGAAGCTGCCGCTCACCCGCCGGCACGCCACCGAGTCTCCGGCCAAACCCGACGCCTTCCGGCTCAGCCCGCCCGACCCGGCCGGCGCCCCAGCCGTACTGCCCGTCGTCCCGGTCGGCCGCACTCGCCCCTGACTGCCCCTTTCGGGGTGCACGGACGGGTGAATTTTCGCGGCTCCGAGCGGCTCGCCCCCGCCACGCTCGATCCGAACACATCGCGCCGACGTCGGTGCTCACACGCCACTTAGCACAGGCGCGGTCAGCCAGCAAAGGTTGTCCACAGGCTGCTCAGTTGTCCACAGGACGGCCCATCATGATCGACTTTTCACATTCGGCCGATAGACTGGGCTCGGGGTCGCCCCCTGGGAATGGGTGGGGGCTGAGGTGTGACGGGAAAGATATTCGGGTTTGGTGTCGCCCTACCCGGTGATGAGGGCGTCACGACGGGTTGGCAAGATACCGGCAATCGCCGGAACTGCGGGTCCGCGCTCCCAGCGCGAAACACGGGAAGGGGACCAGGTGTGCACGCTCAAACCGCGCAAATGGACGATCTTGTTCTCGTTGCTCTGCCCACCGCGGTTACCTGCACCGAACTGTTCGTCCAGTTCGCGCTGACCGAGTGGTCGCTGCTCGAGATGCAGGGACAGGTCAAGCAGGTCGCCCGCGACCTCGTGAACGCGGCCGTGGCGAACAACGACCCGCGCGCGCCGAGATTCCTCACCGTCCGGCTCAGCCTGGCGGGCGGCAACCTCACCATCGAAGTCGAGGACGGCGATATCACCTGGCGTGAGCTGCCCCTGCCGGGTGGCCTGTCTGCCGAAGCCGTCCAGCTGCCGAGGCGCAGCCGTCAGCGCAAGGCCGCTCTGCCCGAGCCGCCGCTCGGTGAGCCGCCTTCGTCGGACGTCGACCCGGACGTCATCCGCCGGGTGTTCGCGGCGTTGAGGCGTTCAGCCGAGCCTGAGTGACGACTGAGCGTAACTTTTTTGCCTGATGCGGCCTTGGCCTGGCGATCTTCGGCCCAGAGTCGTGAACCTGGCAGGTTGCTGGCAAAATTCTTCCCAGCGAGGCAACGTTTCGTGCGATGCCTGCGTCTCCCCATATGAGCGACGGAATTCGGTCGCCTTTTGAATTCGGGGAAAGGGAACTTCACATGCGTTCTGTGCGTATTGCTGCCGCAGCTGGAATTGTGGCCACCGGCCTGGCTTTGGGGGCCGCTGGAATTGCTTCCGCGGCGACGCCTACCGCTGCCGCGCCTGCTCCGGCGCAGGCGAAATCCGCGCCGGCCAAGCCCGCCGCCAAGCCCGCGCCGCTGCACGTGGTCAAGGCGGCGTCGGCCAGGTCCCGCGCCATTGTCTCTGCCGAGCGGGCCGCCAAGACTGCCCATGTGACCAGGGCGAACTACGTGGTCACCGCCTCACACCTGAACGTTCGCACTGGTCCGGGCACCAAGTTCCGCGTGGCTGGCACCCTGGCCAAGGGCGCCCACGTCGTTGCCAGCGCCAAGACTGTGAACGGCTTCCGTCAGCTGGCCAACGGTCACTGGGTCAGCGCGCACTACCTCAAGGCCCTTCGCTGACAAGCAAACCGGTCTGAGCTGCGGTTTCCGCTGTGGACAGGTGATGGTCGTCGGCATACGCTCCGGCGACCATCACCCACGCCACGGAGACCGCCATGGATGCCACCGCGAAGCGGCTCGCCAAGCTGACCGACATCTGTCTCGCCCTGCCGAACGCCGAATCTTTCCCTTATGGTCAGCAGCATCGTGGATTTGCTGTTGGTAAAAAGAAATTTGCCTATTACCTGAGTGATCATCATGGTGATGGGCGAATTGGGCTGTGCTGTAAAGCTGGGCCGGGTGAGCAGGAGGCGCTTATTGGTTCGGATCCGGAGAAGTTTTATTCGCCTGCTTATTTGGGGGCCAATGGCTGGATCGGGATTCGGCTTGATCTTGGTCCGGTGGACTGGGTGGAGATCGAGGAGCTGGTGACGGAGAGTTATCGACTCCTGGCGCCGAAGCGGTTGGTGGCGCGGTTGGGGCTGCCTGACTGAGGGCTGGGCACGGCGGGGCGCTCGGCGCGATGGGGTGCCGGGAACGGCGGGTGCTGAGGCCCGGTGGGTGCGAGGTACGGCTGGCTGCTGAGCACGGCTCGCTGCTGGGCGCGATGGGTGCCGAGGCGCCGCTGGCTGTTGGGGCGCAGCGAAGCGGTGGGCGCGGTGAAGTGGTGGGCGCGGTGAAGTGGTGGGGTGGTTGGGTTTGGGGGTTGTCGGTGGGCGGCGTGGGGTATTGGGGGTTTGGGTGCCACTGGGCCTGGTGGTGTTGTGCGCCATGTCACGATCGGTGGGTTTGCCGGTGAGGCGAGCCGGGTGATGTCTGGCCGGTCGGACGGGTAGCTGCCAGGCTTGTTGGCGCCAGCGGCGTGGCGCGCATTGGCGCAATGATGTCCGTCACCTGGGATGATGCTCCCGGTGGGCGGGATCGGCGCGGTACCGTGCGACTCCGGCGGGCCCGCGCGGGTGGGCGCCGCCGCCCCGACCGTGCCGACACGAACGAGGAGCCGGCCATGTTCAACAAGGTGCTCGTCGCCAACCGCGGCGAGATCGCTATCCGCGCATTCCGCGCCGGTTACGAGCTCGGCGCTGGGACTGTTGCCGTTTTCCCCTACGAGGACCGCAACTCCTTGCACCGGCTGAAGGCCGACGAGGCCTACGAGATCGGCACGCCGGGTCATCCGGTCCGCGCCTACCTCTCCGTCGAGGAGATCATCGGCGCGGCGCGCAAAGCCAAGGCTGACGCGATCTACCCGGGTTACGGCTTCCTCTCGGAGAACCCCGAACTCGCCGCCGCCTGCCGCGATGCGGGGATCACCTTCGTCGGGCCGAGTGTCGAGGTGCTCGAACTGACGGGTAACAAGGCGCGCGCGGTCGCGGCGGCTCGGGAGGCTGGGCTGCCGGTGCTGAGTTCGTCGGCGCCATCCGCTGATGTGGATCAGCTGCTGGCGGCCGCCGACGAGATCGGGTTTCCGGTTTTCGTGAAGGCCGTTGCCGGTGGTGGCGGGCGCGGGATGCGGCGGGTTGAGCAGCCTTCGGCGTTGCGCGAGTCGATCGAGGCCGCGATGCGCGAGGCGGAGTCGGCGTTCGGGGACCCGACCGTCTTCCTGGAGCAGGCCGTCACCACGCCTCGGCACATCGAGGTGCAGATCCTGGCTGACGGCGCGGGCAACGTGATCCACCTGTTCGAGCGCGACTGTTCGATGCAGCGGCGGCATCAGAAGGTCATCGAGATCGCCCCTGCACCGAACCTGGACCCGGTGCTGCGGACGCGGATCTGCTCGGACGCGGTCGCGTTCGCGCGGAAGATCGGGTACGTCAACGCGGGGACGGTGGAGTTCCTGCTGGGGACCGACGGCAAGCACCACTTCATCGAGATGAATCCTCGGATTCAGGTTGAGCACACGGTGACCGAGGAGGTCACCGATGTCGACCTGGTGCAGGCGCAGATGCGGATCGCTTCGGGGGAGACGCTGGCCGATCTGGGGCTTGAGCAGGACCGCTTGCAGTTGCGCGGGGCCGCGTTGCAGTGCCGGATCACCACCGAGGACCCGGCCAACGGGTTCCGGCCGGACACCGGGGTGATCAGTGCTTATCGGTCGCCGGGTGGGGCGGGGATCCGGCTGGATGGCGGGACCGCTTTCTCCGGGACTGAGGTGTCGGCGCACTTTGACTCGATGTTGGTGAAGCTGACGTGCCGGGGGCGGGATTTTGCTACCGCGGTGGGACGGGCTCGGCGGGCGGTCGCTGAGTTCCGGATTCGCGGTGTGTCTACCAATATTCCGTTTTTGCAGGCGGTGCTCGACGATGCGGATTTCCGGGCTGGGCGGATCACGACGTCCTTCATTGAGCAGCGACCGCATCTGTTGACGGCTCGGCAGTCCGCCGACCGGGGTACTCGGCTGCTCAGCTATCTGGCCGACGTGACCGTGAACCGGCCCAATGGGGCTCGGCCGAACTTTCTCGATCCGGCGGCGAAGCTGCCGCTCGCGTCGATCGCGGGTGATCCGCCGGAGGGGTCCAAGCAGAAGCTGACCGCTTTGGGGCCGGAAGGGTTCGCGCAGTGGATGCGGTCGTCGAAGACCATTGGGGTTACCGACACCACGTTCCGGGATGCGCATCAGTCGCTTCTGGCTACTCGGGTGCGGACCAAGGACCTGCTGGCCATCGCTCCTTATGTCGCGCAGACGACGTCGCAGTTGTTGTCGCTGGAGTGTTGGGGCGGGGCGACGTACGACGTCGCTTTGCGGTTCCTGGCTGAGGATCCTTGGGAGCGGCTTGCTGCGCTGCGGGCCGCCGTTCCCAATATTTGCTTGCAGATGTTGTTGCGCGGACGGAACACGGTCGGCTACACGCCGTACCCGGAGGCGGTGACGGACGCGTTCGTGCAGGAGGCAGCCCGGACGGGCATCGACATCTTCCGGATCTTCGACGCGCTCAATGATGTCGAGCAGATGCGGCCTGCCATTGACGCTGTTCGGGCTACCGGAACTGCGGTTGCCGAGGTCGCCGTTTGCTATACCGGGGATCTTTCTGATCCTGGGGAGCGGCTGTATACCTTGGATTACTACTTGAAGCTGGCTGAGCAGATCGTGGGCGCGGGGGCTCATGTGCTGGCCGTCAAGGATATGGCTGGGTTGTTGCGGCCTCCTGCCGCGCGGACGCTCGTTTCCGCTTTGCGGAAGGAGTTCGACCTCCCCGTACATATCCATACGCATGACACGGTGGGTGGGCAGCTGGCTACTTATCTTGCTGCTATTGGGGCCGGGGCCGATGCGGTTGATGGGGCCGTTGCCTCGATGTCGGGGAACACCTCGCAGCCGTCGTTGTCCGCGATTGTCGCTGCTACTGATCACACTGAGCGGCCCAGCGGATTGAACTTGCAGGCCGTTTGTGATCTTGAGCCTTACTGGGAGCTGGTGCGGCGGGTTTACGCGCCGTTCGAGGCTGGGCTGCCTGCGCCTACCGGGCGGGTGTACCACCATGAGATTCCGGGTGGTCAGTTGTCCAACTTGCGGGCGCAGGCGATCGCGCTCGGGTTGGGGGATCGGTTCGAGGAGATCGAGGACGCTTACGCTGCCGCTGACCGGATGTTGGGGCATCTGGTGAAGGTGACGCCGTCTTCCAAGGTGGTGGGGGATCTTGCCCTGCACCTGGTGGGGGCCGGGGTTAAGCCCGCGGAGTTCGAGGCTGATCCTGGGCGGTTCGACGTGCCGGACTCGGTTGTCGGGTTCTTGCGCGGGGAGCTTGGGGATCCGCCTGGTGGGTGGCCGGAGCCGTTCCGGACCAAGGCATTGGCGGGACGCGCTGAGCGGAAGGTCGTTGCCGATCTGACCGACGAGGATCGGGAAGGGCTGCGGACCGATACTCGGGGGACGTTGAACCGGTTGTTGTTCCCCGGGCCTGCCAAGGAGTTCGCGGCCCATCGGGAGACTTACGGGGATACCAGTGTTCTCAACAGCAAGGACTTCTTCTATGGCTTGCAGCCAGGCGAGGAGTACCGGGTCGATCTTGAGCCGGGGGTGCGGCTGTTGATCGAGCTGGAAGCTATTGGCGAGGCTGATGAGCGCGGGTTGCGGACCGTGCTGGCCACGTTGAACGGGCAGCTGCGGCCTACTTCGGTGCGGGATCGGTCGGTTGCCACCGACCTGCCAACGGCCGAGAAGGCGAATCGGACCGACCCGAACCAGGTGGCGGCGCCGTTCGCCGGGGTGGTCACGCTGTCGGTGCGTGAGGGCGACGAGGTCGCGGCCGGTGCGACGATCGCGACCATCGAGGCGATGAAGATGGAGGCCGCGATCACCTCGCCCAAGGCGGGCAAGGTTTCGCGGTTGGCGATCAATGCCGTTCAGCAGGTTGAGGGCGGTGACTTGCTGGTGGTGTTGGTCGACTAGGCCTGAACCTCCCCTGGCCCCGGGGAAACCGGGGTCAGGGGAGCCAGGTGTTGGTGGTCGCGAGCACCGTCAGGCGCTGGGTTGCCCTGGTCAGGGCAACGTAGAGGGTGCGGCGGCCGGTGTCGGTCATGGACTCGCCGAGGATGTCCTCGGGGCCGATGAGCAGCACGCCGTCGTATTCGAGGCCTTTGGCGTCGAGGCTGCCGACCACGCGGATGCGATCGTCGGCGACGCCGGCCAGCCAGCCTGCCACCTCGTCGCGGCGGTCCATCGCGGTGATCACGCCGACCGTGCCGTCGACGACGTCGAGCAGGTCGCGGGCGGCCTCGCGGGCCGTCTCGGGCAGTTTTTCCTTGGTGATCGTGGTGATGGTGGGGGCGAAGCCGGTTTTGCGCACGGCCACCGGGAGATCGTCCGCGTCGGCCAGCTTGCCGAGCACGTCGGCGGCCAGGGAGAAGATCTCGGCCGAGTTGCGGTAGTTGGTCCGCAGGGTGAATTCGCGGCGGGTGCGGATGGTGCGCAGGGCGGCGTCGCGGGCCTCGCGGGCTTCCGCCGCGTCCGGCCACGAACTCTGCATCGGGTCGCCGACGATCGTCCAGCTCGCGTACTTGCCGCGCCTGCCGATCATCCGCCACTGCATCGGCGAGAGGTCCTGCGCCTCGTCGAGCACGATGTGCGCGTACTCGTCGTAGTGGCGGGGACGGGTGCGGATCTCGCCGTTCTCGTCCTCGGTCTGCCTGCGGCGGCGTCGTGGTTCGCCGAGCAACGTGCGCAGTTCGTCGAGCAGGGCGATGTCCGCGACCGATGAACCCCGAGTGGGCCGCTGGGCCAGGGATTCGCTGAGGAGTTTGAGTTCGGCGGGGGTGAACATGCGACCGGCGCAGGCCGCGAGGCGAGCCGGGTCGCCGAGGCTGTCCAGGACGCTGTTGGGCGTGAGCACGGGCCACCATTCGACCAGGAAACGGTGGAACTCCATGCGTTCGCCGAGTTCGGTGACGAGTTCGTCGTGGGCGGCGGAGAACTTGCGACCGCTTTGGTTCGCGCTGTTCTGGTCGTCTTCCGCGTAGGCGGCTGCCTTGCGCCACAACGCTTCCAGCAGCGCCTCGGCGGCGTCCACCCTGGACCGGTTGGGCAGGCCGCCGCGCCGCAGCACGGCCTTGCGCACCTGCTCCAGTTCGGCGCCCGCGAGCTTGAGCACCTCGCCCTTGTAGACCAGGCGGACCTCGGTCGGCACGTCCGGCGGCATCTGCCGGGTCGCCTTGCGCAGCACGCGCAACATCTTCGGCGAGCCCTTGACCACCGCGACCGGTGCGATGTCGGTGTGGGTCGCCTGCTCGCCGTCCAGGATTTCGCCGAGCGCGCGCAGGTCGACGCTGTCCTCACCCATGGAGGGCAGCACGCGGGAGATGTAGTTGGTGAACACCGGGGACGGGCCGATGACCAGCACGCCCGCGCCGGTCATCTGGCGGCGGTGCCGGTAGAGCAGGTAGGCGGCGCGGTGCAGGGCGACCGCGGTCTTACCGGTGCCGGGACCGCCGGTGATCTGGGTCACGCCCGCGGAGGGGGCCCGGATCGCCTCGTCCTGCTCGCGCTGGATGGTGGCGACGATGTCGCGCATGGTGTCGCCGCGAGCCCGGCCCAGCGCGGCCATCAGCGCGCCCTCGCCGATCACGGTGATGTCCTCGGTCAGCGCGTCCGGCGTGAGCACGTCGTCGTCGATGTCCAGGACCTTCTCCTGCGAGCAGCGGATGACCCGCCGCCGCAGCACGTCCATGGGTTCCTCGGCGGTCGCCTGGTAGAAGGCGGCCGACGCGGGCGCGCGCCAGTCCAGCACGAGGTTGTCGAAGTTCGTGTCGCGCAGGCCGAGCCGCCCGATGTAGAGGGTTTCGCCTCTGGCCTTGTCGTTGCCAAGATCGAGTCGTCCGAACACCAGACCTTCGTGCTCGGCGTCGAGGGTGTGCAACATCTTGTTTGCGTGCTGCACCATGACGTCACGTTCCAGCAGCATCTGCGCCTGTTCGAAGATGGCTTCCTTGCCCGCGCCGTGCGCGAGTTCGTAGCCACGATCTCGCAACGCCTCGGTCTCGGCGCGCACCTCGGCAAGGCGTGCGTACACGAGATCGACGTGCTGCTGCTCTATCGCGATCTCGGCCTCTCGGGCAGAGGTCTCCGGCACCCGTCTCTCCTGATTGCCGCGTTCCTGCTCGCCTTTTTGTGGCGAGATGGTGACGGTACGCCCTTCCTCTCAGCATGAAATCGCACGCCAGGTGGATGTTTGTTCCGGTCGACCACGGTAACGTGGTATCCGGCCTGGAATCTTCTCAGGGCCCGCCATACTGGGCCGGTGACCAGGATCGTGGCCGGTTCGGCGGGCGGACGGCGGCTGGTGGTGCCGCCCAAGGGCACCCGGCCGACCTCGGAACGCGTGCGGGAGGCGCTGTTCGGCGCGCTGGAGGCCGCGTTCGACTTCGACGGCATCCAGGTCCTCGACCTCTACGCGGGGTCCGGCGCGCTCGGGTTCGAGGCGTTGTCGCGGGGCGCGGGCGGGGTCACCTTTATCGAGTCCGACCGGCGGGCCATCGACGTGCTGCGCGGCAATGTCGGCGCGCTGGGCCTGGCCGGGGCGCGGGTGGTGGCCGGTCCGGTCGAGTCGGTGGTGGCTGGGGAGGCGGACCGCGAGTACGACATCGTGCTGGCCGACCCGCCCTACGCGCTGACCAACGCGGCGCTGGGCGGCGTGCTCGGGAACCTGGTGCGGCGGGGCTGGCTGGCGCCGGACGGGCTGGTGGTGCTGGAGCGGGCCGGGCGCGACGGCGAGCCGGACTGGCCGGACGGGCTGCGGCCGACGCGGAGCAGGCGCTATGGCGACACCGTGCTGCACTGGGCCCAACCCTCGTCAGAGTGATCGTTGCCACGGCCGATCGGAAAATCGGCTGCCCGGCTGCTAGCGTCCCGGCCCATGCGGCGCGCGGTGTGTCCCGGTTCCTACGACCCGGTGACCAACGGCCACCTCGATATCGCGGAACGGGCCGCGGGTCTCTACGACGAGGTGGTCATCGCGGTTCTGGTCAACAAGAACAAGGCCGGGCTGTTCGCGATCGACGAGCGCATCGAGTTGTTGCGCGAGGTCACCAAGAACCTGCCCAACGTGCGCGTGGATTCCTGGCACGGCCTGCTGGTCGAGTACTGCCGCCGCAACGACATCAAGGTGATCGTGAAGGGCCTTCGCGCGGTCAGCGACTTCGACTACGAGTTGCAGATGGCGCAGATGAACCATCAGCTCTCCGGCGTGGAAACCCTGTTCATGCCGACGAATCCGCTGTGGAGCTTCCTGTCCAGCTCGCTGGTCAAGGACGTCGCGATGAACGGCGGCGACGTCGCGCATCTGGTGCCGGACGTGGTGTACCGGCGGCTCGGCGAGAAGTTCGCGGGTTAGACCAGCGGCATCTTCATGCCGACGTGGCTGGCGACGAAGCCAAGGCGTTCGTAGAAGCGGTGCGCGTCGGCCCGGCTCGCGTCAGTGGTGAGCTGGATCAGGACGGCGCCGTGTTCGCGGGCCTCGCTGATGGCCCATTCGAACAACGTCGTGCCCAGGCCGGTGCCGCGCTGGTCGGAGCGCACCCGGACGGCCTCGATCTGCGCGCGGGTCGCGCCGAGGCGGGACAGGCCGGCCAGGTAGCTGAGCTGGAGGGTGCCGACGATCTCGCCGTTCAACTCGGCGACCGCCAGGAACTGGTTCGGGTCGGCGGCCAGGGCGTCGAACGCCTCGAGGTAACGAGGATCACCCGGGTTCTCCCGCTGCGCACCGAGTTCGTCGTCGGCCAGCATGGCCACGATCGCGTCGACGTCGGCCCGCTGCGCCCGCCTGATCTGCGGCCGTTCAGCCACGGTTTTCCTCCTTTTTCCTGACACGCCCGGTAACTGCTTCGTCCCCTGTTTACCGGGCGAGTAGGGGCAAACTGTACGAGGCAGTTGTCCGCGCCTCGCGCCGGATGAAGGATCGCACCGGGGAGATGCCGTGTACCGGGTGTTCGAGGCCCTCGACGAACTCGTCACCATCATCGAGGAGGCCAGGGGCGTCCCGATGACCTCCGGTTGCGTCGTGCCCCGCGGCGACGCCCTCGAACTGCTCGACGACGTGCGCGACGCCATCCCCGGCGAACTCGACGACGCCCAGGACGTGCTCGACCAGCGCGACGAGCTGATCGGCAAGGCCCAGCACGAGGCCGACCAGACCATCAACAAGGCGAACGCCGAAGCCGAGCAGACCCTCGCGGACGCGCAGGCCGAGGCCGAGCGGCTGGTGGCCGAGGCGACCGCGCGGGCCGACGCGCTGCTGGCCGACGCCGAGGACAAGGCCGAACAGGCGGTGAACGCGGGCCGCGAGGAGTACGAGGAGCTGGTCGGCCGGGCCGAGGCCGAGGCCGAGCGGATGCTGCAGGCCGGCCGGGCCTCCTACGACCAGGCCGTCGCCCAGGGCCGCGCCGAGCAGGCCCACCTGGTCTCGCAGACCGAGGTGGTGCAGGCCGCGCACGCCGAGTCCGGCCGGATCCTGGACGAGACCGACGCCGAGGTGGCCCGGTTGCGGGCCGAATGCGACGCCTACGTCGACGACAAGCTCGGCGAGTTCGAGGAACTGCTCGCGCACACGCTGCGTACGGTCGGCAAGGGCCGGGCGAACATGCGCCCGCCGATGCCGCCGATGGCCGACGCCGCCAACGGTCCCTACGACTACCGTCAGTAGAATTCGATCTCGATTTTTCATCCGCCCGTTACTCGCGTACCCTGGAGCGGCTGTGCGTGGTAGGTCCCGCGCCGGCAAACCCACTTATGCCACGTGATCGTTCAACTTCCGCGCGCCCTGCCGCGGCCGGGCCCTGGGTCATCGACACCAGGGACATCGGCCGCAGGCCGGGCACGAGTCACCGCTACCACCGCGAAGCCGCGGTGGAGCACGCGCTCGGCTTCGAACCGGTGATCATGGTGCCCAAGGGCAGCACGGTCACCTTCGACGCACTGGCCGAGTCGGTGGTGGAGGGCGTGCTGATGTCCGGCACGGCCACCGCGCACACCGAGGGCGAGTGCTCGCGCTGCCTCGATCCGCTGACCGGCGAGGTCGAGATCGAGTTCACCGAGCTGTACGCCTTCCCGGACAGCCTCACCGAGGCGACCACCGACGAGGACGAGGTCTACCGGATCACCGACGATCTGATCGACCTCGAACCGGTGATCCGGGACGCCATCGTGCTGGCCCTCCCGCAGGCGCCGCTGTGCACGCCGGACTGCCTCGGGCTGTGCCCGGAGTGCGGCGGGCGCCGGGCCGAACTCGGGCCGGACCACGGGCATGAGACCATAGATCCTCGATGGGCTGGTCTCGCCGACCGGTTCGATGGCGCGCGCGAGGACTGACCGCGACTCGCCGTCGAGGATCCACCCCACAGATGTACCGCGTTTGACGAGGAGAAGAAGTCGTGGCCGTCCCGAAGCGGAAAATGTCCCGTGCCAACACCCGCGCACGTCGGGCCCAGTGGAAGGCGTCGGCTCCGACCCTGGTCACCTGCTCGAACCGGGCCTGCAAGGCGAAGAAGCTGCCGCACGTCGCCTGCCCCACCTGCGGTCAGTATGACGGCCGCCAGGTTACCCAGCCCGCCTGAGCGCCGCTGGATGCCAGGTAGCCGCGCCATGGGAAATAAACCACCCAGGGGCGAGCCAGCCGATCGATCCGAGCTGTTGAGCGCACTCGGCGTCTCTCTGGACGCCGAGTTGCTCATGCTTGCGCTGACCCACCGCTCCTATGCCTATGAGCACGGTGGGCTGCCGCCCAACGAGCGTCTCGAGTTCCTCGGGGACGCCGTGCTCGGTGTCGTGATCACGGATCGCCTCTACCGGGAGCACCCCGACCTGCCCGAGGGCCAGCTGGCCAAGCTGCGGGCCAGTGTCGTCAACATGCATGCCCTGGCCAGGGTCGCCCGCCAGCTCGGCGAGGGCGGCCTCGGCACGTACCTGCTGCTCGGCCGCGGTGAGGAACTCACCGGCGGTCGCGACAAGGCCAGCATTCTCGCTGACGGTCTCGAGGCCGTGATCGGTGCCGTGTATCTGGAGCACGGCATCGAGACCGCCCGGGAGCTGGTGCACCGGTTGTTCGCCCAGTTGCTCAAGGAGGCGCCGCTGCGCGGGGCCGGCCTGGACTGGAAGACCAGCCTGCAGGAGCTGACCGCCGCGGCGAGCCTCGGCGTGCCCGAGTACCAGGTCGAAGAGCAGGGACCCGATCACCGCAAGGAGTTCACCGCCACGGTGCTGGTGGCGGGCAAGCCCTACGGCAGCGGTGACGGGACCACCAAGAAGGAAGCCGAGCAGAAGGCGGCCGAGTCCGCGTACGTGCTGCTCAAGCAGGAGATCGCGGATCGCTCCGAGGCGCAGGAGAACGCGGAGTCCGGCGCGGAGTGAGTCCGGGGCCCACCGATTTTTGTCGGTGGGCCGGGCGAGGATGGTCTGATGCCGGAACTTCCCGAGGTCGAGGTGGTTCGGCGGGGGTTGGCCGAACACGTGGTCGGCCGCACCGTCGAACTGGTCGAGGTGCTGCACCCGAGAGCGGTGCGCAGGCACCTGCCCGGCGCGACCGATTTCGCAGGCCGGCTGGCCGGGCGCACCATCGAGCGGGCCCGGCGGCGCGGCAAGTACCTGTGGCTTGAGCTGGCCGAGGCCTCGCCCGCCGAGGCCGCGCTGGGCGATGCGATCATCGCGCACCTGGGCATGAGCGGGCAGATGCTGGTGCAGCCGGTCGGCACCGAGGACGAGACGCACCTGCGCATCCGGGTCCGCTTCGCCGACGACGGTCCCGAGCTGCGGTTCGTGGACCAGCGGACGTTCGGCGGCCTGGCCATGAGCGAACTGGTGGACGTCGGCGGGGACCGGGTGCCCGAGCCGATCGCGCACATCGCCCGGGATCCGATGGAGGACGGGTTCGACCTGGACGCGGTGGTCGCGCTGCTGCGCCGCAAGCACACCGAGATCAAACGCGCGCTGCTGGATCAGACGCTGATCTCCGGGGTGGGCAACATCTACGCGGACGAGTCGCTGTGGCGGGCCAAGCTGCACTGGGCGCGGCCGACCGACAAGCTGACCAGGGCGCAGGCCGGCGCGGTGCTCGGCGCGGCCCGCGAGGTGATGGGCGAGGCCCTGCTCGCCGGCGGGACATCGTTCGACGCGTTGTACGTGAACGTGAACGGCCAGTCCGGCTACTTCAGTCGTTCGCTGGCGGTGTACGGGCAGGAAGGCGAGCCGTGTCCCCGGTGTGGCACGCCGGTGCGGCGCGAGCCGTTCATGAACCGGTCTTCGTACTCCTGCCCCAAATGTCAGCCCGCGCCGCGATCCCGCTGAGCTGGTTGTACTCGGCGCTCCTGCTGGCGTCGGCCAGGCGCATCATGATCGGGATGGCCGCGAGGATGGTCGCCCGCTCGTCAGCGGGCAGCGCGTCGATCAGCGTCCGCAGATAGGCGGCTTCCTGCCTGCCGACCTCGTGCAGGTTCTGCATGCCGAGTTCGGTGAGGCTGACCTTGATCGCGCGGCCGTCCTCGGTGTCCTTGATCCGGCTCACCAGACCGGCCGCGGCGAGTCCGTTGACGACGGTCGTCGCGGTCGGCTGGGAGACGTGCACCCGCTGGGCCAGCTCGCCGACGCGCATGGGGTCGCTGCCGGCGAGCTGGGTGAGGATCAGCACCTGGGTGGGATTGAACTGGCCGGGCGGCAGCACGGCACGCAGGCCGCGGCGCAACTGGTGGATGGCGATCACCAGGTTGAGCGATGCCGCGCCGGCCGGGTCGGTCGCGGGTGAAACCGGAGTCCCCGGATCGGTGGCCATGACGTTCGCTCCCTCCACTGCCGGCCGACCCCCGCCAACCGGTGTGGTTCAGGAGGTTCGCACCTGCGGGCGATAGATGTCCAGCCAAGCGGCCATGTCCAGACTACGTTCCAGCACAAAGCGGGACGTTCCGACGACCGATTCGGCATCGGATTCGACCACGGTCGAAAGGAACTCGCGGTTGAACACGTCGAAGATCGGGTTGTTCCGCTCGGTGAGCAGTTCCTTGACCTGCAACTGGAGCATGGCCGGGTACTTCGGGTCCTGAGTGGACGGATAAGGGCTCTTCACCCGCTCCACCACCGACTTCGGCAGCACGTCCCGGGTCGCGCCGCGCAGCAGGCTCTTTTCCCTGTTGTCGTAGGTCTTGAGCGACCACGGCGCGTTGTAGACGTATTCGACCAGGCGGTGGTCGCAGAACGGCACGCGGACTTCGAGGCCGACGGCCATGCTCATCCGGTCCTTGCGATCCAGCAGCATCCGGACGAACCGGGTCAGGTGCAGGTAGCTGATGGTGCGCATGCGGTTGTCGAACTCGCTGGCCCCGGCCAGCGGCTGCACCTCGGACACGGCGGTCGCGTACCGGTCGGCGAGGTAGCCGGGCAGGTCCAGGGTCTTGCCGAGGTCGGGGTTGAACAGCCGGCCCGCCTCGTTGCTGTCGCCGCGCATCGTGTTGAAGCCCACCAGCCACGGGAAGGTGTTGGCCTGCTGCGCCTCGGGGTCGTGGAACCAGCGGTAGCCGCCGAACACCTCGTCGGCCGACTCGCCGGACAGCGCCACCGTGGAGCGCTCGCGGATCGCCTTGGACAGCAGGTAGAGCGAGGCGTCCATGTCGCCCCGGCCGCTGGGGGCGTCGTTCGCGGTGACGACGAGCCTGCGTAGTTCCGGATCGCTGAGTTCGTTGGAGTCCAGCACCACGTCGGTGTGGTCGGAGTGCACGTGCTCGGCGACGTCGTGCACGTACGGGGTGTCCGGGGTGGGGCGCAGGTCGTCGGCGGTGAAGTTCTCGGCCTGGCCGACGAAGTCGACGGCGAAGCTGCGCACGGTCTCGCCCTTTTCCCGCAGTTGCTTGGCGGACAACGCGGTCAGCGCGCTGGAGTCCAGGCCGCCGGAGAGCAGCACACAGCGCGGCACGTCCGCGACGAGCTGACGGCGCACGATGTCGTCGAGCAGTTCGCGCACTCGTGCGACCGTGGTTTCCTGGTCGTCGGTGTGCTCGCGGGTTTCCAGCCGCCAGTACACGGCGGTGCGCATGCCGGTGCGGTCGACGGTGACGACGGTGCCCGGCTCGACCTCGTACATGCCCGACCAGATCGACATGCCGGGCGTCTTGGCCATCGTGTACAGCTCGCGCAGGCCGTCGAGGTCGACGACGCGTTCGGCGAGCGGGTTGGCCAGGATCGCCTTGGGCTCGGAGCCGAACAGCACGCCGTCCTTGGTGGGGTAGTAGTAGAACGGCTTGATGCCCATCCGGTCGCGGACCATCACGAGCTTGTCGGTGCGGGCGTCCCAGATGGCGAAGGCATACATGCCGTTGAGGTGTTCGGCCAGCGACTCGCCCCACTCCTGGTAGGCGTGCAGCACGACCTCGGTGTCGCTGGTGGTGCGGAAGGCGTGACCGCGGCGGCGCAGTTCGTCACGCAGCTCGGTGTAGTTGTAGGCCTCGCCGCTGTAGACCATGGCCAGCGTGCCCTCGGGGGTGTCCAGCGTCATCGGCTGGGTGCCACCTTCGAGGTCGATCACGGACAGCCGCCGGTGCCCCAGTGCGGCGTGCGTGTCCTGCCAGGTGCCGCGCGCGTCCGGGCCGCGGCAGGCCATGGTCTCGGTCATCGCGTCCAGGGTCGCCTGTTCCCTGGTCAAGTCACGGTGGAATCCCACCCAACCGGTGATACCGCACATAACAGTCTCCCTCTCCGTGTTTGTGCCGTTACGACCACGTTAACAACATTCATAGCCTATGAATCTAATGTCCAGGCGGTCGCATCCCGCGCTCGAATGGATACGCGCAGTTGAGAGGGCATTCGTGACGTGGCTCACGTGACGGTTCGCTGACCACGGACTGACTCACGAGAGAGCTGAGTCACCGAGAGCGTCAAGACCGCGTCAATGCGCTGACGCCGGGTGTCAAGGAGCCGTCAGACGACCACTTTCGAGTGACTGGCGAGCGCACCCTTTCGCAGGGCCCACCCGGATTCCCACAGACATGAAAGAGGCAACCGCAGATGGCCGACGTGGCCTACCTCGCGCTGACACTCGGCGTGTTCGTGCTTCTGGCACTGATGTTGCGCGGCTTGGAAAAGATATGAGCGGGGCCGGCGCTCTCGCGAACGTCATCGGTGGCGTGCTCGCGCTCATGTTGCTCATCTACCTGTTCGTCGCGCTGATCCGACCGGAGAAGTTCTGATGTCGACCACTGGCGCCGGCCTGCTCCAGGTCGGCCTGCTCCTCGTCGCGCTCGCCGTGGTCCACAAGCCCCTCGGCGACTACATGGCGCTCGTGTTCACCTCCGGCAAGCACTGGCGCGTCGAGCGCGTGCTGTACCGGTTGTTCCGGGTGAACCCGGACTCCGAGCAGCGCTGGACCACCTACGGTGCCGGTGTTCTTGGCTTCTCGCTGGTCGGTTTGTTGCTGCTGTACCTGTTCCAGCGCATCCAACCGATCCTGCCGTGGGCGTTCGGACACGGCGCGGTCGTGCCATCGATGGCCTTCAACACCGCGGCCAGCTTCGTCACCAACACCAACTGGCAGTCCTACGTCCCCGAGCAGACCCTCGGCTCGGCCGTGCCCATGCTTGGCCTGACCGTGCAGAACTTCGTGTCCGCCGCGGTCGGTCTCGCCGTCGCGGTCGCGCTGATCCGGGGCTTCACCCGCTCCAGCACCGACCGGCTGGGCAACGTCTGGGTGGACATCACCCGCGCCACCGTGCGGATCCTGCTGCCGATCTCGTTCGTCTTCGCCATCCTGTTGATCGGCCTCGGTGTGGTGCAGAGCCTCAAGTCGGGGGTCGCGGTCACCACGATCGACGGCGCCCAGCACACCATCGCGCTCGCTCCCGGCGCGAGCGAGGAGGCCATCAAGGAACTCGGCACCAACGGCGGCGGCATCTTCAACGCGAACTCCGCGCATCCCTTCGAGAACCCCAACGGCTGGTCCAACCTGATCGAGATCTTCCTGATCCTGCTCATCCCGGTCAGCCTCACCCGGACGCTGGGCCGGATGCTCGGCAATACAAAGCAGGGCTACATGGTCCTGTCGGTGATGGGCGTGCTGTGGGCGGGCATGCTCTCGGTGATCTGGTGGGCCGAGACGCACCCGAACGGTCCGGCCGCGCTGCTGGCCGGGGGATCGTTGGAGGGCAAGGAAACCCGCTTCGGCATCCCCGGTTCCTCGCTGTTCGTCACCACTACGACCGGCACCTCGACCGGTGCGGTCAATGCCGCGCACGACAGCCTTTCCGGCCTCGGCGGCGGTGGCGCGATGATCAACATGATGCTCGGCGAGATCTCGCCCGGCGGTGTCGGCACCGGCATCTACTCGATCCTGGTGTTCGCCATCGTCGCGGTGTTCCTGGCCGGGCTGATGGTCGGCCGCACACCGGAACTGTTCGGCAAGAAGATCGGCCGCCGCGAGGTCACCTTCGCCTCGATCGCGATGCTCGCCATGCCGCTGCTGGTGCTGGTGTTCTCCGGTATCGCGATCGCGCTGCCCGCCACCCGCAGCGCCATGGGCAACTCGGGCCTGCACGGCTTCTCCGAAGTCCTCTACGCCTACACCTCCGGCGCCAACAACAACGGCAGCGCCTTCGGCGGTCTCACGGTGACCAGCAACTGGTTCCAGTCGACCATCGGCATAGTCATGCTGTTCGGCCGGTTCATCCCCATCCTCGCGGTGCTCGCGCTGGGCGGATCGCTCGCCGCGCAGCGGAAGGTGCCGGAAACCTCCGGCACGCTCAAGACCGCGTCACCCCTGTTCGCCTCGATGCTCGGCGGCACCATCCTGCTGGTCGCCGCGATCGTGTTCATCCCGGCGCTGTCCCTCGGTCCCATTGCGGAGGCCCTGTCATGACCACGACCACTACTCGTGAGCGCACTCCAGAACAACAGCACCAGCACAACGCGGAGAACGCGCATCGGGTCAGTGCCGGGGTGTTCAACCCGAAGCAACTGCTCGTCTCGCTGCCCGACGCGCTGCGCAAACTGGACCCACGGCACCAGCTGCGCAACCCGGTGATGATGGTGGTGTGGGTCGGCTCGCTGCTGTCCACGTTCTTCTGCATCGCCAACCCGAGCGGCTTTTCCATCGGCACCGCGGCTTGGCTGTGGTTCACGGTGCTGTTCGCCAACCTGGCCGAGGCGGTCGCCGAGGGCCGGGGCAAGGCGCAGGCCGATTCGTTGCGCCGCACCAAGAAGGAAGCCATCGCCCGTCGCCTCACCGAAGATGGTGGCGAGGAGCAGGTGCCGGGCACCGAGCTGCGCATCGGCGATCTCGTGGTGGTCGAGGCCGGTCAGGTGATCCCCGGTGACGGTGATGTCGTCGAAGGCATCGCCACCGTCGACGAGTCGGCCATCACCGGCGAGTCGGCCCCGGTCATCCGCGAGTCGGGCGGCGACCGCTCGGCCGTCACCGGCGGCACCACGGTGCTGTCCGACCGGATCGTGGTGAAGATCTCCACCAAGCCGGGTGAGTCCTTTGTAGACCGCATGATCGCTCTGGTGGAGGGCGCGTCGCGGCAGAAGACGCCGAACGAGATCGCGCTGACCATCCTGCTCGCCGTGATGACCATCATCTTCCTGCTCGCGGTCGTCGCGCTGCAGCCGATGGCCGCCTATGCGGGCAAGTCCCAGTCGGTGATCGTGCTGACCGCGCTGCTGGTCTGCCTGATCCCGACCACGATCGGCGCGCTGCTCTCCGCGATCGGCATCGCGGGCATGGACCGGCTGGTGCAGCGCAACGTGCTGGCCATGTCCGGTCGTGCGGTGGAGGCGGCCGGTGACGTGGACACGCTACTGCTGGACAAGACCGGCACCATCACCTTCGGCAACCGGCGCGCCACCGAACTGCTCCCGGTCGGCAGCTCGACCGTCGAGGACCTGGCCGTGGCCGCGAGGCTGTCCAGCCTCGCGGACGGGACGCCCGAGGGCCGCAGCATCGTCGAGTTGTGCGCCAAGGACCTCGGCCTGCCCGCCGAGGCGAGCGAGTCGGAGAAGCTGGCCGAGTTCGTACCGTTCACCGCGCAGACCCGGATGTCCGGTGTGGACCTGTCGGATCGGCAGGTGCGCAAGGGCGCGGCCAGCGCGGTGCGGGCCTGGGTGACCGAGCACGGCGGCGTGGTGCCGGACGAGGTGCACGCCGTGGTCGACCGGAACAGCCAGGACGGTGGCACGCCGCTGGTCTGCGCGGAACTCTCCGGCGGTGTCGCGTCGGTGCGTGGCGTGATCCGACTGTCCGACGTGGTCAAGCCGGGCATCAAGGAGCGCTTCGCCGAACTCCGCAAGATGGGCATCAAGACGGTCATGATCACCGGCGACAACCCGCTGACCGCGAAGGCGATCGCGGACGAGTCCGGTGTGGACGACTTCCTGGCCGAGGCCAAGCCCGAGGACAAGATGGCACTGATCCGCAAGGAGCAGGAGGGCGGCAAGCTGGTCGCGATGACCGGCGACGGCACCAACGACGCGCCCGCGCTGGCTCAGGCCGACGTCGGCGTGGCCATGAACACCGGCACCATGGCGGCCAAAGAAGCGGGCAACATGGTCGACCTCGACTCGGACCCGACCAAGCTGATCCAGATCGTCGAGATCGGCAAGCAGTTGCTGATCACGCGCGGCGCGCTGACGACGTTCTCCATCGCCAACGACCTCGCCAAGTACTTCGCGATCCTGCCCGCCATGTTCGCCGGGATCTACCCAGGGCTGGCCAAGCTCAACATCATGCACCTGCACTCGGCCAACTCGGCGATCCTGTCCGCCGTCATCTTCAACGCGCTGATCATCGTCGCGCTGATCCCGCTCGCCCTGCGCGGCGTGCGATACCGGCCGACCACCGCGTCCAACCTGTTGCGACGCAACCTGCTGATCTACGGCGTCGGCGGCATCATCACGCCGTTCGCAGGCATCTTCCTGATCGACCTCGTCGTGCGGCACTTCCCGGGAATTGGGTGAATGAGATGAAGATTTCCGGACTGCTCCGGCAAACCTGGGCCGGGTTGCGGATCATGATCGTGCTGACCGTCCTGCTCGGCCTGATCTACCCGCTCGCGGTATGGGGCGTCTCCCGCCTGCCTGGCCTGCAAGCCAAGGCGGAAGGCTCGATCGAGCAGGTGGACGGCAAACCGGTCGGGTCGAGCCTGATCGGGCTCAACCCGACCGGGGACGCCTACTTCCACACCAGGGCCTCGGCCCTGGCCACCGATGATTCCGGCCTCGGCGCCAACGACGACTCCTCGTCGCTCGCGTCCAACCTCGGGGCCAGCAACCCGGCGCTGGTCAAGCAGATCGCCGCGCGCAAGGCGTTCATCGCCAAGCGCGAGGGGGTCAGTCCGAGCCAGGTGCCTGCCGACGCGGTCACCGCGTCCGGTTCCGGTGTCGACCCGGACATCAGCCCGGACTACGCCGACCTCCAGATCGCGCGGGTCGCGCGGGTCAACGGGCTGACCGTGGCCCAAGTCCAGCAGTTGGTCGACCAGAACACCCAGGGCCGTTCGCTCGGCTTCATCGGTGAGCCGGTCGTCGACGTGCCGGCCCTCAACCTGGCGGTGAAGCAGGCCCGGTGGACGGCGAAGAAGTAGCGCAGACTGAACCCGTGGACGTCGAACCAGCGCAGACGCACAAGCCGCGCCGAGGTGAGCTGCGCATTTATCTCGGCGCGGCCCCCGGCGTCGGCAAGACCTTCGCCATGCTCGGCGAAGCTCGCAGGCGACTGGAACGCGGCGCGGACCTGGTCGCCGGGCTGGTCGAGTCGCACGGCCGCAGCAAGACCGCGGAACTGCTCGACGGGATCGAGATCATCCCGCGCAAGGTGCTGACCCACCGCGGCCACGACTTCACCGAGATGGACACCGACGCGATCCTGGCCCGCAAGCCGGAGGTGGTGCTGGTCGACGAACTCGCGCACACCAACGTGCCCGGGTCCAAACACGACAAGCGCTGGCGGGACGTCGACGACCTGCTCGACGCGGGCATCGACGTCCTGGCCACGGTCAACGTGCAGCACCTGGAGAGCCTCAACGACGTCGTCGAGCGGATCACCGGGGTGCCGCAGCACGAGACCGTGCCCGACGAGGTGGTACGCAAGGCCGAGCAGATCGAACTGGTCGACATCACCCCGGAAGCGCTGCGACGGCGCCTCGCGCACGGCAACGTCTACCCGGCCCAGCGCATCGACGCCGCGCTGGCCAACTACTTCCGGGTCGGCAACCTCACCGCGCTGCGCGAGATCGCCCTGCTCTGGGTGGCCGACCAGGTCGACATCGCGTTGCAGCGCTATCGCGCCGAGCAGCAGATCACCGACACCTGGGAGACCAGGGAACGGCTGGTGGTCGCCATCACCGGCGGACGGGAGAGCGAGACGCTGATCCGCCGCGCCCGGCGCATCGCCAACCGGGCCGGGGCCGAACTGCTGGTCGTGCACGTGCTGCGCGGCGACGGCCTGGCCGACGCGCCGGCCGGTTCGGCGCTGCGCTACCGCAAGCTCGCCGAGGACGTCGGCGCCACCTACCACCAGGTGGTCGGCGAGGACGTGCCCAGCGCGCTGCTCGACTTCGCCCGTGGCGCCAACGCCACCCAGCTGGTCATCGGGACCTCGCGGCGCTCTCGCTTCGCGCGGGTGTTCAGCGAGGGCATCGGCGCGACCGTGGTCAACCAGTCCGGCCCGATCGACGTGCACATGGTCACCCACTCCGAGGCAGGCGGGGGCCTGCGCGCCCAACTGGCCCGCAGCCCGCTGGCGCCCTCGCGCAAGGTGGTCGGCTGGTTGCTCGCGTTGCTGCTGCCCGGCGTGGTCACCGGCGGCGGTCTCACCTTGCACCAACTGCTCGACATCTCCACCAACGCGGCCGGTTTCGTGCTCGCCACGGTGGCCGTCGCGCTGGTCGGCGGGCTCGGGCCCGCGCTGCTGTCGGCGTTGCTGGGCGCGGTCCTGCTCAACTACTTCTTCGTGCCGCCCACCGGCACGCTCACCATCGCCGAGCCGGAAAACCTGGTCACGCTGATCACCATGCTGGTGGTCGCCGTGCTGGTCGCGCTGGTCGTGGACCGGGCCGCGCGGCGCGCCACCCAGGCCGTCCAGGCCCGCACCGAGGCCGCGCTGCTCGCCTCGTACGCCCGCACCGTGCTGACCAACCCGATGCCGCTGGTGCGGTTGCTGGAGAAGGTGCAGGAGAACTTCAACCTCAGCTCGGTCGCGCTGCTCGAACGCGACGGCACCGAATGGCGCCGGGTCGCCTGCGTCGGTGGGCAGCCGTGCGACGAGCCGGATCAGGCCGACGTGGACGTGCCGGTCACCGCCGACGTGCACCTGGCGCTGCGCGGTCGCGCGCTGCCCGCCGCCGACCGCCAGGTGCTGGAGGCCGCGGCCGGTCAGGCGCTGCTCGCGTTGCGGCAACAGCGGATGGCTGCCAAGGCCGCCGCCGCACAGCGCCGCGCCGAAACCACCGAGCTGCGGACCGCGCTGCTCTCCGCGGTCGGCCACGACCTGCGCACCCCGCTCACGTCGATCAAGGCCGCGATCAGCAGCCTGCGCGACCCGGAACTGGAACTGTCCGAAGAGGACACCGGTGAGCTGCTGGCCACCGTGGAGGAGTCCGCGGACCGGCTGCACGGCCTGATCGACAACCTGCTCGACTCGTCTCGCCTGGCCACCGGCGCGGTCGAACCGACCATGCGGCCTGTCGGCTACTACGAGGCCGTGGCCAGCGCGTTGTCCGGGATCGACGAACGCAAACTGGTCGAGGTCGACGTGGACGAGCACCTGCCGCTGGTCCTGGCCGATGCGGGCCTGCTGGAGCGGGTGATCGCCAACGTGATCGACAACGCGCTGCGCTACGGCCGCGACCGCAAGACCGCGGGCGGCCCGCAGGTCGCGGTACGGGCCAGCAGCTATCGCGGCCTGGTCGAACTCCGCATCGTCGACCACGGTCCCGGCCTGCCCAAACGCGCCTCGGAAACGGTGTTCATGCCGTTCCAGCGGCTCGGCGATCGCCAGGCCACCGTGGGTGTCGGCCTCGGGTTGTCGGTCGCCAAGGGCTTCACCGAGGCGATGGGCGGGACGATCCGCACCGAGGACACACCGAGCGGCGGGCTCACCGTGGTGATCTCATTGCCAGCGGCGGACGGGCCAGCCCTGCCACCCAGCGAAGCAGCGTCGAGCACCCCCGGAGCGAACCGATGACCGCAGCGACCGCAGGCCCCGCGATCAAGGTGCTCGTCGTTGACGACGAACCGCAGATCGTCCGCGCCCTGCGCATCAACCTCACCGCGCGCGGCTACCAGGTACTCACCGCACCCGACGGCACCGCCGCGTTGCGCGCCGCCGCCGACGGCAAACCCGATGTCGTCGTGCTCGATCTCGGCCTGCCCGACCTGGACGGCACCGAGGTCATCGCGGGCCTGCGCGGCTGGTCCAAGGTGCCGATCATCGTGCTGTCCGCGCGCACCGACTCCACCGACAAGGTCGAGGCGCTCGACGCGGGCGCCGACGACTACGTGACCAAGCCCTTCGGCATGGACGAACTCCTCGCCCGGCTGCGGGCCGCCGTGCGCCGGTCCAGTTCCAGCGCGGACGACGGCGAGGAGGCAGTGGTGGAGACCGATTCGTTCACCGTCGACCTGGTCGCCAAGAAGGTGCGCAAGGAAGGCGCCGAGGTGCACCTGACCCCGACCGAGTGGGGCGTGCTGGAGGTGCTGGTGCGCAACCGGGGCAGGCTGGTCGCGCAGAAGCAGCTGTTGCAGGACGTGTGGGGCCCGGCCTACGCGACCGAATCGCACTACCTGCGGGTCTACCTGGCCCAGCTGCGCCGCAAGCTGGAACGCGAACCGGCCCACCCCAAGCACCTGCTCACCGAGCCCGGCATGGGCTACCGCTTCGAATCCTGACGCGTCAGCCGTACATCCCGGGATAGAAAGGGTCGGGCCCGTTCACGGTGGAGACGACGACGGGGCTCTTGTTCAGGAGGGCGTAGGTGACCGGGTTCGCCACCGAGACATCCTCGGCGATCTGCGCCGCACGCGACTCCACTTCGCGCTTGTCGGCCACCACCAGGCGGTGCAGCAAAGAACGATCGGCCAGCATGGAAATCAGCGTCGCCATCCGAAGGTCTGGTTCCTGATTGTCGACAACGACGGCGGCGAGGGTCGTTCGGAGCAGCGATATCCGCTCATGTCCGGTGTGCCACCACGTTTTCCGGCGAGCCAGCCCGCGCCGTCGCACCTCCTCGCGGAGCTGGCCAGACTCGATCAGCCGCTGCATCGCATCCTCGAAGCTACCCTTGGCGAACAGGGTAACCACGAGGTAAGGCTCCGTGCCCTGGTCTGCCTGTATCGCTGCCAGTGCGTGGTCGAGGGCGGGGTGAGCGGTCGCGGCGTCGTCAGCCACAAAGACCCGATCTTCAGGGCCGAAGAGTTCGAGCCGTTCCTCGTTGGCGAGTTCGAGCAACAGCGCAACCGCTACCGCTCCGTCGAGCGGTAGCCGGGCCGGAAAACGGCCGGTGTCGGAGTCGAGGGCCAGCAGCAGAAAATCGTCGGCCAGTAGCTGCTGCGCACCGTTCGCTTCGTTCACGGTTCAACGGTAACCGGCTGCCTGGAGTTCGAACAGTTCCGCGTAGCGGCCGCCGCGCGCGAGCAGTTCGGCGTGGCTGCCGTACTCGACGACCTTGCCGCCGTCCAGGTAGACGATCAGGTCGGCCATCAGCACCGTGGAGAACCGGTGTGACACCAGCACGGTGATCGCGCCGGAGGTCGCCGCGTTCTCCTTGGCCGCCTTGGCGTACTGGTCGAACAGCGCGTGTTCGGCCTGCGCGTCCAGGCTCGCGGTCGGCTCGTCCAGCACCATCAGCAGCGGGTCCTCGCGGCGCATGGCCCGGCCCAGCGCCAGCCGCTGCCACTGACCACCGGACAACCCGTGGCCGCCGGTGTACGCGGTGCCGACCCTGGTCGCCAGGCCCTCCGGCAACTGCCCGACCAGCTCCGGCACGCCCGCGCGGACCAGCGCTTTCTCGGCGGCCGGTTCGTCGTCGAGCCGGGGCAGGTCGGCCACGCCGACCGAGCGCACCGCCGGCATCTGGAACCGGGCGAAGTCCTGGAACGCCGCGCTGGACCGCTCCGCCCAGGCAGTCGGGTCCAATTCGGACAGTGAGACGCCGTCGATGAAGATCTCGCCGTCGTCCGGGGCGTACATGCCGAGCAGCAGCTTCACCAGCGTGGTCTTGCCCGACCCGTTCTCGCCGATCACCGCGACCGTCGCACCGGCAGGCAGGTCGATGTCCACGCCGGTCAGCACCGGTCGTTCCGTGCCGGGATAGTGGAAAGTCAAGCCGCGCAACGAGATCCCGGTGCGCAGCCGCTCCGGCGGCGGCGTCGTGCCCGCCGCGGCGATCTGCTCGGCCGCGTGATCCTGCAACCAGAACAGCCGGTCCACCGTGGCCAGTGTCGCCACCAGACCACCGGCGCCCTGGGCGGCCGAGGCCAGCTGGGTGCGCGAGCGGCGGATCAGTGACACCGTCATCAGCACCGTGCCCAGCGACAGCAGGCCATCGGTGGCGCGCAGCACCACGAACGCGACCGCGCCCATCAGCATGGCCGCGTAGATCAGCCAGCCGACCGACTGCACGACCAGGATCTGCGTCGCCTCCCGGCCGCTGCGCCGGTTCACCTCGCCGCCCAGCTTGCGGTGCAACGCGGCCAGGTGCTTGGTGAGCCCGTACGCGCGCACCTCGCTCGCGCTGCCCGCTTCGGTGGTCAAGGCGAAGATCTTGCCGCTGAGCCTGCGCGCGGTCGCCATCTCGTCATCGGCGTTCTTGCTGATCCGCTTGGCGAGCCGGTCGGCCACCATCGGCGGGATCGCGCTGATCGGCAGCAGCAGAAGCCACGGCGACACCGACCCGAGCAACACCAGCAATGTGATGATCCGCGCCATCGAGGACGCGTTGCTCAGGATCGTGCGCGGCGCCGCCGCCAGCTGGCGCCGGTTCGCGTTCAACCGCTCGACCTGCGCCAGATAGTCGGCCCGCTCCAGGTGTTCCAGCGTGCGCACGCCGCTGATCAGCTTGATCATGCTGGCCGTGCGGTACACCGCGATCCGGTCGGACAGCGCCATCGCGTTGGTCGCGCCGATCGAGTACAGCAGCCAGCCGATCGAGATCAGCCCGGCCACGATCGCCACCCCGCCGACCACCTGCGCCGTCGAACCGCCGCGCGCGCCGTCCACCAGCAGCCGGTAGCCGAGCGGGTAACAGGTGGAGGCGACGCTGCCGAGCACCAGCATCGCCGTCACCAGCGTCATCCAGCCCGGTGCGGCGCGGAAACCGTCGAAGAACAGCACCGCCGCCAGCCGGGTCAGCCTGCGCTTCTTGCTCACGACTCGCCCCCGAACCGGCTGGCCTGCAACTGGTACATCTCCGCATACGTGCCGCCGGCCGCGACCAGTTCGCCGTGGCTGCCCCGTTCGGTGATCCGGCCGCCGTCGAGTACGCAGATCACGTCCGCCTTGCGCACGGTCGCGAACCGGTGCGAGATCACCACGGTCGTCAGGCCTTCGGTGATCTGGAAGAACCGCTGGTAGAACCGGGCCTCACCGCGAATGTCCAACGCGGCTGTCGGCTCGTCGAGCACCAGCAGCCTGGCGCCGTGCCGGGTCGCGAACAGCGCCCGCGCCAGTGCCAGCCGCTGCCACTGGCCGCCGGACAGGTCGACGCCGTCCGGCAGTTCCCGGGACAGCAGCGTGTCCCAGCCCTTCGGCAGCGTGTCCACGATGTCCAGGAAACCGGCGGTTTCGGCGGCCTGCTCGATGCCGTCGCGGTCGTCGACGTGTTCGATCGCGCCGAAGGCGATGTTGTCGTAGACCGTGCTCGGATAGTGCACCGGATCCTGCGGCATCAACGCGACCCGGCGCTGCCAGCCGGTCGGCTCCAGTTCGCGCACATCCATGCCGTCCACGGTGATCCGGCCACTCGTAGGGTCGCGCAGCCGGGCCAGCAAGCTGACCAAAGTGGACTTACCCGCGCCGTTCACGCCGACGATCGCGGTGGACGTGCCCGCTTCGAGCGTCAGGTCGAGTTCGCTGAGCACGTCCGCGCTGCCGCTGGGATAGCGGAAACTGACCGACTCGAACGCGACGCTCTGCACAGGCCGGTCGCCGACCGGTTCGCTTCCGGTTAGCGCCTCCGGTTCGGTCAGTTCCGACTCCAGCCGGGTGACGTCCGGAATGCCGGCCAGTGTCCAGGTCAGCGTGATGTCGTCCGTGGAGATGCTGCCCGCCGACATGGTGACCGCCAGCATCGGCAACAGGATCGCCAGCGACCGCAGGTCGATCGTGCCCGAGTGTGCCTGGTAGGCGATCAGCCCCATCGCGAACGCGTAACTCGCGAACACCACCGCGAAGCCGATCAGCGCCCGCCGGTGCAGGTCCTTCAACCCGGCCACGCCCGAGGACAACGCCTCCCGGTACTCGCCGCGGAACTGGTCGGCGATGAAGTCGGCCAGGCCGAACACCCGGACCTCCTTGGCGTCCTGCACCTTCGAGCCGACGCCGATCAGGTACCAGGCGCGGCGCATCGCGATGGTCTGCCCGCGCAGTTCGGTCGCCTGACGCAGCACCGCCTTCAACGTGAACCGGCGCACCAGCAGCCACATCACCAGCAGTCCGAGCCCCAGCCACCACTGGAACACCGCGATCGCGGCGCACCCGAGAATGCCGGAGGCCCGCGAAGCCAGAATGCCCGCGAAGGTGACCGGCGCGTCACCGGGAAAGAACCCGGTCAGGCTGCCCTCGGCTCGCGCCAGCCGGTCCAGCACCTCGGTGTTCTCCAGGTGTCCGACGCCGACCGGTCCGGACACCGCGCTCATCAGCCGGGCCTGCATGTCCGAGGTGATCCGCGCGTTGGCCGCCGTGCCGATCGCGTTGCCGATCGGGCTCAGGATAAGCGACACCGCGTACACCACGGCCGCGAACACCAGGGTCATGATCAGCTGATGGCCCTCGGTCGAACCGAGGCCGTGTTCGACCGCACCGGGCACGGCGGCGACCACCAGGCCCAGCGCGATCACCACCAGCGTCGGCAGCACCGTGCTCAGCAGCACCCAGGCGCCGGTCAGGATGGTCAGCACGCGGCTGGCCGACCACAACAACGCCAATGCCTGTCTACCGGTCGCGCGTTCCTGCTTCGGCACGGCCGCATACGCCGTCTTCACGCTCATCAGCGCAAAAGTATCGGCCCGCGCAACCGATTTTGCCTATCCCGTTGACGAAGATGGGGATTTGCCGACGGTGAACATGGTGATCAGGGCGCCGAGCAGGAACGCGGCACCCGCGAACACCATGGCCAGCCGCAACCCGGACACGAACACCGCGCCGGTCCCGGACACCAGCGCGCCCAGCAGGGCGATGCCGATCACGCCACCCACCTGCCGCGCCGCGTTCACCACGCCCGATGCCAGCCCGGCCCGCCCGTCCGGCGCGGCCTCGACCACGGCCGTCGTGGCCGCAGGCATCGTGAACGACATGCCGAAACCGGCGGCGATCAGCGGCAACACCAGCAGCGGATAACCGCCGCCCGGCTGGGCCAGCATCAACCCGAACAGCCCCGCGCCACCGACCACCAGCCCGATCAGCATGGTCGCGCGCGGCCCGCCCGCGCGCGCGGTGAACCGGCCGGACAACGCCGAACCGGCCGCCACCACCGCCATCTGCGGCAGCAGTCCGATCCCTGCCAGCAATGCCGACAAATGCAGTACCTGCTGGAAGTACAGGTTCAACACGAACAGTTCGCCGTAGAACCCGAGATTGATCAGCAATCCGACGATGCTGCCGCCACTGAATTCCGCCACCCGGAACAAGTCGAGCGGCACCATCGGCTCGGCGACTGTCCGCTCCACCAACACGAACGCCACCGCCGCCAATACGAACACGACACCCGCGACGAGCACCGGCGTGGTCAGTCCGTTGTGGCCGCCCTCGATCAACGCGAAAGCCAACGCGGCCAAGGTGAACACGCCGACCACCTGCGCCGCCGGATCCAGCCGCCCGGCCCGGCCTGCCATCACCGGCACGTGGATGGCGGTCAGCCACATCGCGGCAACGCCGATCGGCACGTTCACGAAGAACACCAACCGCCAGGACACCGCGCTGACCAGCACCCCACCCAGAATCGGCCCGGTCGCCGCCGCCAGTCCGGCGATGCCACCCCAGATGCCGATCGCGCGCGCCCGCGCCGACGCGTCCGGGAACGCGGCCCGCAGCAACGCCAGCGAGGCAGGCACGCTCAGCGCCGCACCGATGCCCTGCACCAGCCGCGCGATCACCAGCACCACCGTGCTCGGCGCCACCCCGCACCCCACCGACGCCAGCACGAACACGCCCAGCCCGATCTGGAAGACCGCCCGCGCGCCGAACCGGTCGGCCAGCGTGCCGCCGGTGAGCAGTCCGGCCGCCAGCATCAGCAGATACCCGTCCACCACCCACTGCAGGCCGGTCACGCTCGCGCCGAGATCGGTGTGCAACGCGGGCAGCGCCACGTTCACGATGGTGTTGTCCAGGATCACCATGAAGTAGGCAAGGCACATCGCCACCAGCGCTGGCGTGATCACCTTGTCGCGGGTCGAGGTGGTCATACCCCCGGTTTAGACCACGACACCGACAATTATCCGCGAAGTCCGCAATGGACGGACGAAGAAACGGCTCTGGTCCGAGACTTCGAACCAGAGCCGCTTCGCGACCAGAGACTACGGATGGGGCGTGGGGTCGGGCGAGCTGCCGCTGGGAGGGGCGGGCGTACCGGAGTCCGTCGGCGGGTCGTCCGTCGGGGGGTTGGTGTCGGTGGGGGTGGTCGGCTTGGTCGGCGGCGCGGTGGTTTCGGGGATGGTCACCGTGGTGATGCCGTGCGGGCCGCTGGTCGTGGTCACGATCAGGCGCCGCTTGGTGGTTGTCGGCGAGGTCGTGCTGGTCGACGTGTCCGGGGTCGGGCTGCCCAGTGGGGGCGTCGCGGTCGTCGGGGTCGATGACGTGCCTACCGTCTGACCGGTGTACGGGTTCACCTGGACGCGCTGGTTGTTCGGTGACTGGCTGCTGGTGGTCTTGGGCGCCGCCGTCACCGTCGCGACAGCGCCGAGCGCGGTCGCGAGCACCACGCCGGAGACCGCGAGCATGATCGGCACTCGCGCGGAGCGCTTGTCGGTCGGCGGAGCGATCTGCTCGCGCGGACTTTCCTCATCCATCGCTTCTCCTCATGGGCGCACTGACGCTCGCGGCGCAGTCTGCCGTATATGGGTCTAATACCCGAAATCCTGGGTCCAGTACCAACCCTGAGTGTCTACTCCGACACCCATCGCAACAAATTGACAATTGAGGATGTTGTCCCGGTGGCCGGAATCGCTCATCCACGCGTTGAACACCTGCCGGGCCGACGTCTGGCCCTCGGCGATGTTCTCGCCACCGGGGCTGTCGTAGCCGTAGGACTCGATCCGCTTGTCGAACGTGGTGCTGCCCGGGCCGCTGTGCGAGAAGTAGTTGTTGTTGGACATGTCGTCGCTGTGCCCGATCGCGGCCGCGTCCAGATGCGAGTCTTCTTGCAGGTCGTCGCAGCCGTAGTCCTCGCGGGCCGAGTTGACCAGTGCGAACACCTGCGCGGCCAGGCGTGAGTCGTTCTGGCCGGTCGGCTTCTGCGGCGGCGGACCGGCGGGCGGGTTGGTGGTGACCGGGGGCGGCGGGGCCTTGGTGGTGGTTACCGGCGCCGTGGTGGTCGTGGTGGGGGCGGTCGTCGTGGTCGAGGTTGCCGTTGTCGTCGGCGTGGCGCTGGTGGTCGGCGCGGCCGAGCTGGTGTTGACCACGAGGCCGGGCGCGGGCAGTTCCTCGGCGTTGGCTATCTGCGCGTCCGGGGCGCTGGCCAGCGTGATCGGCTGCGAATTGCCGGCCAGCTGACCTGCGGCAGTGGCACTTCCGGCGACGACGGCGCCGATGGCGACCGCGACCAGCATCGCCCGGACGGTGGAGTTACGGCGGGGCGACCGGTTCACGGTCGGGGACCGTACCACTACCGTGGGACCGCCTATCGCGTGAGTGGGGATCTTGGCACGATGGGCCGGTGACCGAGGACCCGAGCGCGCCGAGCCGGCTGACCGCCTGGGTGCACGGTGAGGTGCAGGGAGTCGGCTTCCGCTGGTGGACGCGGGCCCGGGCGCTGGAACTCGGTCTGGTCGGCAGCGCGAGCAATCTTTCCGATGGCCGGGTCGAGGTCATCGCGGAAGGCCCGCACGCTGACTGTGCGCGACTGCTCGACCTGCTCAGGGCCGGAACGACCCCTGGTCGAGTGAGTTTGGTGGTAGAGCGCTGGTCGCCAGCTAAGGGTGGTTTGCGTGGTTTCCGGGAGCGGTAGGCCGGACACCGGTCACTCACGCGAGTGATACTGGTCCCAGGGGAGGCCGCAACCGCGCAGGCCGCGCGCTCGGCAGGCACCGACCTCCCACTGTTGACCAGCAGGCCCAGGTACCCTCTCTCGAACGGATCCCCTGGAGGCCCAAGCCGCATGCACCTGAAAAGCCTGACGTTGAAGGGTTTCAAGTCCTTCGCCTCGGCTACCACGCTGCGCTTCGAACCCGGCATCACCTGCGTTGTCGGGCCGAACGGCTCGGGTAAGTCCAACGTCCTGGACGCACTGTCCTGGGTGATGGGTGAACAGGGCGCCAAGGCGCTGCGCGGCGGCAAGATGGAAGACGTCATCTTCGCCGGCACCTCGGGCCGGGCCCCGCTCGGCCGCGCCGAGGTCACGCTGACCATCGACAACACCGACGGTGCCCTGCCGATCGACTACACCGAGGTGTCCATCACGCGGCGGATGTTCCGCGACGGCGCCAGCGAGTACGAGATCAACGGCAGCGCCTGCCGGTTGATGGATGTGCAGGAACTGCTCTCCGACTCCGGTATCGGCCGCGAGATGCACGTCATCGTCGGTCAGGGGCAGCTCGGCGCGATCCTGGAGTCCAAGCCCGAGGGCAGGCGCGCGTTCATCGAAGAAGCCGCGGGCGTGCTGAAACACCGCAAGCGCAAGGAAAAAGCGCTGCGCAAGCTCGACGCGATGCAGGCCAACCTGACCCGGTTGACCGACCTCACCGCGGAACTGCGCCGTCAGCTCAAGCCGCTGGGCAAGCAGGCCGAGATCGCCCGCCGCGCCCAAGCGGTGCAGGCCGACCTGCGCGACGCGCGGCTGCGCCTCTACGCCGACGACCTGGTCAACCAGCGCACCGAGATCACCAAGGACGAGGCCGACGAGAGCGCGGCCCGCGCTCGGCGCGCCGAGGTCGAGCAGGCCGTGCAGATGGGCCAGGCCGAGCAGAACGAGCTGGAGGAACGGGTCGCCGCGGACGCGCCGAGGCTGGCCGCCGCGCAGGACACCTGGTATCGCCTGTCCGCGCTGGAAGAACGGCTGCGCGGCACGGTCCGGCTGGCCGCCGAACGCGAACGGCACCTGACCGCGCAGGTCGAGGCGCCGCGCGGCGGGCGCGACCCGGACGAACTCGAAGCAGAAGCCGAGGAAACCGCCTACCAGGAAGCGGAACTGCTCGCCGCTGTCGACGAGGCGCGAGCGATCCTGGCCGAGACCACCGAGGAACGCGGCAGGCTGGAAGCCGAGGTCGCGGCGGCGGAAAAGGCGCACCTGGCGGCGATGCGCGCGGTCGCCGACCGGCGCGAGGGCCTGGCCCGGCTCTCTGGTCAGGTCGAAGCGTTGCGCAGCAAGAACAATGCCACCGCGGACGAGATCGAGCGGCTGTCCACCTCGCTGGCCGAGGCCGAGGAGCGCGCCGAGGTCGCGGCGATGGAACTGGCCGAGGCCCAGGCCGAGGTCGGCGGCGAGGAATCCGACGACGTCGACCTGGTCGAACGCCATCAGTTGGCCGTGCAGGCGCGGGACGCGGCGCAGGCCAGGGTCGAGGAGTTGGTGCGCGCCGAGCGCACCGCCGAGAAGGACATCGCGTCCTGGAAGGCCAGGGTCGACGCGCTCTCGCTCGGCCTGACCCGCAAGGACGGCGCCGGCGCGCTGCTCGCGGCCGGTGAGCGGCTGCCTGGTGTGCTCGGTTCGGTTGCCGCCCTGCTCACTGTCCGGCCGGGTGCCGAGGTCGCGCTGGCCGCCGCGCTGGGCGCGATCGCCGACGCGGTCGCGGTGTCCGGTGCGGACGACGCGGTGTCCGCGCTGAAACTCCTTCGCGACAACGATTCCGGCCGGGCCGGGCTGCTCGTCGGTGGCCGTGAGTCCACTGTGGACAAGTCGGGCTGGCCTGCGCTGCCCTTCGGCGCATCCTGGGCCGTTGACCTGGTCGAGGTGCCGCAGTCGGTGCGCGGGGCCGTGCATCGCGCGCTGGACCGGCTCGCGGTAGTGGACAGTCTCGCCGTCGCCCAGGATTTCGTCCGGCAGCAGCCGGGCGTTCGGGCGGTGACCTCCGACGGCGACCTGCTCGGCGCCGACTGGGCGGTCGGCGGATCCGGGCGCAGCCAGAGCGTCATCGAGGTGCAGGCCGCGGTCGACGAGGCCAACGACAACCTGATCAAGGCCGAACAGGCCGCCCAGCACGCGGGCGCGGCACTGACCGGCGCCAAGGCCGAGCAGGAGGCCCGGCGCGAGGACGTCACCCAGGCCAAGGAAGCGCTCAACGAAGCCAAGGTGCGCCAAGCCCGCTCCTCGGAGCGGCTGACCCGGCTGCGCCAGGCCGCGCGGTCGGCTGAGGCCGAGGCCGAGCGGGTGCGCAGCCAGCGCGGCAAGGTCGAAGCGGCCCGCGAAGAAGCCATCGGCAAACTCGCCGACCTGGAGGAACGCCTCTCGGTCGTGCAGTCCGAGTCGATCGAGGAAGAGCCGGACACCGCGGTCCGCGACGAGATCACCCTGCAGCTAAACAGTTCCCGCCAGCGCGAGGTCGAGTCCCGGCTCGGGCTGCGCACGGCCGAGGAACGCGCTCGCGCGTTGCAGGGTAAGGCCGAATCGCTGCGCCGGGCCGCGCGGGCCGAACGTGAGTCCCGCGAACGCGCCGCGCGGGCCCTGGCCGCGCGAGCGCGTGGTGCGGCCGTCGCGACGGCGGTCGTGCAGGCCGGTGAGCTGGCGCTGGAACGGATCGCGGTGTCGCTGCGCCGGGCCGCGCAGGAGCGCGACGTCGCCCAGACCCGGCGCGCCGAGGGCGAAACCCTGCTGGCCCAGGTGCGCAACCGGGTTCGCGAACTGGCCACCGAGCTGGAGAAGCTGACCGACGCCGTGCACCGCGACGAGGTGCTGCGGGCCGAACAGCGGCTGCGGCTGGAACAGCTGGAAGCCAAGATCGGCGAGGACTTCGGCATCGGCCTCGACGACCTGGTCAACGAGTACGGCCCGGCGGTCCCGGTGCCGCCCAGCCCGGCCGAACTGGCCGAGTACGAGGCGGCCAAGGAACGCGGCGAGGACGTGATCTCCCCGCAGCCGATGCCCTACGACCGCAACACCCAGACTCGCCGGGCCAAGCGCGCCGAGCGCGACCTGGCCACGCTGGGCAAGGTCAACCCGCTGGCGCTGGAGGAGTTCGCCGCGCTGGAGGAGCGCTACAAGTTCCTGTCCACCCAGCTCGAAGACCTCAAGGCGACCCGGCGCGACCTGCTCACCGTGGTCAAGGATGTGGACGAGAAGATCCTGGAGGTCTTCAGCTCCGCCTACACCGACGTGGCGCGCGAGTTCGAGATCGTGTTCAGCGTGCTGTTCCCGGGCGGTGAGGGCCGGATGATCCTCACCGAGCCGGACGACATGCTGACCACCGGCGTCGACGTGGAAGCGCGCCCGCCGGGCAAGAAGGTCAAGCGGCTCTCGCTGCTCTCCGGTGGGGAGAAGTCGCTGGTCGCGGTGGCCATGCTGGTCGCGATCTTCCGCGCCCGCCCCTCACCCTTCTACGTGATGGACGAGGTCGAGGCCGCCCTGGACGACACCAACATGGGCCGGCTGATCGGTCTGCTCGACCAGCTGCGCGAAGCATCGCAGCTGATCATCATCACCCACCAGAAGCCGACCATGGAGATCGCCGACGCGCTCTACGGCGTCAGCATGCGGGGCGACGGCATCAGCCAGGTGATCTCGCAGCGGCTGCGCGGCCGCGACGAGCGCAAGGCCGCCAAGGCCGAGCCAGCGCCGGAACCGACCCCGGAACCCTCGCCGGAACCGGTCCCCGAACCGGTCGCCGAGCAGCTGCCCGAACCGGTCACGATCGGCGCCGATTCGGCCGAGTGACGCTGCGTCGTTCATCCGGCTCGCTACAGTGACGCGAGATCCGGCCTGAACAACCTTGGTGAGGGTGAGATGAACCAGCCATACGGCGGGCAGTTCCCGGGCGGTCAGCCGCCCTACGGTGCCCAGCCCGGCCCTTATGGCGCGCCGCCGCCCGGCTACCCGCAGCAACAGCTGGCCCAGCCCGGCTACCCGGCCCAGCCGGGGATGATGCCGCAGCCCGGGATGCCGCCGACCGGTGGTTACCCTGCTCAGCCCGGCTATCCCGGTGCTCCGCAGCAGCCGGGTTATCCGCCGCAGGCCGGGTTCGGCCGGATCCTGGTGCAGTCCTCGTACTTCTTCATGGCCTGGCGGCTGAGCAGCGTGCCGATGACCGTGTTCGTGGACGGCCAGCCGCAGCAAATGCGGTGGGGCCAGACTTTCATCGACGTACCCGCAGGCCAGCACCAGATCGCCATCCAGGGCGACTACCGGGGTCGGCTGATCGGCCAGGCGCAGACGATCGCGCAGGTCATGCCCGGTCAGCAGACCATGCTCTACTACCGCGCCCCGGCCGCGGCCAGCGCTCCGGGCTCGGTCGGGATGGACCCGCAACAGCCGACCAACGGCATCGGCCTGACCCTGGGCATCTGCGGCGCCATCATCCTGATCGGCCTGATTCCGCTGATCATCGCGCTCGCCGCCTGACCGGCTGACGGCGCTCCGTCCACAACCGCACCCGGCCCGTGGAAGGATGGCCAGGTGTCAACAACGACCGTGATCGTGATCGTCGTAGCCGTTGTCGTGGTGCTGTTGGTGGTGCTCGCCGCCGGTCTGCTGCTCGCGCGGCGGCGCCGGATCAACCTCGGCGAGGGCAAGCCGGCGGCGGAGGAGCGACCCAGCGGCGGCAACTACCGGGCGGGCGGCGGCATCGCGTTCGCGCCGGGCGGGCTCGCGCCGGATAGGAAGGCGGAACAGCCGACCGGTCCGCCCGAGCATCCGGCCGGTGAGCGCACCGAGGTCGACGGTCAACCCGGCGTCGGCGACGACGCGGCCGTGCCACGCGACGCGCCCAAACGCCCCCTGGTCGACGTCGCGCTGCCCGAGAACGCCGAGCCGCTGACCGAGCCGGTCCCGGTGCCCAAGCAGCCGCAGACCGACTCGCTGGCCATCGGCGACGTGCTCGGCGAACGCACCCAGACCGAGCAGGAGCTCGAACCGATCGAGCCGTCGGCCGGCCGGCTGGAGCGACTGCGCGGCAGGCTCGCCGCGTCCCGCTCCGCGTTCGGCCAGGGCCTGCTCGGCCTGCTCGGTGCCGGTGACCTGGACGAGGACTCCTGGACCGACATCGAGGACACGCTGCTGATGGCCGACCTCGGCTCGGCGACGACCACCGAGATCGTCGGCAAGCTGCGCTCCGAGATCGTCAGCCGGGGCGTGCGGACGCCCGCGCAGGCGCAGGAGATGCTGCGCGACGTGCTGGTCGGCGCCTTGCACCCGGAAATGGACCGTGCGCTGCGCGCCCTCCCGCACGCCGACGGTCCGGCCGTGGTGCTGGTCGCCGGCGTGAACGGCACCGGCAAGACCACGACTACCGGCAAGCTCGCCCGGGTACTCGTGGCTGATGGGCGACGAGTACTGCTCGGCGCGGCCGACACCTTCCGAGCGGCAGCGGCCGACCAACTGCAGACCTGGGCCACCCGGGTCGGTGCCGAGGTCGTGCGCGGCAAGGAAGGGGCCGACCCGGCCGCGGTCGCGTTCGACGCGGTCAAGCGCGGCATCGAGACCAAGGTCGACACCGTCGTGCTGGACACGGCGGGCCGCCTGCACACCAAGACCGGGCTCATGGACGAGTTGGGCAAGGTGAAGCGGGTCGTGGAGAAGCAGGCCAAGGTCGACGAGGTGCTGCTGGTGCTCGACGCCACCACCGGCCAGAACGGGCTGACCCAGGCCCGGGTGTTCGCCGAGATCGTGGACGTCACCGGGATCGCGCTGACCAAGCTGGACGGCACCGCCAAGGGCGGCATCGTCTTCCAGGTGCAGCGTGAACTGGGTGTGCCGGTCAAGCTGGTCGGGCTCGGCGAGGGCCAGGACGACCTCGCGCCGTTCGAGCCGGGCGCGTTCGTGGACGCGCTGCTCAACACCAACGGGCTGCAACACTAAGGAGAAGGGATGCGCTCATGATCAGCCGTCTGGCACGGCCGCTGCTCGCCGCGATCTTCATCGTCGGCGGCATCGATACGCTCCGCAACCCCGATCCGAAGGTCAAGCAGGTCGAGCCGTTCCTGCGCAAGACCGTCGGCAGCGTCGAGGACTCCCTGCCCGAGCAGGTTCCGACCGACGCGGCCACGCTGGTGCGACTGGACGCCGCGGTGAAGGTCGGCGCCGGGGTGGCGCTGGCGCTGGGCAAGTTCCCGCGCCTGGCCGCGTTGGCGCTGGCGCTGGGCCTGGTGCCGACCAGCCTGGGTGCCCACGCGTTCTGGGAGCACGAGGACCCGCAGGCGCGCTCGATGCAGCAGTTCCAGTTCCTGAAGAACCTCGGTCTGCTCGGCGGCCTGCTGATGGTGATCACCGAGCGCAAGCCGCACAAAAAAGCGAAAAACCAGGACTGAACGCCCGCCCGCCCTGATTGGATTCGGGGCGGGAGGGAGCACATGCGAGCAGCGATCATCGGGGGCAGCATCGCCGGTTGCGCGATGGCGGTCGGCCTGCGCAGGCTCGGCTGCGAGGTCACCGTCTACGAACGCAGCCAAGGAGAGTTGACCGGGCGAGGGCTCGGCATCGGGATCGCGGGCACCGTGCTGCCCACGCTCACCGACTACCTCGGCCCGGACCTGCGGTCCAGCCCGATCACCCAGCGGAGCTGGTTCGTGCCGGACGGCTCGCCGACCGGACGGGTCGCGCTGCTGCAGCCCTTCGGCGTCGTGGCCACGAACTGGGGCGTGGTCTGGCGCGCGTTGCGCTCGAAGGTGCCCGATCCGGTGTACCGGCAACGGGTCGCGGTCCGGGCGGTGCACGCGGACGGCACGGTCGTCACCGAGACCGGTTCGGAGCGCTACGACCTCGTCGTCGGCGCCGACGGCTACCGCTCGATCGTGCGCGGGATCGTCGATCGGTCGGCCCGGGTCGAATACTCGGGTTACGTGCTGTGGCGCGGTGATTTCCCGGTCACCGAGGTGCCCGCCGAGCTGTCCACCGCGATCATCACCGTGGTCTATCCGGGCGGGCATGGCCTCGTCTACCGGATCCCCGAGCCAGCGGGCGAGGGCGAACGGCTGAACTGGGGCCTCTATCAGGCATTGCCGGACCGCTTCACCGATCCCACCTCGGTGGCGCCCGGAGCCCTCGATGACGACCTGTTCGCCGCGTTCCAGGACACCGTCGACCGGTTGCCCCGGTACTGGGCGGACCTCGTCCGGCGGACGCCGCGCGAGATCGTGTCCGTGCAACCGATCTACGACGCCGACCTGACCCACTACGCGACCGAGCGCGTCGCCGTCGCGGGCGATGCCGGCTGCCTGGCCCGTCCGCACACCGGCAGCGGCGTGCTCAAGGCGATTCAGGACGCCCAGTGCCTCGAACAGGCTTATCGCGACACCGGCGACTGGCCGGCGGCGCTGGCTCGCTACGACACCGAGCGCACTGCGGCCGGCCGGGCGCTGGTCGACACCGGACGCAGGCTGGGCGACGCGCTCGTCGTCCACACGCCGTCCTGGCCGAGCATGACCGAGCCGGAGTTCCGCGCCTGGTTCGACGCCGTGCACTCGGGCTCGATCTTCACTTCGGCCGGTAAACCGACAGCGTGAACGACGCGGTCACCGCGACGGGCTCGGTGATCGCGTCGAGCGCGGCGCGCTGATCGGCGGTGAGGTGGTGCGCGCCGGGGCCCATCCGGACCAGGTTGGCCGCATCTTTCGCGGTCAGGCTGAGCCTGCTGGTCAGGCGTTCCCGGTGCGCGCGGCCGAAGTGCTCGTCGAGGCTGGCGGCGAGCCTGCGATCCTTGTCCGGATCGACGGTGAGCAGGCCGAAATCCGAGCCCAGGTCGGCCAGATGCTCCGGGCCGGGCGTGACCACGAGCAGCGCCCCATCGGGGCGGAGCACCCGGCGGAATTCCGCGCCGTTGCGCGGCGCGAACACGTTGAGCACGAGACCGGCACAGCCGTCCCGGACCGGCCATGGCCGCCAGATGTCCCACACCACCGCGCCGACCCGAGGGGTCCGCGCGGCGCGGCGCAGCGCGAACGCGGACAGATCGAGAGCTAGCCCGGGCCGAGGGGACAGCGCGGCCAGTACGGCGGTCAGGTAGTGGCCGATGTTGGCACCCGCGTCCAGGACAAGGCCTTCGGCCACGGTCTCGGCCGCCAGTTCGCTGAGCCGATCGACCAGCGGCGCGTAATGACCGCCACCGAGAAACTCGGCGCGGGCGGCGACCATCTCGGCGGTGTCGGCGTTGGGCGAGGCCGCGCCGAGCAGGTTGAGATAGCCCTGCCTGGCCAGGTCGTAGCTGTGCCCGGCCGCGCAGCGCACCGTGTTGCCGGTCTGGGTGAGTTCGGCACCGCAGATCGGGCAGCGCAGGCTGGTCAGGACGTCGGCGATCATCGGGTCAACGCTAGCGTTTCGAGGTCGCGCTACGCTGCGCAACCGGGCCGTTCCGGAGCGGAAACCTGCCCGTAACACAACGGTGTGGACAGTTCACCGGGACGAAACTTGCGACGCGTTCGGGTGAAACAGCGTCTCTCGATCCTCTCCACTAACAATTTTTGTGCGGGAGGACGATGTGAACACCGGAGATACCGCCTGGGTGCTCGCCAGCGCCGCGCTGGTCATGTTGATGACACCGGGGCTGGCGTTCTTCTACGGCGGCATGGTGCGACGCAAGAGCGTGCTGAACATGTTGATGATGAACTTCATCACGCTCGGCGTCGTCGGCGTCCTGTGGATGCTGTACGGATACAGCGAGGCCTTCGGCAACGACGCGTTCGGCAGAATCGTCGGCGGGCTGCACAACGCGCTGCTGAACAACACGATCGGGACACTGGCCGGAGCGAAACCGGACCAGATCAGCACGTTGTCCTTTGTCATGTTCCAGTTGATGTTCGCGGTGATCACGCCTGCGCTCATCTCCGGTGCGATCGCGGACCGCGCGAAGTTCTGGTCCTGGACCATCTTCGTCGCGGTCTGGGTGACCATTGTGTACTTCCCGGTGGCGCACTGGGTGTTCTCCTTCGACGGTTTCACCGGCACCGGCAACCTCGGCGGCTGGATCGCCAACAAGCTCAAGGCCTTCGACTTCGCCGGTGGTACCGCCGTCCACATCAACGCCGGATCCGCCGGACTCGCGCTGGCTCTGCTACTCGGCAAACGCAAGCGCTGGCCCAAAGAACAGCACCGCCCGCACAACGTGCCGTTCGTCCTGCTCGGCGCCAGCCTGCTCTGGTTCGGCTGGTACGGCTTCAACGCCGGTTCCGCGTTGACCTCCGGTGACCTGGCCGCCGTCGCGTTCACCACGACCACCGTGGCCACCGCGGCCGCCGTGCTGGCCTGGCTGGTGGTCGAGCAGATCCGCGACGGCAAGCCGACCACACTGGGCGCGGCCTCGGGTGCGGTCGCAGGCCTGGTCGCGATCACGCCCGCCTGTGGTTTCGTCAATCCGCTCGGCGCACTGGTCATCGGCATCGTCGCCGGCGCGGTCTGTGCGCTCGCGGTCGGTCTGAAGTTCAAGCTGGGCTTCGACGACTCGCTCGACGTGGTCGGCGTGCACCTGGTCGGCGGCATCATCGGCACCGTGCTGATCGGTTTCTTCGCCACCGTCAGCGTGAACTCGGCGGGCGGCAACGGCCTGTTCTACGGCGGCGGGCTCAACCAGCTGTGGCGCCAGGTGGTGGC
>DATFHN010000122.1:0-109883 GCA_035248365.1 Pseudonocardiaceae bacterium | reverse complement strand
ACGCTGCGAGACTCGACGGAGCACCGCAGTATGGACGCTACGTGAGCGGACGTGGAGGTTCTTGTGGTGTCGGCACCTTTGAAGGCATGTCGAGACTGGTCAGCTGCCATCGTGCACCGCTATTGGCCTGCCTCCAAGAATGATGAGACGAATTTATCTCATCGTACCACGGAATCCCCGCTCGATCAGGCCGGCGACGAAAACTTCTCGGTCGCCGCCCGGTTGCTGCCACCGGGGATCCGCCAACATCTGCTGGCCATCTACGTGTACGCCCGGCTCGTCGATGACATCGGCGACGAGGCGACCGGCAACCGGATCACGTTGCTGGACAAGGTCTCCCGGGACCTGGACCGGATCTATGCCGGCCGGATCCCGGAGCACGCGATGCTAGCCGATCTTGCCAGGACGATCCAGACCTGCCGGATTCCCAGAGAACCGTTCGACGCGCTGATCGAGGCGAATCGCCAGGACCAGTTCGTGCACACCTATGCCACCTATGCCGATCTGGTCCGCTACTGCGAATTGTCCGCGAACCCGGTCGGTCACCTGGTGCTGTACATCTTCGGCAAGGCGACGCCGGATCGGATGGTGCTCTCCGACCGCATCTGCACCGCGTTGCAGATCCTGGAGCACTGCCAGGACGTGGTCGAGGACATGACCGAAAAGGGCCGTATCTATATGCCGCAGGAGGACCTGGACCGGTTCGGGGTGGAACCGGCAGACCTCAAAGGACCGCCGGCCGGCACCGAAGTCCGCGCGCTGCTCGCGTTCGAGACCCAGCGCGCGCTGCGGCTGCTCGACGACGGAACGCCGCTGGTCGGCACGCTCAACGGCATGGCCAGGCTGGCCATCGGCGGCTACCTGGCCGGTGGCCTGGCGACGGCGGAAGCGATCGCCGCGGCCGGTTACGACGTGATGTCCGGGACCCCGAAACCCGGGAAACTGTCCACAATGCGCCACTGGGCGAGCCTGCTCGCCACCGGAGGAGCCCGATGACCCCGATGACGGCACCGTCCGTCGAGGCCGCCTACGCCCGGTGTGAGGCGATCACCACCGAGCAGGCCCGCAACTTCTCCTACGGCATCAAGCTGCTGCCGCCGCAGAAACGGCGCGCGTTGTCCGCGGTGTACGCGTTCGCGCGGCGCATCGACGACATCGGCGACAGCACCGCCCCGGCCGAGCAGCGCCTGGCCGGGCTGGCCGCGGCGCGCCAGGACCTGCACCGGTTGGACGAACCCGGTAACGATCCGGTGCTCATCGCCATCGCGCACGCGACGAAGACGACCGGGCTGCCACTGTCCGCTTTCGACGACCTGATCACCGGGTGCGAGGCGGACGTGCGCGGCACGCACTACCAGACCTTCGAGGACCTCAAGTACTACTGCTACTGCGTGGCCAGCACGATCGGCCGGCTCTCGCTGGCGGTGTTCGGCACCACCGATCTCGCGGTCGCCCAGCCGCTGGCCGACTCGCTCGGGCTGGCGTTGCAGCTGACCAACATCCTGCGCGACATCGTTGAGGACCGGGTCAACGGCCGGATCTACCTGCCCCAGGAAGACCTGGACCGGTTCGGCGTGACGTTCGAACTGGACGAGAACGGGCGGTTGACCGACGACGAGACCGATCTGGTCGCGTTGATCGAGTTCGAGGCCGCGCGGGCCCGGGAGATCTACGCCGAGGGCCTGCGGCTGCTGCCGATGCTGGATCGCCGCAGCCGGGCCTGCTGCGGCGCGATGGCCGGGATCTACCACCGGTTGCTCGGGCGGATCATGGCCCGGCCGTGGCTGGTGCTGGGTGGCCGGGTTTCCCTGCCTGGCTGGGAGAAGGCCATCGTCGCGGGTCGCAGCCTTGCGGGGGCCACACCGTGACCAAGCATGTGGTTGTGATCGGTGGTGGGCTTGCCGGGCTGGCCGCCGCGACGAAGTTGGTCGCGGACGGCACCAAGGTGACGTTGCTGGAGGCGCGGGCCCGGCTCGGCGGGGCGACGTTCTCCTTCGACCGGGACGGGCTGACCGTGGACAACGGCCAGCACGTGCTGCTGCGCTGCTACACCGAGTACCTGGACTTCCTCGCCACCATCGGGGTTCGCGACCAGATCAGCATCCAGGACCGGTTCCGGATCCCGGTGGTGCACGCCAACGGCAAGCACGGTGAGCTGTACCGGACCGGGCTGCCCGCGCCGCTGCACCTCGGGGCCGCGCTGAGCCGTTACGGACTGCTGTCGGTCGGTGATCGGGCTCGGGTTGGGCTCGCGGTGGCCATGCTGCGCACGCTCAAGCTGGATGACCCGAAGCTCGACGAGCGCAGTTTCGGCTCGTGGCTGGCTCAGTACGGTCAGCGCAAGGACGCCATCGACGCGCTGTGGAACCTGGTCACGGTGGCCGCGCTGAACACCGACGCGGACGACGCCTCGCTCGCCTTGTGCGCCATGGTGTTCCGCACCGCGCTGCTCGACCGCGCCGACGCGGCCGACATCGGCGTGCCGAGGATCCCGTTGAGCGAGTTGCACGGGGACCCGGCCGCGGCCTACCTGACCAGCAAGGGCGCCGAGGTGCGGCTGCGCACGGCGGCCCGGGCGGTCAGGACCGACGGCGCCGGGTATCAGGTGGACATCGACGGCGAGACGCTGGCGGCGGACGCCGTGGTGATCGCGGTGCCGTCGGAAGCGGTTTCCGGCGTGCTGCCGGAAGGCGCACTGGCCGAACCCGAGGCACCGGCCAAGCTCGGCTCCGCGCCGATCGTCAACGTGCATGCGGTCTACGACACCCGCGTCACCGAGCATTCCTTTGTCGCCATCGTCGGTTCGCCGGTGCAGTGGGTGTTCGACCGCACCGGCATTTCCAACGTGGCAACCGGCCAGTACCTGGCGGTGTCGCTCTCGGCGGCGGGGGAGTGGATCGACGAGCCGGTATCCAAACTGAAGGACGTGTTCTTGCCGGAACTGGCCAGGTTGTTCCCGAAGGCCGATCCAGTGCGCTGTACGGAGTTCTTCGTTACCCGGGAACGCAGGGCGACCTTCCACCAGTCACCGGGCAGCGCCCGGTGGCGGCAGAAGGCGCAAACCCTGCTCCCCGGTTGTGTTCTCGCCGGTGCGTGGACCGCCACCGGCTGGCCCGACACGATGGAGGGTGCGGTGCGAAGCGGAAACGAAGCTGCTCGGATCCTGAAGGCGCGCCTGGCGCGCGCGGTGTTGGGGAGTGCAGCATGACCGCCACGATGCCCGCGGAAGTGACCGCGGCCCGCGACGTCGTCGAACCGGCCCTGCGCAGGGCCGTCGACGAACTCACCCCCGCGATGCGCCGCATCGCCCGATACCACTTCGGCTGGGCCGACGAGCACGGCAACGACACGCCGGGCAACAGCGGCAAGGCCCTGCGGCCCGCGCTGACCCTGCTCTCCGCGCAGGCGATCACGCCGGACCCGAGCCTGGCCGTGCCCGCCGCGGTCGCGGTCGAGCTGGTGCACAACTTCTCGCTGCTGCACGACGACGTGATGGACGGCGACGTGGAACGGCGGCACCGGCAGACCGCGTGGCGCGTTTTCGGCGTGCCAGCCGCGATTCTGGCCGGTGACGCGCTGCTCACCCTTGCTGTCGAGACCGCGCGGCGCGGCAGTGAGGTGACGGTGGCCAGTGAGGTGGTCGGCTGCCTGAACGAGGCGGTGCAGGACCTGATCACCGGGCAGAGTTCGGACGTCGAGTTCGAGCAGCGCCAGGACGTGACGCGCGAGGAGTGCGAGCGGATGGCGGCCGGGAAGACCGGCGCGCTGATGCGCTGCGCTTCCTCGATCGGCGCGCTCGCGGTCGGGGCTTCGCAGCCCACGGTCAAGCTGCTCGCCGATTTCGGTGACCACCTCGGCCTGGCCTTCCAACTGGTGGACGACCTGCTCGGCATCTGGGGTTCGCCCGCGGTGACCGGCAAGGCCCGGCTCGCGGACCTGCGCTGCCGCAAGAAGTCGCTGCCGGTGGTGGCCGCGCTCAACTCCGGCACCGAGGCCGGGAACACCTTGCGGGAGCTGTACTTCCGGCCGGACGTGGTCGACGACGATGCGTCGCTGACCCTGATGGCCGATCTCATCGAGGAAGCGGGCGGCCTGAAGTGGGCCGGGGACGAGGCCGACCGGCACATCCGCACCGCACAGGACTGTTTGGACGGTCTGCCCGGCGCCCCAGTAGGGGTGATCGAGGCGCTGCGCGCGACCGCCCTTTTTGTCACCAGGAGGGATCGATGACCGCGGTTGCCGGGGAACCCGACACACTGCTGGCTAGGGCACGCCGAACAACGGAGCGCGCCACCGAGCACCTACTGTCCCTTCAGGACGGTACCGGCTGGTGGAAGGGCAACCTGCAGACCAACGTGACCATGGACGCGGAAGACCTGATGCTGCGTCAGTTCCTCGGCCTGCTCACCGAGGAGATCACCGAGCCCGCAGCCCGCTGGATCCGCAGCGAGCAGCGCGCGGACGGCACCTGGTCCAACTTCCACCAGGGCCCGGCCGACCTGTCCACCACCATCGAGGCCTACGTCGGGCTTCGACTGGCCGGTGACACACCGGACGAGCCGCACATGATCGCGGCCCGCGACTACATCGTCGAGCACGGCGGCATCGAGAACAGCCGGGTGTTCACCCGGATCTGGCTGGCGCTGTTCGGCGAATGGTCCTGGGACGAGCTGCCGGTGATGCCGCCGGAAATGATCTTCCTGCCGTCCTGGTTCCCGCTCAACATCTACGACTGGGGCCAGTGGGCGCGCCAGACCGTGGTCCCGCTGACGATCGTGTGCGCGAAGAAGCCGGTGCGCTCGCTCGGTTTCGACCTCGCCGAACTCCACACCGGACGCAGGCACCGCAAGCGCAAGCCGTTGTTCTCCTTCGCCAACGCGTTCGAGCAGCTGGACAAGGTGCTGCACGGCTACGAGAAGCTGCCGGTCAAGCCGATGCGCTCGCTGGCCATGAAGCTCGGCATCGAGTGGATCATCAAGCACCAGGAGGCGGACGGCTGCTGGGGCGGCATCCAGCCGCCCTGGGTGTACTCGATCATGGCGTTGCACCTGAGCGGGTACGCGCTGGATCACCCGGTGCTGGCCAAGGCCATCGAGGGCCTGGACGGTTTCACCGTGTGGGAACAGACGCCCAATGGCACCATCCGGTGGATGGAAGCCTGTCAGTCGCCGGTGTGGGACACCTGCCTCGCCATGACCGGCCTGCTCGACGCCGGCGTCGACCCGAACCACCCCGCGCTGGTGAAGGCGGCGGACTGGATCGTCGGCGAGGAGATCCGGGTCGCCAGCGACTGGGCGGTCAAGCGGCCGGGCGTGATCCCGGGCGGCTGGGCGTTCGAGTTCCAGAACGACAACTACCCGGACACCGACGACACCGCCGAGGTCGTGCTGGCGCTGCGCCGCTCCGGCAACTCCGACTCGGTGGCGGCGAAATCCGCGATCGAGCGGGCGGTCGACTGGCTGATCGCCATGCAGTGCAAGGACGGCGGCTGGGGCGCGTTCGACGCCGACAACACCCAGACGCTGACCACCAAGCTGCCCTTCTGCGACTTCGGCGCGGTGATCGACCCGCCCTCGGCCGACGTGACCGCGCACGTGGTCGAGATGCTGGCCGAGGAGGGCATGGCCGACGCCGAGGTGACCCAGCGCGGCGTGCGGTGGTTGCTGCGCAGCCAGGAGGACGACGGTTCCTGGTTCGGCCGCTGGGGCGCCAACTATGTCTACGGCTGCGGAGCGGTGCTGCCAGCGCTGGTGAAGGCCGGGATTTCCGCCGAGGACCCGGTGATCCGGCGCGCGGTGAACTGGCTGGAACGCCACCAGAACCCGGACGGCGGCTGGGGCGAGGACCTGCGCTCCTACGACGACAAGTCCTGGGCGGGCAAGGGCCACTCGACGCCATCGCAGACCGCGTGGGCGCTGATGGCGCTGCTGGCGGCCGGGGAACGCGGCGAGGCCGTGCGGCGTGGCGTCGACTACCTCGGCGACACGCAGCGCTCGGACGGCGGCTGGGACGAGGACTACTTCACCGGCACCGGTTTTCCCGGCGACTTCTACCTCAACTACCACCTGTACCGGATGGTGTTCCCGCTCTCCGCGCTCGGCCGGTTCCTCTCGGCCACCGAGGCAGCTATGGGGGAGACAGTCTGATGGCGGAACTGCTTGTGGCGGCCGCGTTGCGGCTGGAGGCCAAGGCGCTGCGCCGAGGCCTTCCGCGCGACGCGGTGCTGCGCACCGGCATGGGCCCGGCCCGCTCCAAACGGGCCGTTCCCATCATCAAAGCCAGGCAGCCCAAGGCTTTCGCGGTCGCCGGTTTCGGTGGCGCGCTCACCGATGACCTCGCTCCCGGTGACGTCGTGGTGGCCACCGAGGTGCGCACGGCCGAGACGGTCCGGGCCTGCCCGAGCGCGCCGTTGCTGGCCGCCGCGTTGCGGGCCGCCGGGCTCACCGTCCATACCGGACCTATCTATTCCGGCGACCACATCGTGCACGGTGCGGAGCGGGCGGAACTGGCCCGTGATGGGTCGCTCGCGGTGGATATGGAGTCGGCGTTTCTGGCCGAGGCGGCCGGGGATGGCCCGCTCGCGGTGGTCCGGATCATTGTGGACACACCGAGCAGGCCGTTGCTCAGCCCCGCCACGATCGGTGCTGGGATCGGTGCTTATGGCGTGCTCGGCCGGATCGGGCCGGTGCTGCGGGCATGGGCGTCGGCGGTGCGGGACCGGACGATCCTGCTGGCCGGGCCGCGTTCGTTCTGTGCGGGCGTGGAACGCGCCATCGACATCGTGGACAAGCTGCTCCTCGACCGGGACGGACCGGTCTACGTGCGCAAGCAGATCGTGCACAACAAGAAGGTCGTTGAGGAGCTCGAAGAGCGCGGCGCGGTGTTCGTCGAAGAACTCAACGAGGTGCCCGACGGCGCCACGGTGGTGTTCTCCGCGCACGGTGTCGCGCCGAGCGTGCGTGAGGAAGCGACCGAGAAGCGACTCGACGTGATCGACGCGACCTGCCCGCTGGTGGCCAAGGTGCACTCCGAGGCCAAACGCTTCGCCCGGCAGGGCAACACCGTGCTGTTCATCGGGCACGCCGGTCACGAGGAGACCGAAGGCACGCTGGGCGAGGAACCGGCCAGCACCATCCTGGTCGAAGAACCGTCCGATGTGGATACCATCACCGTGCCGGATCCGCGTAAGGTCAGCTACCTCATGCAGACCACGCTTGCCGCGGACGAGGCCGAAGGGGTACTCGGTGCGCTGCGCACCAGGTTCCCGGACCTGAACGGTCCGAACTCGGACGACATCTGCTACGCCACCACCAACCGCCAGCTCGCGGTGCGGGGCGTCGCCGGTGACTCCGACCTCGTTCTCGTCGTGGGATCGGCGAACTCGTCGAACTCGCGGCGACTCGTCGAGGTCGCCGAACGCGAAGGCGTGCCGGCGTACCTCGTCGACGGTGTCGAGCACGTCGACCTCGGTTGGCTGCGCGATGCCACGACCATCGGCCTGTCCGCGGGCGCTTCCGCGCCACACAAACTCGTCGATGAGTTGGTCACCGCCCTGAGTGGGCTGGGCCGACTCGAGGTCACCGAGCGAACGGTCACCACGGAGACCGTCCGCTTCACGCTTCCCAAGGAGGTTCGGTAACAATGCCGGTGCCCATGCGGCAAGCCATCAGGATCGGTGCGTACGTAGCGAAGAACAAGATCCTGCGTCGCGACAAGTTCCCCCTTGTCGTCGAGCTTGAGCCGTTGTTCGCGTGCAACCTCGCGTGTCAGGGCTGCGGCAAGATCCAGCAACCGCACCACATTCTCAAGCAGCGGATGCCGGTCGAGCAGGCCGTCGGTGCGGTGATGGAAAGCGGCGCGCCCGCCGTGTCGATCGCGGGCGGCGAGCCGCTGATGCACCCGCAGATCGACGAGATGGTCAACGAACTGGTCAAGCGCAAGCGGTTCGTGATCCTCTGCACCAACGCGGTCCTGCTGCGCAAGCGGTTCGACAAGTTCAACTTCAAGCCGTCGCGCTACTTCCAGTTCGCCGTGCACATCGACGGGCTCAAGGAGCGCCACGACGAGTCGGTGGACAAGGAAGGCGTCTTCGACGAGGCGATCGAGGCGATCAAGTTCCTGAAGGAGAAGGGTTTCCGGGTCACCACGAACTCGACCTTCTTCAACACCGACACCCCGCAGACCATCATCGACGTGCTGAACTTCCTCAACGACGAGGTCCAGGTCGACGAGATGATGATCTCCCCGGCCTACGCCTACGAGAAGGCGCCCGACCAGGACCACTTCCTCGGCGTACAGGAGACCCGCGAGCTGTTCCGCAAGGCGTTCGCGGACGGCCGCCGCAAGAAGTGGCGGCTCTCGCACTCGCCGCTGTTCCTGGACTTCCTTGAGGGCAAGGCCGACTTCCAGTGCACCGCGTGGGGCATCCCGTCCTACTCGCTGCTGGGTTGGCAGAAGCCCTGCTACCTGATGAACGACGGGTACGTGAAGACGTACAAGGAACTCATCGAGACGACCGACTGGGACGCCTACGGGCGCGGCAAGGACCCCCGGTGCAACAACTGCATGGCGCACTGCGGCTACGAGCCGAGCGCGGTGCTGGCCACCATGGGTTCGCTGAAGGAGTCGATCCGCGCGATGCGCGAACAGTGAGCTTCTAGTCACGAAAAAGGTGCCCGTCCGAACTCGGACGGGCACCTTTTCGTTCAGTTGACCAGTTTGGGATAGTCCGGCGGCGGCAGCTGGCCGGGGCGCAGCGTCGCGCCGCAGCTGCCCTTGACGTAGTCCGGGCCGTAGTCCCAGTGGTGGTTGTAGGTCTTGGCCGCGTAGGCGCGCAGCTGCGCCAGTTGGGCCGGCGAGTGCACCGCGTTCTTGCGCACCCAGTCCGAGTCGTCGACCGGGTTGGGGGTGCTGAAGATCTGGTAGTAGTCCCGGGTGATCCTCGGGTCGAGGTAGAGCTTGGTGGACACGCTCCACGGGGCGTGGAAGTTCATGAAGGTCGGCTTGGCCACGTCGAACACGTAGTCGCGCACCCCGGCCATGTTGTGCACGGCGTGCAGCTTGGCCAGCGGCGCGTTGGCCAGCCCGGCCAGGTCGACGATCTGCAGCTTGGCGGTCAGGCTGGTGCCGCCGATGTCCGGGACGAGTTCGCTGCCCTTGGTGATACCCAGGATGTCGGCGTAGCCGTTCATCATCTCGTAGCGGTCGGCCACCGTGCACATCGGCAGCGTCGGCACCGCGACGAACTGCTTGGCGTTGTGCACGGCGACGTCACCGGAAACCGCCAGCGCGAACGCGGCGGCGACGGCGAGCGCGATCCGGCCCCGGAAGCGCGCCGTCGAGAAGACGTGCGCGACCGCGATCGTGGTGGCCAGGGTGCCGAGCGCCCAGACCGGGGTCGCGAAGCGGAATTCGCCCATCCAGTCCGAGGCCAGCACGCAGTAGGCCACGATCGCCAGGATCAGCGGCAGCACCAGCGCGACGACCGCGCTGCGCACCCGCGACCGCTGGCTGAGCACGATGCCGACACAGCCGGTGGCGACCAGCACCGCGGCCCAGCCGAGATAACCGATCAGGTCCGAGCCGCGGGCCAGGGTGAGCAGGGTCGGGGTGGACTGGGCCTTGGCCACCGTCGTGTTCGTGACCCACAGGCCGAACTCGTGGTGCCGCCAGAGCAGGAACAGTCCATACGGGACGCCGAAGGCCAGCAGCGACTTCAGCGCGGCCAGGATCGTCGGCTTCCAGGCGTAACGGTGCAGGAAGATCACCGCGAGCAGCGGGTAGGCGCTCGCGTAGATCATGCCGTCCGGCCTGGTCAGCGCGGCCGCGAAGGCCAGCAGGCCGGTGAGCACGGCGACCTTGGTGGTCAGCAACCGGTGGTCGATCACCGCGCGCAGCATCAGCACCGCGCTGGTGACCACCAGCAGCGCGTAGAGCGGGTTCTCCAGGCCGGAGAAGGACCAGATGACGAAGGAGGGGTTCGCGGCCAGCAGGGCGCCGCTGACCAGCGTCACGATCCAGGCGCGGCGCGGGAACAGCACCTTCGCCGCGCAGTGGAACGCGAACAGGATGCCCGCGCAGCACAGCAGGCCAAGCGCCTTCGGGAACAGCACGTAGTCGGGGATGCCGAAAATGGCGCCATGATCGAAAAGACCGATCAGTTTGCCGAACGCGAGCAGCAGCATCCAGGTGGTGTTGGAGTAGCCCTCCACCGCGGGCGCGCCCGGCTGCAGCACCGGTCCGTAGCCTTCGGCGAAGCTGCGCGCGTAGCCGAAGGTGATGCTCGCGTCGTCAACCATCCACTGGCCGTATATGCTGGCATGCGCGCCGATCAGGGCGGTCCCGCCGACAACGGCGAGCACGCCCGGCCAACGCCGAGGACGCCGCCCGGGTTCAGCACCGGGATCGGCTGGCGTGGTGGGCCGATCAAGGATCGGCTGGGTCTCGAGGGTCACCCCCATAACGCGCAAAGGTAGCAGAGAGGCCAAAGGCGACGTTTTGTCCATCGTTCGCCACTAATGACTACCTAAGAAACGCCAGCTGGGCGAATTCTGCCATGGGCGCTATGTAGCGCGGCCGGTGACGCCCCTTACCGGCCGCGCCGTAACTACTCTTAGGAACCGCTGGCCAGGACTTGCCGGGCGGCATCTTCAAGATCGCCACGTAGCGCGACGAGCCTGCCCGCGAACTCGTGTGCCTCCTGTTGCATGGCCAGGGCCTTGCGGCTGAGGTTCTCCGCGACTTGGCCACCCGCGGTCTGGATGTAGGAGGTGACGGTGCCGAGTTGATTCTCGGCGCTAAGCAGGGTTTCGACCGGGACCTGTTGCGCTGCCGAATTCAGTACCGCGGCTGCCTGGTCCAAGTGTCCGCTCATTTTCTGTGTAATCCCTGATTCTTCAGTTGGTTGAGCTGATCCGGCCAACGCCGCAAGCCCCCGGCGCGTGTTGCGCCGAGGGCTCTGGCGAAGCCGTGGTTAACCGCCGAAGCGGCCGGTTGAACGCGTTCTCGCGGAGAGTGGCCGAAAGGTGCCGGCCGGTCCGGTGGTGGCGGGCAGGGTGGCTCGCCGAACCGGGTACTCGAACGCGGTGCGGAACTGCACAACCACATTGTCCACCCCGGCAACTGGTCCGCTCCAGCGAGGGTGTTATGTGCCAAGTGTCACTATTGCGAAGGTATGCCGTCGCGCGCTACCGGCTCTCGGGTTCCTCTGCGTCATCGCCTGCGACGTCCTGGGAACGTTGACGGAGGGCTTCGCCGACCATCATCGTGAGCGAGCGCAGCTGCGCATCGGTCGAGTCGAACCGTCCCTCCAGTTCGACCTGCTTGGCGTCGAGCGAGTCGAATCGGCCGTCAACCGAGTCGAATCGGCGATCGACCGAGTCGAATCGGCGGTCGACCGAGTCGAACCGGCGGTCGTGCGCGGCCAGCGTCTCGTCGACTCTATCTAGACGTTCGTTGGCGCGAGCGTCGATCCGGTTAAGGCTGTCCGCCACCGAGGACACGGCTTGAGCGATGGTGCCGACCGTGTCCGGATCCAGTGGATCTGTCACAGCCTGACTCTACTGGTAGTGACGGACATCAACGGGTCTTGACAGCGTTTGTCGGGGTGAAACGGAACCGCACGCCGACGTTCAGGCAGGTGGTGGGCCGGTCGTGCCGCGCACGATCAGTTGGGTCGGCAGTTCCTGGTGCACGACCGGTGCCGCGGGATCGGCGAGGCGGGAGATCAGCAGCTCGACGGCGAGCCGTCCGGCCGCGTCCACCGGCATGGCCACCGTGGTCAGCGTCGGCGCGGACACCGCCGCGTAGACGAGGTCGTCGAAGCTGGTCAGGCTCAGCTCGCCGGGCACGTCGATGTCGCGCTCGTGCATCCTGGCCAGCGCGCCGAGCGCCATGATGTCGTTGTAGGCGATGATCGCGGTGACGTTCTCGGCGAGCGCGAGGTCGGCCGCCTGCACGCCGCCGGAGTAGCGCGGCGGGAACGGGCCGAGGGTGAGCACCTCGATCTTGGTGTGTTCGAGCGCGGCGCGCAGGCCGCGTAGCCGGTGCTTGTTGGACCAGGAGTTGCGCGGGCCGGACAGGAACGCGATGCGCTTGTGGCCCAGCGCGGCCAGGTGCTCGATGGACTGCCGCATGCCGCCCGCGCTGTCCATCAGCGCGGCGGAGATGCCGCGCACCCGCCGGTTCAGCAGCACCAGGGGGGTGTTCGCGGCCAGCGCGGTGATCTGGGAGTCCTTGATCCCGGGCGAGCAGAGCAGCACGCCGTCGACCTGCTTGGCCATCGACCGGACCAGTTCCTCTTCCACGGCCGGGTCTTCGTCGCTGTCGCCGATGAACACGCCGTAGCCGGACTGGTGCGCCCGGGACTGGACGTTCTTGAGCACGCCGGTGAAGAACGGGTTGGCCAGATCGGGCACGACCAGGCCGATGTTGCCGGTCTTGCCGGTGATCAGGCTGCGCGCGGCCGGACTGGGGCGATAGCCGAACTGGTCGGCGATGGCGAGCACGCGTTCGCGGGTGGCCTGGTTGACCTGGTGCGGCGAACTCAGCGCCCGGGAAACCGTGGCAACCGAGACCTTGGCCTCCCGTGCCACGTCGCGAATCGTGACCGGCACGGCGCCTCCCACTCGATCACCCGCTGGAACTGAACCGATTCTAGATCACGGATGGCAGTCACTGCCCCGCTCGCGACTGTGAAAACGACAAGAGCGCGCAGGATCGATGAAGTCATGGGATGAATATTGACCGAAGCCGGGGAGTGGTGTACCTCATATGTAAACGTTTGTAAGGGTTCAGCTGCTGAGGACAACGACGATGAGGAGGCCGCTGCGGTGCAAGTCCACATTCCAGCTCGGCCGGACATCGGATGTTTGCCGGAGTCAGTGCTGAGCCCGGGTATTGGGGATGCATGGATCGAGAAGGAGGTCCGGAAGGAAAACTCGCAACTCACTTCCCGGGGCAGGCCGGCCGGTCAGCGCCAACCGGCCGGCCGCCTCGGGATCAGCGCGTTACTTCGCCACCGTGAAAGCCGGATCCATGCCTGGTACATGTCCTCCGCGAGATGCCAGGCCGCAGAGCATCAGTAACCTCTCGATCGCAGCACCGACCGCTCCAGCGGCCGGAAGACCAGCAGTTCGACGCCGATCCCGACCAGCAGGATCAGCACGATCGCCGCGATCACGGTCGGCATGTCGCTCAGCGACTGACCGTTCTGCAGGTACTGGCCAAGGCCGGTGCCCAGTTGCGGCGAGTTCGCGATCAGCTCGGCGGCCATCAGTGAGCGCCAGGAGAACGCCCAGCCCTGTTTGAGTCCGGCCAGGTAACCGGGCAGCGCGGCGGGCAGCAGGATGTGCCGGGCGCTGGCGAAGCGGCCCGCGCCGAGCACGGTGCCGACCCGCAGCAGGATCGGCGGGATCTGATCGACCCCGGCCAGCATGCCGTTGGCGATCGAGGGCACCGAACCCAGCAGCACCACGAAGTAGATGGCGGTGGGCTGGATGCCGAACCAGAGGATCGCGGCGGGCACCCAGGCGACCGAGGGCAGGCTCTGCAACCCGGACAGCAGCGGCGCGAACGCCGAGCGCAGCAGCGGCACCTTGGCCAGCACCAGGCCGAGCGGGGTGGCGATGGCGACGCCCAGTACGAAGCCGAGCGCGGCGCGGTGCACCGAGACCCAGATGATCGCCAACGCGTGCGCGCTGCGCGCCTGGTCGAGCAGTTCCCGGCCGACCGCGGCTGGCGCGGGCAGCTGGTATTCGGGCCAGATCGCGGAGGCCCACAACGCCTGCCAGATCGCCACGAACGCGATGGCCGCGACGATCGGCGGCAGCACGGACCTCAGCACGGTGCGCCAGCGGCCGGTCCGTCTGGTGCCGGGCGCGTCGAGCGCGTCAAGGCCACCGACAATGTCCTCGGCGAGGTCAGTGCCGGGCATGGCGGGAGATCACCTCCCGCAGCCGTTCGTTGATCTCGGCGATCGCCTCGGCCTCGGAGTGCTGGTCGGGCCGCCATTCCCGCACCACCCGGCCCGGCCGCGAGGAGAGCAGCACGACCCGTTGACCGAGCCGGACCGCCTCGCGCACGTCATGCGTGACGAACAGGACGGCCGCGCCGGTCGCCGACCAGATCCGCAGCAGTTCGGCTTGCAGGACATCGCGGGTGATCGCGTCGAGAGCGGAGAACGGCTCGTCCATCAGCACCAGGCCCGGCCTGCCGGAGGCGTTGATCCCGGCGAGCGCGCGAGCCAGGGCGACGCGCTGGCGCATGCCGCCGGACAGTTCGTGCGGCCGTTTGCGGCCAAGACCGCCCAGCCGCACCAGTTCCAGCAACTCCGCGGTCCGCTCGCGGCGCGCGGCCCTGCGCATCCCGGCCAGTCGCAGGGCCAGCTCGACGTTGCCCGCCGCGGTCAGCCACGGCATCAGCGCGGCCTCCTGGAACATCACCGCGGGCCGGGCCGCGTGCAGGTCGATCGTGCCGGTGCTGGGCGCGTCGAGCCCGGCGATCAGGTTGAGCAGGGTGGATTTGCCGCAGCCGGACGCGCCGAGCAGGCACACGAACTCACCGGGGTCGACCCGCAGGTCGACCCCGGTCAGCGCGGTGACGCCGGCTGCTCCGCGCCCGAAGGTCTTGCCGACCCCGGACATCGCCACCACGGGTCTTGTTGAGCTGGGGGCGGGCAGCGTGGTGGTCATGCGAGGGCCACCTGGCCCCAGGCGGGTTGGCCGATCAGGCCGGCGGCGAGCGTGGTGCCGTCCTGCGGGTCGATCACCAGGAAGCAGCCGGTGCGCCTGCTGGTGGTGTAGTCGTCGACCGGCAGCGGTTGCGCGGTTACCAGTCGAACTTGGCCGATCTCGTTGAGGCGCAGGAACTCCGGCGCGGCGAGGCTGGTCAGGGTCTGCTCGTCGAACCGGCTGCGCAGCCCGGCGATCCGCGCAGGCGTGGTGCGCGTGCCGTGCTTGACCAGCACGCGCAGGCCCGAGCGCAGCGGCGCCTCGGTGAGCCAGCACAGGGTCGCGTCCAGTTCGGTGGCGAGTTCCGGGACGTCGCCTGCGGCCGCGATCAGATCGCCCCGGCAGATGTCGATGTCGTCGGAGAGCCGCAAGGTGACCGAGCTGCCCGGGCCGGCTGAGGCCAGCGGGCCGTCCATGGTGTCGATGCTCGCGATCGTGGTGCGCTTGCCGACCGGCAGGATCACCACCTCGTCACCGGGCCGGGCGGTACCGGCCGCGATCTGCCCGGCATAGCCGCGATAGTCGCGGTGCTCCTCGGTGCCGGGCCGGATCACGACCTGGACCGGGAAGCGCAGCGGCGCGTCCGGCGACTCGCTGGTCACCGGGAGGGTTTCCAGGTGGTGCAACAGGGTCGGGCCGCTCCACCACGGCAGGTTCGGCGACGGTTGCACCACGTTGTCGCCGAGCAGCGCGGACACTGGGATCGCGATCACGTCCGCGTCGCGGTAACCCAAAGCGGTGGCGTGCGCGAGGAATTCCTTGGCGATGGTGGCGAAACAGGTCTCGTCGTAGCCGACCAGGTCGATCTTGTTCACCGCCAGCACCAGCTGCGGCACGCCGAGCAACGCCAGCACGGCCGCGTGCCGCCGGGTCTGCTCCAGCACGCCATGCCGGGCATCGATCAGCAGGACGGCCGCGTTGGCGGTCGACGCCCCGGTGACCGTGTTGCGGGTGTACTGCACGTGGCCCGGTGTGTCAGCCAGGATGAACGAGCGCGTCGGGGTGGCGAAGTAGCGGTAGGCGACGTCGATGGTGATGCCCTGTTCGCGTTCGGACCGCAGTCCGTCGACCAGCAGGGACAGGTCGGGGGTGGCCAGGCCGCGGTCGATGCTGGCCCGGTGGATCGCGTCGAGCTGGTCGGCCAGGACGGACTTGGTGTCGTAGAGCAGGCGTCCGACCAAAGTGGACTTTCCATCGTCGACGCTGCCCGCGGTGGCGAGCCGAAGCAGATCATCCATCAGAAGTAGCCCTCCCGTTTGCGATCTTCCATGGCTGCCTCGGAAATCCGGTCGTCGGCTCGGGTCGCGCCCCGTTCGGTGAGGCGGCTGGCCGCGACTTCCGCGATGATCTCGGCGACCGTTGCGGCGGCCGACTCGACCGCGCCGGTGCACGAACCGTCGCCGACCGTGCGGTAGCGCACGGTCTTCTCCTCGACCGCTTCCCCCGTGCGCGGTCCGCCCCACGGACCCGCGGTGAGCAGCATGCCGCCGCGCTCGTAGACCGGACGGCGGTGGGCGAAGTACAACGCGGGCAGGTCGACGTGCTCGCGTTCGATGTAGCGCCACACGTCCAGTTCGGTCCAGTTGGACAGCGGGAACACGCGCACGTGCTCGCCCGCCTTGTGCCGTCCGTTGTACAGGTTCCACAGTTCCGGGCGCTGGCGGCGCGGATCCCATTGGCCGAACGCGTTGCGGAGGCTGAAGATCCGCTCCTTGGCGCGGGCCCGCTCCTCGTCGCGCCTGCCGCCGCCGAACACCGCGTCGAAGCCGTGTTCGTTGATGGTGTCCAGCAGCGGGACGGTCTGCAGCGGGTTGCGGGTGCCGTCCGGGCGTTCGCGCAGCCTGCCGTCGTCGATCCAGTCCTGGACCTTGGCCACGATCAGCCGCAGGCCGTGCCGCCGCACCACGCGGTCGCGGAATTCGAGCACATCGGCGAAGTTGTGCCCGGTGTCCACGTGCAACAGCGGGAACGGTACCGGCGCGGGCCAGAACGCCTTGATGGCCAGGTGCAGCAGCAGGGTCGAGTCCTTGCCGCCGGAGAACAGGATGACCGGACGGTCGAACTCGCCGGCCACCTCGCGGAAAATGTGCACTGCTTCTGATTCGAGGGCAGCCAGTTGGTCGGTGCCCGTATCTCGCGTAATCGTCACTGGGCCGCCTTCTTTCAGCCGTGTAAACCGCATTCGGTCTTGGCCTGCCCGGACCAGCGTCCGGACCGGTTGTCCGCACCGGGCAACGGTTTGGCTGTGCACGGTGCACAGCCAATCGACGGATAACCGGCCGAGACCAGCGGGTTCACCAGAATTCCGTGCTCGGCGATGTATTCGTCGAACTGCTCGTCGGACCAGTCGGCGATCGGATTGATCTTGATCAACCCGTGTCTCCGATCCCAGCTGATCTTGGGCATGTTGGCCCGCCCCGGGCTGTCCGCCCTCCGTACACCGGTGACCCAGACGTAGTAGTCGGCCAGAACGCGCTGTAGCGGCAGCACCTTCCGCAACCGGCAGCAACGATCAGGGTCACTGACATGGAGCAACCCGTAGGCGCTCTCCTGTTCGGCGACGGTCATATCCGGGGTGGCGTTGAGAATGCGCACGTCCGGATAGGCCGCCGCAACGGCATCGCGGGTGCCGATGGTTTCGGCGAAGTGATAACCGGTGTCGAGGAACACCACGCTCACATTGGGCTGCACCGAGGCGGCGAGGTCGATCAGCACCGCGTCCTGCAGGTTCGACGCCACCACCCACCGGTCGGTGAACAGCGCGGTCGTCCAGGTCAGGATGGTGAGCGCGTCCGCGTCGGCGAACTCGTCGGCGGCGTGTTCGGCGATCGTTTGCAGCACGCTCGGCTTGGTCCGCATGTCATCAGCTCCTCACGCCGGCAGGATGATTCGCTGATCCGCCTCGCGCGGGAGACCGGTCGCGAGGTGGGTCAAGGGATTGGTGCGAGGTTCGCGGCTGGCGTTCAGGATCGCTGCGCTTACCTGCGCAAACACTGCGTTGGTGGTGCGATCGCGGGAAGAGTCCGGTCCGCAATCGTTAAGAACCTTTCCTAACAAGCCCAGGACAATTGCTACTCGTCCCTGACGTGGGTGTCAAGGTGCTCGGCCGTTCGGCTGACCGGGCGGCGGCCGCGCCATCGATTGCGGGGCCGACCTCGCGTGAGCTGCCCGGTATGTGACCAAGTCACCGCGCCACACCGCAGCTGACCAGTATGAACAAAACCCTCAACTGTCAAACGTTGATCCATCTGCCACCGACACGATTGACACTGTGCGAGGGCAGCGCTACGTTCTGGCGAACATAAAGAAGGTTTCCTAACGAACCCGCTGCCAACCTGCACGTCTCAGGAACGTGCGGGCGGGTGTTCCTTCGGTCATCGCACGACAGGTCATCGAAGAAGAACGGGAACCAACATCATGCGTATTCTCGTGCTGGGCGGCGACGGTTTCTGTGGCTGGCCCACCTCCTTACATCTGTCCGATCGCGGCAACGAGGTCACGATCGTGGACAACCTGAGCCGCCGGATGATCGACCTCGACCTTGAGGTCGAATCGCTGACTCCGATCCGACCGATCGGTGAGCGAATCAAGGTGTGGCAACAGGTTTCCGGTCAGCGACTCGGGTTCGTCAACCTGGATCTGGCCACCGAGTACGAACGGCTCGTCGCGCTGCTGCGCGAACAGCGGCCGGACGCGATCGTGCACTTCGCCGAGCAGCGGGCCGCGCCGTACTCGATGCGCTCCACCACGGCCAAGCGGTACACGGTGGACAACAATGTCCGGGCAACGCACAACGTGCTCGCCGCGCTGGTGGAAACCGGTCTGGACACCGCGCTGGTGCACCTGGGCACCATGGGCGTCTACGGCTATGGCTGGTCCGGTTCCGCGCCGATCCCCGAGGGCTACCTGACCGTCAAGGTGCCCACCCCGGACGGTGACGTCGAACGGGAGATCCTGCACCCGGCCAACCCGGGCTCGGTCTACCACCTGACCAAAACGCTCGACCAGCTGATGTTCGCCTTCTACGCCCGCAACGACCAGCTGCGCGTCACCGACCTGCATCAGGGCATCGTCTGGGGAACTCAGACCCCGCAGACCTCGCGCGACGAGCGGCTGATCAACCGGTTCGACTACGACGGCGACTACGGCACCGTGCTCAACCGCTTCCTCATGCAGGCCGCCATCGGCCACCCGCTGACCGTGCACGGCAGCGGCGGCCAGACCAGGGCGTTCATCCACATCACCGACACCGTGCGGTGCATCGAGATCGCGCTGCGGAACCCGCCTGCCGGGCCGAAGCCCATGGTGTTCAACCAGATCACCGAGACGCACCGGGTCCGCGACCTGGCCAAGATGGTCGGCGAACTGACCGGCGTCGAAGTCGCCAACCTGCCCAACCCGAGGCAGGAGGCGGACGAGAACGAACTCAACGTGCGCAACGACAACTTCCTGGCGCTGGGCCTGCGGCCGACCACGCTGTCCGAGGGCCTGCTCGCCGAGTGCACGGACATCGCCCAGCGCTACCGCGACCGGGTCGACCCGACCAAGATCATCGCACGCTCCGTGTGGCGTGCCGGCATGGCCACCTCGCCCGACCTGGTCGGCGAACACCCCGTGACGCGGTAACGGCCAAGGCAGGCACTCCAGCGGTGAATGGATGCCGCGGCTGGCGCCCGCGCAGCCGGCCGCGGCATTCCCGCCGTGACTCGTTGGGACGGCTCGTCCCCTGACAATCCCAAAGGGACGCATCATGGCAACTCAGGACCGCGTGCGTGGCATGAACGCGGCGTTCACCACCGGCCAGGCCGGGGTCGGGGAGATGACACCGGCCAAAGCGCCGCTGCGGCCCAGACGACTGCTGGTGGCGCTGCTCGTCGCCGTGGCCGCCGCCGGGCTCAGCGTGCTGACCTACCGGGCGGTGGCGGCCCAGCCGTCGAGCTTCAGCGGTCAGGTGACCCCGGCGCACACCTACTACCTCAACTTCGTCCGCGACGGCGTCATCAAGGCGACGAACGTCAAGGCAGGCCAGCAAGTCAAGGCGGGCCAGGTGCTGGCCACCCAGGACAGCACGATCGACCAGGCCAACCTGACCGCCGCGCAGGCCGAGGTCAGCGCGGACAACGCCGAGCTGGCCGCCGACCAGACCCCGCCGTCGAACACTGAGCAGCAGAGCAGGAACCAGACCGAGCTGGCCAAGGCCCAGCAGGCGGTGGCCAACGCCCAGGCCGCGCTGACCCTGGCCCAGAACAACGCCCAGAATTCCGTTGCGGCGCAGGGCACTGTGGTCACCGGCAAGCAGAGCGTGCTGGCCGCGGACACCGCGCGCTACAACACCTCCTGCACCGCGCCTGCCACGAACTCCGCGGCGCCGACCTCGGGCAGCCCGCCGCCGGACAACACCAACGCGGCGGCCTGCGCCGCCCTGCAATCACAGGTCACCAAGGACCAGGCCGACTTGGCGTCCGCCCAGTCCCAGCTGACCTCCATCCAGTCGCAGTCCAGGGCCGAGCAGCAGCGCGACGCGGGACAGCTCACCACCAGCCAGGCCATGCTGCGCGCCGCGCAGAACCAGGTCGGCACCCCGCCGGTCCCGATCCCGCCGGGCACCGTCGCCCAGCTCCAGTCCGATCTGGCCGCCGCCCAGGCGCGGGTGATCACCGACCAGCAACAGGTCAACCAGGATTCGATCATCGCTCCGTGCGACGGTGTCGTCGCGGACACCGCGGGCGCGGCAGGCGATGTCGTCGGAGCCAGCGGCGTGCACGGTTACAGCGGCCCGGCCGCCGAAGCCGGCACGCTCAACTCCCAGCAGAGTTCCGGTTTCCAGCTGTTCGTCCAGCCCGCCCCGGACGGCAGCGGTTCGACCCAGAGCCCGGCCTACGCGCCGGTGATCACCCTCTACTCGGGTCCGATGGCGGTCACCGCGCAACTGCCGGAACAGAACATGGGCGCCACCCACGTCGGCCAGGCGGCGACGCTGAGCATCACCGCGCTCAACCAGAGCGTGCCGGGCACCGTCAGCCAGGTGCTGCTCGACCCGGCCCGCGTGCCGGGCGCCACCTACTACGACGTGGTCATCACCCTGAACAACCAGCCGAGCGGGTTGTACGCGGGCATGACCGCGACCGTCACGCTGAACTGACCGGCACCGAAGGGGACACCCACGCGATGTTTCAGTTGTCCGGGCTGTTGTTGCTGGTCCTCGACGCCGCGGTGCTCGCCTACCTGATCCTCTCGCCGCTGGGGCGCCGGTTCGACGACTCCGACCAGGGGGCGGGCAGCATCGTGCGGCTGCCGCCGTTCCGCAGGCCGTCCGTGCCCCGGGTGACCTGCTTCTTCCTGCTGGTCACGGTGGTCAACACCTACGTCGCGCTGCTCAAGGGCGCGCCACTGGCCAAGACCTACCGGGCACTGGTCGCGAAGGTGCTCACGACGCTGGTCGCGGACCCGGCGCTGGCCACCTACTACGCGTCGAAGCTGGTGCCCCTGGTGCCCGCGACCATGGTCAGCTTCATGGTGATCATGGCCATCGTGCTGCCGGGAACCCTCGGCAGGCGCCTGATGATCGCGGCGCACGGCCTGTTGTTCCTGGCGGTCTCGGTGATCTCGACCTGCTTCCTCGCGGTCATCGCGATCTCGCTGCACGCGTCGTTCGGCCCGCTTCCGCTGATCGACGTGCTGCTCCAGGAATCACTGGCCTACCTGGTGGTGTTCCGCTTCGCGTTCACCAGCTTCCAGTACCCGAGGGTCACCCAGGTGCCGTCGCTGGGACGCGGGCGCTGGCAGGCGCACGTGATCACGATCCTGTGCCTGGCCGGCGCGATCTGCCTGACCGGCATCCTCGTGGCCGGGCTGGTTCCGTTGGCGGGCGGTCAGTTGCTGATCAGCTTCCTGATCATCCGATTTCTGCGCGCGGGCATCATGGACTGGCTCTACGTCCTGCTCGGACTGGTCCGGCTCGGCGGACCGCGACCGCCGAAACCCGGCAGCGCACGGCCACCGCTTGAGGTGATCATCCCGGCCTTCAACGAATCCGTGGTCATCGAACGCACGCTGCGCTCGATCGACCGCGCGGCAGGCCGTTACGGCGGCAGCGTCCGGGTCGTGCTGTGCGACGACGGGTCGACCGACGGCACGCGCGACCTGGCCGAGGCGACCATGGCCGAGTTCCGCTTCGCGGTCGGTGAGGTGATCCAGGGCAGGCACGCGGGCAAGGCGATCGCGCTGAACCTGGCGCTCGCCCAGTGCACCGCCGACTACGTCTACCGCATCGACGCCGACTGCGCGCTGGACCCGAACGCGTTCGTCTATTCGATCGCCCAGTTCCTGGCCCATCCCGAGGTCGGCCTGGTCGGTGCGTTCGTCATGCCCAAGGAGCCCTACGGCACCTGGATCGACCGGATGCGCGCGCTGGAGATGATCTTCAGCTTCGGCTTCGCCCGGGTCATGCTGGCCGAAGTGGACGCGGTGCCGTGTATTCCGGGTACGTTCTGCGCGTTCCGCAGGCTGCCCGCATTGGAGATCGGCGGCTTCATCGACGGCACCCTCGGCGAGGACGTGTTCTTCACCTGCGAGATGGCCAGGCTCGGTTACCGGGCCGCCGTCGATCCCCGGGTGATCTCCTACGAGGACGTGCCGACCTCGCTGCGGCAACTGCGGGTTCAGCGCTTCCGCTGGTCCAAGGGAGGCATCATGAGCTTCGCGGCGTTCACGCCATTCGGCGCCTGCGGCGCGCCGAGCCCGAGGAACTGGTTCAAGATGCCGATGGGCGCGGGCAAGGGTCTGCTGAAGCCCTTCGGTACCACCATGATGCTGCTGACCCTGGAATACTCGATCCTCGATCCGGCCGTTCAGCACAGCGTGCTGCGGTTCCTGATCCTGCTGGTGGTGACCCAGATTCCGGCCATCATTCCCCGGTTGATCGTGATGGCCTACTACCGCAGGCTCAATCTGGTGCCATGGATGGTCACCTGGTTCCCGTTCTCCCTGTTCAAGCGGTTTTTCATGATCGAGGCCGTGCTGTCCTTCGGGATGCGCCCGGTCAAACCGCCGCTGGCGCTGCGCGGGAAGTACCCGACCTGGATGTCGTTGCTGCGTCCAGTCAGTTCGAGTTGAGAGTGATCGCCGGATGAAGACGCTTCTGGTCGTCCTGCTCGCCATCGCCGCCGTCGCCATGGTCGGCTGTTCGTCCGGCGCTACCAAGGGTAGCCAGACCGCGCCCGCGGCGAGCAGCGCGGCCAGTTGGATCTTCACCAAGCAGGCGCTGGATGCGGTCACCGCGAACCGGAAGGCTCGCGCTCGCCTCGATGGCGCGCACGTCTACGAGATCCTGAAGAACAAGGAGCAGCCGAGCACCGCAGTTCCCGTGCTGCCGACGGTGTCGTTCAAGAGCGTCGCGACGCTCGCCGACGCCCTGAACCGTGGCCGGCTGCCGCGTGGCACCCGGGCGGTCATCTACGACGCCGAGCACTGGGCGCAGACCCCGGCCGACGAGCAGCGCGACCCGGCGAGCTACTACCGGCAGGCGGCGGCGATCACCCACCAGCACGGGCTGATCTTCATCGCCACCCCGGCCATGGATCTCGTGAACGCCGGTGCGAAAGTGGCCGATCCGGCCGCGAGTTTCCTCAGCCAGAACATCGACGCGAGTGCCGCCGCCAACGCCGATGTGCTCGACATCCAGGCGCAGAGCCTCGAACGCGATCCGGCCACCTATCGGGACTTCGTCGGCAAGGCCGCCCAACAGGCCCGTTCGGCCAACCCGAGGGTGACCGTCCTCGCCGGCCTTTCCACCAATCCGCCAGGCTCGGCGGTCACCCAGGCCATGCTGGTTTCCGACATCACCGCGGTGGCCGCGACCACGGCGGGATTCTGGATGAACATTCCCGACCTCGGCCCGGACTGCACCGACTGCACCCGGCCTCGGCCCGAGGTGGCAGTCGGTGCACTCACGGACCGCCGGTTGGCCGCGCTCAGCACGCTGTTCACCCGCTGAGCTCAGAAGCCGAGGCTCTTGAGCGCGCAGATCATCGGACGGACCTGGTCGGTGAAGGAGCCGACGTTCAGCCAGTAGCCGCTGGCGATGTTGGCGACGCTGTTGGCGGCCGCGGTCAGCTGGGCACAGGTCGCGCCGTCCGAGGGCGGCATGCTCCGGCCGAGCCCGGCCAGGAAGGCAATGCCCGAGGTATTCGCCTTCGCGGCTTCTTTCGACACGGCGAAGGTGACCGCGTGATATGTCCTTGGATCGAGTTCGAGCTGCTGTGACTGGTATTCGAAAAGATCGCCGGATTGCAGATACTGCGTTGCCGACGCCAGATTGTGCCGGATGAACGCGTTGTAGTCGTGGCCGCCGTCGTTGGCGTCCATCGGGTATTGTGGTGCACTGCCCGGATATGCCGGATTGGGATCGCGATTGCACAGATCATTGCCCGGGGTCAGGACGACGCGGAGGCCGTGCTGGTGCGCGGTAGCGCAGAATTCCTGCGCATAACTGACGCCGATGTTGGCGTTGTACAGGAATGCGCCCTGCTCGATTTCCGGGGTGAACGTCCATGCTTCCGGGTCGTAGTGGACGGCCTGCACCCAGCTGGGCAAACCGGCCTTGATCGCGTCGAGGAACCCGGTCGAACCGTTCTGGTACGCCTCGAACTTCAGCGTCGCGACACCGCGATAGCCGGTCGGCACCGGCGTGTTGTGGAAATCGCCGCCCGCATAACGGACGGTGAACCAGGTCGTCCCGTTGTTGAAGGCCGCTTTGCACACTTTGGGGCTACCGGCCAGAGCGGTGTTGTTCAGGTTGGTGAACGCGTCATTCGCCAGTAACCAGGTCGTTGCCGGAGTTGCGCGTGGACCGGTTTCCGGGGTGGCGCGGCTTATCGCACTTCCGGCAATCGCGGCGCCAACGAGGCTGCCACTTCCTCGGAGAAAATCTCGCCGATTCACCGCCATTGGTGACTCCTCCAAAGGGATTCGGACGCTTACGTAAATGACCTTTACTATTATTCTGTGAGTTTGCTGTATGTGCAAGAGTCAGGTGCCACACTGTCAACCAGACCCGACTTTCGTAGCCATGACAGGCCGGGGCCGGACTGGTAGGGCCGCACCAGCACGCGTGCGAAATGCCTCTCACCGCCGAATCGGCGCAGAAGAGACACCTGGTGCGATACCTACTTTTGACGGAAGTCAGCCAACCGGGATCACACCAGACTGAGCCGTGCATGGAGTGCCGGCCTTCGATACCCGGCACGGGAACTCAACCGACGGGAGAGTCCGAATGCGGATCAATTCAAGGTTAAGCAGATCGGCGGCCGCCGCGACCTGCTTATTCGCGGCGCTGTTCGCGGGGGGTGCCGGCATCGCGCAGGCCAGTCCGGCCGGCGTGGTGCTGCCCGGATCGGTCGCCGCCGCGGTGACCTCGGCCGGACCGGCGGTTGCCGACGTCCCGGCCAGCCAGAGCATGACGGTTCAGTTGTGGCTCAACGGAAACCAGACCGGTGCGGCCGCGTACGCGGACTCGGTCAGCAACCCCAAGAGCGCCAACTTCCACAAGTACCTCAGCCCGAGCGCCTACACCGCGAAGTACGGCGCCAGCGCCGCGAGCGCGAGCGCGGTCCAGAACTGGCTGACCCAGCAGGGCTTCACCAACGTCAAGCTTGATCCGCAGCGCGCCTACCTCAGGGCGACCGCGCCGGCGTCCACCGTGCAGAACGCGTTCAAGGTGCAGCTGAAGCAGTACAAGGTGGCGGGCCAGGCCGCCCCGGTCACCTCGAACGACCGCGACGTCACCCTGCCCGCCACGATCGCGGGTGACGTGCTCGGCATCAGCGGCCTGAACAACGCCCAGCCCAAGAACGAACTGGCCATGCCGACCCGGCCCACCGCGGCCCAGGCGGCGGCCGAGGCCGACAACTGCTCGACCTTCTACGGCCAGAACACCCAGTCCGGGCTGCCCGCCATCAACGGCATCACCAGCTTCCCGACTCACATCTGCGGCTACAACGGCAGCCAGCTGCGCGCGGCCTACGGCATGAACGCCACCAACACCGGCAAGGGCGTGACCGTCGCCTACATCGAGGTCGGCACCCCGTACAAGATGTTCCAGACACTGACCAAGTGGGCGGCCGCCAGCGGCCTGCCCGCGCCGCGCTCCGCGAACTACTCCGAGCTGACCATCGGCTCCGGCAACGACTGCGGCAACGCCTTCGATATCGAGGAGCAGCTGGACATCGAGTCCAGCTACGCGATGGCGCCCGACCAGCACCAGCTGCTCGTCGGCGGGGACAGCTGCGACACCCAGTTCCAGGGCGCGCAGAGCCTGTTCGACGCGGACAACGCGGTGCTCGACGGCAACGGCAACCACCCGCTCGCCTCGGCCACCTCGAACTCCTGGGAACTCGGCGCGGAAAGCCTGCCGGCCCAGCTGGTCACCATCATGCACTCGATCCTGCTGCGCGCGGCGGGCGAAGGCGTGAGCATGTACTACTCCTCCGGTGACGGCCCGGGCATCCTGGTCCCGTCCTCCGACCCGTACGCGACCGCGGTCGGCGGCACCAGCCTCGGCCTCGACCAGGCCAACAAGCGGCTGTTCGAGACCGGCTGGTCCAACGACGTGCTCGGCAACAACGGCGACGGCACCTACACCAACTTCGGTGTGGTCACGGCGGCCGGTGGTGGCGCCAGTCTGCTGTGGAACCAGCCCGGTTACCAGAAGGGCGTCGTGCCCAACTCGATGAGCACGCCGCCCGCGGGCAACCGAGGCGGCGCGGTGCGCGCGGTGCCGGACGTGAGCGCGCTCGCCGACCTGGTCACCGGCATCGGCGAGGCGATCACCGAGCCCGGCCAGAACGGCGGCCCGGACACCTACCAGGTCTTCCCGGAAGGTGGCACCAGCCTGGCCGCTCCGCTCGTCGCGGGCATCGTGGCCGCGGCCCAGCAGGGCCAGTCGAGCAGCTTCGGGTTCCTCAACCCGGCGCTGTACTCGCTGTCCGGCAGCAAGGCGCTCAACGACCCGCTGCCGATCACCGCGTCCTCGCCCGCCGCCGACCAGGGCGTCTACTGCGCCGACCTGGCCTGCATCGGCGCGCCGCCCTCGGTGTGGACCTTCGATGACCAGGACCCGGCTGCCACCAACCAGGTCACGGCCAAGGGCTACGACACCATGACCGGCGTCGGAACCCCGAACGGACAGACCTTCATTAATAGTCTCCGCATCAACGCCCTCCGGAAACGCTGAGGGTAAACCGAAAGAGGCGGCGCCGGGTCATTCGAACCGGCGCCGCCGCGTTTTTCTGCTTACACTCCCCGGCACGATGATCATCACAACTCGGGGAATCCGAATGCGTCTCACGGGAATTGCCGCCGCCTGCCTGCTCGCGATCTTGTCCGTGGCCGGGGCCAGGGTCGCCAAGGCCGCGCCCGGCGAGGTGCGCCTGCCCGGTTCGGTCGCCACCGCGGTGACCTCGGCCGGGCCGGCCACCGGCGCCGTGCCGGCGAACCAGCAGTTGACCGTGCAACTGTGGCTCAAGGGCAACGAAACCGGCGCGGCGGCCTTCGCGGACTCGGTCAGCGATCCGCGCAATGCTGGCTATCGCCGTTACGCGGCACCGAACAGCTACACCGCGCGGTTCGCGGCCAGCGAGGCCAGCGCGAACGCGGTGTCCGGATGGCTGGCCCAGCAAGGCTTTCATGACGTCAGGACCGAAGCGCAGCGCGCCTACGTGCAGGCCAGCGCCCCGGCATCGACCGTGCAGCAGGCCTTCCAGGTCCAGCTGAAGAAGTTCAGCGTCCAGGGCCAGTCGATCATGTCCAACGATCGCGACGTCAGCCTGGCCGGTTCGATCGCAGGCGACGTGCTCGGCATCACCGGCTTGAACAGCACGCCGCCGAAAACCGATGAGGCGCCCAGCGATCCGGTACCGAACTGCTCGAACTACTTCGGCCAGCACCAGCAGACCGTGCCCGCCATCGACGGCGTCACCAGCGTGCCGACCCGCGTGTGCGGTTACACCGGCAGCCAGCTGCGCGCCGCGTACGGCATGAACGACACCAACACCGGCAAGGGCGTGACCGTCGCCTACATCGAGGTCGGCCAGCCGGACAAGATGTTCCAGACCCTCACCACCTGGGCGGCGGCCAACGGCCTGCCCGCACCCAGGTCGCAGAACTACTCCGAGCTGGTGCTGGGTTCGGGCGCCGCGTGCGGCAACCAGTTCGACATCGAGGAGCAGTTGGACATCGAGTCCGGCTATGCCATGGCACCGGACCAGCACGAGCTGATGGTCGGCGCGGACAGCTGCGAAGGCGGCCAGAACAGTCAGCAGAACCTGTTCGACGCGCTCAACACGGTGCTGGCCGGCACCGGTGATCAGCCGCTGGCCACGATCGCGTCGAACTCGTGGGGCTTCGGCGACGGCGAACAGGGCGACGCCAACGACATCAAGGTCATGCACGCGATCCTGCTGCGCGCGGCGGCCGAGGGCGTCGGCATGTACGTCGCCTCCGGTGACGCGCCCGGCCTCGGGCTGCCGCAGGACGACCCGTACGCGATCGGCGTCGGCGGCACCAGCCTGGGCCTGGACGCCAACAACAACCGGCTGTTCGAAACCGGCTGGTCCACCGAGCGGCACGTGCTCAACCCGGACGGCGGCTACACCGATGCGGGCATCCCGGCCGGGAGCAGCGGCGGCGTCAGCACCCGCTACGGCGAGCCCGGTTACCAGCGCGCCGTCGTGCCCGGCGCGATGGCGCTCGGTGGCGGCAAAACCCCGGGCCGGGTCGTGCCCGATGTGAGCGCGGACGGCGACTCGCTGACCGGCATGAGCGTCGGCTACCTGGAGCCTGGCGCCAACGGCGGCCCGGACGTGTACAGCACCCATCCGGTCGGTGGGGCGAGCCTGTCCTGCCCACTGTTCGCGGGCATCGTGGCCGCCGCGCAGCAGGGCCAGTCGCGCAGCTTCGGGTTCCTGAACCCGTTGCTGTACTCGCTGTCCGGCAGCAGTGCGTTCGGTGATCCGCTGCCGTTGCCCGCCACCCGCGACGTCTACAGCCCGGCGATCGACTTCCTCGGCTCGAACACGCCCGCCTATGTGGGCACATTGGACAGTCAGGACCCGGCCAAGACCAGCCAGGTGACCGCGCCCGGCTACGACACCATGACCGGCCTCGGCACGCCGAACGGGCAGAGTTTCATCCGCGCGTTGCGCGCGGCTGGTTACGGCCTCTTCGGCAGGAATCCGACGAGCAACAGGGCGAGGAGGTAGATACCGGCGCAGATGCCGAACACCAACTCGGCCGCGCCGACGTAGGACACGCCAGCGCGAGCGAAGAACACGGTGCCGAGCGCGGCGACGCCGATGGCACCGGCGAACTGCTGGGCGGCGTTGAGCAGACCCGCTCCGGTACCGACCTCCTCGGTGGTGGCGTCGCCGAGGATGAAGTCGAACAGCGGGATGAACAACAGCCCGGCACCGGCTCCGGTCACGAACAGCGCCGGGGCGAGCTTCACAACCGTGAGGTCGGGGGCGTACCGGGCGATGGTCCACCAGAGCCCGAGCAGACCGACGATGGCGATGGCCAGACCGAGGTGCAGTCCGGTGCGGCCGAGTCGCCGGGCGAGCCACGCGCCGGAGGCGAGGGTGGCCGCCGCGGTGCCTGCCGCCCACGGGATCAGCGCGAAGCCGGTCCGCAGCGGAGTCCAGCCGAGGCCGGACTGGAGCAGCAGGTTGACGATCAGCACGAAGGCGCTCAGCGAGGCGTAGAACCCGCCGACGATCAGCAGGCCGACCACGAAGCTGCGCTTGCCGAACAAGGATGGCGCGACGACCGGGTGGCGGCTGCGCCGTTCGGATCCGGCGAACAGTCCGAAGCAGACCAGCGCGGCGGCCATCATCGCGTAGGTCCAGGCGGGCCAGCCGAGGTCGCGGCCCTGGATGAGCGGCACGATCAACAGCGCGGAACCAGCCGTGAGCAGGCCGGCCCCGAGCAGGTCGAGGCGCGCGGCGCGGTCCTCGCCGCTGTGCCGGGGCAGCACGAACGCGCCGACCGCGGCCGCGAGGGCGCCGAACGGGACGTTGATCAGGAAGATCGCCCGCCACTGGCTGCCGAACAGGTCCAGGTGCAGCAGCCAGCCGGCCAGGATCGGCCCGGCGACGGTGGCCAGGCCCATGATCGGGCCGAAGGGCATCAGCGCCCTGCGCAGCTGCTCGGGCGGGAAAACGATCTTCACCAGGGCCATGCCCTGCGGGATCATCACCGACCCGAACAGGCCCTGGAACACCCGGGCGACGATCAGGAAACCGGCGTTGGGGGCGAGACCGCAGGCCAGCGAGGCGAGGGTGAAACCGGCCATGCCGAGCAGGAACAGCCTGCGGCGGCCGATCAGGTCGCCGAGCCGGCCCGAGGTGACCAGGCCGAGCGCGAAGGCCGCGGTGTAGGCGGAGAGCACCCACTGCACGGTCATCGGTCCACCGCCGAGGTCGGCGCGGATGGACGGGCCCGCGAGGTTGGCGACGCTGGTGTCGATGAGGTCCATTAACTCGGCGAGCACCACGACGACCAGCACCAGCCAGGCCTGACCGAGGGGGAGGGGAGCGGCGCGAGCCGCCTTCAACGAACTAAGTTCAGTAGTCACGAACTAAGTTCTAAATGACGAACTAAGTTCGTGTCAAGCTATAGTGACCAGCATGCCCACCGACCCCCAGCGGCGCCGCGCCGCCCGGCACGCCCAGGCCCAGCCGGACTCGGCGCCGAGGAAAAAGGCGCCCATCACGGTCGAGCGGATCACCGACGCCGCGCTCCAGGTCATCGCCACCGAGGGCTACGAAGCACTGACCGTCCGCCGGGTCACCGCCCTGCTCGGCACCGGGCCGTCCTCGCTCTACGCGCACATCGTCAACCGGGACGACCTGGACGATCTGATCATCGGCAGGCTCTGCGCCGAGATCGACCTGCCCGAACCCGATCCGGCGACCTGGCGCGCGCAGTTGCACGACGTCTACGCGCAGCTGCGCGACGTCTACCTGACATACCCCGGCGTGTCCCGGGCCGCGCTCGCCATGGTGCCGACCCACCTGGAGACGCTGCGGGTCAGCGAGGGAATCCTGGGGATTCTGCTGGCCGGTGGCGTCGAGCCGAAGACCGCCGCCTGGGCCCGCGACGCGCTCACCCTCTACGTCAGCGCGTACGCGCTGGAACGCGCGCTGGTCCCGCGCGACCAGGAGTGGGTACTCAGCCGGGAGGAACTGATCAACCGGTTCAGCGCCCTACCGGCCGACCGCTTCCCCAACACCCAGCACTACGCGGCCGAACTGACCTCCGGCTCCGGACACGACCGGTTCGACTTCACCCTCGACCTGATCACCGCGAACCTCGGCAAGAGCTAGCCGAAGCGACGCTGCAACGCGTGCACGAGTTTCGGTGCGGCGCCGTAGAAGCGGGCCGGGAAGCGCAGCCAGGCCGGGGCGAACACCTCGGGCCGGTTGTTGGTCACCGCGTCCACCAGCGCCTTGGCGACCTCGTCGGCCGGGATCGCCTTGAGCTGGGCGTCGTCGTGGGCGCGGCCGTGTCGCTCGAAGAACGGCGTGGCCACCACCCCCGGCACGACAACCGATACGCCGATGCCCTTCTTGGCCACGGCCAGCCGCACGCTGCTGGCGAAGGTGCGCAAACCGGCCTTGGTCCCCGCGTAGACGGCCTCGTCGGCGACGCCCATGCTGCCCGCGATCGATGACACGAACACCAGGTGCCCGACGCCGCGTTCGAGCATGGCGGGCAGCAACAACCGAGTCAGTCGCATGTGGACCGCGAGGTTGATCTCGACCAGTTCGTCCAGTGTGGACACCGGCATATCTTCAAGCTCGCCGGCCCAGCCGAAGCCCGCGTTGCACACCAGCAGATCGACCTCGCCCGCCCAGGTGGCAAGCGTTTGCGCGGCGTCCGGTGACCCCAAGTCGAGCGGGAGTGCCGAACCGCCGGTCTCGTCGGCCAACTCGCCCAACGCGCGCGCGTCGCGCCCGGTGAGCAGCGGCCGGGCCCCGGCCTGCGCGAGCAACCGCGCGGTCGCGCTGCCGATGCCCGACGACGCCCCGGTGATCAACGCGCGTGCCCCGGTCAGCTTCACCGTGCCGCCACCCCTCTCGCCGGGCGCAGCGACGTCCGCGGCGAATCGTTGGCCAGCAACCACACCCCGGCGATCAGCCCGAGCAGCGCGAAGATCTGCCCGACCACCGGACCGGGTCCTGGTTGCAGGTTCTCGCCCAGCCACAGCACGCCGACGCCGATGCTCACCAGCGGATCGGTCACCGTGATGATGGCCAGCGGCGGTGCCATGTTCCCGGTCGCCTGGAACGCGTTCTGGTTCAACAGAAAACCGGTCGGCCCGAGCACGATCATCGCGTACACCGGCCAGTCCCGCAGCGTGCTCAGCAACCCCTGCGCGGTCAGCTGACCCAGCGCGAGCTTGGCCAGTCCGGCGGTCACCCCGAACAGCACACCGGCCCCGACCGCCAGCGCGTAGGCCCGCTTCTCGCCGCGATACCGCGACGCGATCGCCAGGCACAGCAGCAGCACCACGGCCAGGCCGATCGCCAGTGGCAGCGCCGAGCCCAGGCTCAGATAGGCCGCGCCGCCGGAGGGCCGGGCCAGCAGCGAGAACACGGCAAGACCGACCCCGCACAGGCTCGCGCCCAGCACCACCCGCGACGGCGGCAACCGGCGGCCGAGCAGGCTGCGGATCAGCACCGCGAACAGCAACCCGCTGACCAGCAACGGCTCGATCAGCACCAGCGGCCCGGTGTCCAACGCGACCAGTTGCAGCGCCGTCCCGCTCAGGTTGGCCAGCAGGGAACCCAGCCAGATCGGCTCGCGGGCCAGATCGAGCAGCAGCGCGGGGCGTAGCGCGGGCCGTTCCCGGACCCGTTTGGTAGCCGCGTGTTGCAGCGCACCGGTGAACCCGAAACTGATCGCGCTACCCAGCGCTGCCGGGATAGCGATCCAGAGATTTTCCAGCTCGCTCACAATTGCTTGAAGGCGGCGCGGGTCGCCTCGGCCAAGGCGTCCACAGTGGACGCTGTCGTGCTGTCCCCGGTGAAGCAGTAGGTCAGGTGATCGGCCCAGGTCATCACACCGACCGAGAGCCGGACCCCGGGCGCCAGCGCCAGCACCGGATACACCACCGCGACCCGCGAACCGTGCAGGAACACCGGCGAACGGGCGCCGGGCAGTACCGACGCGATCAGGTTGAACCAGGTCGAGCGGTACACCAGCTTGGCAAGGCGCTTGTGCAGGAACGGCGGCAGCTGGCCGAGGATCCACACCACCGCGTGCGCGGCGTGCGGCGCGCTGGAATCGACCTGCTCCTGGGTGACCTTCTTGGTCAGCTCGACCCGCTGCTCCAGCGGCATCGGCCCGATCGGCAGATCGACCGAGGCCGCGCCGGTGTGGTTGCCCGCGCTGCGATAGGTCGCGGTGCTGCGCGTCGAGCGCGGCATCATCACCCGGATCGTGTCGTGCGCGTTGGCGTCCGGCAGCACCTCGTGCAGCGCCTCGATCAGCAGCGCGGTGGCCAGGTCGGTGGTGCGCACCTTCAGCCTCCGCGCCGCCGCCCGCGCCTCGTTCAGCGGCAGGTCGACCCTTGCGTGGTGCCGTGCCGCGCTGGCCACCGGGCCGTCCAGCGACAGCTTCGGCGCGCGGCCCGCGCCTGCCAGCGCCGCGATGCCGGTGACCAGGTCCTTCGCACCGCCCAGCCGCTGTTTGAAGGTCGGCTTGTCCTCGGGAGTGGCCGGTTTGGGGTCGGCGATGAAGGTCTGGCCTCGGGTCCGGCCGACCAGCGCGCCGGTCACCGCGATCCCGTCCGACGCGGCGTGGTGCAGCTTCACCAGGAACGCGCTGCGGCCGCCCTCCAGGCCCAGCACCAGCTGCGCCCGCCCGGTCTCCCGCCGCTCGTCCAGCGGCACCGAGAAGAAGGCGTCCATCGCGCCGTCCAGGTCGGCCGGAGTGTCCGGTTCGCGCACGTCCACCACGTCGAGCAGCGCCGCCGGGTTCACCGTCGGGTCCGGCTGGAACGCCGGATGCCGCAACGCGTTGCCCCGGATGATCCGGCCCTTCAATCCAGGGGACGCGTCGAACAGGTCGACCGCGTCCGCGAACGTCGGATCGCTGCCGTCGTCCTTCTGATCCAGCACCAGCACCGCGCCGAGTTGTTGCGGCACCTCGGCGGTCTGCACGTGCACGAACAGCGCGTCCTCCGGCCGCAACCGCACCGGCCGCTGCTCCGCGCTCTGCTCGGCCGCCTTGAACAGGGCGGTGATGCCATCGTCCAGGGTGCGGGAGGTGGTGTGGGCGAGCGCGGCCTTCTCGATCTCGTGCAGGTGCGCGGGCTCGTGGATCAGCCTGCGCACGGCACCCGCCAGCGCCGGTCCGTCCAGGCAGACCTCGGCCAGCCCGGCCTCGGCCATCAGCGCGGCGTTGGCCCGGCCGTGCGCGGCGATCGGCTGGTACATCAGGATCGGGCGGCCGCAGGCCAGCGCCTCCAGCGAGGTCGCGCCGCCCGCGTTGGTCACGACAACGTCGCTGGCCAGGGTCAGCGCGGGCATGTCGTCGGTCCAGCCCAGCGCGCGCAACCGGCCACCGTGATCGCCGCCGGCCAGTAAGCGTTCGCGCAACTGCTTGTTCTTGGCGCAGGCGACCACGACCGTGATGTCCGGGTCGGCGGCCAGCAGCGTCTTCGCCGCCGACTCGACGCTGCCGAAACCGAAAACGCCACATGAGACCAGCGCGACGAAGCCGTGCTCAGGCAGTTCGAACTTCGCGCGCGCCGCCGCACGGTCACCCGGCGCGAACGCCGAGCGCACCGGAGGCGCGGACACCGCGACCGGCGAACCGGGCACCCAGGTCTGCGCGGGCTTCACCGCGACCTCGTGCATCACCAGGTTCAGGTCCAGGTCCGGGTAGACCCAGAACGGGTGCGGCGAGAAGTCGCAGATCCAGGCGCCGGCGGGCATGCTCAGGCGGCCGTGCTTGCGCAGCCAGGCCAGGCCGGCGCTGCCCAGCGGGTAGGTGGACATGATCACGTCCGGCTGGAACTTCTCGATTTCCCGGCCCAGCCGCCTGCCCGCCCAGTTGCCGACGAACGCCTTGGACGAGTTGGCGAACCAGCGCCAGTTGCGAATAGAGGTGTAGAAGAACTCGTACAGCCACGGCGTGCGCTCCACGTTGGTGACGTAGATGCCGCGAAACACCGGGCCGACCCCGCGCCCCATCACGTCCAGGGTGTCCAGCCAGCGCACCTCGACCTCGGGCCAGCGCGCCCGTGCGGCCTGCTCCAGCGCGCGCCCAGCCGAATTGTGTCCCTCGCCCATGTCGGCGGACACGATCAGCACCCGAGTCGGTCGATCACTCACCCTGGGCGTTCCTTCCCCGCGCACCAGTGCAGATATCTGCACGCTACAGCTTGTCGGAGGACGCCGGTTGACGCGAGGTGAAACGCCGCGTTCCGACTATCCGGACAGATCATTGTTCATGGGGCGTTCGGGGGCCGGTCAGCCGCGCCGCGCACGGCCCGTAGAATCGCGAGAACATCCCGACGTCACCTTCGGCGCCTCGGGCTTTATGTCATGTGTTCGTATGAGGAGACCAGGTGAAGAGCACCGTCGAGCAGCTCAGCCCGACGAGGGTCCGGATCAACGTCGAGGTGCCGTTCGACGAGCTGAAGCCGAGCTTCGACCGCGCGTACCGGAAGCTCGCCAAGCAGGTTCGTATCCCCGGTTTTAGGCCAGGAAAGGCCCCGGCGCGGGTGCTGGAGAGCCGCCTCGGCCGCGGTGTCGTGCTCGACGAGGTGGTCAACGAGGCCATTCCGGCGAAGTACATGGAGGCCGTGAACGGCGACAACGTCCGCACGCTCGGCCGCCCGGACATCGAGGTCACCAAGATCGACGACGGCCAGACCCTCGAGTTCAAGGCCGAGGTCGACGTCCGCCCGGACATCACCATTCCGGAGTTCGACGGCATCGCCGTCGAGGTGGACAACCTCGAGATCAACGACGACGAGGTGCAGACCCAGCTGGACGAGCTTCGCGCCCGCTTCGGCACGCTGACCAGCGTGGATCGCGCCGCCGAGACCGGCGACTTCGTGTCCATCGACCTGTCCGCGACGGTCGACGGCGAAGAGGTCGAGGACGCCACCACGACCGGCCTGTCCTACGAGATCGGCTCCGGCCAGCTCGTCGACGGCATCGACGATGCGCTGATCGGGCTAACCGCCGGCGGGACAGCGACCTTCACCACCACGCTGGTCGCCGGTGAGTACGCGGGCCGCGACGCGCAGGTCGAGGTGACCGCGCAGTCGATCAAGCAGCGCGAGCTGCCCGAGGCCGACGACGAGTTCGCGCAGCTGGCCAGCGAGTTCGACACCCTCGACGAGCTGCGCGGCGACCTGCGCGAGCGGCTGACCCGGGTGAAGAAGATGGAGCAGGCCGTGCAGGCCCGCGACAAGGTGCTGGACGCGCTGCTGGACGCCACCGAGGTGCCGCTGCCGGAGAGCATCGTCGAGGGCGAGATCGAGACCCGCAAGCACGACGCGATCCACTCCTTCGACCACGACGAGGCCAAGTTCGGCGAGTGGCTGGAGACCCAGGGCGAGTCGCTGGAGAAGTTCGACGCCGACCTGCGCGAGGCCGCCGAGAAGGCGGTCAAGACGCAGCTGGTGCTGGACACCATCGCGGACACCGAGAACGTCAGCGTCAACGACGGTGAGCTGACCGAGCGGATCATCTACCAGGCCCAGCGCTTCGGCGTCAGCCCGGACGAGTACGTGCAGCGGGCTCAGCAGTCCGGCCAGCTCGGCGCGATCTTCGCCGACGTGCGACGGGGCAAGGCGCTGGCCTCGGTGGTGCGCAAGGCCGAGGTCAAGGACGCCGAGGGCAACGTGCTGGACCTCGACGAGATGTTCGGCGGTGTCGATGAGGAGGGCACCCCCGAGGTCGTCGAGGCGCCGGTGAGCGAGACAGACAAGCCGGAAGAGGCCACCGCCGAGTGACACGTCCCACAATGCCGGGACGAGGTTCGAAGCTCTGAGCGAACGCGGGCGTCGCAGGGACGAATGCGACGCCCGCCTTGGTTAATGTCGGTGAAGCAAGCAAGTGCAACGATCCCTTGCGGCCCCGGAGAGCAACCGGAGCGTCGTGGTGAGAAGGCAGGCAGACGTGACGCAGGACCACTCGCCCCTGATGCGTAGCAGCACCTTGGGGCTGAACCTCAACGACTCGGTTTCCGAGCGACTGCTCGCCGAGCGCATTGTCGTGCTCGGTTCCGAGGTCAATGACGAAATCGCCAACCGGATCACCGCTCAGCTGCTGCTACTGGCCGCGGAGGACCCCGAGAAGGACATCACGCTCTACATCAACTCCCCGGGTGGCTCGGTGACCGCCGGCATGGCGATCTTCGACACCATGGAGCTGATCGAGCCCGACGTGGCCACCTTCGCGATGGGTCTGGCCGCCTCGATGGGTCAGTTCCTGCTGACCGCGGGCGCCCCCGGCAAGCGCTACGCGCTGCCGCACGCCCGCATCCTCATGCACCAGCCCTCGGCCGGTGTCGGCGGTACCGCGTCCGACATCTCCATTCAGGCCGAGGTCTACAACCGCTGGAAGCAGGAGATGGCCAAGATCACCGCTGAGCGGACTGGCCAGACCGTCGAGAAGATCACCGCGGACAGTGACCGGGACCGCTGGTTCACCGCCGAGGAAGCGTTGGACTACGGCTTCGTCGACCACATCGCGCAGCGCGCCGGTCAGCCGGCCTGAGCGTCGCAGAACACACTAGGAGCCCGTCGTGAGTGAACTTCGTCTTCCTCAGTCCCGGTACGTGCTGCCCTCCTTCGTCGAGAACACCAGTTACGGCGTCAAGGAGTCCAACCCGTACAACAAGCTGTTCGAGGAGCGCATCATCTTCTGCGGCGTGCAGATCGATGACGCCTCGGCCAACGACATCATGGCGCAGCTGCTGGTGCTCGAAGCCGAGGACCCGGACCGCGACATCACGATGTACATCAACTCGCCCGGTGGCTCGTTCACCTCGCTGATGGCCATCTACGACACGATGCAGTACGTCCGCCCCGACATCGTGACCGCGTGCATCGGCCAGGCCGCCTCGGCCGCCGCCGTGATGCTGGCCGGTGGCACCGCAGGCAAGCGCGCCGCGCTGCCCAACGCCCGCATCCTGATCCACCAGCCCTCCATGGAGGGTGCCTACGGTCAGGTCTCGGACCTGGAGATCCAGGCCGCCGAGATCAACCGGGTGCGTCGCCAGATGGAACTGATGCTGGCCAGGCACACCAACAAGGACGCCGAGCAGGTCCGCAAGGACATCGAGCGGGACAAGATCCTGACCGCTCAGGAGGCGCTGGAGTACGGCATCATCGACGAGATCATGCCCTACCGCAAGCTTTCGTCGAAGCAGTAATTGAGCCGGTGACCCGCGACACGCCGGGCGGAGGCGCTCTCACCTTCGCCTGGCGTGCTGGGTGTGCTTCGGTGCTCCCTTTTTCACGGGTCGGACGGGTACCGTCAGTGGAGTACGCAAGACCCGCCCAGCGCGGGGCGGCCGGGCGAGTAGCTCCGTCGACCCGCAAACGGCAGGTCGAGCCTTCTTGAGGACAGCGAAGGTGGGCCGGGAGTCAGCCGCCCGGCACACCGGAGGGGACTGGTCAGCGGTCATGGCTCGAATCGGGGACGGCGGAGACCTGTTGAAATGCTCTTTCTGCGGCAAGAGCCAGAAACAGGTCAAGAAGCTCATCGCCGGTCCTGGCGTCTACATCTGTGACGAATGCATCGACCTGTGCAACGAGATCATCGAGGAAGAACTGGCCGAAGCCGGTGACGTCAAGCTCGACGAGCTGCCGAAACCCGCCGAGATCCACGAGTTCCTCGACACCTATGTGATCGGGCAGGACGATGCCAAGCGGACGCTGGCCGTCGCGGTCTACAACCACTACAAGCGCATCCAGTCCGGGGACCGTGGCCGTGAGGGCCGCGACGACCTCGTGGAACTGGCGAAGTCCAACATCCTGATGCTCGGGCCGACCGGCTGTGGCAAGACCTACCTCGCCCAGACGCTGGCCAAGATGCTCAACGTGCCCTTCGCCATCGCCGACGCCACCGCGCTGACCGAGGCCGGGTACGTGGGTGAGGACGTCGAGAACATCCTGCTCAAGCTGATCCAGGCGGCCGACTACGACGTCAAGCGGGCCGAGACCGGCATCATCTACATCGACGAGGTCGACAAGATCGCCCGCAAGAGCGAGAACCCGTCGATCACCCGCGACGTCTCCGGTGAGGGCGTCCAGCAGGCGCTGCTGAAGATCCTGGAAGGCACCACGGCAAGCGTGCCGCCGCAGGGTGGCCGCAAGCACCCGCACCAGGAGTTCATCCAGATCGACACCACGAACGTGCTGTTCATCGTGGCCGGTGCGTTCGCCGGGCTGGAGAAGATCATCCAGGAGCGGGTCGGCAAGCGCGGCATCGGCTTCGGCGCGGAACTGCGCTCCAAGGTCGACAACGAGCAGACCGACTTCTTCTCCGACGTCATGCCGGGCGACCTGATCAAGTTCGGCCTGATCCCCGAGTTCATCGGCCGTCTGCCGGTCGTGGCCAGCGTGACCAACCTGGACAAGAACTCGCTGGTCCAGATCCTCACCGAGCCGCGCAACGCACTGGTCAAGCAGTACCAGCGGCTGTTCGCGATGGACAACGTCGAGCTGGAGTTCACCGACACCGCGCTGTCCGCCATCGCCGACCAGGGCATCCTGCGTGGCACCGGCGCTCGTGGCCTGCGCGCCATCATGGAGGAAGTGCTGCTCCCGGTGATGTACGACATCCCGAGCCGCTCCGACGTGGCGAAGGTGGTCATCACCGAGCAGACCGTGCGGGAGAACGTGAACCCGACGATCGTGGCCCGCCAGCCCGCGCGCCGGGAACGCCGCGAGAAGTCCGCCTGATCTGCAGCTTCACCCGGCGCCGGTTCCTGTTTCAGGACCGGCGCCGAGGCGTCTGTTCAGCCTTTGACGTGGACCGGCAGGTCCGCGCCGAGAAAGTGCAGCGCGCTGGCCAGCATGGCCCGCAAGGTCACGCTGCTGTGCCCGGGCCGGTCGAGGTCCGCGACCTGCGGACGCGCCAGCTTCACGAACTCGCGGATCGCCGCCAGATTCGGGTCCCGATCGCCGCACCAGATGCCGACGGCGGTCCGGCCCAGCGCTGACACGTGCCTGAGTGGGTCCAGTTCGGCCCACTGGGCCTCGCCGGAGAACGTGTGCCGCGAACTCGCCTCCGCCCACGTGCTGGACAGCCCAGGGGCGATCGCGGCCACCGCACGCACCGGGTCGCCGCGCTCGTTGCGCCGCCGGGCATAGAGCAAGGCGTCGAACCCGCCCATGCCGATGCCCGCGGTCAGCACCGGCGCCCCGTGGAAGCCGTGTGCCGCCAGCCAGGCGGGCAACTCGTCGACCAGCACGTCCATCGGGTCGGCCCCGGGCCGCTGCTGGTGCCAGCAGTTCTGGCCACCGTCCAGCGCGACCACCGCGAACGGCTTGCCGCCGTGGCTGGCCGCCTCGGCCGACAGCGCCGAGGACAGGCCGGGCAGGGCGCGCCGGGGGTCGCCGGGCAGGCCCGGCAGCAGCAGGCAGACCGGCAGCTTGGCCGGGGCAACACCGGCCGGGAGGAAGCTCACCAGGTTCAGGCTCGCGCCCCTGGTCGGCGAATACACGCTGGCCACGCTGGTGGTCACCAGGCTGACCGGGGCGACGGCGGTGGTGGTCGGCTGCGGCACGTCACCGAGCGCGTTGATGGTGTGGCTCAGGGTCGGGTTCAGCTTGATGAGTCCGGTCGCCGCGCTCGCCACGAATCCGCCGACGGCCAGCGTGATACCCCCGCCGCCGAGCAGCAGGCTGCGCCGGTTGAGGCGGCGGGATCTGTCCGCTGCCTCCGCTTCGCTGTCCTCGTTCACGCGCCTACCCCCCGATGTCAAACCCCGTCACCCATCTAGACGATCGAGCGTACGGATTGGTTGCTCTGTCCGCCGTGCGAAACCAACCCGTGGGACTCAGCGAGCCCAGGCCGGCGGCAGCACAATGGGGAGATGCGCGACTGGCACCGCGAGCTGGCGGCGGTGGCCCGCGAACGGTTCGTGCCCGACACGATCTGGCTCGACACCGGCACGGGCTACGCCCCGTTGCGCCGGCCGGACGATCCGGTCGCGTGGCGCAGGCACGTCGCGGCCAACGAGCCGATCGTGATCCAGGTTGACGACGGCCAGACCGCGCCGGGCGCGTTCGGCCGGGCGCCGTCCAGTTCCACCAGCCAGCCTTCGGTGGTCGCGCTGATGCTGGCCGCCGCCGATCTGCGGCGGGGCAGGCGAATCCTGGAGATCGGCACCGGCACCGGCTGGAATACCGCGCTGCTGTGCGAAAAACTCGGCGACGCCGCGGTCTTCTCGGTCGAGATCGACCCGCTCGTCGCCGAGGCCGCCGCGACCGCGCTGGCCGGCAACGGCTATCACCCGACCCTCGTCGTCGGCGACGGTGCGCTCGGCCATCCCGATGCCGCGCCCTACGACCGGGTGCTGGCCACGGTCGCGGCGATCGGCCCGGTCCCGTACCCGTGGGTCGCGCAAACCCGGCCCGGTGGCATGGTGATCACGCCGTGGGGCACGGAGTTCTGCAACGGCGCCCTGCTCCGGTTGCGGGTGAACGAGGATGGCATCGGCGTCGGCCACTTCCACCAGGCCGTCGCGTTCATCCGCCTGCGCGGTCAGCGCCGCGCCCGGGAAGTACCGGAAGAAGACGGGATCGAATCGGCCACCTCGTTGCCGGAGCGCAAGATCCACGAGGCGATCAGCATCCGCGGCGGCGCGTTCGCCATCGGGCTGCGGGTGCCCGACTGCGGCGTGCACATCGTCAATCACGTGCTGGCCGAAGGGATCGCGCACTGCGTGCACCTCAACGATCCGGCCTCGGGTTCGTGGGCCCGGGTGGACGTCGGCCCGGTGTGGCCGTTCCCGGTCTTCCAGGCGGGTCCCCGGCGGCTCTGGGACGAAGTCGAAGCCGCCTACGCCTGGTGGCGGCGAAGGTCCCGCCCGCAGGCCAGCCGCTTCGGCCTCACCGTCACCCCGACCGGCCAATCCGTCTGGCTGGACAACCCCACTACGGGAGTGCTCGACCAATGAGTTCCCGGATTCGCGCCGCGACCAGTCGGGGTTGCCCGGCCTGGATCAAGTGCGCCGAGCCGACGCTTTCGTGCTGCCCGCCGGGCAGCCTCCCGGCGTAGCGGCCACGGCCCGGAGTGGCAGGACTTCCCACTCGCCACTCTTGATGTCTTCCTGAATTCGTGCGATCGTTAGAATATGGGAAACGGGTTCGTCGAGGAGCCGATCTACGCGGAACTGGCCCGCCTCGGCAAAGCCCTCGCCAGCCCGGTCCGGCTGCGCCTGCTCGACGTCCTGGACTCGGGGGAGCTGACCGTGGAGGAGCTGGCCACGGCCTGCGGGCTGCCGGTGAAGAACACCTCCGCGCAGCTACAGCAGTTGCGCGCCGTGCACCTGGTCGAATCGCGCCGCGACGGGACCCGCATCCATTACCGGGTGGCCAGCCAGACCGTGTCGGCCTTCCTGGGCCGGTTGCACGATTTCGCCCAGGACACCCAGGCCGAACTGCGCGAGCGCATCACCGCGCACCTGGGCACCGGTGACCAACTGGAACCGGTGACGGTCGCCGGGCTCGCCGAACTCATGGCCGGCAACCAGGTCACCGTGCTCGACGTGCGCTCGGAGGCCGCCTACGCCCGTGGCCACATCCCCGGCGCCATCTCGCTACCGCTGCACGAGTTGGCACACCGCATGGACGAGCTGCGCGGCCACGACCTGATCGTGGCCTACTGCCAAGGTCCGTACTGCGTCAGCTCGCCCGATGCCGTCCGGCTCATGACCGAAGCCGGTCACCGAGCCCGATCCCTCAACGGCGGCTGGACCGCCTGGGTCCGCGCCACCGCATAGGAAAGGAACCCCGATGAGCTTCTTCCTGCCGCCCCACCCGTACCCGGCCGCCCGCCACACCGCCGAGGACGGCGAGAAATCCGCGTGGTGGCGCCGAAACGACGCGCCGCACGACATCGAGTACACCAACGGCGGTTCCTGCGACTACCTGACCACCGGCGCGGTGACCAACGGCGACTATGGCCTGTACCGCTGGAACATGGCGGCGGGCCGGGGCGGCCCCGACCCGCACTTCCACCGCACCGTCTCCGAGTCGTTCTTCGTCCTCGACGGCACCATCCAGATCTTCGATGGCGGCGACTGGAAAGACGCGCGGGCCGGCGACTTCTGCTTCGTGCCGGAAGGCGGCATCCACGGTTTCCGCAACGAATCGGGCGAGCCCGCGTCGATGCTGATCCTGTTCTCGCCCGGTGCGCCCCGCGAGAAGTATTTCGAAGGGCTCGCCGAGATCGGCGCCTCCGGCCAGTGGCCGAGCGACGAGGTCATGGCCGAGTTCTTCGCCGCGCACGACACCTACTGGGTCTGAGCCAGGTCACGCCCCCTGCGACGCGGCGTGCACCCGGTCCAACCGGACCAGCTCCACGGGCGTGAGCCGCAGTGCCCCGGCCGCGACGTTCTCGGCCAGATGACCGGAGTCTCCGGTACCCGGGATGACCAGGACATGTGGCCCACGCTCCAGCATCCACGCCAGCCGGACCTGCGCCGGGCTCGCCCCGTGCGCGGTGGCGATCCCGACGACCTCATCGTCCTCACCGGACCGTCCGGCTTCGCGCCCAGCACCGGCGATCGCGAAGAACGGCACGAACGCGACACCCAGCTCGCCGCACGCCCGCACCAGGTCGTCCTGCTGCGGTCGATGGCCCAGGCCGTAGGAGTTCTGCACGCACACCACCGGCGCGATCGCCCGCGCCTGATCCAGATGAGACCGCCGCACGTTGGACAGGCCGAGGTGCCGGATCATGCCGGCCTCCCGCAGTTCGGCCAGCGCACCGAAGTGCTCGGCGATCGAGTCCATTCCGCCCAGCCGCAAGTTGACCAGATCCAGGTGGTCGCGACCGAGCTGGCGCAGGTTCTGCTCGACCTCGCCGCGCAACTGCTCGGGCGTGGCAGTCGGCAGCCATTCCCCGGACGCGTCCCGCCGAGGCCCCACCTTGGTCGCGATCACCAGCTCCTCGGGGTACGGGGCCAGCGCCGAGTTGATCAGCTCGTTGGCCGAGAGCCGCGCCGAGAAGTAGAACGCCGCCGTGTCAACGTGATTGACGCCCAGTTCGACCGCGCGGCGCAACACCGCGATCGCCTGCTCCCGGTCCCGGGGCACCGCGTCCGGCGCGAAAGCCGTGCCGCGCTGTGGAAGCCGCATGGCTCCAAACCCGATCCGATTGACCGTCCGATCCCCGAGCGTCCAGGTGCCCGCCGCGGCGGCACCGATTCCCCCCTGTGTCATGCCGCGAGTCTGCCACGCGCTCAGTCGATCGCGGTGCCCGGCGCGGTGACCTTCGAGATGCCATCGGCGGCCAACGGATGGCTGCGTCGCGCAGTCCGTCCCGCTGTCCGCGCCGAACGATCCGGACATGCCACCACGGCCGATGGTCGCCGCGCCGCACCCCGGTTTCAGCGTGCCGTCCGCGTTGTCGCCGTCGTCCAGCACCGCGACCCACGCCAGAAGACCATGGCCCGACGGTAAACCGGCTGCCCGGGACCGGTCCCGCCGCTATTCTGGCCCGGTGCGAAGGAGCCCTCAGGAGAAGAAGGCGCTCAGCTACGCCAAGGACCGGCGCAACGACTACGGCGAGAACGACAAGAGTTCGCGCAAGAACATCCGGCGGAACAAGCGGATGCCCAACCGCGCCGACCGGCACCGCGCCCGCCAGGTTCTGGCCAGCGAGGCGCCCGAGCACGCGGAGACCAGGCTCGCGGCCAAGAAGTCGATGTGGCTGACGAAGCGGTGGCGGAAGTGGCGCGACGCCCCGCTAGCCGACATCGTCAGCTACCAGCTTCGCCGCCGGGCCGAACTCGGCATGGACGACCCGGTGGAGGTCGAAGCCCGCATCGAGCGGATCCGCCGCACGATCAGGACTTGATGCGTTCGGCTCCGGTGTAGACGTTCATGGATTCGCCGCGCACGAAACCGGCGAGCGTCATGCCCTGCTCCTCGGCCAGTTCGACCGCGAGCGAGGACGGCGCGGACACCGCGGCCAGGATGGGGACTCCGGCCATGGCCGCCTTCTGCACCAGCTCGAACGAGGCGCGGCCGGAGACCATCAGGATGGTGTCGGACAACGGGATTTCGCCCGCGAGCAGCGCGGCGCCGAGTACCTTGTCGACCGCGTTGTGCCGTCCGACGTCCTCGCGGACCGCGATCATCGAACCGTCCGACCGGTACAGGCCCGCGCCGTGCAGGCCGCCGGTGGTGGAGAAGACGCGTTGCTGGGTGCGGAGTTTGTCCGGCAGGCTCAGCAGCAGTTCGGGCGTGACCGGGCACGGCGCGGACGCGGGCGGGAAGCGCGTCGCCAGCTTGACCGCGTCGAGCGCGGCTTTGCCGCACACGCCGCACGATGACGTGGTGTAGAAGTTGCGGGTCACCGACGCGTCGGGCGGCGCGACGCCGGGGGAGAGCTGGAGGTCGAGCACGTTGTAGGTGTTGACGCCGTCGACCTCCGCCCCGGCGCAGTACCGCGCGTTGCGCACGTCCTCCAGGTTGCCGATCACGCCCTCGGTGAGCAGGAAGCCGTGCGCCAGCTCGATGTCGTGGCCTGGCGTGCGCATGGTCACGGTCAGCGGAGCGCCGTTGACGCGCAGTTCAAGCGGTTCCTCGGCGGCGAGTGTGTCCGGCTTGCGCACCCGCTTGCCGGAGGAGATCTTGAGCACCGGCCGGTGCACGCTGACCCGCCCCATCAGGCGACCACTTCCAGCCGCACCACGATCGATTTCGACGTTGGCGTGTTCGAGGTCTCGGCCACGGAATCCAACGGCACCAACGCGTTTGCCTCGGGGAAGTACGCGGCGGCGCAGCCACGTGCCGTGGAGTACTCGACGATGCGGAAGCGTTGGGCACGCCGCTCGACCATGGTCCCGGACTGGTCCCACTCGCTGATCAGGTCGACGAACTGACCGTCGCGCAGGCCGAGTTCGGCGAGGTCCGCCTTGTGCACGAACACCACCCGCCTGCCGTCCTTGACCCCCCGATAGCGGTCGTCGAGGCCGTAGATGGTGGTGTTGTACTGGTCGTGGCTGCGCAGCGTCTGCAACAGCAACCGGCCCGCCGGGACCTTCGGGTACTCGAACTCGTTGACGGTGAAGTTGGCCAGGCCGGTGCTGGTCGGGAACTCGCGCGCGTCGCGCGGCGGGTGCGGGAGGACGAAGCCGTCCGGCTGGCGCACCTTGGCGTTGTACTCGGTACACCCGGGAACGACGCGCGCGATCCGGTCGCGGATCAGGTCGTAGTTGCCGGTGAAGGACTCCCAGGGCACCGGGTGGTGCTCGCCGAGCAGGGTGCGGGCCAACCGGCAGATGATGTCCACTTCGGACATCAGGTGCTCGCTGGCCGGCGCCAGCCTGCCGCGCGAGGAGTGCACGACCGACATCGAGTCCTCGACGGTGACGAACTGCTCGACGCCGTTGCGCACGTCGCGTTCGGTGCGGCCGAGCGTGGGCAGGATCAGCGCGACCTTTCCCGGCACCACGTGCGACCGGTTCAGCTTGGTCGACACCTGCACGGTCAGCTCGCACGAGCGCAGCGCGGCCTCGGTCTGTTCGGTGTCCGGGGTGGCCGAGACGAAGTTGCCGCCGACCGCGAAGAAGGTCTTGGCCTGGCCCGCGTGCATGGCGCGCAGGGCGTCGACGGTGTCGAAGCCGTGCTTGCGCGGCACCGGAATGCCGAACTCGGACTCCAGCGCGGCCATGAACTTCTCCGGCATCTTCTCCCAGATGCCCATGGTCCGGTCGCCCTGCACGTTCGAGTGGCCGCGCACCGGGCACACGCCGGCACCGGGCTTGCCGATCATGCCGCGCATCAGCAGCACGTTCACGATCTCGCGGATGGTGGCGACCGCGTGCTTGTGCTGGGTCAGGCCCATCGCCCAGCAGACGATGGTGCGCTTGGACTTGGCGAACGCGTGCGCGACCTCGACGATCTGGGTGCGTGGCAGGCCGGTGGCCGCGTCGATCTCGTCCCAGTCCACTTCGGACAACGACTTGGCGTAGTCGTCGAAGCCGTGCGTGCGGGCGTTCACGAACTCCTTGTCCAGCACGGTTCCCGGCGCCGCCTCTTCCTCGGCCAGCAGCAGGTGGCCGATGGCCTGGAAGAACGCCAGGTCGCCGCCGAGCTTGATCTGGCAGAACTCGTCGGCCAGCGGCGTGCCCTTGCCGATCAGCCCGCGCACGTTCTGCGGGTTCTTGAACCGCATCAACCCGGCTTCCGGCAACGGGTTCACCGCCACGATCCGCGCGCCATTCCCCTTGGCCTGCTCCAGCGCGGACAGCATGCGCGGGTGGTTGGTGCCCGGGTTCTGGCCGACCACCACGATCAGGTCGGCCTTGTCGAAGTCGGCCAGGCTGACCGAGCCCTTGCCGATGCCGATGGTCTGGTTCAGTGCCGCGCCGGAGGACTCGTGGCACATGTTGGAGCAGTCCGGCAGGTTGTTGGTGCCGAAGCTGCGCACCAGCAACTGGTAGACGAACGCGGCCTCGTTGCTGGTCCGGCCGGAGGTGTAGAACACGGCCTCATCCGGCGAGGCGAGCCCGTTGAGGTGCTGCGCGATCAACCCGAACGCGTCCGGCCAGTCGATCGGCTCGTAGTGCGTGGCACCCTCGCGCAACACCATCGGCTCGGTGAGCCGACCCTGCTGACCGAGCCAGTAGTCGGTCTTGGTGGCCAGCTCCTCGACGGTGTGCGCGGCGAAGAAGTCCGGGCCGACCCGGCGCAGCGTCGCCTCCTCGGCGACCGCCTTGGCCCCGTTCTCGCAGAACTCGGCCAGCTTGCGGTGACCCTGCGGGTCCGGCCAGGCACAACCCGGGCAGTCGAACCCGTGTTGCTGGTTGAGCAGCCGCAACGTGCGCACCGTGCGGGTGGCGCCCATCTGCTCGAACCCGCGCTGGGTCGACACCAGCACGCCCGGCAGACCGGCCGCCCACGTCTTCGGCTGGTGCACGTCCAGCTGCGACTCGTCGATGTCCTGCTCTGGCGGCTTGCGACTCATGTATACATCGTGCGCCCCGGTCGCCGGTCAGTCCAATAACGGTCGTTCTCAGGCGTGCTGCGGCGGTGCCGGGCAGCTGTTGGCGATGTTCAACGCGTGTGACGGCGCATACAGCGCGTCCGGGTTCTCGGTCGACCGCGGCGCGCCCAGGTTGGCGCCGTCGGCGAAGGCCGGCGCGATGAAGCCCTGGCCGGACTCGGTGCAGCCGATCTGGTCCAGGTAGCCGTTCTCGCTGGTCACCCAGAGCCCCTTGTCCGTGGTGTGCAGGCCGCTGCCGGAGACGACGGTGAAGTCCTCGGCCACGTGCTGCACCGCGATGATCTGCCACGGCTGCGACACGGTCTTGGCCTGGCCGGGGTCGAAGGCGAACGCGAACACGTAGTTGGTGTGGATCACCAGGTCACCCGTTTTCGGGTCGGTGGCCGGCGTCATGCTGCCGTCCACCTTGACCGGGACCGAGAGCAGGTGGAAACCGGCGGCCAGCCAGCTGACCGTACCGGCGACCCGGCTCTGCGCCGAGTTGATCCGGCTCTGCTCGTCGGCGCGTGCGTTCGGCGCGAGGCTGGCCAGGTAGGTGGCCGGATCGTGGTTGACCAGCATGGCCGGGTCGAGGTGGGCGTCCACCAGGCTCTGCTTGACCGATGCTTCCGCGCCGGCCACCGTTGCCGCGCTCCACTTGCCGACCGCGGTCGCGGGCGGTGGCTGGATCCCGGCCGCGCCGTCGGCCCAGGCCGCGGCGGGCGTGTCGGCGAAGGGTGCGTTGAGATCGAGCCGGGCGTTCTGGCGGCTGGTCGGGGTCGGCGCCGGCCCGGCGTTTCCGATCGGGATCGCCCCCTGGGGTTGCTGTGCAGGCGTGCTCGAGTTCTGCTCGCTGACCCGGTTGACCAGCACGAACAGTCCGACCAGGATCAGCACGCCGAGGATCGCGGAGAGGCTGCGGTTGTTCAGCGCGAAGCGCCGCCGTCTGCCCGGCCGCGCAGGCTCCACGGACTGTGGCCGGATCGGGCTGCTGCGCTTGACCGCCTTGCGCGCCTCTCGCTCGACCCGCTCGTTCCACTCCGGATCGATCAGATCCGGGTGCGTGTCGATCGACTCGTCCGGTGACGAGTGATCGGCAGTGTCCGACACCTCTTGTCCCCCAGTCATCGTGCGGCCACGTGCGCCCGCGCGCCGGTCACTAGATCGGGTGACAGGAGGTGAGCGTTACGGGCCCCGGCATACCACGGATACCGGCCGGACGAAACCTGTTCGCGGCGCTCCGTAGAATCGATGGGTGACCGAGACACTTCCTGAGCAGCGCGACACCCGAGAGCTACCGCCGAGCTGGAACCCGGCGGAGGTAGAGGGTGAGCTGTACGCGCGCTGGGTAGCCGCCGGTTACTTCACCGCCGACGCGACCAGCGACAAGCCGCCGTTCTCGATCGTCATCCCGCCGCCCAACGTCACCGGCAGCCTGCACATCGGCCACGCCTTCGAGCACTCGCTGATGGACGCGCTGGTGCGGCACAAGCGCATGCGCGGCTTCGAGACCTGCTGGCTGCCCGGCATGGACCACGCCAGTATCGCGGTGCACGCGCTGGTGGAGAAGCAGCTCGCCGCCGAGGGCACCTCCCGCCGCGAACTGGGCCGGGAGCGCTTCGTCGAGCGCGTGTGGGAGTGGAAGAACAACTACGGCGGCCAGATCCTCAACCAGATGCGCCGCCTCGGCGACAGCGTCGACTGGTCGCGCGAGCGGTTCACCATGGATGAGGGCCTCTCCCGCGCCGTGCGGACCATGTTCAAGAAGCTCTACGACGACGGTCTGATCTACCGGGCCGAGCGGATGATCAACTGGTCGCCGGTGCTGCGCTCGGTGCTCTCCGACGCCGAGGTGGACCACAAGGAGGTCGAGGGCGAACTCGTCTCCATGCGCTATGGCGACGGGGACACCTCGATCGTGGTGGCCACCACCCGGGTCGAGACCATGCTCGGCGACACCGCGGTCGCGGTGCACCCGGACGACGAGCGCTACACGCACCTGGTCGGCACCGAGATCGAGCTGCCGCTGACCGGCCGCAAGATCCCGATCATCGCCGACGCGCACGTCGACCCGGAGTTCGGCACCGGCGCGGTCAAGGTGACCCCCGCGCACGACCCGAACGACTTCGCCATCGGCCAGCGGCACAACCTGCCGATGCCGACGATCATGGACGAGGAAGGCCGGATCGCGAACAGCGGCACCGAGTTCGACGGCATGGACCGGTTCGAGGCCCGGGTCGCGATCCGCGAGGCGCTGCGCGAGCAGGGCCGGATCGTCGCCGAGAAGCGGCCCTACCTGCACTCGGTCGGGCACTCCGAGCGCTCCAAGGAGCCGGTCGAGCCGCGGCTGTCGTTGCAGTGGTACGTGAAGGTCGGGCCGCTGGCCGAGACCGCCGGTGAGCAGGTGCGTTCCGGCGAGGTCGCGATCAGCCCGAAGGAAGCGGACAAGCGCTACTTCGACTGGGTGGACAACCTCTACGACTGGTGCATCTCGCGGCAGTTGTGGTGGGGCCACCGGATTCCGGTCTGGTACGGCCCGAACGGCGAGCAGGTCTGCCTCGGCCCGGACGAGGAGCCGCCTGCCGGCTGGGCGCAGGACGAGGACGTGCTGGACACCTGGTTCTCCTCCGGTCTGTGGCCGTTCTCCACCTTCGGCTGGCCGGAGAAGACCCCGGACCTGGCCAAGTTCTATCCGACCAGCGTGCTGGTCACCGGCTACGACATCCTGTTCTTCTGGGTCATCCGGATGATGATGTTCGGTGGCTACGCGATGGACGGTGCGCCGCCGTTCCACCAGATCGCGCTGCACGGCATGGTCCGGGACAAGTTCGGCAAGAAGATGTCCAAGACCGCGGGCAACGGCGTCGACCCGCTGGAGTGGCTGGACCGCTACGGCGCGGACGCGCTGCGCTTCACCATGGTCCGCGGCGCCAACCCCGGCGTCGACGTGCCGATCGGCGAGGAGAACGTCGAGAACGCCCGCCGGTTCACCACCAAGCTGTGGAACGCGACCCGGTTCGCGCTGTCCAATGGCGCCACCGTGGACGTCGCGGTCCCGCCGAGGGCCGAGCTGACCGATGTGGACCGCTGGATCCTGGACCGCACCGACGCACTCGTGTCCAAAGTGGACAGCTACTTCGACGAGTACGAGTTCGCCAAGCTGGCCGAGGAACTGTTCCACTTCACCTGGGACGAGTTCTGCGACTGGTACCTGGAACTGGCCAAGGTGCAGATCGCCGAGAGCGACGAGCGCGCCCAGTCGACCAGGGCCGTGCTCGGTCACGTCCTCGATGTGCTGTTCCGGCTGCTGCACCCGCTGATGCCCTTCGTCACCGAGACGCTGTGGACCACGCTGACCGGCGGCGAATCCCTGGTGATCGCGGCCTGGCCGACGGTCTCCGGGGATGAGCCGGACGCGGAGGCCGCGCAGCGGGTCGAGTCGCTGCAGAAGCTGATCACCGAGATCCGCCGGTTCCGCAGCGACCAGGGCCTCGCGCCGAAGAAGCGGGTGCCGACCGAACTGTCCGGTGCCTGCTGCGCCGGTCTGCTCCCGCACGAGCAGGCGGTGCGTAGCCTGGTCTGGCTCGATCAGCCGGGCGAGGAGTTCAACGCGACCGCGACGCTGGAAGTGGCGCTGCCGACCGGCAAGGTCACCGTGCGGCTGGACACCTCCAGCGCGATCGACGTGGCCGCCGAACGCAACCGGCTGAACAAGGACCTCGCGGTGGCGCGCAAGGAACTCGCCGACTGCGACAAGAAACTGGGCAACCCGAACTTCGTGGCCAAGGCCCCGGCCGAGGTGGTCGACAAGATCAAGGCGCGCAAGGAGACCGCGGTCGCGGACATCGAGCGGATCACCGCCCAGCTGGCGGCCCTGCCCGCAGCGTGAATCTGTTGGTCGGCTGGCAATGCGTCAGTGCAGGCCGACCAGCAGTTGCGTTGTCTGGGTTGGCCCGCTGGCCGGTTCCTCGTAGATGGTCAGTACCACCCCGCCCGGCGTGACCAGGGCCTCCGGCGGCCCGAAGAACCGGTCCGAATCGGTGATGCCGCGCGGCCCGTTGACCATGACGGTCGGCGTGACCCAGCCGTCCCGCCCGTTCACCACGGTCAGGCCCGGGTGCGCGTCGAGGTATTGGGTCGACGCCGTGCTCTGCGTCGGCAACACGATCCGCCCGTCCGGCGTCGCCGCGTAGGTCCGGCCCAGAATGGCCGCCGAACCGAGATCGATCTGCTTGTTGGGCAGCACCACGCTCCAGGTGCGCGCCAGCCCGTCCCGGCGATACCCGAACAGCCAGATCCGGCGGGACGCGGGCAGGTTGTAGATCAGCACCGCCGTGCCGTCGGCCCAGATCGGGGTGAGGGTGCCGGTCGCCTCGTCCGTACTGTCCGGGGCGAACGGTGCGGCGGGCAGGTCGTTGTCCTGCCAGCGCACCGCACCGGTGCGCGTGTCCAGCGACACCACCATGCGCGGCTGCGACACCCCGAGCCCGTCCTGCTCGACCACCGGCCCCGGCTCGGTCACCGCCTGCACGGTCCCGGCCGGAGCACCGGCCAGCGGCCAGATCACCGCGCCGCCATCGGGTGCTCGGTAGGTCCAGCGCGGCGTGCCGTCCGGGTTGAGCATGGCCACCGTGCCGCAGGTGGTGCTCAGCGCCACCTCGCTGTTCAGCGCGCTGACCATGTCGATCTGGCAGGTGTCCTTGGGCACGTACACCCAGTCCTGCTGACCGGCCCTCGGTCCGGTCAGCTCGACCCCGCTGAGCTGCACGATCCGGACGCCGTCGGGGCCGCCGGAGAAGTACGCCTCGGTGCTGCCGATCGTGGCCAGGGCGCCCTGCGTTCGCGGGTCGAGCGGGCTGTCGGTGACGACCGCGCCGGTCATCGCGTCGAGCACCAGCAACCGCATCGCCGGGTGGTCGGCCGGTTTCGGGTTCAGGCTCGGTTCGACGGCGACCACGCCGACCAGCGCGCCGTCCGATGAGGTCACCGGGTTCACCACCGCGCCGACGTCGGCGCGGCGATAGGTCCAGCGCGGCGCGCCGGTCGCCGGGTCGAGCATCTGCAGGCCGTTGGTCAACGTGGTCAGCACCCCGCCCGCCGTCGCCAGCTGCTCCCCGTTCACCTTCGACGTCCACCGCACGCGTCCGTCCAGCGCGGACTCCGCGGGCCGCAGCGGTCGCGCGTCGGCGACCGAGAGGTTCACGTTCTGCCCGTTGGTCCAGTTGAGCGCTCCCGCGTAGCCGCCCGCCTGGATCGCGCACACCAGCACGACCACCACCGCGACGAGCGCCCGGTTGGCGGCGAAGCGCAGCTTCGGCGACACCGCGAGCAGCACCCCGCCGAGCAACACCGCCGCGCCGCCCGCGACCAGCACCGCCCACCCCGAACCGAGCGGCGCGCCCGGCGCGGGCGCCGGAGTCCGGTCGGCCGCGACCGCGACGATCACCGCGCCCAGCACCACCCAGCCGATGCCCAGCCGCACCCGGCGCCGGTCGTCCCGCGCGGTGCGCAGCAGCACCAGCGCCGCGATCCCGGCCGCCACGAACAGGACCAGCCACAGCTTGGCGCTCGACGCCGACCCGATCGCGTCGCGCAGCCCGATGAACGCGGTGACCAGCCCGGCGCCGCAGAACGCGACCGCGGCGACCGGCACTAACGGGAGCTTCATGCCGTCGATTTTGCCCGAATCGCGGTCCCGCGTAAGCGGGAACGCACCCGATCGAATGCCAGCCAGGCGTTGGCGGCGAGCAGGCCGACCGGGAGGAACGCGCTTTCGTGGGCCACCGCCAGCAGCACGATGCCGACGATCGCCGCGACGAAACCGAACAGGTACTGCCGCCGCACCCGGCCGGGACTGGTCGGCGGATCGAGCAGCATCACACCCGCGAAGAACAACGCCATGCTCAGCAGCGGCTCCCGATAGGCGACCGCGAGTTCACCGCTGAACCCCAGCGACACCAGGATGGTCAGCGCCACGAACCAGGTGCCGAGGAACGCGCCGACGGCGGGCAGCCGGTTGGCCCGGTCGGCGACCACCACGGCCACGATGATCAGCACCGGCACGCCGAGCCAGACCGGCGCGGCCGCCGCACCCCACCAGCTCTGCGCCTTGATCCCGGCCAGCGAGGCGATCACCAGCGCCAGCGCGGCCGGGTTGAACACCGGCCGCTTGCCGAGCCGCAGCACGTGTTTCACCAGCACCGCACCGGCAACGCAGGCCGCGACCACGCCCGGCCCGACGGTCGGATCGAGCACCATGCCGAGCACCCCGCCGGTCACGAACGCGCCCTGCGGCACCCGCCACCCCCAGCCGCGCAACCCGACGATCAGCACGTCGAGCCCGCCCGCGACGCCCACCGCGACCAGCAGCGACACCCCGGCCGACGCGGGGGAGGGGCTGGCCCAGGGCAGATTCACCCCGGCCAGCACCAGCATCGCGCCGGTGACTGTCCCGAGTGGACTTTTCAGCCACCGGGCCGGCGCCACGAATCCCAGCCCTTCGTGGTGCGCACCTCGCCGGACCGCGCGACCAGCAGCGCGTCCACGTCCTCGGTCTCGGCCAGCAGCGACAACCCGGCCGACATGCCCAGCAGCGACACGGCGGTGGACACCGCGTCGGCCGCCATCGCGGTCGGCGCGACCACGGTCACCCCGGCCAGCGGATCATCCGGCGGCGTGTGCTGCGTGAGCAGATGCCCCGGCCGCGCGTAGTCGCCGGAGGTGGCGATGGCCTGGTCGGCCAGGGCCAGTTCGGTGATGATGTCCCCGGGCCGCAACGGATCCGCGATCCCGGTCGGCCACGGATTCCCGTCCAGGTCGGTGCCGATCAGGTAGGCGTCGCCGCCGGCGTTGATGCTCGCCCCGGACAACGCCGACAGCTCCTGCGCGGCCAGGTCGATGGCCAGGCCCTTGGCCACCGCGCCCAGATCCAGCAGCACCGGCCGGTCCAGGATCACCGTGCCCGCCAGCGGATCCAGGTGGACGTCGGCCAGCGTGCCGGAGTCCAATTCGGACGGGTAGGAGTCCTTGATCGGCTCCCCGGTGCGGTAGTCCCGGTCGAAACCGGCCGCGGCGAGCCGGTAGCCGATGGTCGGGTCGAACGCGCCGTCGGTGTGCTCGGCGACCTGCAACGCCACCGTCAGCGCGGCCAGCAGGATCGGGCTGAGCGCGACCGGCTCGCCGACCCGCGTCGCGAGCTGGCGCACCTCGCTGTCCATGGCGAACCGCGAGCACGCCGCCTCGACCGCGTCGAACCAGTCGAACGCCTGCTCGACGAGCGGATCGAACTCGCTGGCCATGTTGGCGGGCGCGGCGATCCGGATGGTCACGACGGTGTCCATCACCGCACGGGACCAGCCGGCCAGTTCGGGTTCGGGCATCGATCACCCCGGCTGTTTCGGATGGGTGGCAGCGGTCAGCGCGAATCGCGTGGCAGCAACGAAATCCTGCCAGCTACCCGTCGCGCCCGATACCACCGCAAGGTGGGTCGACTGCGTCGAGACGACCTTGTCCGGCAGCCCGTCGACATAACTCTGCGGAAAGAACGTGGTGCACCTGCTGATTCGCACCGCGGAGACCCGGCCGCTGGCGATGGTGACCGCCACCTCGATCGTGCCGAACTCGTTGGACGCGCTGCCGTGATACACCCCGTCGACGAATGTCGCACCGGCAGGTGGGCCGTCCGGCAGGTTCAGCGACAAGCGAACGTCGCCCGAGCGCGGAATGCCCGGCGCCGGTTCCGAGCCGGGCTGGGTGACCGCGTACCCGATGCCGTAGACGGCGGAGATCGCGGCGGCGGACACCGCGACGATCCGCCACTTCTCCCGCGTCGTGTGCCACGGCAGCCCACTCCGGCGGCGGTGTGGCGTCGAATAGCGACCGGCGGGAACCTGATCGGTCACCAGCCCATGGTAGCCACGCCACCTGCCCGGATGTGCCCGCCGTAGACTCCTGGGAGTCCCCTGTATGTCCGTCTCCGAGGAGTTCACCGTGCCGCCCAAGACCGACCCCGCGGTACTGGCGGAGCTACGCGCGATCGAGAGCGAACTGGACACCCGCTGGGGCGAAAAGGACATCGACCCCACCCTGGACCGGGTGAAAGCCCTGCTCGACCTGCTCGGCAACCCGCAGACCGCCTACCCGGTCGTGCACATCACCGGCACCAACGGCAAGACCTCGACCGCCCGCATGATCGACGCGCTGTTCACCTCGATCGGCCTGCGCACCGGCCGGTTCACCAGCCCGCATCTACAGGTGGTCACCGAGCGGATCAGCCTGGACGGCGCGCCGATCGACCCGCAGCGCTACATCGACGCCTACCGCGACATCGAGCCCTACCTGCCGCTGATCGACGCCAAGTTCCCGGTCCGGCTGAGCAAGTTCGAGGTGCTCACCGCGATGGCCTTCGCGCTGTTCGCCGACGCCCCGGTCGACGTGGCCGTGATCGAGGTCGGCATCGGCGGCAGCTGGGACTCCACCAACGTCGCCGACGGCAAGGTCGCGGTGATCGGCCCGGTCGACGTCGACCACATCGAGTTCCTCGGCTCGGACGTGGTCGGCATCGCCAAGGACAAAGCGGGCATCATCAAACCGGGCTCGGTCGCCGTCATCGGCGAGCAGCGCCCCGAGGTGCTGACCGAACTGCTGCGCCGGGTCGCCGACATCGACGCGACGGTCGCCCGGGCCGGACAGGAGTTCGGGGTGCTCGGCCGGGAGATCGCGGTCGGCGGGCAACTGCTGAAGCTGCAAGGGCTCGGCGGCGTCTACGACGAGATCTTCCTGCCCCTGCACGGCAGGCACCAGGCGGCCAACGCGGCCAACGCGCTGGCCGCGGTCGAAGCCTTCTTCGCGGCCGGTCCGCAGGCCCAGCTGGACATCGACGCGATCCGGCAGGGCTTCGCGGTCGTCAGCAGCCCCGGCCGGCTCGAACCGGTCCGCTCCGCGCCGACCGTGCTGCTCGACGCCGCGCACAACCCGCACGGCGCCACCGCGCTGGCCGCGGCCCTCACCGAGGAGTTCGACTTCCGCAAGCTGGTCGGCGTCGTCGCGATCCTGGCCGACAAGGACGCGCGCGGCATCCTGGCCGCCCTGGAGCCGGTGCTGCAGGAGGTCGTGCTCACCGAGAACTCCTCGGCGCGGTCCATGCCGGTCGACGATCTGGCCGGGATCGCCAAGGACATCTTCGGCGCCGACCGGATCGTCGTCGAACCCCAGCTGCCCACCGCGGTGGAAACCGCGATCGAGTTGGCCGAGGACATCGCCGAACCCGGCCAGCCCCTCTCCGGCGCGGGCGTGGTCATCACCGGCTCGGTGGTGACCGCAGGCGAGGCCCGCGCCCTGTTCGGCAAGGAACCCGCATGAGCACGCCTTCGCAAGAACCCGACGCCACTGGCGCATCGGCGCCGGCGCCCGATCCGATGAAGGGCTTCCGCGGCGTCATGGCGGGCGTGCTGGTGCTGGAGGCCATCACCGCCGGCCTGGCCCTGTTCACCGTGGCCGACCTCTACGGCGGCCTGAACTCGGTGGTCGGCTACCTGGTCGGCTTCGACATCCTGGCGCTGCTGGTGACCGTCGCGTTCGCCCGGCGCGGCTGGGCGCCGATCGTGGTGCTCGCGCTGCAACTGGTGTTGATCGGTTGCATCGTGTCCGCCGTCGCGGTGGGCATTGTCGGCGTGTTGTTCTTGGCGGTATGGCTATACCTGTTCAAGCTGCGCAGGGACGTCGCGCGCCGCATCGCGGCCGGACAGATCCCTGGCCCGCAGCACTGACCGATCCGGCAGGAGACCGACAGCGACGATGACTTCCCCAGTTCCCGGCCAGGAGCAGCAGCCCTGGGAGACCGAGAGCCGACCGCAGGAACCACCCCGGGAGCAGGGTTCCGACCAGAACAGACTTGTCATCGTCAGCATCGCCGCCGCGGCCGTCGTCCTGCTCGGCACCGTCGCCTCGGTCTGGTGGTTCTCCGGCCGCAACACCACCCCGCCCAGCCACCCGCACGCGGCGCCGCCGGTCAGCACGCCCAAGCACACCACCAAGCCGAAGCCGGACAACTCCGCTTACCGTGTCGGCACCTGCCTTGACGAACCGGTCGACCCGAACACCGGCGGCGTGGAACTGAGCCCGGTCTCGTGCGCGGGCAGCTCGTCGGTGCTGATCGTCAACCAGGTGGTCAAGAACTACAACGACTGCTCGCAGGGCGCCGACTACCTCAACCACGGGTTCGTGCTCACCGACGAGGTCGCCAACGTCAACTACTGCCTATCCCTTGTGGTACCGGCGGATCAGTGCTTCACGTTCAGCACCGACAACAGCAAACCCATCGCCAGAGCGGCCTGCGGCTCGGCCGCCAACGTGGTCCGCGTCGAAGCGGTGGAGACCGCGGCCAGCGTGACCGCGGCCTGCACCGATCAGCAGCAGCCGCAGGACGTCTGGTACTACCGGTCGCCGGCCTCGGGCCAGTTCGCCTGCGTCACGCCCCTCCCGCCGGCCGAGTCCTCGACCGGCACCGCGCCGCCCACGAGCGGCTAACGCGGGAACAGCAGGAGTTTGCCGGTGGTGCGGCGACTCTCCAGGTCCTCGTGCGCCGTGGCCGCGTCCGCGAGCGGGTACCGGGCGCCGATCAGCGGCCGGATGGTGCCCGCCCGCACCGCGTCCAGGGCGATCTGGCCGCGCCGGGCCAGCTCGCTGTCCTCGACCACGTAGTTGCCCAGCGAGGGCCGGGACAGGAAGATCCCGCCCGCGGCCGCGAGCCGGGCCAGGTCGATCGGTGCGACCGGGCCGCTGGCCTGGCCGTAGACCACCAGCGAGCCCAGCGGCGCCACGCTGGCCAGGCTGCCGTCGAAGGTGGTCTTGCCGACCCCGTCGTACACGGCCGCGACACCCTTGCCGTCGGTGAGCCTGCGCACCTCGGGGGCGAAGTCGACCTCGGTGTAGCGGATCACCTCGGCCGCGCCCGCCTCCCTGGCCAGCTTCTCCTTGGCCTCGGTGGACACCGTGCCGATCACTCGCGCGCCCAGCGCGGTCGCCCACTGGGTCAGCAACAGGCCCATGCCACCGGCCGCCGCGTGCACCAGCACGGTCTCGCCCGGCCGCACCGGGTGGCTGTCGAACACCAGGTACTGCGCGGTCATCGTCTGCAACAGCGTCGACGCGACCTCGTCGTCCACTCCGTCCGGCACCTTGATCACCCGGCTGGCCGGCGCGACGATCCGCTCCGCGTAACTGCCCGGCGTCTGCGGCCACGCGACCCGCTCGCCGACCGCGAACCCGGTCACGCCCGCGCCGACCGCGCTGATCGTCCCGGTGCCCTCCAGGCCGATCCTGATCGGGAACGGCAGCGGATACCGGCCCGCCCGGTGGTTGACGTCGATGTAGTTGACGCCGGCCACCGCGACGTCGACGAGCAGTTCACCGGCGCCCGGTTCCGGATCGGGCACCTCGGAAACGGTGAGCACCTCGGGTCCGCCGGTTTCGTGCAGCTGGATCGCGCGCATGCGTGCCTTCCCTGGTCGATGTGTGTTCGGTACAAGTCGAACATATTGGCCGCTGGTCCACGTGGCCAGGTAGGGTGCGGGCGAACAAGGCCCGAGCACCGTTCGTGTGCCTGTCAACGATGACAAGAAGGAGTTCAACTGCCGTGACTGAGCGCACCCTGGTACTGGTGAAGCCGGATGGCGTCAGCCGTGGTCTCGTCGGTGAGGTCATCTCCCGGATCGAGCGCAAGGGCCTCACCCTCGTCGCGCTGGAGCTGCGCAGCGTCGCCCGCTCCCTGGCCGAGCAGCACTACGCCGAGCACGACGGCAAGAGCTTCTTCTCCTCGCTGCTGGAATTCATCACCTCCGGCCCGGTCGTCGCCATGGTCGTCGAGGGCCCGCGCGCCATCGCCGCGTTCCGCCAGCTCGCCGGCGGCACCGACCCGGTCGAGAAGGCCATGCCCGGCTCGCTGCGGGGCGACTTCGGCCTGGAGACCCAGTACAACCTCGTGCATGGCTCCGACTCGCCCGAGTCGGCCGCCCGCGAGATCAAGCTCTGGTTCCCCGACCTCTGAGCACTCCTGGCCGCGCGCGCCGGAAACCCAGCTGAAACCGTCGGCGCGCGCGGCTACGGTCGAGGAGTGTCGAACAACGCCGCAGCGCGGGACGATGCCCTGGTGTCAGCCAGCGGCCTGGTGAAACGGTTCGGTGGGTTCACCGCGGTCGGCGGCATCGACGTGCGGGTGCGCCGGGGCGAGGCGTTCGGTTTCCTCGGGCCCAACGGCGCGGGCAAATCCTCCACCATGCGGATGATCGCCTGCGTGTCCCCGCGCACCGGCGGCGAGCTGCGCGTGCTCGGCATGGACCCGGACCGGCAGGGCCCGCGGATCCGCGCCCGGATCGGGGTCGTCCCGCAGGGCGACATCCTGGACACCGAGCTGACCGTGCGGCAGAACCTCCAGGTCTACGGCCGCTACTTCGGTTTCTCCCGCTCCTACGTGCAGGCCAAGGCGACCGAGCTGCTCGACTTCGTGCAGCTCTCCGACAAGGCCGACGCCGAGGTGGACGCGCTGTCCGGCGGCATGAAACGCCGGCTCACCATCGCCCGCTCCCTGGTCAACGACCCCGAACTGCTGCTGCTCGACGAACCGACAACCGGCCTCGACCCGCAGGCGCGGCACCTGTTGTGGGAGCGGCTGTTCCGGCTCAAGCAACGCGGCGCGACGCTGATCGTCACCACCCACTACATGGACGAGGCCGAGCAACTCTGCGACCGGCTCGTCGTCATGGACCACGGCCTGATCGTCGCCGAAGGCGCGCCGAACGAGCTGATCAACCGCTACTCCACCCGCGAGGTGCTGGAGCTGCGCTTCCCGCCCGCCGAGCACGACGGCCAGGAGCAGACCGCCGAGAACCCGCCGACCGACCAGCTCAAGGACCTCGCCGACCGGATCGAGGTGCTGCCCGACCGGCTGCTGCTCTACACCGCCGACGGCGAAGCCGCGCTGGCCACCGCGCACGACCGCGGCGTGCGCCCGCTGTCCTGCCTGGTCCGGCGCAGCACCCTTGAGGACGTGTTCCTGCGCCTCACCGGCCGAAGCCTGGTGGACTGATGGACACACTCGACACACTCGACACCGTCGCCCGGCCACGAGTGGTCTCACCGGTGCGCGCGTACCTCCTGGTCGTCGAGGGGAACTGGACCTGGTACCGGCGCAACTGGAAGGCCACCGTGGTCTCCAGCCTCGGCCTGCCCGTGCTGTACCTGCTGGCGATGGGCCTCGGCTTCGGCTCCCAGGTGCGCCCGGGCGCGCTCACCGGCGGCGTCAGCTACCTCGTCTACCTCACGCCCGCGCTGATCGCGATGTCCGCGACGCAGACCGCGGCCAACGAGGCCACCTTCCCGATCCTGTCCGGGTTCAAGTGGCAGAAGCACTACCTCGGGATCGCGTCGACCCCGATCACGCCGGTGCAGGTCGCGGGCGGCCAGCTCCTCTGGATCACCTTCCGGCTGGTCATCTCCACCGGGGCCTTCCTCGCGGTCGCCGCCGCGATCGGCGCGGTCACCAGCCCGGCCGCGCTGCTCTCCCTGGTCTTCGGCATCCTCACCGGCCTCGCCTTCGCCGCGCCGGTCGTCGCGTTCTCCGCGTCGATCAAGGGGGAAGGCAACACATTCAACCCGTTCTTCCGGTTCGTGCTGGTACCGATGACGTTGTTCGCGGGCACGTTCTTCCCGGTCAGCTCGCTGCCGGGCTGGCTGCGCCCGGTCGCCTGGATCACCCCGCTGTGGCACGGCACCGAACTGGCCAGGGGCGCCGAGTTCGGCACGTTGCAACTCTGGCCGACCATCGGCCACCTCGCCTACCTGTTCGCGTTGCTCGCCGTCGGCATCGGGCTGTCCCGGTGGCGCTTCCGGATCCGGCTGGAAAGTTAGGAGGCGCCGACATGACCGACCTGATCACCCAGCCTGCCGGCGGTCTCCCGGACACCATGCCGCCCAGCCGCGGCCTGCTGCTGCGCATCCTGCCCACCGGCCTGTACGTCGGCCGCGCGCGCATGCTCGTCTACCGCGCGTACATCGTGAACCGGCGCGCCTGGATGGCGGTGTTCTCCGGCTTCTTCGAGCCGATCTTCTACCTGGTCGCGCTCGGCGTCGGGTTCGGCAAACTCGTCACCCACGTGATCGGCCCCGGCGGCGCGCCGATCAGCTACGTCGCCTTCGTCGCGCCCGCGCTGCTCGCCTCGGCCGCCATGAACGGCGCGGTCATGGACTCCACCTTCAACGTCTTCCACAAACTCAAGTACGCCAAGATCTACGACACCGTCCTGGCCACCCCGCTCGGCCCGGCCGACGTGGCGCTCGGCGAGATCAGCTGGGCGCTGCTGCGCGGCGGCCTCTACTCGGTCGGGTTCCTGGTGGTCATGGCGGTGCTCGGCCTGCTCCAGTCGCCGTGGGCGCTGCTCGCGTTGCCCGCCGCCCTGCTCATGGCGCTCGCCTTCGCCGCCATCGGCATGGCGGCCACCACGTTCATGCGGTCCTGGCAGGATTTCGAACTGGTCAGCCTGGCGATTCTGCCGATGTTCTTCTTTTCCACCACGTTCTACCCATTGTCCGTTTATCCTCGGCCGTTGCAGATCGTGGTCGAATGTTTCCCGCTCTATCACGGCGTCACCCTGATGCGGCAGCTCAGCACCGGTTTCGTCGACTGGAGCGCGCTCGGTCATGCCGCGTACTTCGTGGTCATGGCCGTAATCGGCGGATTCTGGGCCGCCCGCCGACTGAAAAAGCTGCTACTGAAATAAAAGAATGTCATCATCGTTGGTGTGCGGACCTGGATGCAGCGCGGAAAGTTCAACGACCCGGTACCCGGCACGTTCGAGGTGCACAGCTGCGACAACGGCAAATGGGGCGGCACGCACGTGGAACTCGCCGCCAGCGGCGTGCTCAGCATTCCCGGCCTCGGCGTGCTGCCCTGCGAGTTCCGCGGCAAGGTCCCGCACACCAAGCGGCCCATCGTCGGCGAGCTGTTACCGGTGATAGTCGACCGGGCCGACCCGACACAGTTCCGGATCGAATGGGATCAAGTCCCCACCGTGACCGAGCGTGTCGAATCCGAAGCGGATATCAATCCGGCCGCCAGCGCATTACCGGCGGAAACGCACCAGCAAATGCACGCGCACACGCCCGCGCCGAACTGGGAAATGGCCACCGCGACCGTCCGAACCTGCCACACCGCCAAGGTCCCCGCCTTCGCCGTCCGCCAGGCTCCCGGCGGCATCGTCGATCTCACGCTGGACGTGCGGCTGGACAACGGCTACGAGTACGGCACCAAGGCCCGAGTCGCGTTCAGCACCCCGGAACGCCGCGCCAAAGCCACGGAAAAGGGCACCGAGCTGCCGATCCGCGTCGATCCGGCCGACCCGAGCCGCGTCGTGATCGACATCGACCGAATCCCAAACTGGTAATTCACCGCTTCCGGTAAGCCTGCCCACTCACCCGGACGGGTGATATCGCTGACTGGCTCCGCCAACGCCCCGCGCACGTCCGTGGCCCGAATCGCCCCGGAAACCGTTCGATCCGGCCGAAAACCTGCGGATATCGCGGCGCGCCGGTCACCCAGGGTCAACACTGCGGGGCTTTCCCTTGCCGCACTTGATCTTCCGATGCTTGCCAGGCCGAAAATCACGAGCGATTGTCGAAGCAACCCGCACCGAAGAGGCACGGAAAGGGACGTGCGCCATGGCCAACCTGGTGAACCCGCAGGTGCTGCTCGACGTCGAGGTGTTCGACTCCGCGGGTGACCGCATCGGCAAAGTCGGACAGGTCTACCTGCGCGTCGACTCCCTCCAGCCGGCGTGGATCGTGGTGCGCTCGGCGCAACTGCGCGCGGGCGAGACCATGGTCCCGTTGCAGGGCGCGCACATGTACGGACAGGGCATCCAGGTCGGCGTCAGCAAGGACCGCATCATGGGCGCCCCACAGTTCGTCCCGCGCAGCCGACTGTCCGAGGAGGACAGTGAGCCGCTCTGCGAGCACTACGGCCTGCGCGCCGAGGTACCGATCAGCCGCAGCTCGCCGGAAGATCGCCCGTTCAGCATCCGCAGGCCCGGTTCGGTGGCCTAGCCTGGCCCGCATGCCCATCCCGAGCAGCGAACTCACCGACTCCGACCACGAACTCATCGCCTACGCCCGGCAGATCGTCGACGAGCACGGCGATGACAACATCCACACCATGGGCGCTGCCGTGCGGGCCGCGGACGGCCGGATCTTCGGCGGCATCAACCTCAGCCACTTCACCGGCGGACCCTGTGCCGAACTCGTCGCGCTCGGCCACGCCCGCGCCTCCGGCGCCCGCGAACTCGACACGATCGTCGCCTACGGCGACCGCGGTCGTGGCCCGGTCGGCCCCTGCGGCAAAGACCGGCAGATCCTGTTCGACTACCACCCCGGCATCCGGGTGATCCTGCCGACCGAGCACGGCGTGCGCAGCGTGCGCATCACCGACCTGATGCCGCTCGGCTCGGTCTGGAGCGCCGAGGAAGGCACCAAACCCTTCGACCCCAGCGTGTTCGAAGCCTGACCCGTGCCCCGGCACCCCTGCCCGAAGACATGATTCCGGGCCGGAGTGTCAACGGCACGCGCCGTTATTGGTTCTGCTGCTCCGGGTTCGGCTGCTGCTCCTGCTGCTGCTCGCCGCCCATCGCGTGCTTCAGTTTGTCGGCGCCCTGCTGCAGCTGGTCGCTGTGCTGGCCGCCGGTCTTCTCGTCGGCGAACTCACGCGCCTTGTCCACGCCCTGATTTACCTGGTCCGGGTGCTGGCCGGCCATCTCCTTGGCTTTGTTCTTCAGTTCGTCGAGACCCACGATGTTCCTCCTCGTGTCGAACAACGGGTACGCGAAATGCGTACCCTGCCGATCTGCCGATAACCCCCGAACCACCCCTACGGGTGGTCCGGTGTGGAATTTCGACATGGAAGAGTTCAGGTACGAGCAAGACCTGGTACGAGCGCTGCTTCGCGACCAGCATCCCGACCTCGCCGACCTCGAACTGCGCGAGGTCGCCGGTGGCTGGGACAACCAGCAGTGGCGCCTCGGACCGGACCTGGGCGTGCGCATGCCCCGCTCCGAGCGCGCCCCGGCCTTGCTGCGCACCGAGCAGAAGTGGCTACCCGTGCTGGCGCCGAGCCTGCCGCTGCCCACGCCCACCCCGGTACGGATCGGCGAGCCGTCCGCCCTGTTCGAGCACACCTGGACCATCACCCGCTGGGTCGAGGGCGAGCCGGCCGACCACGCCCCGATCACCCGCCCCGACGCCGCCGAGACCCTCGCCGGTTTCCTCACCGCCCTGCACCAGCAGGCACCCGAAGACGCCCCGGTCAACCCCACCCGTGGCATGCCGCTGGCCGAGATGCACGAGAGCGTCATCGGCGGCCTCGCCCTCATCACCGACCAGCCAACCGCCGACGCCGCCCGCGAGACCTGGCAGCAGGCCGTCGCCGCCCCCGTGTGGCACGGCGCGCCCATCTGGCTGCACGGCGACCTGCACCCCGCCAACGTCGTCGTGCGGGACGGCACGCTCGCCGGCGTGCTCGACTTCGGCGAGATGTGCGGCGGCGACCCCGCGACCGACCTCTCCGCCGCCTGGATTCTGCTCCCCGACGACACCGCGACCCGCTTCTTCGACAGCTACGCCGACGCCGACGAGGCCACCATCGTGCGAGCGCGCGGCTGGGCGGTGGCGCGAGCCCTCGGCCTGATCAGCGTCGGCCGCAACGGCAGGCTCGGCCTCCCCGGCGGCAAACCCACCTGGGAACCGGCTGGCTGGGCCACCCTTGACCGCGCCGGTGGCTGGCTCAAGCCGCCGTGGGAAACAGCTTTCGGTACTGGACGGGATCCAGGTAGCTACCCGCGGCCCCGTTGAAGTCGGCCCAGTCCACGCACGCCGGCTGGGCCCCCTGCCACTGGCAGAATTCCCGCGCCGCGGCCAGCACCTGCGAAACCGGTAGCACGTGCCGAGGGTGAAACCAATACGGAACCTCGGGATCGCAGACAACCCGGGGATCCTGCGGAGGTCGCGGATTGACGGAAGCCGACGTCAAGTTCCATCGCACCGCGCCCAACCCGGTCCTCGAGTTCACCGACACCGTAAGCATGCTGAGCGCCTGCCAGTCGAACGGCGGTTCGTCGAACGTCTCCTCGGTCAGCGCACTGTCCAGGCGCAAGGCCGGTCGCAAGCTCCTCGACCAGCAGATCGACATCGTGCGCGTCGTCGACCTGCCGGTACTGCCGGTGAACAGCAACATTCAGGATCATGCCGGTGCCATTCCCCTTCAGAGCGCTGCGTCGTGGTCTGGGTCCTCGGCCAGCCACCCGAAGTGGCGCGCGGTGTTCACCAGGATCTCCATCAGCTGCGGTGCGATATCGAACCGTTCGCGGTTGATCGGCAGGCTTTCCGCGAGGTCGCCATGCGGGATGGTGCGTTCGGTGGCCGCCTTCCAGTCCGCCAGCATCTCAATCAGATCGACCAGGGTCATGCCGTTGATCCCGTTGGCAAAGTGCTCCGGATGATGACGGTTGTGCGCGAAATGGTGTCGCAGCCCCTCGCCCATCGCGTCGGACAGGGCCCGATACTCGGCGCTGCCATAGGTCGCGGCGCGCAGTTGCGGCACGATCTCGTCGTAGGCAGCTCGCTCCGGCTCGCGGGTCTTGCTCAGGTCGTGGTGGACCGACCGGTCGAGCAACTCCTTGATCGGCTCGACCATCAGCTCGGCGACGCGCAGGCTGTGCCACAGAGTGTCCGGCGCGGAGTCGTACGACATGCTCAGGTACCTCCGGAGAACCTTTTCGCCAGATCCCGCAGCCGTTCAACGGCGTTGGCCATCTGGTCGCTGGTGACGGTCATGCCCGGCAGCGGGCCCAGACGCTCGATCTGGTCGGCGGAACGCAGGTACTCCCGGGACGCATGTGCTCGGCAGGCGAGGCAGGTGACGCTTTCCGGGCGGGCCGACGTCATCGCGTAGGGCACCCGGGCTCCGCAACCGGTGGTGACCACGCTCGGTGCGTCGGGCACGCGGCCCAGCATGGACGACATCAGATTGCGGACGGATGGACCCGACGCCAGCACGTTCTGCTCGACATGGATGTGCGGATCAGCCTCGCCCATCGACGAAGCCTACCGCCGGGCGCGCACCGTCGAGTGGGCACGCGGCAGCGGGGCCGGGCTACGGTGCCCGGCCCCGCTTGACGCGGTGAGCGTGTACCCGCTGTGCTGAACCCGCTGTGTTCAACCCGCAGGGGCGAATCACGTCCTGCCCGCGCCGTGCACGCGTCTGCCGAGAAGGACATCTCCCGCGCAGGACCAGACCGCGTTTCAGCTGTTCACGTACTGGGAGCGGCGCCCAGCGCGCTGAGCACCGCTCACCAGTCCACCTGAAACCCGGGCTAGCTCACCGAGATGTCGTCGGCGTAGACGGTGCCTTGTCCGTACCAGCCGTGCACGTACACGGTGACGCTGGTGGTGGACGCGCCGGTGGTGAAGCTCGTGGTCAGCTGCTGCCACGAACTCGCCGATGGCGTCCAGGTGTTGACATCCGACGTGCCCGTGCCGCTCACACCCAGATAGGCGTAGTTGCCTTGCACCCATCCGGTCAGCGTGTACTTCGTGTTAGGCGACACCGTCACGGATTCCGTGCACTGCCCGTCGTCGGAGTTGCTGGCCCCGGCGGCGAGGGCGTGCGAGCCGGTGTGCACCGGGCTGCTGACCACGCTGCCGGTGCCCGCGTCACAGGTCCACGGCGACAGCGAACCGCTCTCGAAATCGCCGTTGGTGACACCGTTGCCACCGGGTGGCGGCGTGGTGGTCGGCGGCGGGGTCGTGGTCGGCGGGGGAGTGGTGGTCGGCGGCGGGGTGGTGCAGTTCGACGTGGAACCGGCCAGATCGCTCACGGCGTCGTTGAACAGTGTGTTCGCCGGGTCGTCCAGGTCGTACATGGAGAACATCATCACGCCGGCCAAACCGTTGCAGTGCACGTAATCCGTTCTGGCCTGAATGGACTGTGCCGATTCACCGCCGTAGAAGTTGGTGCCGTCGTAGAAGTACGCGGATTCGGAGACCGGATCCCAGAACGTGTCCGAGGGGTTGTTGACCACCCCGAGCAGTTCCTTGTACATCGCGATGCCCGGCACGCTGCCGCTGTCGGTGTGACCGGCCGACGGCCCGCTCGCGGTCTGGTAGAGACCGTGGTTGCTGCCCGCTGCGACACCCGTCCAACCTCGGTAGTAGAACGGTATGCCCAGGGTCAGCTTGCCGGCCGGGAAGCCACCGGGTATGCCGTACTGCGAATCGCCCTTGGTGTAGGCGTTCATCACGTCGTTGGTGTCGTACTGCTCATTGCCCGGGGCTATCGTCCCGTTCGGGTCGGCCGGGTTCGGGTAGAGCGGGTCCTGCTCGTCGGTCGGACCCGTCGCGTCCCAGGCGCCGTGCATGTCGTAGGTCATCACGTCACCGAAGGTCAGGTACTGACCGATCTGGTTGGTCTGGATCTTGGCGATCTTGTCCTGACCACCCGGCAGCGCCGCCGACAACGCGTAGGTCTTGCCGTTGGCCGAGCCTGCCGTGTTGAGTTCGTTGCGGAACTCGGCGAGCAGCGCGGTGTAGTTGGCGGTGTCCGCCGCGCTTTCGTGGTTGCCGAGGTGACCCGCGGTGGACCCCGGGTACTCCCAGTCGATGTCGAACCCGTCGAAGATGCCCTTCGCGGTGCCCGGCCCGCCGAACCCGCCCGCCGACGGGATGTTGCCGTTGATGAACATGTCGATGCACGAGCTGACGAACTTCTGTCGCGACGCCGCGGTGGCCGCCACATCGGAGAAGTACTTCGAGTAGGTCCAGCCGCCCAGCGACAGCAGGATCTTCAGGTTCGGGTGCTTGGCCTTGAGTTCCTGCAACTGGTGGAAGTTGCCCACGATCGGCTGGTTCCACACGTCGGACGTGCCGTCAACGCTGATGCTGGAGTCGAAGGTCTTCTGGTAGTCGGCGAAGGAGTCCTCGGCGCCGTCACCGGCGTTCGGGTCGCTCTCGCCGCCCGGGTCCGGGTCGGTCGCCTTGGTGGTTTCGAAGCAGGTCAGGTTGGTCGGGTCGATGTTCTCGAAGTCGTAGATGAGGTAGTTGAGTTTGCTCGCCGCACCGGAGGCGTCGAGGTTCTTCAGGTAGTAGGCGTTCTGGTAGATGCTCCACTGGTCGTAGTAGGCGACCGAGATGCCGCCGCTGCCGCCTGCCGCTGCCGCACCGGGTTGGCTGGCGCCTGCTTGTTGCCCTGCCGCGATGCTGATCCCGGCGAGCAACAGCACGCTGGCCGCGCCAACAGCCAGTGCTGAGTGCCTAGATAACCGCATGCCTTCCTCCGCTGGCTGGACTTGCTCCTCGTTGAACTGCCGGACAAACGGGGTTGGGTCGCGCGCCGGACGTCCGGTTCCCACGCCCAGGGACGTCCGGCGCGCATGCTTTACGGACTAAGAGGTCCTAACAGGGACCGTCGTCGGTCCACACGCCGGCGGATCCGCCGGGAGTGTCGTTCTGCGTCCACCACTTCGCGGTCCAGGTGTGCCCGTTGTAGGAGACCTGCTGGCCACCGGTGTAGGCGGTGGTGGATACCCAGGCGGCCGCGGTGCACTGGCCAGGCGGGTTGGTGGTCGGCGGCGGCGGAGGTGGACTGGTCGGCGGCACCGCGCCACCGAACTCCGCCGTGTACTTGGTGAAGTCCCAGCTGTTCTGCGGGACGCTGCTGCACGTGCCGGACAGCGCACCGTTGTTGTCCGGCGGGTTGCACTGCACGTCCCGGTTCAGCGACCAGTACGTGTAGCGGGTCAGGCCCTTGCTCTGCGCGTAGCTGAGCACGGACTGGAAGTCCGACTGGTAGAAGTACTCGGCCGAGTCGGTCCGGCCGTTCATCTGCGAGACGCCTTCGTGGTTGTAGGCGGTCGCGCTGTCCCAGCCGAACGTGTTCATCAGCAGGGTGTGGAACGACTCGAGGGCCGCGGTCTGGCTGGCCGCGCCGCTGAACCCGCCGTCGAAGGGCATGATCGAGTAGTTCGCGGGCACGAAGTTGTCGCTCTTGGCCGTGTTCAGCACGTTCTGGCCGAAGTAGCCGGTACCCGCGGTGGTCCCGGCGGTCGTGATCGACACGTACAGGCCCGGGTTGTTGTTCTGCAGGATCTGCGCCGCGCCGATCTCGTTGTCGATCGCGGTGGTGTTCTCGTATTCGGGCTCTTCGAGGTCGAAGTCGACCGCTTTGAGCGAATACTTGTTGATCACCGCCTGCTCGGCGGCCGCGGTGGCCGATGCCGACCCGCAGACCTGGCCGAGCTTGGTGCCGCCGTACCCACCGAAGGAGACCGAGACATCCCCGCCCGCGGCTCGGACTCCGTTGATGATGCCCGCGACCGTGCTGTCCGAGGAGACCTCGGCCGTGCCGCCCCACGCGGCGCCACAGCCACCGTCGGAGAGCACGAATGCCAGCTCGAACGTTTTCTGGCCGGTTGCCGCCATCACCTGCGGCAGATTGGGCGGGTTGTTGTCCAGCGGCATCACGTACGGTGCCGCTCCGTACCAACCGGAACCGACCGCGGCCGGGCTGGCCGTGGTTGTCGTGCTGTGCTGGGTCGCGTTGCTGATGCCCGCGAAGGCGATCAGCGAACCCGCCGCGACGACCGCGGCACCCAGCGCGGCTGTCATGGATAACCGTTGCATGCGTCCTCCTCGCCGACGAAAAGCCGGCGGACGCCCCCTTCTGCGGTGTGGTCGTCCCCGTCTTTTGTACTGGTTTGTCGGAGTTCCCTCGCTGTCGCCGCGAACGATTGTTTGGCGACGGTTCATCGAATGTGGCCTAGACCACTTGGACTGTCAAGAGGGTGGACTAGACCAATATGGATGGGTTGACCATGTGCTGTACCTGGTCCAGGCGTGGTCTGTACCGAGTCCGACACATACCGTCCGGCCTGCTCGTCGGTCGAGATGGCCGGTTCGGATGGACCTATTACCCTTGGTGGTGTGCGTGCCGAGTCTGTCTTCCCCAGGTTGGAACCGCTGCTGCCCAGAGTGAGCAAACCGGTCCAGTACATCGGCGGTGAGCTGAATGCCACGGTCAAGGACTGGGCGGCCACCGACGTGCGCTGGTGCCTGATGTACCCGGACGCTTACGAGGTCGGCCTGCCCAACCAGGGTGTGATGATCCTCTACGAGATCCTCAACGAGATGGACGGCGTGCTCGCCGAGCGCAGTTACGCGGTGTGGCCGGATCTGGAAGCGCTGATGCGGGAGAACCACATCCCGCAGTTCACAGTTGACAGTCATCGTCCGGTCGGCGCATTCGACGTCCTCGGGATCAGCTTCGCCACCGAACTCGGCTACACGAACCTGCTCAACGCCCTTGATCTCGGCGGCATCCCGCTGCACGCCGCCGACCGGGGCATCGACGACCCGATCGTGCTGGCCGGCGGGCACGCCGCGTTCAATCCGGAACCGCTGGCCCGGTTCATCGACGCTGCCGTGCTCGGCGACGGGGAACAAGCGGTCGGGGAGATCACCGCGATCATCCGCGCCTGGAAGGCCGAAGGGCACCCGGGTGGGCGTCCGGAACTGCTGGTGCGCCTGGCCGAGACCGGCTGGGTCTACGTCCCCAGCCTCTACGACGTGAGCTACGGCCCGGACCGGCGCATCGCGAGCGTCGCGCCCAACCACGAGCGGGTGCCCGCCAGCGTGGCCAAGCGCACCACGATGGACCTGGACGCCTGGCCCTACCCGAAGCAGCCGCTGGTGCCGCTGGCGGAGAGCGTGCACGAGCGAATGAGCGTGGAGATCTTCCGCGGCTGCACCCGGGGTTGCCGGTTCTGCCAGGCGGGCATGATCACCCGCCCGGTGCGCGAGCGCTCGATCGAGGGCATCGGCGCGATGGTCCACAAGGGACTCGAAGCGACCGGGTTCGAGGAAGTGGGGCTGCTCAGCCTCTCCAGCGCGGACCACTCCGAGATCGGCGACATCGCCAAGAGCCTGGCCGACCGCTACGAGGGCACCAACACCGGACTGAGCCTGCCCAGTACCCGCGTGGACGCGTTCAACATCGACCTGGCCAACGAGCTGTCCCGCAACGGCCGCCGCTCCGGCCTGACCTTCGCGCCCGAGGGTGGCAGTGAGCGGATTCGCAAGGTCATCAACAAGATGGTCTCCGAGGAGGACCTGATCCGCACGGTCTCGGCCGCCTACGCGGCGGGCTGGCGGCAGGTGAAGCTGTACTTCATGTGCGGCCTGCCCACCGAGACCGACGACGACGTGCTGCAGATCGCCAACATGGCACACGAGGTGATCAAGGCGGGCCGGGAAGCGAGCGGCCGCAAGGACATCCGCTGCACCATCTCGATCGGCGGCTTCGTGCCCAAGCCGCACACGCCGTTCCAGTGGGCGGCGCAGTGCGACCCGGACACGGTGGACGATCGGCTGCGCAAGCTGCGCGAGGCGGTCAACGCCAACCGCAACCTGGGCCGCAACATCGGCATGCGCTACCACGACGGCAAACCGTCCATGATCGAAGGCCTGCTCTCCCGAGGCGACCGCAGGGTCGGCGCGGTGATCGAGCGGGTGTGGCGCGAGGGCGGCAAGTTCGACGGCTGGAGCGAGCACTTCTCCTACGAGCGCTGGGTTTCCGCCTGCGAGACCGAACTCGGCCCGCTCGGCCTCGACCTGGCCTGGTTCACCAGCCGCGAGCGCGAAGGCGATGAGATCCTGCCCTGGGATCACCTGGATTCCGGGCTGGACAAGGAATGGCTCTGGGCCGACTGGCAGGACGCGCTGGACGAGCAGGATCAGGACGACTGCCGCTGGACGCCATGCTTCGACTGCGGCGTGTGCCCAACCATGGGCACCGACATCGAGATCGGCCCGACCGGCCGCAAGATGCTGCCGATCACGCCGGTCGGCGTCGGCTCGCCGGTCAGCAACCCGGTGCTGTCGAACTAGCGGGAACTACCAGACGCCGTCGGGGATCAGCGAGCTGACCACCGGCGGCACGCTGGCCTCGGCGGGCTGCGTGGTCGGCGTGCTGGCCGGTGCGTTCACCGGAGTGTCCTTGGTGGACTGCTTGGTGGATTGGCTCTGCAGGGCCGAATTCTGGTCCGGCGTTCCAGCCGAACGCGAGTTCTGGGTTTGCGTCGAAGCCGGGGGAGGGACCGGCGACTGGTCAGCCGAGTTCGTTGTGGACTGTCCACTCGGGAGGTCGTCGGTGACCGCGGCGAGCGCGTTCACCAGGCCATGGCCGTAGAAGCTGTTGTAGCTGGAATCGCCGGTGCAGTAGGCATCCTGGGTGCCGGTGCCGTTGAGGTCGTAGTCCGACGGGCACGCGACCGGCGTGGCCTGCTCGTTGAGCAACTGGGTCAGCTGGCGCGGTGTGGCCCTCGGGTGCATCGAGGCGAGCAGCGCGGCCACTCCGGACACGTGCGGCGCGGCCATCGAGGTGCCACACGCGCTGGCGTAACCGTCCGGCACCGTGGAGAGCACGCAGCTGGAACTGCCCGCGGCGTGCTGGTGGCTGTCGCCGCCGGGCGCGGTCAGGTCGATCGCGCCCAGGCCGTAGGAGCTGTACCCGGCCTTGAGTTCCTCCGCGCCGACCGAGGACACCGTGACCACGCCGGGCAGGCCGGCGGGCAGCTGCGCGCAGTCGTCGCCGAGCTGGCGTTGCTGCTGGTCACCGGAGTCGACGTTGTCCGGGCTGCGGGTGTCCTGGCCGGGGTTGGTCAGGTCGACGCCCTGGTTGCCCGCGGCCGCGATGGACAGCACCCCGTGCGCGGTGGCGTAGCTGACCGCCCGCTGCACCGCGGTGTAGACCACGTTCTGGCCGACGGTGTCCGCGCAGGTGAACACCCAGGGATCGATGAAGTAGCTGTTGTTCGCGATCGACATCCCGTTCTGCGCGGCCCACATGAACCCGCACACCGCGGCCTCGGGATAGATGTAGCCGTTGTCGTCGACCACTTTCACCGACGCGACCTTCACCCCGGGCGCGACCCCGGCGGTGCCCTTGCCGTCGTCGGCGGCGGCGATGGTGCCCGCCACGTGCGTGCCGTGCGCGGAAGTCGTTGGCTCCCAAGCGGTTTCGCTGGTGTCCGGCACGCCGCTGACGCAACCGGCGGACGCGGCCGGGTCGAGCGCCTGGGCCAGGTTCGGCTGCTGCGCGTCGATGCCGGAGTCGAGCACGCCGACGATCACCTGCCCGCTGCCCTTGTAGACCTGGCGGGCGGCATCGGCCTTGATCATGTCCATGTCCCACTGCTGCCCGGTCCGGTCCGTGCTCGACACCGAGGTCGGGTTGGCCGTCACCGAAGGCAGGTTGGCCCGGATCTCATCGGACTTCTTGGACACTTCGGGCGTACCGTCCGCCGTCGCGTCGTAGTACGCCTGGGACTGCGCGCTGTACGCCCGGTTCGGGCCGATCCGATCGGCGAACGTCGGGTCCGGCGAAGTGGCCACCGCGACCGCGATCTGCGGGTAGTAGATGGCGGTCGAGCCACAGTCCGCCGTGATCGTGTCCTCGGCGACAGCCTGCGAGGTACCGGGGTTGAAAATCACCAGATACCGCAGGTCAGGACCGCTTTGCAGGCAGCTGCCCTGATTGCCCGGAGCCGGGTCGGCGATGGCCGGGGTGGCCACTGCCAGGCAGCCGGCCGCCAGCGCAGCGGTGCACAACGCTGCCGCCCTCGCTCGGCGGAGCAGAGGCACGGGAGACCTCCATTGCTGGTGAGACACACTCGGGGAATGCGCGCCACTCCCAGCGGGACGGTAGCCAGCGCAGACCGTACAGACAAGTTTGGCGGGATATTTACCTCGCCCGGTACCGTCGTGCCCTATCCATGCCCCGTCGTCGCCGGGTTGTGCCCGCTTCGTCGTCCGTCCAGCTGATCACGCCCTCAAGGAGCAGCGCTGAGCCGCCAAGTCGAGCCGAACAATCCGTCGGCTCCGCCCGCCCAAAAACTGCGACTGCGTTACGCCAAACGTGGCAAGTTGCGTTTCGCGTCACACCGGGACATCGCCCGTACGTTCGAACGCGCGTTGCGCAGGGCGGGGGTGCCGATGGCGTACTCGCAGGGCTTCAACCCGCGCCCGAGGGTGTCCTGGGTGGGTGCCGCGCCGACCGGAACGGCCAGCGAGGCCGAGTACGTCGAGTTGGCCGTCGTCACCCCGCTCGACCCGAAACTGCTGGTCAGCGAGCTGGACGCGGCGCTGCCGCCGGGCATCGACGTGCTGGAGGCGGTGGTCGCGAGCCCGGGCAGCCTGGCCGACCGGATCGACGCCAGCCAGTGGCGGATCGAGCTGGCCGGGATCACCGGCGAGCAGTTGCGGCCCGCGGTCGAGGCACTGCTCGCGGCCGAGGAGATCGAGGTCGATCGGATGACCAAGAACGGCATGCGCCGGATGGACGTGCGCCCGGCGCTGGTATCCGTGCAGGTCAGCGCGTCGTCGGACGCCGAAGAAGGCGATGCGGGCGCGGCGCCCCGGGTGTATGGGATACTTGACGTGGTCGTCCGGCAGACAACACCTGTCGTTCGGCCCGATGACGTGTTGAGCGCGATCCGTGTCGTCGCCGCATTGAGCCCGCCGGAGCCGGTCAAAGCCACCCGGTTGGCGCAGGGGCGGCTCGACGACGAAGGTCACCTCGCCGATCCGTTCGCCCCGGACAGGGGAACTGCGGAGGTGCCGGTGGCCAGGGAGCCGGAGCCGGGCCAGCGCATCGTCGAACGACCTGCCGACTGAGCGCCCGAGATGATTCGAGCGTGGGCCGGCGAAGGCAAGGATTCCCGTCGCCTGGTGCGACGGTGACAGGACAGGAAGGGCCCCTGCGCGGCCGCGTCCGACAGTCCTGGCGCCTCTTGTGGCGCTGGAGCTGGGGACGCGCCCGGGGGCGGAGGAGCCATATGCCGAACATGGAAGGTCCCGCCGAAACGACCGGCGGGAGTAGCAGCACATCCGGGCACTTGCTGCCGGAGGAGCTGCCAGCCAAGGTCCGCGTGCACGCGCTGGCCAAGCTGCTGGGCCGCAGCAGTCGCGAGGTGCTCGACGCACTGGAGCAACTGGGCAAGCCCGCCCGCAGCGCACAGTCCAGTCTCGACCGCGAGGTCGCCGTCGAGGTCGCCGGCGCACTGCTCGGCGAGGCCGACGAAGAGTCTGACGTCGAAGAGGTCGTCGAGGACGACCCAACCGAACCGGAAGTGGCGGAGCAGCCCGCGCCGCGCCGGACCGCCGGTCTCGCGCCGGTGTTCGCGCCGCCCGCCCCGCTGTTCCAGTCGCCCACCGCGCCGCCTCCGGCGCCGGCCCGGCCCAAGCCGGTCGAGGAGCCGGTGGACGAGGAGCCCGACGAGCAGCCCGAAGCCGATACGGACGGTGACGCCGATGGCGACTCCGCCCGCAGGCGCAGGCGGCGTGGCCGTCGCGGCCGTGGCCGTGGCAAGGGCGGCCAGGGCGAGGACGCCGACAGTGCCGAGGACAACGACGCCGAGCAGGACACCCCGGCCGCCGAGGCCGAGGACACCAGCGACGACGCCGCCGACGAGGCCGCCGAGGACGCGGCTGAGGATGGTGACGGCACCACCCGCCGCCGCAGGCGCCGCCGTCGCCGCAAGGGCGCCGGTGAAGACGCGGGCGCGAGCGGCGAGGACGACCCGCCGAACACCGTCGTGCACGTGCGCGACACCCGTGAAGCCAAGCCCAGCAAGGAAACCAGCTCGGACGAGGTGCGCAGCGTGCGCGGCTCGACCCGGCTGGAGGCCAAGCGGCAGCGCAGGCGCGACGGCCGCGAGGCCGGTCGGCGCCGGGTGCCGATCCTGTCCGAATCGGAGTTCCTGGCCCGCCGCGAAGCGGTCGACCGCAAGATGGTCGTGCACGAGCGCGGCGACGTGGTGCAGATCGGCGTTACCGAGGACGGTGTGCTGGTCGAGCACTTCGTCACCTCGGCCGGGTCCGGCTCGCTGGTCGGCAACGTCTACCTGGGCCGCGTGCAGAACGTGCTGCCCAGCATGGAAGCCGCGTTCGTGGACATCGGCCGCGGCCGCAACGCCGTGCTTTACGCCGGTGAGGTCGACTGGGACGCCGCGGGCCTGGAAGGCAAGGCCCGCAAGATCGAGCAGGCCCTGGCCACCGGCGACAGCGTGCTGGTGCAGGTCACCAAGGACCCGGTCGGGCACAAGGGCGCCCGGCTGACCACCCAGATCAGCCTGCCCGGCCGTTTCCTGGTCTACGTCCCGGGCGGCGGCGCCACCGGGATCAGCCGCAAGCTGCCGGACAACGAGCGCAAGCGCCTCAAGGACGTGCTGAAGCGGATCGTGCCCGAGGACGCGGGCGTGATCATCCGCACCGCGTCGGAAGGCGTCAGCGAGGAGGAACTCGGCCGCGACGTGCGCAGGCTGCGCGCGCAGTGGGAGGTCATCCAGGAGAAGGCGGGCGCGCCGAAGGCCAAGGCCCCGCAGCTGCTCTACGAAGAGCCGGACCTGCTGATCAAGGTCGTCCGTGACCTGTTCACCGAGGACTTCTCCGCGCTGATCGTGCAGGGCGCCACCGCCTTCGACACCATCAACGACTACGTCACCCACGTCGCCCCGGACCTCGCGGACCGGCTGCGCAAACACGTCGGCCAGACCGACGTGTTCACCGAGCACCGCATCGACGAGCAGATCATGAAGGCGCTGGACCGCAAGGTCTGGCTGCCCTCCGGCGGTTACCTGGTGATCGACCGCACCGAGGCGATGACCGTCATCGACGTCAACACCGGCAAGTTCACCGGCTCCGGCGGCAACCTGGAGGAGACGGTCACCCGCAACAACCTGGAAGCGGCCGAGGAGATCGTCCGTCAGCTCCGGTTGCGCGACGTCGGCGGCATCATCGTGGTCGACTTCATCGACATGGTGCTGGAGTCCAACCGGGACCTGGTGCTGCGCAGGCTCACCGAATGCCTCGGCCGGGACCGCACCCGCCATCAGGTGGCCGAGGTCACCTCGCTGGGCCTGGTGCAGATGACCCGCAAGCGGGTCGGCACCGGCCTGCTGGAGGCGTTCAGCACCCCGTGCGAGCACTGCCGGGGTCGCGGCGTCGTGGTGTCCACCACCCCGAACCAGGCGCACAACGGCAACGGCGGCAACGGCGGCAGCAACGGCGGGAACGGCGGCCACACGCACGCCACCCCGGCCGGCCCGTCCAGCGCGGTGGCCCAGGCCGCCGCCGCCGTGCACGCCGCCGCCAACGGGAACGGCAACAACGGCACCAACGGGCATTCCACCGAGCAGCCCGCGGCGACCACGAGCGGTTCGAGCAGGCGCAGCAGGCACCGCAACCGCGGCGAGTCCCGCGCTCAGGCCGAGGCCACCCCCGAGGTCGAGGTGACCCCAGAGGTGACTCCCGAGGTCGCCGAGACACCGGAACCGGTCGAGGAGCAGGTCCCCGAGCCGGTGGCCGAGGTCGAGGCGCCGAACGTGCCGTTGGCCACCGTGCAGACCCCGGTCGAGGACGAGGGCGACGACAGCGAGCCCGAAGAGGGCTCCAGCTCGATCGCGGTGACCAGCAACGGGCACTGGACGGTCGTCGAGCAGCCCCCGGCGACCACCCGCGCGACCAGGCGACCTTCGCGCCGTGCGGCCTCCCGCCCGGCCGGCCCGCCCGCCACTTCGGCGCAGCCCGCGCCGGAGTCCGACGGGCAGCCCGCTGACCAGCACGAGAGCGCCGAATCGCAAGGTGAGCACACCCCGGTTTGACCCATGTCCGACCGGCCACGTAGTCTTGACTCTGGCCCGCCGTCCGGTGGGCTCTGTCATGCGAGAGCCAGACTCCGTGGACCTGGATTTCCAGCTGTCCGCAGAGGGGCACGCATGACCCCCGTTTTCTTCGAGTAGCAGGAGACTTCCGTACCCATGTACGCGATCGTCAAGACCGGCGGAAAGCAGTACAAGGTCGCCGTCGGCGACGTCGTCCAGGTCGAGAAGCTCGACGGCGAGCCGGGCACCGAGGTCAGCTTCCCCGCGCTGCTCGTCGTGGACGGCACCGACGTCACGGCGGACGCCGAGGCTCTCGGCGGCGTGTCGGTCACCGGCAAGGTGGTCGAGCACACCAAGGGCCCGAAGATCCGCATCCACAAGTTCAAGAACAAGACCGGCTACCACAAGCGTCAGGGTCACCGCCAGAAGCTGACCCGCGTTGAGGTCACCGGGATCTCCAAGTAAGACAAGGGAGCTGATCAGCAATGGCACACAAAAAGGGTGCGTCCAGCTCCCGTAACGGCCGCGACTCCAACGCCCAGCGGCTCGGGGTCAAGCGCTTCGGCGGCCAGGTCGTCAACGCCGGCGAGATCCTGATCCGTCAGCGCGGCACCAAGTTCCACCCCGGCGTGAACGTCGGCCGGGGCAGCGACGACACGCTGTTCGCGCTGTCCGCCGGTGCGGTGCAGTTCGGCGAGAAGCGTGGCCGCAAGACGGTCAACATCGTTCCGGTCGAGGCCTGAGGCCCGCTCGAACGACTTTCTAGCTTCCCCGGCGAGGGGCGGACCGGCGCATCAGCTGGCCCGCCCCTCGCCGCATGTATGAGAGGAACCATCGTGTCCCGTTTCGTCGACCGGGCGGTGATCCACGTCGCCGCCGGTGACGGGGGGAACGGCTGCGCCTCCGTGCACCGCGAGAAGTTCAAGCCGCTGGGCGGCCCGGACGGTGGTGACGGTGGCCGTGGCGGCAACGTCGTGCTCGTCGTCGACCCGAACGTGCACACCCTGCTGGACTTCCACTTCCGCCCGCATGCCCGCGCCACCAACGGCAAGATGGGCATGGGGTCGCATCGCGACGGGGCGCAGGGCGAGGACCTGATCCTCAAGGTCCCGGACGGCACCGTCGTGCTCGACAGCAACGGTGAAGTCCTCGCCGACCTGGTCGGCGTGGGCACCACGCTGGTCGCGGCCGAAGGCGGCCGGGGCGGGCTCGGCAACGCCGCGCTGGCCTCCAAGGCCCGCCGCGCGCCCGGTTTCGCGCTGCTCGGCGAGCCCGGCGAGATCCGCGATCTGGTCCTGGAACTCAAGTCGGTCGCGGACGTCGGCCTGGTCGGCTTCCCGTCGGCGGGCAAGTCCTCGCTGATCGCGGTGCTCTCGGCAGCCCGGCCGAAGATCGCCGACTACCCGTTCACCACGCTGGTGCCGAACCTCGGCGTGGTCACCGCGGGTGACTCGGTGTTCACCGTCGCCGACGTGCCAGGCCTGATTCCCGGGGCCAGCCAAGGCAAAGGCCTCGGGCTCGATTTTCTCCGCCACATCGAGCGCTGCGCCGTGCTGGTGCACGTGGTCGACTGCGCGACCGAGGAACCCGGCCGCGACCCGGTGTCCGATGTGGACGCGCTCGAACGCGAACTCGCCGAGTACACCCCGTCGCTGGGCGGTGAACTCGCCGACCGCCCCCGGGTCGTGGTGCTGAACAAGACCGACCTGCCCGACGGCAAGGACCTCGCCGACATGGTCCGGGCCGAGTTCGAGGAGCGCGGCCTGCCCGTGTTCGAGGTCTCCGCGACCACCCGCGCCGGACTGCGCGAGCTGACCTTCGCGCTGGCCAAGGTCGTCGAGGAACACCGCGCCGCCCAGCCGATCATCGAGGCGACCCGGATCGTGCTGCGGCCCAAGGCGGTCAACGACACCGGTTTCACCGTCGAACCCGACCCGGAGCAGGAGGGCGCGTTCATCATTCGTGGCGAGCGCCCGGAACGCTGGGTGCGGCAGACCAACTTCGACAACGACGAGGCCGTCGGCTACCTCGGCGACCGGCTGGCCCGGCTCGGCGTGGAAGACGCGCTGGCCAAGCAGGGCGCGGTCCCGGGCGCGGACGTCACGCTCGGCGGGGTCACGTTCGAATGGGAGCCGTCCACTCCGACCGGGATGGCCGTCGTCATGTCGCACCGCGGCACCGACCCGCGCCTGGAACGCACCAACCGACCGCGTGCGGACGAGCGCAAGGCGGCCAAGATCGCCCGGCACACCCCGCACGACGACGCCTACTACGCGTCCCTGCCCGCCGAGAACACCGACGACATCGAGGACGACTAGCCGTGACCAGCGCGCTTTCCCCCGCTCGTACAGCGGTTTCCGGCGCGCGACGGATCGTGGTCAAGGTCGGCTCGTCCTCGCTGACGACGGCAGGCGGCGGCCTGGACGGCTCCCGCCTCGACGCCCTGGTCGACGCGCTCGCCGCGCGCCGCAACTCCGGTAGCCAGGTGGTGCTGGTGTCCTCCGGTGCGATCGCGGCCGGGCTCGCCCCGCTCGGCATCGCCCGCAGGCCCCGCGATCTGGCCACCCAGCAGGCCGCCGCCAGCGTCGGCCAGCTCGCGCTCGCGCACGCCTATACCGCGTCGTTCCAGCGTCATTCGCTGACCATCGGCCAGGTGCTGCTGACCGCGGACGACCTGGTGCGCCGCGCGCACTACCGCAATGCCCAGCGCACCTTCTCCCGCCTGCTCGCCCTGGGCGTGCTGCCGGTGGTCAACGAGAACGACACCGTTGCCACCGACGAGATCCGCTTCGGCGACAACGACCGCCTGGCCGCGCTGGTCGCCCATCTCATCGGCGCCGAAGCGCTCATCCTTCTGTCCGATGTGGACGCTCTCTACGACGGCGATCCCCGGCGCGGCAACGCCCGCCGCATCGCCGAGGTCGCCGACGCGGCCGACACCGACGGCGTCGACGCGGGCACCAGCGGCGCGTCCGGCCTCGGCACCGGCGGCATGGCCTCCAAACTCGCCGCCGCCCGCCTCGCCTCCTCGGCCGGTATCCCCGTCCTGCTGGCATCGGCCGCCGACGCCGGTGACGCGCTGGCCGCCGCCGAGGTCGGTACCGCGTTCGCGGCGGGCAGCACCCGGTTGTCCGCGCGCCGCTTCTGGCTCGGCTATGCCGCCGACGCCTCCGGCCGCCTGCACCTGGACGCCGGCGCGGTCGCGGCCGTGCTGCACCGCCGCCGTTCCCTGCTCGCCGCGGGCATCACCGGCGCGGACGGCGAGTTCGAGGCCGGTGACGTGGTCGAGCTGCTCGACCCGGCCGGTCAGGTGGTGGCCAGGGGAGTGGTCGCCTACGACGTCGCCGAGATGCCCGCCCTGCTCGGCCGCTCCAGCCACGAACTCACCCCGGAACAGCGCCGCGAGGTCGTGCACGCGGACGATCTGGTACCGCTGCGCTACTGACCGTGAATCCAGATTTCATCCAGTAACGATTGATGGGCGAATTCGCCCACGGATCCCGGGAATGCCGGGCATGCCAACGCCCCAACCAATATCAACGCAGCGACCGCGGCTGTTCGTGCGGTCGATTCTCATCTGGTGCGGCGCGCTGCTCGCCTGGCTGTTGGGCAACATCCTCGGCGTCGTCCTGCACAGCTCCGCGATCACGCAGTTCACCTTCGCCAGCTTCGTCTCCGAGACCAACGGCGACGAGACGATCACCAATTCGCGCACCGTCGTCGAACCGGCCATCACCGTCTTGATCTTCGTGATTCTCGCGGTCTTGTGGGGCGTATTGATCCTGCTGATGTGGCTGGGCCAGAACTGGGCGCGGATCGTGCAGACCGTGTTCGCCGGTCTCGGCCTGATCAGCCTGCTGATCACCATCATGGTCGCGTTCCGTGGCATTCCCGGCGCGGGTGAGGGCGTGCAGGGCGCCCTGGACCTGGTCTCCTTCGTGCTCATCGTGATGGGCATCGTGACGATCTATCGCGCGCCGGCCAACGGTTATTTCCGGCAACGGCGATGAAAAGCCGATAAACTCCCGCCTCATGACAAATGTTCAGGGGGGCGGCTTAGCCGGCGGACCCATTCCCACCAGACCGCAACGTCCCATCGAAGTCGAGCGCTCGGTGCGCCTGTGGTGGAACGCGATCGGGCTCGCGCTCCTCGCCGACGTCCTCGGCCTCGTGTTGCCCCAGCACACCGCTGTGATCAACCTGTTCCTGCCGACCCCGTTCTCCGGCCAGACACACCTGACCACGGACGGGATCATCCGGTTCCTCATTTTCGCGCTGATCGACTTCACGATCTGGTCGCTGCTGGTGCGTGCGACCGGGCGCGGGTCCAACACCGCCCGCTGGTGGCTGACGGTGCTGGCCGCGATCGAAGAACTCGTGGACCTGCTCGGCGTCGTTTCCGGCTTCTACCAGCCGACCATCGCCAGCGTGGCGGAGAGCCTGGTGAATCTGGTCGTGTTCGGCACCGTGCTGCTGGCGATCGTGGCCATGCACAAACCCGGTGCCCAGATCTATTTCGAGCGGCTCACCTGAGCGCTCAGTGCTGCTTGCTCCACGGACCGACCCCGGCGATCCGGTCGATCGCGATGTGCGTGATGTAGCCGGGCGGCGGGTTGTCCATGGGCGGGAACGTCACGTCCGGGCCGAGGTAGGTGTGCGCGAGTTCCTGCAACAACTCGGGCGCACCGCCTTCGGTGATCCGCGCCCTGCCGTAGACGATCAGGTATTCGGTCAGGCCCATCTCGTTGGTGTTGCCGGTCTCGAACGACAGCGCGACCCGCGCGTCGTTGCGCATGTTGCGGATCTTGCGGTGCTCCGGCAGGTGGCCGAGCACGATCTCGTCGTTGGCGTCGAGACCGGCCCACACCAGGGTCACCTGCGGGCTGCCGTCCGCTTCCAGAGTTACCAGGTGGGCGAGGGCATTGGAGTTCAGGACCGCGCGTGCGCTCGCCGGAATTTCCGTCATGGCGCCACAATATCGGTGGAACGCGCATCGCTCGCGCCCTAACCTGTGCCGCATGACGAGGGAAGTGCGTTTGCGGGATGTCCTGCTCGGGGTCGAAGGCCTGGCGATCCTGCGCAATCTCTATTACGGACCGGCCGGCAACGCGCAAGCGCGCATCGACGAAATGCGCCGCATCCTCACCGACGACGAGTACGCGGCCGGAGAGCCGGTGACCGAAAGCGACTCGGCCACCGGCTACCGCCTCTGGTCGGTGAACTACGACGAGCCAGGCAACCCGCTGATCGCCATGGAGCAGCCCGCCGTCTGGGGCCTGCTCGACGAGTTGAAGCCCGGCGACGCGCTGGACGCCGCGTGCGGCACCGGCCGCCACTCCCGCAGGCTGGTCGAACTCGGGCACCGGGTGACCGGCGTCGACCTGACCCCGGAAATGCTTGCGGTCGCCGAGAAGTCGGTGCCCCAGGCCGACTTCCGCGTCGCCGACCTGCTCGACCTCCCGTTCGCCGACGCCTCGTTCGACCTCGTGGTGTGCGGCCTGGCCGTCGCCCACCTGCCCGATCTCGGTGCCGGTATCGCCGAGCTGAGCCGGGTGCTGCGCCCGGGCGGCCGGCTGATCACCTCGGCGGTGCACCCGTTCCAGGCGCACCTGGACTGGAACGCCCCGTTCAAGGACGCGGAAGGCAATCGCGGTTTCATCCGCGAGCACCGGCACGGCCACGCCGACTACGTGGCGGCGTTCGCCGCGGCCGGTCTCACCATCCGCGCCTGCGTCGAGCCGGCCATCGGGATGGCCGAGATCACCGCGAAACGCCGCGCCTACCAGCACATCCCGGACGCGACCATCGCCGCCTACCTCGGACTGCCCGCCGTACTCGTCTGGGCGGCCGAGAAAGCACCGCCAAACGCGAGCTGAGCGAACCGTTGCCCGATCCGCACGTGCCCGGCCGGCGCCGGGTGCAGTGCGTCGGGCAACGGCAGTTCGGCGATGTCGGCCTCGCCGAACAGTTCCCGGCCGTCCAGGTAGTGCAGGTTCGGATCGTCCTGCGCCCGCTGCGCCACGATCCGCGCCAGTTCGGCCCGGATCACGTTCAGCGTCAGCTTCCCGGCCCGCACCTCGGCGGGATCGCCGGTGGCGACGAACTTCAGCGCCCCGCTGCTGAAATCCGGCGCGCCCGGTCCGGGCGTGTCCTCGTGGATAGGGCACAGGATCGGCGAAACCACCAGCAGCGGCGTGTCCGGATGACCTTCCCGGATGGTGTCCAGGAAGCCGTGCACGGCGGGCGTGAAGCCACGCAACCGGATCAGGTCGGCGTTGACCACGTTGATCCCGATCTTGACGCTGATCAGGTCGGCGGGCGTGTCGCGCATCGTCCGCGCGGTGAACGGATCGAGCTGCGCGTTGCCGCTGAACCCGAGGTTGATCAGCTCCACATCGGCCAGCCGCGCGGCGGTCGCGGGCCACGTCGTGGTCGGCGATGCCGCGGTGGATCCGTGGCTGATCGAACTCCCGTGATGCAGCCACACCCGCCGCCCGGCTGACGGCGACTCCTCGATCGATGCGTTGGCGCGCAACGCGATCAGCTCGGTGATCTCCGTCTGCGGCAGCCAGATCCGCACGTCCTTCATGCCTTCGGGCAGTCCGGCGAACCGCGCCGTGCCCGGCTCGCCCGGCTCCAGCGTTGCCGCCATCGTCATCATGTCGATCATGCTGACGTTCCCGCCCGGGACGGTCGTGCTGGCCAGCACTTCGCCGTCGATGGTCAGTTCGTAGACGCCGTCCGGCATCATCGGCCCGCCGACGTAACCGGTCTTGGTCGGCAGCACGTCCAGTTCGATCTCGGTCGCCTCGGTCCGCAACGCCAGCCGCACGCCGGAGGGCTGCGCGACGACCCGGTTCAGATACTCGTCGGCGAATTGCCGGCGCGCCCAGCCGGGCAGCCGCTGCGGTAGCAGGCCGCGCTCGGTGCGTTCGACGTCGATGGCGCCACGGACCAGATCAGGATTCACCCCCGCAGTGAATCAGACCGCGAAGTAATGACCGGCATCAATATCGGCGATCAGCCCGGGATGAGCGGGCGCCCAGCCCAGCATTTCCCTGGTCCGCACCGTGGAAACCGGATTGTCCAGCCCCATGAACGGTGCCAGGAACCGGAACCGCGCCGGATCCGCGACCGACTCGACCGGCACGCCAAGCCCCCGGCCGATGGCCTCGGCGATCACCTTCGTCGGCACCCCCTCGTCCCCGGCCGGGTGCAGCCGGGCTCCCGCGGGCGCCTTCTCCAGCGCCAGCCGGAACACCCGCCCGACATCGAGCGCGTGCCCGGACGGCCACCGATTGGCCCCATCGCCGAGATACCCGGAAACCCCGATCTCCCGCGCGATCGCGATCAACGTCGGAATGAACCCGTGCCGGTCGGCTTCGCCGTGCGTGACCGGCGGAATCCGCACGAACGAGACCCGCACCCCGCGATCGGCCAGCCCTTCGACGACGGCGCTGGCCGCGCTACGCGGACTGATCGCGGCGAAAGCCGGGTTGTCCGCGTCCTCCTCGGTGGCGATCCGCCCCAACTCCGACACGGCCAGCGTCCCGGAAACCGACGCCATCGCCTTACCCGTCCCGGCCAGCGCCTCCGCGATCACCCGCACCGCGGCGAGGTCGGTCTCGGCCGCCCCGGCCATGTCCCCGGTGCGCATGGTCGCGTGATCGAAGGCCAGGTGAATGACGCCGTCCGCCCAGGTCACGGCCTCACGCAGACCGTCGAGGTCGGTCAGGTCACCGCGCCGCACCTCGGCCCCCATCGCCTTGACGGCGGCGGCCGACTCCTCGGACCGCGCCAGCCCGACCACCTCGTGCCCGGCCTCGACCAGATCAGGAACAACGGCCGAGCCGATGAGCCCGGACGCGCCGGTAACGAAAACTCGCATGATCAACTCCCAGAGTGATAAGACCAAGTCCCATCACTATAGCACCATGACGGGACCAAGTCCCATCACCTAAACTGGGCGGCATGGCTCGATGGGAACCGGACGCGCGCGAACGGCTGGTGCGTGCCGCGGTCGACCTGTTCAGCGAGCAGGGCTACGACAACACCACGGTCGTGCAGATCGCCGAACGAGCAGGCCTGACCAAGAGCACGTTCTTCCGGCACTTCCCGGACAAGCGCGAAGTCCTCTCGGCGGGCCAGGAGGCCTTCAGTGCGCTGCTCACCGAGGGCATCGCCACCGCGCCCGACTCGGCGACCCCGCTCGAAGCCGTCGCCGCCGCTCTGGACTCGGTCGGCACCGTGATGGTCCAGGAACGCCGCGATCTCGGCCCCAAGCTCACCGCGGTCGTCGCAGGCAGCCCGGAACTACGCGAACGCAACGCGCTCAAGCGCGCCCGCCTGGCCGAAGCCATGGCCGGTGCCCTGCGACAACGCGGAGTGGCGGACCCGGTCGCCAGCGTCGCCGCCGAACTCGGCGTGCTCGCGTTCGACCGCGGCTACGACCGCTGGGTCGACCCGTCCAACGAGCTCCCCTTCGCCGAGGTCGCCCGCGCCGCACTCGACGAACTCCGCGCCGCGGCCACCGCGCTCGGCTAACCCGCGGTCGCCAGCGCGAAGGGCAACACGTCATCCGCGCCCGCGTCCCGCAACAACTTCGCCGCCAGCGTCATCGTCCACCCCGAGTCGACCAGATCGTCGACCAGTAGCACCGGTCCATCCACAGTGGACAATTCGAGGTCGTCCGGCACCGACATCGCCGCCCACAACTCGGCCAGCCGTCGCGCGCTGTTCGCCCGATGGCCACCCGCGCCGCTGACCCGCACGGAACCCAACGGCGCCAACCGCCCCACCGAAGCGAGCCGCGCGCCAAGGCTCGCGATCAACCGCGGTCGCCGCGACGATGACACCGTCACCACCCCGACCGGCCGCCGCTCCCAGCCCCAGCTCGCCAGCACCGCGACGCAGGCCTGGAAGACGTCGTCCGGCACCGGCCCGTCGGCCGCGCCCTCGGCCAGCAGTTCCCGCATCCGCGTCCCCCACCCGATGTCGGTCAACCGCGCCAACGCCCGCCCCTCCAACGCGAGCTGCCCGGCCGGGATCTTCCCGGACAGCGGCACCTCCAGCGCGCTCATCCCGGTCGGCCACTGCTTGCGCGGCGCGATGTCAACCCCCGGCCGCTGCAACCGTTCCCGCGCCGCGTCGGCGCTCGCTTCGGAAACCTCGGTGCTCCACCGTTTCCCGGTGCAGTTGTCACACCGCCCGCACGGCGCGGCCTGCGCGTCGTCCAGCTGCCGCAACAGGAATTCCATCCGGCATTCGGTCGTGGCCTGGTAGTCCAGCATCGCCTGCGACTCGGTGGCCCGCGCCTTCTCGATCCGCTGGTACCGATCCGCGTCGTACTCCCAGTCCTGCCCGGTCGCTTCCCAGCCACCCCGCACCCGCCGAACGGCACCGTCCACATCGAGCACCTTCAGCACCATCTCCAGCCTGCTCCGGGACAGCTCGACCATCGGCTCCAGCGCCGCCGTCGACAACGTCCGCCCGGCCGAAGCCAACGCGCCCAGCACCGCCCGCACCACCCGCTCGGCCGGGAAAGCCAGCGATCCGAAGTACGCCCAGATGTCCCGGTCCTCCCGTCCCGGCAACAACAACACATCCGCGCGCTGCACCCCACGCCCCGCGCGCCCGATCTGCTGGTAGTACGCGATGGGCGAAGCAGGCGCCCCCAGATGCAGCACGAACCCCAGATCCGGCTTGTCGAAGCCCATGCCCAGCGCCGACGTCGCCACCAGCGCCTTGACCCGGTTGGCCAGCAGATCCTCCTCGGCCTGGGCCCGCTCCGCCGGATCGGTCTTCCCGGTATACGAAGCGACCGCGTGCCCGCGCTCGCGCAGGAACGCCGCGACCTCGTCGGCCGTGGCCACGGTCAGCGTGTAGATGATCCCCGATCCGGTCAGCTCGTCCAGATGCTCGGCGAGCCACCCCAACCGAGCCTGCGCGGTCAACCCTGGCACGACAGCAAGATGCAGGCTCTCCCGATCCAGCGCCCCGCGCAGCACCAGCGTCTCGGCGTCACCCCCGACCTCCAACTGCTCCGCCACGTCGGTGACCACCCGGTCATTGGCGGTAGCGGTGGTAGCCAGCACCGGAACTTCCCTCGGCAACCCGGCCAGCAACGTCCGCAACCGCCGGTAGTCCGGCCGGAAATCGTGCCCCCAGTCGGAAACGCAGTGCGCCTCGTCCACCACGAGCAAACCGGTCGCCTCGGTCAGTTCGGGCAGCACGGTGTCCCGGAAATCCGGGTTGTTCAGCCGTTCCGGGCTGATCAGCAGCACATCGACCTGCCCGGCAACGACCTGCTCCTGGATGCCGTGCCACTCCTCGGTGTTGGCCGAGTTGATGGTGGCCGCGTGCACGCCGGCCTTGGCCGCCGCCTGCACCTGGTTGCGCATCAACGCCAGCAGCGGCGAGACGATCAGCGTCGGCCCCTCGCCCAGCTCCCGCAGCAACGCCGTGGCCAGGAAGTACACCGCGGACTTGCCCCACCCCGTGCGCTGCACCACCAGCGCCCGCCGCCGCTGCACGACCAGCGCGCGAATGGCCGTCCACTGGTCGGCGCGCAGCGTGGCGTCGTCACCGGCGAGCTTGCGCAACAGCTCCTCGGCCCTGGCACGGAGTTCGGTCTCGTCCATGCCCCATATATCTAGCGCACGACCCTGACAGCACGCCGTAGGCTGGGCACATGACCGCCGTGGCCGACATGACCGACCTTCGTGAGCAGGTACACGCGGCCGCCCGCCGCGCCAGGAAAGCCGCCGCCGACCTGGCCCTGGCCACGCGCGGCCGCAAGGACGCCACCCTGCACGCCATGGCAGGCGCGCTGCTGGCGCGGACCGAGGAGATCTACGCGGCCAACGCCCGCGACATCGCCACCGGTCGCGAGTCGGGCATGTCCGAGGCGCTGATCGACCGCCTCACCCTCACTCCTTCGAGGGTCGAGGGCATCGCCGAGAGCCTGCGCACCGTCGCCGGCCTGCCCGACCCGATCGGCGAGGTCGTGCGCGGCGGCGTACAGCCCAACGGCCTGGAGATCCGCCAGATCCGGGTGCCGATGGGCGTGCTCGGCATGGTCTACGAGGGCCGCCCGAACGTCACGGTCGACGCGGCCGGTCTCGCGCTCAAGTCCGGCAACGCGGTCCTGCTCCGCGGCTCGTCCTCCGCCGAGCAGTCCAACACCGCCCTGGTCGCGATCCTGCGCGACGTGCTGACCGAAACCGGCCTGCCCGCCGACGCCGTCCAGCTGCTGCCCTGCCACGACCGGGCCTCCGTGCACCACCTGATCACCGCGCGCGGCCTGGTCGACCTGGTCATCCCGCGCGGGGGAGCGGGCCTGATCGCCGCGGTCGTCGAGCAGGCCACCGTGCCCACCGTCGAGACCGGCACCGGCAACTGCCACGTCTACGTGGACGCCACCGCCGACCTGGCCAAGGCCGAGCGGATCGTGATCAACTCCAAGGCCCGCCGCCCCAGCGTCTGCAACGCCGCGGAAACCCTCCTGGTGCACGCTTCCGTGGCCGAGACCTTCCTTCCCCGCGTCCTGAAAGCCCTGCGCGAGGCCGACGTCACGATTCACGGCGACGACACCGTGCGGACCATCGGCGGTCCGGACATCGCCGCCGCCACCGACGCCGACTGGGACACCGAGTACCTGTCCCTGGACATCGCCGCCAAGGTCGTCCACTCGCTCAACGAGGCCATCGAACACATCGCCGAGCACTCCTCCGGCCACACCGAGGCGATCGTCACCGAGAGTGTCTCGGCAGCCCGTGAGTTCGCGGCCAGGGTCGACTCGGCGGCGGTGATGGTCAACGCGTCCACCGCGTTCACCGACGGCGCCGAGTTCGGCATGGGCGCAGAGATCGGCATCTCCACCCAGAAACTGCACGCCAGGGGCCCGATGGGCTTGACCGAACTGACCTCGACCAAGTGGCAGGTCTGGGGCGACGGCCAGATCCGCGGCACGTCCTGACCCCCTGCCGAGGGCCAGTTCGATAGGTAAGCTCCCCAGAATGGCAGCAGAGGACGTCCCCTCGCGTCGCCGCGACGCCGACGCGACCAGGGCCGCGCTGCTGACCGCGGCCCGCGACCTGTTCGCCGAGCGCGGCTTCGAGCAGACCACCGTCCGCGACATCGCCGCGAAAGCGGGCGTCAACCAGGCCCTGCTGTTCCGCTACTTCGGTTCCAAGGACGGCCTTTTCGACGCCACGATGACCACGTCGTCCCGCGAACTGATCAACGAAACCCCACCCGAGCTGCTGCTGTTCCGGACGATGCAACGCATGTTCGCGCCGGGCGCCCCCACCGCCGACGCCAGCCCGTTCTACGCCGTGCTGCGCTCGGCCGCCCACCAGGGCGCGAAATCGGTCGTGCGCGGCGACATCGGCCGGGAGTACGCCGAGGTGCTCGCTTCGCTCACCGACGAGCCCAACGCCGAGTTGCGCGCCGACCTGGTGCTCTCCTGGGTGCTCGGCATCGGTCTGCTGCGGTATGTGCTGGTCAAGGAGCCGATCGCGCACGCCGACTCCGACGACATCATCGACTGTGTCCTGAAAGCGGTGTCGGTCCTGTTGGAGCGTTCCGCGCAACGCCCACCCGCCGATTGACGCAATTCAGACCGGTCACCGGTCCTGACATTGACCCACCGTGATCCTCTGCATACGCTCAACTGTAAGCAGGTGCTTACATTAGTGCGTACGAGGGGATCCCATGACGGCGACCAGCCACGAACCAGCAACGCCCTTTCCGTTCGGACCGGCGGAGCAACTCTCGGTTCACCCGAAACTGGCCGAGGTACGGCAACACACACCCGTGCTGCGCATCGCCATGCCCTACGGCGGCGACGCCTGGCTGGCGACCCGGTACGACGACGTCAAAATGGTGCTCGCCGACCCCCGGTTCAGCATGGCCGCCACCGTCGGCAAGGACGTGCCGAGGCCGATGCCCAACATCGCCTACGAGTCGAGCATCCTCACCATGGACCCGCCCGAGCACGGCAGGCTGCGCAAGCTGGTGGCCAAGGCGTTCACCGCCCGCCGCGTCGAGGCGTTACGCCCCCGGATCCAAGACATCCTCGATCGCCTCACCGACGACCTGCTGGCCGCGGGCTCGCCCGCCGACCTCGCCGCCACCGTCAACTGGCCACTGCCCATCACGGTCATCTGCGAATTGCTCGGCGTGCCCGTCGAGGACCAGCGCCGCTTCCGCGAGTGGACCGACAAGATGCTGGTCATCAACGGCGACGGCACCGACGCCGAAGCCAGCCGCGAGCACCTCAAGGACTACCTGCGTGACCTCATCGCCAAGCACCGCGTCGAACCCCAGGACGACCTGCTCACCGAGTTGATCACCGCCCGGGACGTGGACGACCGGCTCAGCGAGGAGGAACTGATCACCTTCGCGATCACCCTCCTGGTGGCCGGGCACGAAACCACGGCCAACCAGACCGGCAACTTCGTCTTCCTGCTGCTCGCCAACCGCGCGCTGTGGGAGACCCTGGTCGCCGACCCGGACCTGATCCCGGCCGCCGTCGAGGAACTGCTGCGCTTCGTCCCGCTCGGCGGGGGTGCGGGCTTCGTGCGGATCGCCAAGGAAGACCTGGTCCTGGCCAGCGGTCACCCGATCGCCGCCGGTGACGCGGTCATGGCCGACATGAACTCGGCCAACCGCGACGAACTCGTCTACCCGCACGCCGACCAGATCGACTTCCACCGCGAGGAAAACCAGCACGTCGCCTTCGGCCACGGCGCCCACCACTGCCTCGGCGCGCCGCTGGCCAGGATGGAGATGCAGATGGCCATCACCAGCCTGGTGAAGCGGGTGCCGACGCTGCGTCTGGCCGTGCCCGCCGAAGAGGTCGAATTCAAGAACGGCCGCCTCATCCGCGGCGTACGCTCACTGCCCGTCGCCTGGTAGGAGGAGATTCGGATGACGGACGAACGGTGGCGGATCACCGTCGACAAGGGCACCTGTATCGGCTCGGCGGTCTGCGTAGGCACCGCCCCGAACCGATTCGCCCTCGACGGCGCGACGTCCTCGCCGATCAACGACGAGATCGAGCCGGACGAGGCAGCCATCGACGCCGCCGAATCCTGCCCCATGGAGGCGATCCGCGTCGTCGAGATCGGTAGCGGCAAGGTGCTCGCCCCGGAGCAGTAAGGCCTGATTCGGGTCCGGGTGGCGATGTTGGTCACCCGGACCCGGTCATCCCGCGCAAAAACCGACGTCGGCACGTACGCTCACCGGACATGTCGCGCAGACGGCGAATCGGGATCATGGGTGGCACCTTCGACCCGATCCATCACGGACACCTCGTTGCCGCGAGCGAGGTGCAGTCGAGGTTCGAACTGGACGAGGTCGTGTTCGTGCCGACCGGCCAGCCCTACCAGAAGACCGATCGCGGGGTCAGCGCCGCCGAGGACCGTTACCTGATGACGGTCATCGCGACCGCGTCCAACCCGAGGTTCTCGGTCAGCCGCGTCGACATCGACCGCGACGGCCCCACCTACACCCTGGACACGCTGCGCGAACTGCACCAGATCTACCCCGGCACCGAGCTGTACTTCATCACCGGCGCCGACGCCCTCGAACAGATCCTGTCCTGGCACAAGGTCGACGACATCTTCGCCGAAGCCCACTTCATCGGCGTCACCAGGCCCGGCTACCAACTCGACGACCGCCACCTGCCCAACGGCGCCGTCTCGCTGGTCGAAGTCCCCGCCATGGCCATCTCGTCCACGTCCTGCCGCCAACGCGTAGCCGCCGGTCTGCCCGTCTGGTACCTCGTGCCTGACGGCGTGGTCCAGTACATCTCCAAACGAGGCCTCTACCAACGCGACGAATAAACCCTGGGGACCGCATTGCTGCACCGTCCTCCGCCTGGTCAACCGCTTGGCCGAACACCCATGGAGCAACGGAGAAATCGTCACCTACGGCGGCTCCTACTCCGGCTTCGTCCAATGGGCCGCCGCGGCAACGCATCCGGAACCGTTGCGCGCCATCGCCCCCGTAGCCGGGGTATACCCGGGACGCGATTTCCCCATGGCCAACAACATCCCGCTCGCCTACGCCGCCCGCTGGCTCGAAACGAAGGCACCTTCAAAGACGAACCCCTCTGACTCAAAGCGCCAAAAGCCCAAACCCGCCCAGAATCCCTACTCCGCCAAACCAACCCCCTCCAAAACGCCGTCGACATAACCGGCACTAGGCCAGCGCCCCTCCAAGCGACCCCCGCGCAAGCGCCCATCACCCTCGCCGACTTCCGAACCCGGCGTGCTGATCACCCCGCCCGACCTACACTTCCCCCGAACTACCAGCGCGACGGCAACACGGTCGACGAACTCCCGAGCCAAGCTCAGGCACCCAGCTAGCTGCGGCTGCCACTGGCCCGGTGAGCGGACAACCGACTTGCCGGTCCCAGGTACCCTTGGTGCCCGAACAAGTCGAGCGCGCCCGGACAGGCGAAATCGGGCGCTGAATGAGGAGACACGTGGCAGCCACTGACAGGTCGCGCGAGCTGGCCCTGGTCGCCGCCAACGCGGCGGCCGACAAGAAGGCGCACGACATCATTGTGCTCGACGTTTCCGACCAGCTGATCATCACCGATTGCTTCGTGATCGCATCCGCACCCAACGAACGCCAGGTCGGCGCCATCGTTGACGGTGTGGAGGAGAAGATGCGCGCGGCCGGCATCAAGCCGGTCCGCCGCGAAGGCGCCCGCGAGGGGCGCTGGGTGCTGTTGGACTTCGTCGACGTTGTCGTGCACGTACAACACTCGGAGGAACGTTCCTTCTACGCGTTGGAACGGCTCTGGAAGGACTGCCCGAGGATCGAGTTCGATCCCGAGCCGGGCGCTGCCGTTGACGCGGAAGAGGGCCTGACCAGGTGACACTGCGCCGAGTCGTGCTGTGGCGGCATGGTGAAACCGATCACAATGCCGTCGGCCGTTGGCAGGGCCACCTCGACTCGGCGCTCACCCCGACCGGCTGGAACCAGGCCAGGTTCGCGGTGCCCGCACTGGCCAAGTTCGACCCCGAGATCGTGGTCACCTCGGACCTGCGTCGAGCCCTGGACACCGCGACCGTCTTCACCGAGGCCACCGGCGTCCCGCTCCGCATTGACAAACGTTTGCGCGAAACGAACCTGGGCCTCTGGCAGGGCCTGAACTTCACCGAAGTCGAAGCCAAATGGCCCGGCGGAACCGCAGCCTGGCAGCAAGACGCCACCCTCGCCCCGCCCGACGGCGAAACCCGCCTCGAAGTAGCCGCCCGAGCCGGTGAGCTGGTCGCCGAACTGGACGAGGAGTTCACCGAAACCGCGATGCTGGCCACGCACGGCGGACTGATCACCGGCCTCGTGGGCAGCCTGCTCGGCCTGCCCATCCAGGCGTGGCCGCAGCTGGCCGGCATCGGCAACTGCCACTGGACCGTCCTGACCCGTCGCTCCGGCCTGACCCAGTGGCGCCTGTCGGTCTACAACGCCGGCATCACCGGCTGAGCCACCCACCGTGCCCACCCCCCACCCCGCGCCGGAACCGCCTCACCCGCGCCTCCTGATCCTGGCCGACTCCCTGGCCTTCCACGGCCCGACCGGCCCGATGCCCGCCGACGACCCGCGCCTATGGCCCAACGTCGCCGCAACCCAACTAGGCGGCGCGACGCACCTGTTCGCCGGTTTCGGCTGGACCGCGCGGGACGCCTGGTGGGCGCTGACCGGCGACCCCAACATCTGGTCGCTACTGCCCAAGATCGACGCGCTCGTCCTCGGCGTCGGCAGCATGGACACTCTGCCCTCGCCGCTGCCCACCTACCTGCGCACCGGCCTGCGCTACCTGCGCCCCGACGGCCTCCGCCGAGCCGCCCGCAAGGCGTACCTGGCCGCCCAGCCGATCCTGGCCCGCGCCCTCGGCGGTCGCCCCGTCGCGCTTCCCCCCGCGCTGACCGTCCGCTACCTGCACGAAATCGTCAACGCGATCCGCGCCCTCCGACCGGACCTACCCGCCGTATCCATCCTCCCCGCTACCCACCGCGCCGCCTCCTACGGATCAGTGCATACCGGACACGGCCCGGCCACGGCAGCGATCAGCGAATGGGGCGAGCAAGACAAAATCCCGCTGCTCGATTTGACCGCTCTCACCCGCGATCACGTCTTGTCCGGTCTCGGCAATCCCGATGGAATGCACTGGGGCTGGGCCGCTCACCAGGCCGTTGGCGAAGCGCTCGCGTCGACTCTCACGACGCTCGGCGTGTCGGCGCCCCGGCCCTGTTGCCCGTCGGGTCCGGAAACGTAGGCTCGGCCACCGTGCCGGTCGCCGTTGTCACCGACTCCACCGCCTACCTGCCTGAGGGGTTTGCCAGCAGGCAGGCGGTTTCCGTCGTGCCACTGCACGTGCTCGTCGACGAGGAGAGTGGCCTCGACGGCATCGACATCGGCCCCGCCGAGCTGACCAAAGCACTCGGCGAACACCGCAACGTCACGACTTCCCGCCCCACGCCAGCCGAACTCGCGGCCACCTACCGAAACGCGCTCGACGACGGCGCCGATGCGGTCGTCGCCATCCACCTGTCCCGCGACCTCTCCGGTACCTGGGAAGCCGCCCGCCTGGCGGCGGAAGAGGTCGGCATCGAACGGGTCCGCGTCGTCGATTCCCGCTCGACCACCATGGGCCTCGGCTTCGCCGTACTCGGCGCCGCGGCCGCGGCCATGGAAGGCGCGGCCCCGGCCGAGGTCGAGCGCGTCGCCACCGACATCGCGTCCCGCACCAGAACGTTGTTCTGCCTGCAAACCGTCGAATATCTTCGCCGCGGCGGCCGCATCGGCCCGGCGGCGGCGTTGGTCGGTACCGCGCTCGCGGTCAAACCGCTGCTGCACGTGTCGCACGGCCAGATCGTCCCGCTGGAAAAGGTGCGCACCACCGGTCGCGCGGTCACCAGACTGGTCGACCTCGCAGTCGAGATCGCGGGCGACGAACCGGTTTCCCTTGCCGTCCACCACCTCGCGTCACCCGAACGGGCCGCCGAAATCGCCGCGAGACTGGAGGAACGCCTCCCCGGCGCGGAAGGTTGCCTGGTCTCCGAGGTCGGCGCCGTCATCGGCGCACACACCGGAGTCGGCGTGCTCGGCGTAGTAGTCCTCCCCGGCGGCCTCCCAGATTCCCACCCCCACAACACCTGACCCAACCCCGGGACGCCCCACAACCAGCCCACCCTCCTCCCATCCAGCGCCCAACCCCAAACCCTTACCCCGCAACCACTCCCCACCGCACCACCCCGTCCCCGCACCCGGTAAGTTGTCTGGTGGGGATCCCAGCCCGGCCGAATAGAGCCCAATCTTTCAGCTCAGCACAACGGCCCGACAAATCCACTTTGGATTAATCCCGCAGCGCCAAGTTATCCACATCGCGATGCGCTATCCACAGGTTTCGACTTTCCGATTTGGCGCGTCATCCGGTTCGCCTAATGTCGATCGCGTGATGACGAAACCGAGCTACCCCAACACAAACAGTCGTGACCATGTCCGCGAGCGCCTCGCGAGCCTGGCCTGCGAACTCGCCCCCGAGGCGCCAACCGCACGCAACACCGACGAACACATCCCGGTTTTCACCTGGCCACGCACCAAAGATCCCGATGCCGACGTGGACATTGTCGATGTCGAGCTGACTGAGCCGACCACACCCGGAGGCTCGCCGATCGAGCCACCTTCCGGCGACCCGCCGAGGCCCAGTCTCTTCGCCGACACCCGCGCCGGTCCGGCCGGGCAGCTCGTCGAACGTTGGCTGCCGGGCGGGCAACGCACGGTCGACGGCGCGCGATCACTCGTGCGCCGACACCGTGGCCCGGTCTTAGCCACGGTGGTCGTCGCGCTGGTCGCGGCGATCGCCGCCGGCGTTGCGATGGCTTCGGCGCGCCCGGAAACCGAAGCCGCACCGGCATTACCGGCTGCGGTCAGCGCGATGGCGAGTTCGTCGTCGGTGCCACCGAGTTCGGCTGCGAACACGCGCATCGTCGTCAGCGTGGTCGGCAAGGTCGTCAATCCCGGCCTGGTCACGCTCGCCGATGGCGCGCGCGTTGCCGACGCCGTCGAGTCCGCCGGCGGGATTCTGCCCGGCACCGACATCACCGCGCTGAACATGGCGCGCAAACTCGCCGACGGTGAACAGATCTATGTCGGCATTCCGGCGCCGCCCGGCGCCGCCGAGCCACCACCCGCCGACCCGGGCGCGCCCGCCGGTGCGGGCAGCCCTGATAGCCCACCCAAGAAATCGAAGAAAGGAAAGAGCGCGGCCCAACTCGCCCCGGGCCAGAAAGTGAACCTGAACAACGCATCAACGAACGACCTGGAAGCTCTGCCCGGCGTCGGCGACGCGACCGCGCAACGCATCGTCACCTGGCGCAGCCAGCACGGCTCGTTCAACTCCATCGACCAGCTACGCGACGTGGGAGGTATTGGTGACGCCAAGTTCGCGAAACTCCGAGATCTGGTGACCGTGTGACCGGCCCACCGCAGGCCGATCAGGAGAAAGGAGCAACCCAGCCACAAACCCCGATCAGCCCGAAGGATGTCATCACCATCGCCTGGTGGCGACGGCTCGCGGCCGGTCATGATCTGCGGCTGCTGCCGGCAGCGGTCGCGGTCTGGCTGACCACGGTGGTCGGCGTCAACATCGGCTGGCCCCTGGCGATCGCCGGGGGAGTGGTGACCGTGGTCGTGGGACTGATCCTCCTGCGCGCGATCACCGGCAATGCCGCGATCCGCACCAGCGCCTGGTTGTTGGTGCTGTGCGGTCTGCTCACCGCGATCCTGACCGGTGCCCGGCTGCACGCCGATGCCGAAAATCCACTGCGGACTCTCGCTGCCCATGGGGCGAGCGTCCGGATGCGGATCGAGGTGGATGGCACACCGAAACCGGTTCTCAGCCAGGGATTCGCGGGGCGGCAAGGCGGCATCCGAACCGTGCTGATCGACGCGACCGCACTGCAACTCGTCCAGCGTGGCGCTGCCGAACCGGCCGAGGGCTCGGTGCTGCTCCTGGCACCGGTTCGCGGTTGGGGCAACCTGCTGCGCGGCCAGCAGGCCGACGCGTTCGGTGTGCTGATGCCACCGGAAACCAATGACGGCACCGTCGCCGTGCTGCGGATCCGGGGCAGTCCGAGCCAGGTCAGCCCAGCTTCGGCGGTGCAACAAGCCGCCGGGGCATTGCGCAACGGGCTGCGCACGGCCGCGGGGTCGCTGTCCGGCGATGCCAGGGGTTTGCTTCCTGGCCTCGTCATCGGCGACACCAGCGGGCTGCGCCAGTCGGTGGCAGACGACTTCACGTCGTCGGGCATGGCGTATTTGCTGGCGGTCGGCGGGTTCCACTTCATGATCGTGTGCGGTGCCGTGCTCTGGTTGTCGCGGCGGCTTGTCGGGCCACGGCTGGCCGCTGTGCTGACCGGGTTGGTGCTGTTCGCGTTCTTCGAGGTGGCCGGCCCGAAGCCGAGCGTGCTGCGCGCCTTCCTGATGGTGGGTGTCGGCTTGCTCGCGCTGGCCACCGGGCGGCGCAGCTCGACGTTCTCGGCCCTGGCCGCGACCGTGCTGGTGCTGTTGCTGTGGCAGCCGGAGTTCAGCGGCAACGTGCAGTTCGCGTTGTCCGTGCTGGCCACGGCCGCCATGGTGCTGCTGGCCCGGCCGACAGCGGATGCCTTGCGGCGGCGCGGAGTGCCCAGCGGGTTCGCCGAGCTGATCGCGGTCGCGGTGGTCGCGCACCTGATGACCGCGCCACTGATCGCGGCAGGCTACGGCCAATTCAGCCTGACCGCGGTGGTGGCGAACGTGCTGGCCGAACTGGCGTTCGTGCCTGCGATGGTGCTCGGTGTGCTGGCCATGGCCCTGTCGCCGATCGCCGCGTCGGCGGCGGGTTTCGTGGCCGGGCTCGCGCAATGGCCCGCGGACTGGCTGATCGGCGTCGCGCACCATGCGGCGCAGGTCCCGGCGGCGTCATTGCCGTGGCCGACGGGCTGGCTCGGTGGGATCACGCTGGCGGTCGTGATCATCGCGGTGGTCGTCGCGTTGCGGTCGCGGCGCTTCCGGGTGATGGTCGTCGCGATCCTGGCCGGAGTGATCGTGGTGGTCATCCCGGTGCGGGTGGTGGCACCGGGCTGGCCGCCGACCGGGTGGGCCATGGTCGACTGCGACGTTGGCCAGGGCGACGGCGAAGTCCTGGCGACCAGCCAGCCGGATCGCGCGATCGTGGTCGACACCGGCCCGGACGAGAACGCGATCGACGAGTGCCTCGGCAGGCTCGGGGTCACCAGGATTCCGATGGTGATCCTCAGTCACCTGCACGCCGACCACGTCAGCGGGCTGGGCGCGGTGCTGCGCAACAGGTCGGTCGGCGCGGTCGCGGTCGGGCCGAGCCGGGTGCCTGCCTGGGCCTGGGCACAGGTCAAGCAGGAGACCGCGGCCGCGCACGTGCCGCTGGTGGAGCTGAGCCCGGGCCAGCACCTCCAATGGCCAGGCCTGGCCATGGACGTGATCGGCCCACCGGCCGCGGAAGCGTGGCCGTCCGGGGACGATCCGTCCGGAACGGTGGTGAACAACTCGTCGCTGGTGCTGCGAGCGCAGACCGCGGCAGGCCGGGTGTTGCTGACCGGCGACATCGAGCTGGCCGCCCAGGCCGACCTGCTCGACGCGCACACGGACCTGGGCGCGGACATCCTCAAGATTCCGCATCACGGGTCCCGCTACTCGGCGCCGGGTTTCCTGGACGCGGTGCACGCTCGGGTGGCGGTGGCCAGTGTCGGTCTCGGCAACCCGTACGGGCATCCGAGCCCGCTGACGCTCAACCGGCTGACCGGCGACGGTGCGCTGGTGCTGCGCACCGATCACGACGGCGACGTCGCGATCCTGCCCGGATCACACGGACCGGTCGTGGTCAGACGCGGCGAGCCCCGGCCCGCACCGCACGGCGGATCGGGCAAGAACAGACAACCGACGAACGGAGGCTGACCAGGCAGACGAACAACAGAAAACTCAGGCGTCCTCGGGCTCGACGAGCAGCCGGGCGTAGTTGCCGAGGGAACGCTGGTATCGCGGCAGATGTTGGGCGAGCGCGCGCAACGCGAGCGACACCGCCTCCCGTTCGCGCCCGACATCGGTCAACGCCAACGCGAGGAAGGCGGGCACCGCATCGTCGAGGATGTCCGACGGCGCGGCCAGCTCGGCGGTGAGCAGTGTGACGCTCTCCTCGGGATGACCCAGGTTGCGCAGCGAACTCGCCAACTGGATCGTCGCGCGTCGGCGGCGGATGCCGGTCACGCCGTTGGCCAACGCCTTGCGGTACAGCGGGATCGCTCGGTCCGGCGCACCGGTGGAGTCGAAGGCGCTGGCGCGTTCGAAGTCGCCGATGGGGCTGTCTTCGGGCAGTTCGCCGACGAGCTTGTCGATCAGCGCGCGGAATTCGGCCTCGTCGGCGTAGCTGTCGAGCGATGCCCAGGCGTCGGCCAGCCGCTGTTCCCAGGCGCCGGTGCCGTCGTTGTCCACAGTGGCAGCATCGCAGGGTGCCGGGGTCGGCGTGACTTCGGCCGGATCGTGCCGCGCGGCACGATCCGGCCGAAGCACGGGAACTACAGGCCCAGGGCCTCGCTGACCGCCCGGCTGGAGGGGGCCACGGTCGCCTTCGGGCCGATGTGGTCCTGAACCGCGTCCAGCGTCTTGAGGCCGTCGCCGGTGATCAGCAGCACGGTGTCCGCGTCCGGGTCCAGCTTGCCGGACTCGACCAGCTTCTTCGCGGTCGCGACCGTCGTCCCGCCGGCGGTTTCGGCGAAGATGCCTTCGGTCTTGGCGAGCAGCCGGATGCCGGCGACCACTTCCTCATCGGTGACGTCCTCGACCGCGCCACCGGTGCGGCGAACGGTGTCCAGCACGTACGGGCCGTCGGCGGGCGCACCGATGGCCAGCGAGCGCACGATCGTGTTCGGACGGACCGGGGTCACCACATCGATGCCCGCCTTGTACGCGGCGGACACCGGGGAGCAGCCTTCGGCCTGCGCGCCGAACACCTTGTACGGCGTGGCGTCGACGAGGCCGAGTTCGCCGAGTTCGCGGAAACCCTTGTCCACCTTGGTCAACTGGGCGCCGGAGGCGACCGGGATCACGATCTGTTCGGGCAGTCGCCAGCCGAGCTGCTCGGCGACTTCGTAGCCGAGCGTCTTGGAACCCTCCGCGTAGTACGGCCGCACGTTGACGTTCACGAACGCCCAGTCCTCGTGCTCGGCGGCGAGTTCGGTGGCGAGCCGGTTCACGTCGTCGTAGTTGCCGTCGACCGCGATCAGGTCGCCGTCGTACACGGCGGTGGTGAGGATCTTCGCCTTCTCCAGCGTGGAGGGGATCAACACGATCGAGCGCCAGCCCGCGCGGGCCGCGGCAGCCGCGACGGCGTTGGCCAGGTTGCCGGTGGACGGGCACGCCAGCACCGAGAAGCCGAGCTGACGCGCGGCGGCCAGCGCCACGCCGACGACGCGGTCCTTGAACGAGTGGGTCGGGTTGCCGGTGTCGTCCTTCACCCACAGGTTGCGCAGGCCGAGCGCCGCGCCGAGCCGATCGGCCTTCACCAGCCGGGTGAAGCCGGGCTCGGTGTTCGGGATGCTGGTGACGTCGGTCGGTACCGGCAGGAGCTTGCGGTAGCGCCAGATCGACTTCGGACCGGCTTCGATTTCTTCCCTGGTGATCGTCGGGTACTCGTAGGCCACCTCAAGTGGCCCGAAACATTCCGCACAGGCGAATTCCGGGGCGAGCGGAGTCTGGTGGCCACATTCCCGGCACGAGAGGGCGCGGGCGTTTCCGAGATCGAAAGTGGCGGTGCTGGCGCCGGAGTGCGCACTGGCAAGAGTCGTCATCGCGAGGTATCTCCTCATCTTTCCCGCCTGGCGGGTCGGAATTGGCACCGTGACCATCAGTGGCCATCGTCGACCAGGTCGGTCGCGAATCGCTGATGTCGGGTTGCCGGGGCTTCATCGGGCCGATCCCTCTGCCCCTCTGGATGAGCAATATTCGGTTGTGTCCTTGAGGCTACGGCACGATTGCGGGTTCGAACCAGCCGTGTACCACGACGTGGCACGCGAAGACGGTCGGAGCGGCGTGCGAGGATTGCCGTGTGGGTTCCGATTCAGCTCTTGCGCACCCGCTGCGGCTCGTGGTCGGCGAGGAGGAGTTCCTGGTCGAACGCTCGGTGCACGACATACTGACCGAGGTGCGGCAGGCCGAACCGCAGGCCGAGCTGCGCAGGCACGAAGTGAGCGACCTCACCCCGGCGGAGCTGATCGAGTTGCTCAGCCCGTCACTGTTCGGCGAGGGGCAGTTGGTCGTGCTCGCGCATGCCGAGAACGCGGGTAAGGAGATCGCCGAAGCCATCCTTGGCCAGGCGAAATCGCTCGGCGACGGCATCGTGCTGGCCGTGCTGCACACCGGTGGCGGCCGCAGCAAACCGGCCAAGGATCTGCCCGGTGCGCTGCGCAAGGCAGGCGCCGAGGTCACCGAATGTCCGAAGGTCACCAAGCCCGCCGACCGGGAGAGCTTCGTGCGCGCAGAGGTGCGCAGGGCGGGCGGCAAGATCGACGGGGCGGGTGTCCTGGCCCTGCTCGAAACGGTCGGTTCGGACCTGCGCGAGCTGTCCTCGGCCGCCACCCAGCTGGTCGCGGACACCGACGGCAAGGTGGACGAGCCCGCCGTGCGGCGATACCACCGGGGCCGGGCTGAGGTCACCGGGTTCGCGGTCGCGGAGAAGGCCGTCAACGGCGACCGGGCCGGGGCCATGGAGGCGCTGCGCTGGGCGATGCAGCTCGGCGTGCCGCACGTGCTGGTCGCGGACGCGCTCGCGGACGGTGTGCGGACCGTTGCCAGGGTTGCCGCGGTCAGCCGGGCTGACCCGTTCCGCCTGGCCAGCGAGCTGGGCATGCCGCCGTGGAAGGTCAAGAAGGCGCTGGCGCAGTCGCGCGGCTGGACGCCGGAGGGCCTGGCGGACGCGATGCAGGTGGTTGCCGAGGTCAATGCGGACGTGAAGGGTGCTGCCGCGGACTTCGACTACGCACTGGAGCGGGCAGTGCTACGGATCGTGGCCGCGACCGGCCGCCGCTGACTGGCCGCGACCGGCCGACGCTGACTGGCCGCGACGACCGGCGCTGACCTGGGAGCCTGTCCGCGAATGCGCCGATGGCGCCGGTCCGCTGTGCGGAGCGACGCCATCGGGGTGAAGAAAGCCCTGGTCAGGCCTGCTCGAGCTGGTTGGCCCGGGCCGCCATCGCGGACTTCTTGTTCGCAGCCTGGTTGGCGTGGATGACGCCCTTGCTGGCGGCCTTGTCCAGCTTGCGGCTGGCGTCGCGGAGCAGGGCTGCCGCCTTGTCCTTGTCACCGGCGTCCGCAGCCTCGCGGAACTTGCGGATCGCGGTCTTCACCGACGACTTGACGGACTTGTTCCGCAGCCGGGCCGCTTCGTTGGTCCGGATGCGCTTGATCTGAGACTTGATGTTGGCCATGCAGCCGCTCTCCTGACAGTCTTCGGTGGTGTTCGTCCTGCCGCGTTCTTGTGGCTCTGCCGCCGGTCAACCGGCGAGTGCAGGCTTCCTCCATTGCGGAATGCCACACGGCACGACGAGTAAGGATAACCCGGCAGCCGATCGGGCCTGATCGTGGCCCCGGCGGTTGCGTTAACAACAGCGTCACTTCGCGGTATTCCCTTCGGCGGCATCGCCGAGTGACCATGAACAGATGCGACGCGCCGAGGCACTCGAGTTACCCACGTCACCCCGGCGGACCCGGCTGGCCGCGGTGCCGAGACGGACCGGCGAGTTCTTCGACAACTACCTCGACCCGGACCGGGCGCACTCGTCCGCCTACGACGAGATGTTCGCGCCGGATGGCACGGTCCGTGGGCCGTACCGCGCGTTGCACGAATCCATCGCCGGTCTCGACGTCGGCGATCTGACCGCGCGGGCCGAAGCGCTCGAACGGGCCCTTGTCGATCAGGGCATCACCTTCTCGCTGTCCGGTCAGGAGCGGCCGCTGCCGCTGGACCTGGTGCCGAGGGTGGTCGCGGCGGCGGAGTGGTCGAAGCTGGAGAAGGGCGTCATCCAGCGGGTCCGCGCGCTGGAGGCGTTCCTGGCCGACGTCTACGGCGAGGGCAAGATCCTCCGGGACGGGATCATTCCGCGCAGGCTGGTCACGTCCAGCGAGCACTTCCATCGCGAGGTCGTCGGCATCACCCCGCCCAACGGGGTCCGCATCCACGTCGCCGGGATCGACGTGGTCCGCGACGAGGCAGGGACCTTCCGCGTCCTGGAGGACAACCTGCGCTGCCCTTCCGGGGTCTCCTACGTGATGGAGAACCGGCGGACGATGGCCCGGGTCTTTCCGGATCTGTTCGCTCAGCACCGGGTGCGGCCGGTCGGCGACTATGCGGTTCATCTGCTGCGGGCGCTGCGTGCGTCGGTGCCGAGCGTGTCGGAGCCGTCGATCGTGGTGCTCACGCCGGGGGTGCACAACTCGGCCTACTTCGAGCACTCGCTGCTGGCCCGGCAGATGGGCGTTGAGCTGGTCGAGGGGCGGGATCTGTTCTGCCGGGACAACACCGTCTACATCCGCACCACCGAGGGCGAGCGGCAGGTGCACGTCATCTACCGGCGCATCGACGACGACTTCCTTGATCCGTTGCAGTTCCGGCCGGATTCGGTGCTCGGCGTCGCGGGACTGGTGAATGCGGCTCGGGCTGGGAATGTGGTGGTGGCGAACGGGATCGGTAACGGGGTCGGCGACGACAAACTGATCTACACCTACGTGCCGGACATGGTCCGCTACTACCTCGGCGAGAAGCCGTTGCTGCCGAATGTGGACACGTTCCGCTGTTGGCTGCCGGATGAACTCGCGCACGTGCTTGATCATGTCGATGAGTTGGTGATCAAGCCGGTTGAAGGGTCGGGCGGTTACGGCATCGTGTTCGGGCCGGATTCGTCGGCTGGTGAACTCGCCAAGATTCGGCGGCGGGTCAGGGCGAATCCGCGCGGGTGGATCGCGCAACCAGTGGTGCAGCTTTCGACGGTGCCGAGCAAGATCGACGATCGGCTGGCACCGCGTCACGTCGATCTGCGGCCGTTCGCGGTCAACGACGGCGAGAGCGTGTTCGTGCTGCCGGGCGGGTTGACCCGGGTCGCGTTGCCGGAGGGGAGTCTGGTGGTGAACTCCTCGCAGGGCGGCGGTTCCAAGGACACCTGGGTGCTGGCCTCGCGCGCGTCGCAGACCGAACGTGAGCTGGACGCGCCCGCGCTGGCCGGATCATCCACAGTGGACGCGATCGTGACCGAGCAACATCGGCCCGAGACGACCATGTCCCAGCAGCAGCAACAGCAGTAGCAACGCCCAGGAGCCGAACCGGAGGTGCGGTAAGTGCTAGCCCGCAACGCGGAATCGCTGTACTGGATCGGCCGCTACGTCGAGCGCGCCGACGACACGGCGCGCATCCTCGACGTCGCCGTCCACGAACTGCTGGAAGACGCCAGCGTCGACCCGGATCAGGCCAGCCGCCAGCTGCTGAGCGTGCTGGGGATCGATCCTCCACCGGATCGGCCGCTGGATGTGTGGTCGTTGACGGAGCTGGTCGCGTATGCGTCTGACAACGCTGGGTCGATCGTGGGTTCGTTGACCGATGCGCGGGAGAACACCAGGGGTGCGCGTGAGGTGGTGTCGACCGAGCTGTGGGAGTGCCTGAACGCTACCTGGATCGCGCTGCCCGACCGGCAGAGTTACAGCAGACGGGTCGGACCGCATGCGTTCCTGTCTTTTGTCGAGGAGCGTGCCGCGATGTTCGCCGGGCTCGCCGATTCGACGATGAGCCGGGATGACGGCTGGCGGTTCTTGGTGCTGGGCCGGTCGATCGAGCGCGCGGACATGGTGCTGCGGCTGCTGTTGTCGCGGGTGCGGGACAAGGCTTCCTCGCCGGGCTGGATGACGGTACTGCGCTCGACCGGCGCGCAGGATGCCTATCTGCGTACCAATCGTGGGTTGCTCAATGCCAGTTTGGTGGCGCAGTTCTTGCTGCGGGATCGGTTGTTTCCTCGGTCGGTCTTCTATGCGTTGCGGCAGGCCGAGTCTTGCCTGGAAGAGGTGGCTGGGCGGACCGAAACGTGGGAGAACGACAAGCCCGAGTCGCTGCGGCTGCTCGGCCGGGCCCGCAGTGAACTGGAGTTTCTGCGGCCGGACGACCTGCTGCACGATCTGCCGCGCAGGCTCGGGGCGCTCCAGTCGACCATCAAGGACGCGGGGGAAGCTGTTTCGGTGCAGTACTTCCACGCAGAACCGTGGGTCGCGTGGGAGCATGCGGCGGTGCTGGCATGAGCTGGCAGGTCCGGGTTGTGCACAGCACCGGCTACCGGTACGACTCGCCTGCCGCGCAGTCGTTCAACGAGGTGCGGTTGACGCCGCGTACCGATCATCACCAGGTCGTGTTGTTTTCGCGGATCGACACCACGCCCGCGACCCGCATGTTCCGGTACACCGATTACTGGGGGACGGCGGTCACGTCCTTCGACCTGCACGCACCGCACAGTGAACTGAAAGTTGTCGCCTATTCGGTTGTCGACACGGCCGACGAGCGCGAGCCGAGCCGCGAGGCGACCTGGAAGTCGTTGAAGGACGATGACATCGTCGATCAGTTCGGCGAGTTCCTGCAGCCCACGCGCTACACCCCGCGCGACTCCGAGCTGCTCGCGGTCAGCAAGGAGCTGCGCAGGGGCAACGATCCGGCCGGCGCGGTGCTGGCGGCGAGCAACTGGGTGCATGAGCAGCTGACCTACCGGCCGGGCAGTACCGGGGTGCACAGTTCCGCAGGGGATGCCTGGCGCGCCAAGGAAGGCGTCTGCCAGGACTACGCCCACATCACGCTGGTCCTCCTGCGGGCGATGGGGATTCCGGCGCGCTACGTCTCCGGCTACCTGCACACCAAGCCGGACGCGGATCTGGGCAAGGTCGTGCGCGCGGAGAGTCATGCCTGGGTGGAGGCGTGGACGGGCGGCTGGTGGGCGCACGACCCGACCAATGCCATCGCGGTGGGGCAGCGGCATGTGTGGGTGGCGCTTGGCCGCGATTACGCGGACGTCGCGCCGCTGAAGGGGATCTATTCGGGGTCGGGAGCTTCTGGCCTCGATGTCTCGGTGGAGATGTGCCGGTTGGCGTGACCTGCGGGTTTGGGCACGTCAGGTCGGGTAAACTGGACGTGGCGGGCAGGATCACGTCGTACTCCGCACCAGGCACCCGGTCCCGCATGGGACCATGGAGCGCCCGGTTCACCACGTATAAGGAATCTGAGTGAGCTCGTTCGCCGACACTACCTTCACGCCCCCGGAGCTGATCCGGAACTTCTGCATCATCGCGCACATCGACCACGGCAAGTCCACCCTGGCCGACCGGATGCTGCAGCTCACCGGCGTGGTCGACCCCCGGGCGATGCGCGCGCAGTACCTGGACCGGATGGACATCGAGCGTGAGCGCGGCATCACCATCAAGGCGCAGAACGTGCGACTGCCCTGGCAGGTGGACGGCACCGATCACGTTCTGCACCTGATCGACACGCCGGGCCACGTGGACTTCACCTACGAGGTGTCCCGCTCGCTGGCCGCCTGTGAGGGCGCGGTCCTGCTGGTCGACGCCGCGCAGGGGATCGAGGCGCAGACCCTGGCCAACCTGTACCTGGCCATGGAGAACGACCTCACGATCATCCCGGTGCTGAACAAGATCGACCTCCCGGCCGCCGACCCCGACCGCTACGCCGCCGAGATCGGCAACATCATCGGCTGCGAGCCGTCGGACGTGCTGCGGGTCTCGGCCAAGACCGGGCTCGGCGTCGAGGAACTGCTCAACGAGGTGGTCAAGCAGATCCCGGCGCCCAAGGGCGACCCGGACGCGCCGGCCCGCGCGTTGATCTTCGACTCGGTGTACGACACCTATCGGGGCGTTGTCACCTACATCCGGGTCATCGACGGCAAGATCACGCCGCGTGAGCGGATCAAGATGATGTCCACCAAGGCCATCCACGAGCTGCTCGAGGTCGGCATCATCTCCCCGGATCCCAAGGCCAGCTCCGGCCTGGGGGTCGGCGAGGTGGGCTACCTGATCACCGGCGTGAAGGACGTCCGGCAGTCCAAGGTCGGCGACACGGTCACCAGCGAGCGCCATGGGGCGACCGAGGCGCTGGGTGGGTACCGCGAGCCCAAGCCGATGGTCTATGCCGGGTTGTATCCGGTGGACGGATCGGACTACCCGGAACTGCGCGAGGCCCTGGACAAGCTGCGGCTCAACGACGCCGCGCTGACCTATGAGCCGGAGACCTCCGCCGCGCTCGGGTTCGGGTTCCGGTGTGGCTTCCTGGGGCTGCTGCACCTGGAGATCACCCGTGACCGGCTGGAGCGCGAGGCGGGCCTCGACCTGATCTCGACGGCGCCGAACGTGGTGTACCGGGTGATCACCGACGACGGCAAGGAGCACGTCGTCACCAACCCGGCCGAGTGGGTGGCCGGGAAGATGGCCGAGGTGTTCGAGCCGATCGTGAAGGTGACGGTGATCTCGCCGAGCGAGTTCGTCGGCGCGATCATGGAACTGTGCCAGGCGCGGCGCGGGCAGCTCGGCGGCATGGACTACCTGTCGGACACCCGGGTCGAACTGCGCTACACGATGCCGCTGGCGGAGATCATCTTCGACTTCTTCGACGCGCTCAAGTCGCGCACCCGCGGCTACGCCTCACTGGACTACGAGGAGGCCGGTGAGCAGGCGGCCGACCTGGTCAAGGTGGACATCCTGTTGCAGGGCGAGCCGGTGGACGCGTTCAGCGCGATCGTGCACAAGGACGCCGCCTACGCCTACGGCACCCGGATGGCCTCGAAGCTGCGCGAACTGATCCCCCGGCAGCAGTTCGAGGTGCCGATCCAGGCCGCGGTCGGCTCGCGGATCATCGCCCGCGAGACCATCCGCGCGATGCGCAAGGACGTGCTGGCCAAGTGCTACGGCGGTGACATCACCCGTAAGCGCAAGCTGCTGGAGAAGCAGAAGGAAGGCAAGAAGCGGATGAAGATGGTCGGCCGGGTCGAGGTGCCGCAGGAGGCCTTCGTCGCCGCGCTGTCCACCGACGA
>DATFHN010000121.1:0-9756 GCA_035248365.1 Pseudonocardiaceae bacterium | reverse complement strand
GGCCCGGTGACCAGGGCGCGGGCCACGGCGACGCGTTGGCCTTGGCCGCCGGAGACGTCGCCGGGGCGTTTGGCGGCGACGTCGGTGACTTCCAGCCGGTCGAGCCATTGGCCGGCGGCGGCTTCGGCCGGGCGCCGGGCCAGGCCGGCCAGGCGTAGCGGGAGGGTGACGTTTTCCAGGCAGGTCAGTTCGGGGACGAGCTGGCCGAACTGGAACACGAAGCCGAAGTCCTTGCGGCGCAGGGCGCTGCGCTGGGTGTCGGTCATCGCGCCGATCTCGGTGCCGTCGTAGTGCACGGTGCCGGAGTCGGGGGCGATGATGCCGGCCAGGCAGTGCAGCAGGGTGGATTTGCCGGAGCCGGAGGAGCCCATGACCGCGACGATCTCGCCGGGGTAGATGGCCAGGCTGGCGTGGTCCAGCGCGGTGGTCGGGCCGAAGGCCTTGGTCAGATCGAGCCCGGCCAGCAGCACGCGCGAACTTCGGCCCCCGGTCCAGGTCGCCGAGGCGGATGAGGTCGTCACGCTCATGATTGATCCCTAAGGTTGATGTGGCTGGCGAGTTGATCGAGGCGGGCGGCGGTCAGTTCCAGCCAGCGCAGGTCGGCCTCCAGGTGGAACAGGGCGTGATCGCAGATCAGCGTGTCGGCCAGATCGCCGGTGGTCTTGCGCTTGGTCAACTCGCGCATGACCTGCAGGTGCTCGCAGCGCTGGATGTCCAGGATGTCGGCGGCGTCGCGGCCGGACAGCAGGGCCAGCACGACCTTGGTGTAGAGGGTGTTCTGCAGGTAGGTGTCGGGCTTTTCCGGGGTGCGCAGCCAGTTCTCGACATCGGTCACGCCGGCGTCGGTGATGGTGTAGCGCTTGCGGTCCGGGCCATCGCCGGACTCGACCCCGGTCACTTCGACCAGGCCGTTCTTGAGTAGTCGGGACAGGGTCGAGTAGACCTGGCCGTAGTGCAGGGGGCGGTCCTGGCCGAAGCGCTCGTCGTAGCTGCGTTTGAGGTCGTAGCCGTGCCGGGGGCCGCCCTCCAGGAGCCCCAGCAGGGTGTGACTGACTGACATGCCGACCACTATACACACTGTGTATACGTCCGGTGTATAGATGCGTTTTCCCAGGTCAGCGAGTGCTGTGACAGAGCCGGGACATTTCTGTAGCGCGATCAGTACCCAGTCCGGACGGTCCGGGAAAACGGACGGCGGATGGTGGGATTCGTGGACATGGACTTCGCGGTTCGCCGCGCCCTGATCGTGGCTTCGGCCGCCGTCGTCGCGACCGGGCTGACCTACTGGCTCGGCGTGTGGACCGTGGCCGGCCAGCGGGCCGAGAACCGGGTCTTCCTGGATGCGCGCGAACTGCTCGCGGCGACCGGCACACACCCCGCGGTGCTGCCGGTCAGCATCTCTGCCGCCGCGCTGCTGGTCGTGCTGATCCCGGCCGCGCTCGGCCTGGCCCGGCGCCGGATCGCCGGGACCCTCGCCGCCGTGGCCATCGTGCTGGGCGGGGTGGGCGCGGCCAGCGTGCTCAAGGCCGCGCTGCCCCGGCCGGAACTGGACCCGATCACGGGCGGCCACGGGAACAGCTTCCCGAGCGGGCACGTGGCCATGGCGATGTCGTTCGTGCTCGCGGTGCTGCTGGTCACGCCGGCCGCGCTGCGCTGGCTGGTGGCGGGGGTCGGCGCGATCGCGGTGTGCCTGGTGGTGTCCGGGACGATGATCGCGGCCTGGCACCGGCCGAGCGACACGATCGGCGCCGTCCTGATCTCGCTGGTTCTGTTCCTGCTCGCGGTCGCCGTGCTGATCGGGCGAGGCAAGCTGGTCGGAGTCCGGACCAGGCCGATCGAGAAGTCGTCACTGGCCCTCGGCGCCGCGACCGGGGTGGTCGTCGCCATCGGCTGCGCGGTCGTGCTGCTCTCGTCGGCCGTTGGCGAGTCGACCGGCGCACGGTGGGTCGAACTGCTGGTCGCCTGCGTCCTCACCAACCTGCTCGCGGTCGCGGCCGTCGTGCTCGCGACGTTGCTGCTGCGCCCACTGGGTTTCACGTCACCGACAACGGTTTCCGGAAAGGACAGAGCTTCATGGACTCAGCTTCGTTACCCGGTATCGGCAGGCGGCGGCTACTCGGACTGACCGCTGCCGGGATGGCGGCCGGTGCGTCGCTGCTGGGTGCCCTGCCCGCCGGAGCCGCTGAAATCCCACCGGGCTGCCTGCCCGGCGGCGCCGACGACCGGTACGTGGCCAACCTGGCCGCGCAAGGCAAGTTCGCCGGCGTGGTCCTGCTCGCGCACCGGGGCCGGACCGTGCTGTCCCGCGGCTATGGCCTGGCCGACAAGGAAAAGGGGATTCCGAACGGCGAGAACATCGCGTTCAACCTCAGCTCGGCGGGCAAGCCGTTCGGCGCGGTGGCCATCCTGCAACTGGCCCAGCAGGGCAAGCTGAAGCTGTGGGCCACGGTGGGCACCCACCTGACCGGCTTCGCACCGGACATCGAGCAACAGGTGACCATCCACCACATGCTCACCGGCAGCTCCGGGATGGACAGCCCGGACGAGGACGTGCAACGCATCTTCACCAGCAAGGACGAGGTGCAGGCCTACACCGAGCAGTGGGCCCGGCAGTCGAAGCTGGTGGCCCCGCCCGGCACGCCCACCAACCACGCCGGATCCGAGATCGCCATCCCCGCGTTGATCGTGCAGAAGGTGACCGGCCAGACCTACTGGGACTACGTGCAGGAGAACATCTTCGACCGCTGTGGCATGACCGGCTCGGGCTTCTACACCAGGCCGCAGTGGCTCACCGACGACCACATCGCGCACCCGTACATGACGCTGGCCGACGGCAGCCAGGTGGACGCGATCACCAACCTGGACCAGAGCAGCCCGAACCCGGCCGTACTGGGCAAGAACCCGGGCCGCGCCTTCATCGACGCTCCCGGCGACGCCGGCTTCGCCACCGCGCCGGACCTGGTCCGCTTCGCGCAGGCACTGGGAAACGGCACCCTGCTGGCCCGTCCCTACGCCGAATTGCTCACCGCGCCACGGGCTCCGCTCCCGCCCCAGCCCCAGGGCTTCCGGGCGGCAGCTTCTGCCGAGGCGTCATTCGCCGCCTACGACCTGCCGGTGCACATCGTCAACGGCCAGTGGGTATGGGACCGCGCAGGCGGCAACCCCGGGGTCGCCGCCAACTGGAGCAGCTACCCCTGCACCGGCTGGGTCGGCGTTATCCTCGGCAACATCGACGGCCTGCCGCTGGCGGACATGAGCGACGCGCAGGACAAGGCCGTCACCGGCCAGAGCTGACGCGGAGGCAAGGTGCTCAGGGGGTTGCACGGCTGGGTCGGCACGTTCGACGGCGTCGTGATCATCTCGGTGGCCGCGCTGCCGCTGGCCGGGCTGATCGCGTGGGCGCTGGCCCACCGTCGACGGGCTGCCGGGAGCACGCCTGCGGTGGCCTGGCGCACGGCCTTGGCCGATGTCGGCATCGTTTACGGGACGGTGCCGACCGTGTGGCTGAGCATGGTGCCGGGCAACTGGGGCGGCCTCGCGCCGTTGCCGACGCGCCCGGTACCGCTGTGGGATCTGGCCGTGGTGGTCTCGGTCGCGCCACGCACGGCCGTGATCCAGATCGGGGGCAACCTGCTGGTCTTCGCGGCGCTGGGTTTCCTTGTCCCGCTGCGGGTACCGGCGCTGGCGTCGATTCCTCGGATCCTGGCGCTCGCGGCGGGTTGCTCGATCGTGGCCGAGACCGCACGTTACGTACTGGAACTGGAGCAGTTCATCCCACGGCTCGGCCAGGTGTCCACTGTGGACGAAGTGCTGCTCAATGCGGCGGGCGCCGGGCTGGCCGCGCTGGCCTCGCGCCGCTGGTGGCGCCCGAACGCCGCGGGCGGTCAGGCCACCAGCACCTCGGCGTAGCCGCGAATGACGAACTCGGGGCGGCGCCGGGGTTCCCGGGCCAGCGTGAAGTCCGGCAGGTGCTGCGCGAACGCGGTCAGCGCGCTGGCGACTTCGATCCGGGCCAGCGGCGCGCCGAGGCAGTAGTGGATCCCGGCGCCGAAAGCGAGATGCGGGTTGGGATGGCGGCTCAGATCGAGTTGATCCGGTGCGTCGAACACGTCCGGATCCCGGTTGGCCGCGCCGAGGAACAACGCGATCCGCTCGCCCACCGCGAACTGGTGCCCGGCCACCGTGCAGTCCTCGATCGCGGTGCGCTCGAACAACTGGTTCGGCGTGTCGTAGCGGACGAGTTCGTCGACCGCGCGCTCCATTTTCACGGTGTCGCCCAGTAGTTCGGTGCACAGCAGCCGCCACTGATCCGGCCACTGGGACAGCGCGACGATCGCGTTGCCCAGCGCGTTGACGTTGGCTTCGTGCCCGGCCATCAGCAGCAGGATGTAGTTGGCGATCAGCTCGTCGTTGGTCAGCCCGTTCGCGGGATCGCCGTCGGCCGCGATGATCAGCTCACCGAGCAGGTCCTTGGCCGGGTGCGCGCGCCGCCGCGCGATCAGCGTGTCGGCGTACTCGGCGAACTCGGCCGCCGCCTGTTCGGCAGCGCGGCGCTGGGCGTCGGCGACACCGGGCTCGTACATCTTCACGATCGCGTTGGACCACGGCCGCAACAGCGGCCGATCCTCGGCCGGTACGCCCAGCAGTTCGGCGATCACCGTGATCGACAGCGGCGCGGCGACCGCCTCCAGCAGGTCGGCGCCATCGTCGCCGGAGCGGACCCGTTCGGCGAATTCCCCGGCCAGCCGGTGCGCGTGCGCGGTGACGATCTCGCGCAGGCTTTCCATCCGGCGCCGGTGAAAGACGGCGGACATCGCGGAACGCAGCCGCTGGTGCCCGAGATCGTTGGACAGCATGTTCCACCGGTGAATGCGGTTGAACTGCGGAAACTGGTCCCCCGGCTCGGCATCGGCCCAGATCCGGGCGAACCGGCGATCGCGCAGCACCCGGTCGCAGACGTCGTGCGAGACGGTCATGGCCGTGCCGAGCCCGGGATCGTCGTGGACCAGCGGGCCCCGCCGTAACCGGGTGAAGCGCGGGTAGGGCTCGGCGATGAACGCGGGATCGGTGACATCGAGGCTCTCGCCGGAATCAACAGTCAAGGGGCGCCTCCTGTCGTGGCCGTGCTGGGCTCGCCTCGGCTCGCGCCGACGTGATCTCCTCGATTCTGGCATCAAGTGCCGCGATCTGGCCGGTTTCTTCCCGACCACCCAGGATCTCGGTCGCGTCCGACCAGTGCCGGCGAGCCTGCTCGGCGTTCCCGAGCCGCCACTGCGCCTCGCCGGAGGCGATCAGCGCGTCCACTTCCCCTTGCCAGTCACCGATCTCGCGCAACGTGGGCAGCGCGGCATCGAGATATTCGACGGCCTGCTTGGCGTCGGCGTGAATCCGGCCCAGCGCGCTGAACACCAGCGCCTGGTCGTGCGGGTCGTCCACCTTGGTGAAACAGTCCAGCGCGTCGTGCAGATGGGAGATCGCGCCGTCCCGGTCCCCGGCGTCCCACAACGCGTGGCCGGTCAGCTGCAAACACCGGCCCTGCGCGTACACGTCGTCCAGCTCGGTGAAGATCGCCAGGCTCTCCCGCAGATCCCGCACCGCCTCATAGGGTTTGCCCTCGGTGCGCTTGGTCAGCCCAAGGCACCACAACAACCAGCCCTGACCCGGCCGATCGCCGATTTCCTGGCGGATCGCCAGCGCTTCCTCGAAATGCGCGCGGGCCGCCGCGCTGTCGCCGCGCCTGCGCAGGTAGTCGCCGAGGCTGTTGAGCAGCCACGCCTTGCCGAACGGATCGGGCTGCTCCGTGAGCTGACCCTGCGCCGCTTTCGTGGTCGCCCACCAGGCACCCCACGGCCGCCGCACGTGGAAGTAGTCCCACAGCGACGCGGCGAAGCGCCAGACCTGCGGATAGCTCTGCGCGACGGCGAGGGAGACGATCGGATAGAAGTTCGACACCTCGGCGTCGCACCAGGCCAGTGCTTCTTCGTAGGTTTCCGGCACGCTCGACAACGGCGACACGTCGACGACCGGGTGTTTGCGGTAGGGCGCGAGCATGGCCGTGGTGTTGGCGACCGTGCCGAAGTAGTAGTCCAGCAACCGCCGTGTCGCGAAGCGGCGTTCACCGAGCGAGTCCTCGGCCTCGGCCCGTTCGGCGGCGTAGGCCTTGAGCAGGTCGTGCAGCTGGTAGCGGTCGCGCTGGTACTCGGTGACCAGATGGGCCTGGCACAGCCTGCGCATCCGCGCCCGCGCCGCCGCTTCCGGCTGCCCGCACAGCGCGGCCACCGCCGCGATGCCGATGTGCGAGCCGGGATGCAGGCCGAGCAACCGGAACGTGGCCGCGTCCTCGACGGTCAGCGCCTGGTACGACAGGTCGAAAACCGCCCGCACCGCAGCGGTTTCGTCGTCTTCCTCGTTGATCGACAGCGCGTCGAGCCGAGCTTCGCGCAGTTCGTCGCACAGATCGGCGAGGCCGAGATGTTCCTGGCTCACCAGGCGTTCGCTGATGATCCGCAACGCCAGCGGCCAGCAGGAGCACAGCTGGGCCAGTTCCGCGGTGTACCGCGGGTCCGCGCCCGCCCGGTCGCCGATGATCTCGGCCAGCAGCGACACCGCTTCCTGCTGGGGGAGCGGTCCGAGGCTGACCCGGGTCGCGCCATCGCGGATCGCCAGCCCGGCCAGTTGCCTGCGGCTGGTGACGATCACGCCGCACCCGCTCGCCGCGGGCAGCAGCGGCCGAACCTGGCTGACGCTCGCCGCGTTGTCGAGCACCATCAGGACCTTGCGGTTGCTCAACACGCTGCGCAGCAACGCAAAGCGCCCGGCGTCGCTGGCCGGGATCTGTTCCTGCGAAATACCCAAGGTGCGCAAGAAGTCCTCGGCGACCTCGCCCGGTTCGGTCGGCGCCTGCGCCGGGGTGAACCCGTGCAGGTCGGCGAACAGGGTGCCGTCGCCGTACTGCCGGGTGAGCGCGGAATCGGCGGCGCTCTTGACCGCGAGCGCGGTCTTCCCGATACCGGGCGGCCCATCGACGAGCACGACCTGACTGCCCTCGCACAGCGCGGTGCGCACCCGGCGCAGATAGCTGCCCCGGCCGACGAACGTGCCGCCCGATGAGGGCAGTTGCGCGACCGGGGTACCGGTTTCCGCGGCCACCAGCGGAACGAGTTGTCCCGGCAGATTCAGTTCCCGTTCACACGCTTCCGCGAACTGAATCGTGGGATGCTTCACGCCGTTCTCGACATGTGACAAATGGCCGGGCGAGTACGCGATTTTTGTGGCAAATTTTCGCAGGCTGAGGCCGGACTTCAGCCGTTGCTGACGCAGCGTCGTACCGAACGAAGAATGCGCGGAATGTGGCATCGCTCATCCACTTGTAGCTCAGGGTTCTGGTTGCTCAGGGTGAAGGACCGGCCGATCAGGCCCCACTGTCAACGCCGTCAACTCCGTCCTCGGTTACGTCGGGTGATGAGCACCCCACCAACACTACCGGGTTCGTTACTGGCGCAGTAGCCGACCAAAGCGCGTCCCAAACACCCGCAACCCAAACTGAGCAAGTCTATTGCAGTTACTTGGTCGACGATTCACACCAATGACTCCGTGATCGAAAACATTGCCCCGTTCACTATCATCGTGCGATGCCAGCGAACGGTTCGAATGACCTGCTGACCGAGGGCGCGGCGGCCAAGACCGGCAGCCTGAACAAGGCGCCCGGCCTGCTGATCGCGTTGCTCGTCGCGGTGGCCAGTTTCCAGCTCAACGCCACCATGCTCGCCCCCGCGATCCAGTCGATGGCGACCAGCCTGCACACCTCGACCTCGAACATCGGCCTGAGTTCGACATTGTTCCTGTTTGCCGCCGCGCTGGCCGGAATCGTGCTGCCACCGCTGAGCGATCGCATCGGACGACGACCGGTGCTGGTGGGTTCGATCGCGGTGATGGCGCTGGGCAGCCTCATCTCGACCGTCGCGCCGAACGTGGTGATTCTCGATGTCGGCCGAATTCTTCAGGGAATCTGTGGAGCGACCATCGCGCTGGGCATTCTGACGCTGCGCAGCACGATCACGGTGGCCACCTTCGGCCGATATCTGGGAATTCTGACCGCCATCAACAGCGGTGTCGCAGGCGTGGACACGTTGCTGGGCGGCGTGATCGTCGACGCGGTCGGTTTCCGAGGCGTGTTCGCATTCATGCTGGTGCTGGAGATCATCGCGGTCGTCCTACTCCGCCGCTACGTTCCGCAGAACGCCGCGACCTCATCGGGACCGTTGGACTGGATCGGCATGGTCCTGCTGGCGCTGACCATGTTCGCCCTCACCCTCGGCCTGACCCTCGGCTTCGGCCAGGCCGGCTGGTCCGCACCGGCCACCATCGCGTCCATGGTGGGCACCGCCGTGCTCGCGGTGATCTTCTTCTTCCGCGAGCGCTCGGCCGCCTCGCCACTGCTGCCGGTCGTCGTGATGCGCTCGCGCCCGGTCTGGAGCCTGCTGCTGACCACGTTCTGCACGATGGCGTCGAGCTTCGCCGTGCTGCTGTTCCTGATCCCCGCCTACTCGCAGGACGCCTCGGCCGGGCTCGGCCTGGACGGCACCAAGTCCGCGTTGCTGTTCCTGATGCCGTTCTCGCTGCTGGGCTGGGCGCTCGCGCCGGTCGCGGGCCAGCTGGCGCCCCGGCTCGGCTACCGCGTGGTGATGTGGGCGGGGCTCGTCGGCAACATCGTGCTGCTCGTGCTGTCCGCGTTGCTCCTGCACAACATGTGGCTGCTGGCCGCGTGTGTGTTCCTGATGGGGGCCACCTACTCGGCCGCCGCATTGACCACCCTCAACGGGCTCGGCGTGCTGTTCGCGCCCGCGTCCTATCCCGGCATCCTGCCCGGGCTCAACGCGTCGATGTTCAACTTCGGCGCCTCGGTCGGCATCGGCGCGATGGCCTCGGCGCTCGGCGCAGCGGGCGGGGCCGGCGGATACCGGGAGGCGTTGTTCATCGCGGTGGCTTTCGCCTGTGCCGCCTTGGTGGCAGCCTTGCTGATACCCGGTCGCTCGACCACGGCCGAGAAGATCTGATCCTCGCCCCGGCTAGCCCATTCGGGTGTGTTGTCCGCGATTGCAAACAGCGATCTGTAGCGCGGTCAGGTGCTGATAGCAGACAGTAGTTTCCGTGACAGCAGCTCATCACGCGCAGCCCCAGGTGGACGAGTCATGGTCCACGGCGGGCGAGCCATCGCGTTGTGAGCAGGCCAGCCCGGCGTTCACCGAGACCGTCGGCGCCGCCGAGTACCTCCTGTTCGTCGAGCCGCAGGCGTTCTGGTCCTTGGGGAAGGGCAGATCCTTGGGGAGAGGCAGGGGCAACGAGTGGATGATCGCGTCGTACTCACATTCGCACTGATCGCTGCCGTCACACCGCAAGCTCGTCGTCGCCGACCCACTGCCGGTACCACTGGGGGGTGGTACTCGTCCCACGGCGATGACGATGTGTGGGTCGCCCCAGGACTTACCCCGATTAGCCTGGGGCGACCCGCCGCCAACTGATCAGCCGATGCCGAGCTGGTAGACGGTTTCCTGTTGGTAGGTCTGGCCGGGTCGCAGGACCGTGGAGGGGAAGTTCGCGTGGTTGGGGGAGTCCGGGTAGTGCTGGGTTTCCAGGGCGAAGCCGTCGCTTTGCCGGTAGGCGTGGCCGCTGGTGCCGACCAGGGTGCCGGTGAGGAAGTTGCCGGAGTAGAACTGCACGCCGGGTTGGGTGGTGTAGACCGTCAGCACGCGGCCG
>DATFHN010000120.1:0-2859 GCA_035248365.1 Pseudonocardiaceae bacterium | reverse complement strand
TCGTCGATCAGGAACACCTCGTGGGGCGGGATCGTGCTCAAGCAGTACTCCGGCACCTCCCCCGGCGCGACCGCCACCGGCTGGGGCCTGCGCACGTCGGCAACCGACCCGAGGTATTCGCCGTTCACCAACGTGACGATCCAGGGCAACTACATCTTCCAGGCCGGCACCGCCTATGGCGCCAACGGCATGCTCATCGACGACGTGCGCAACGGACTGGTGCAGCACAACCTGGTGGACCGGGTCGGCACCTCCGGCATCGAGTTCGACTACTCCGACCAGGTCGTCGCGCAGCACAACGACGTCACCGGGACCAGCGTCAAAGCGGGCGGCGGCGACAGCAACGGCCTGGACACCGACATGGGCGTGACCAACGCGGTCGCCCAGTACAACTACCTGCACGACAACGGGATGGGTTACCTGTCCTGCGCGTGCAACAGCAGCACCAGGTTCGACACCGCGACCTTCCGCTACAACGTGCTGGCCAACAACAAGACCACCGAGATCCTGCTGGACAGCGTCGGCGGCACCACCGACAACGTCTACAACAACACCATCTACAACAGCGCCGCCGCGCGGATGGTCGACGGCAAGGGCCCGACCAGGTTCACCAACAACATCTTCTACACCACCCTCGCCAACGCCTCGATGTCCACCGGCTCCGGCGAGACCTACGACAACAACCTCTACGGCGGCAACAGCCCGATCATTCCGTCCGGCGAGAGCCACGCCATCACCGGCAACCCTCGCTTCGTCAACCCGACGGGTGGCGGAACCGGGACCCAGGCGAGCGGGCCCGATCTGAAGGCCGGACTCAACTGGCTGATCGCCGCAAGCTCGCCAGCCGTCCGCGCCGGGATCGCCATCGCGAACAACGGCGGCATCGACTACAACGGCGACCCGATCCCGTCCGTGCCGGATATCGGCGCGCTCCAGCACGGCGACAACGAAGACGAGCAGTAGCACCGGTGTCCACTCCGGACCGGCTGGGCATCGCCCAGCCGGTCCGGCGGTTCAGGCCGCGCTGAAACCGTTCATGATGACGGTGGGTTCACGCGTCGAGGAGTTCCAGGCGCCCATGGCATAGCCGGTGAACGGCGACATGCACTCCGGTTCCCAGTAGAAGATGCCCTGACCGCCCGCGCCCTTGAGGGCCTTGATGTAAGTTTCCAGCGCGGATTCCGTTGACGAGGCCTTGCTCACCGGCCCACCGAACTCGACCTGCATGAACGGCTTGCCGTAGGCCGACGAGATCTTCCGCATGTTCCCCACGATGCCCGATGCCAGGCTCGCGCTGCCGTAGGAGGAGAAACCATTCATGTCCCACCTGCCGCCGTGGCCGGAGTACGCGCCGAAGAACGTCTGCATCGACGGATACTTCTGCGGCTGAGCCAGGTGAATGACCACCGTCGAACTGGGCGACACCTGCTTGACCGCATCGTGCGCGGCATTGAGCAGCCCGGTCATCTGGGCGCCGTTGGACACCGTGCCGACCGGGTGACAGATGCCGCTGTTGATCTCGTTGCCGATCTGCACCCAGGTGGGCAGCACATCGTTGCTCTTCATGACGTTCATCGTCTGGTTGACGTAACTGCTCATCGCGGAAACCATCTTGCCGTAGCTCAGGTTCCGCCACGCCGCGGGCGGGTTCTGCACGCCAACGGAGTTCCAGGTGTCGCCGAACATGTAGTCCAGATCGATGGACATGCCCGCCGCCTTGACCTTCTTGGCATAGGCCGCGACCTCGGCGATGCTGCAATGCCCGTTGGCCGGGTCACTGGACGGGTTGACGAAGGTGCGCAGCCGGACCGCGTTGATGCCATAGCCTTTGAGGATGGTCAGCAGGTCCTGAGTCTGCCCGCTGGCGTTCTTCCAGCTGTAGCCGTGCGCTTCCATCTGCGGGGCCCAGCTGATGTCGACGCCTTTGAAGAAGGTGGTGGCAGCCTTGGCCTGGCTCAGGCCACCGGTACCCAGCACCAACGCACCCGCGCCAACCGCCGCCGCGCCCAGCAACACCCTGCGCCGGCTCAGCCGCGCCGCCGCGGCCTCAGGCTCGTCGTTCATGGATCAGCTCCTTTTCTCCGTCATTGAGAAGGAATCTGCCGGCCCGCTCGACATCGTCGAATATCACCATTCGAAAGCGAGCGAATATTCGTCGAATATCGCTCGCCGGTGTTCGACCGGTCGAATCACCGACGTTGACCGTTGACAGTCCGACCGGCCGATTCGCGTCAGGACCGTTGCGCGAATGGATTGTTACCGAGGTAAATGGTCCTCTCCTGGCCCACCGGCAGACAATCACAGACCGATATAACGTCCCACTATCACCTCACCTGAACTGCGCACCCTCTTACCGATCCCGGCACCCGGCGTTATCGTGATTCCATGGATTTGGAGGTTCGTCATCTGCGGGCGATATACGCCATCGCCGAGGCAGGAAGCCTGCGGCGCGCCTCAGCGATCCTGCACGTGTCCCAACCGGCGTTGACGGCGCAGTTACAGCGCATCGAACGGATGGTCGGCGGGCAACTGTTCGACCGGGACCAGGCGGGCGCCGCGCCGACCCCACTCGGCCAGGAGATCGTCGCCCGCACTCGCGCGGTGCTGCGGGCCTTCGACGAACTACGGCGCGACATCGCGACCGACGACGACACCGGTATGCGCTGCGCCCGCCTGCGTATCGTCGCTTCGGAAGGGCCGCTCCTCGCCGGGATCATCGCGCGCTTACGCGAGCAGTTCCCGGAAGCGGACATCACCTGCCGCTCCCACCTCGGCGACCGGCCCGTCGATGAGATGGTCGCCGCCGGACTCGCCGATCTCGCCGTCACCGGCGACTATCCCGGCTACGAGATCCAGCCA
>DATFHN010000119.1:0-125720 GCA_035248365.1 Pseudonocardiaceae bacterium | reverse complement strand
TCAGCGCGAGTGGCGGAATGGCAGACGCGCACGGTTCAGGTCCGTGTGTCCGAAAGGACGTGGGGGTTCAACTCCCCCCTCGCGCACGCAAATGGGCGGCTTGTGCTTGTGAAGAGCACAAGCCGCTTTTGCGTGCCATTGTTTCTGGGGGGCGACCCCCAGGCCCCCGTTGTCAGGGGCCTGCTGCGCCCGACACCCCCGCGGTGGTGGGTTTCCGGGTTGTGTGATGTGGATCTCTAATTGGTTCTGCCTGGGGTGGGGGGAGCACCTTCGGTTCCCGCAACAAAACTGAAGTGGGTGTTCGCGATCTTCCACTCGTTTTCGGGGCGTACCAGGACAATGCTGACCCGGGTGGTGGCGGGGACCGGGGCTCCGTTGTAGGTGGCTTGCTGTAGTTGGGTGGCGATGGCTACCACCACTTCGCCGTAGGTCCTCGTGGTGATCTCGGCTAGGGCCAGGCGGTGGTAGTGGAGGGGGCCGTGGCGGGTTAGCCAGTCCTTTTTGGACAGGGTGAACCCCAGAGGGCCGATGCTGGTGAAGTCGTCGGTGAGCATGGTGGCGATGGTGTTGGTGTCGGCGGTCAGCTCGGCCTGGGTCCAGGCTTCCAGGAACTCTTGGGCGGTCATGTCTTCTCCTTCAGGCGTTGACCAGTTGCTGGGCGCGGCGGGGGCGGGTGACGGGGAGGGCGACGCTCACGGCGATCAGCCAGATCAGGCCGCCGAAGCGGCCGATGGGGAGCAGGACGTCCAGGGCCGGGGTGAGCAGGGCGAAGGTGGCCAGGGCTCCCAGGCCGGCGATGATCAGGCCGGTCCAGGCCAGGGCGGTGGGCAGAAGCTTGAGGATCAGGCCGGGGACTGCCACGCCTGCGATGAGCATGGCGAATGGGACTACGAAGCCGGGGCCGCCTGCTGTGAAGCCGAGGGCGGTCAGGGCCTTCACCAGGTCTGCTGAGCCGGTTACCTGTGTTGTTGTCCAGGTGAGCAGGCCGCTGAGAGCCAGGGATGCCGCGGCCAGGAGGCCGCCGCCGTAGGCGATGGCGGTGCCGGGGGCGGTGACGCCCAGGCGGTGGAGGCGTTTGTAGACCGTTGCCGACCAGATGAGGAGGGGGAGCGCGATTCCGAAGACCAGGGTGCCGAGGATCAGTTGGGTGGTTTGGTGGGTTTGGGTGTAGGTGAGCAGGTTTGCGGAGTTGTAGCGGGCCGCCGTTGCGCCCAGGGCTGCGGATGCGGCGGTGAAGACCGCCATGACTATCGCGGGGATCAGCAGGGGTGGGCCGCCTTGGCGGGTCTGGGTGTTCGACATCGTTCCTCCTGAGGATTGATTCTGATGAAGTAATCGTTTATCGACTGTAATGGTTTGTCAAGTGGTATGGTTCTGGTTGTGTCAGGACCGTCGATGGGGACCGGCAGTGCGGCTTTCCTGCTGGCCCAGGTGGGCGCCTATGCGGCGCGGAAGTTTGATGAGCGACTTGGGGAGCTGGAGCTGTCTCCGCCACAGGTCGGGTTGCTACGCGCCATCGCCATGCAGCCGGGACGCAGCCAGCAGGCGCTGGCCGAGCAGCTGGGCACGCCGGCAACGCGGTTGGTCGCGCTGGTCGACGGGCTGGAGCGGCGCGGGGCGATCGAACGGCGGCGCAATCCGGACGACCGGCGGCTGCACGCGGTCTATCTGACCGAGGAGGGGCAGGCGCTGATGCGGTCGGTGGGCCAGGTCGCCATGGCGCACGGCGCCGATCTGACCTCGGCGCTGGACGACTCGGAGCGGGCGCAGTTGCAGCGGTTGCTGCTGCGGATCGCGGAGGACAAGAAGCTGGCCGCTGGGGTGCATCCGGGCTTTCGGTCTATCTAGCGGTTCTCTCCACCAGGAGACCTTGGACGGTTACCGCTGCGATGCTTGCCGCGACGATGCCTTCGGCCCAGAGGAAAGAGGCGTAGTCGAACAGCGAGCCGATGGGTGGCAGGCCGGGCACGGCATTGCGGACGGCGACCAAGGCGAACAGGGTGGCGGCCATCCAGCCCAAAGCGGGCCAGATGAAACCGCGCCTTCCCCGCACAATGATCAAGGCCGCGGCGAGTACCGACAAAGCCAATATCCACATCGCCGCCATCAGGAACCAGGCGAAGATGAACGTGCCCCGGGACCGCTCGATTCGCAGGCCAATAGTGGCCGCGCCACTAGCCATATTGGCGCCGGTCGCGGTGGTCAGGAAGAACGGATCTTCATTGCGGAAGATCAACGAAATCGGGACCGGCTGGTCGTTGATCGAGGCGTAGAAACCTGCGTCGGTGGTGTAGGTGTCGAAGGGATAGTCGGACACGATTCCGGTGTCCAGGCCCACCGAGATGTTCTGCGCGGAGATCCGTTCGCCTGCCGGATAGCGCAGTGTCGTGTTGCTCAGCGACGACGTTTCCAGGGTGAGCGGGTGGGCCAGGATGAATTCGTTGCCGTCCTCCGCCAGGTTTCCCACGGCGCTGACCACGACGACCAGGGTGAACTGACGGGCCGAGGCGTCCATGCGTTGCAGGGTCACGTCCACCTCCACGCGGTTGGGCGCGTCGAGCTGGCCGGTCTTCCACTCGGCCGAGTGCACGTCTCGTTCGTTGAAGTAGCCGAAAATCCCGAGCGCGCACAGCGCGGCGATCACAATGATCACCACGAATGGAGCAATGGCGGCGCGCACGGTGATCTTTGCGCGCCCCGAGCCGTCGGCCTGGTCCATTCCGGTCATTTCAGCACGATGTGAAACAACGCGCGCGTTGAAGATCGGTATCGCGGAAAGTGACGATTTCGCATCGGCGACTCATGGCCGCCCACCGGCCGCTCACCCAAATGGCCGCACCGCCGGGCTATTGCCCTTTGACCGGTCATCGACCGGTTACCGACCGCCCGGCGCCGCCGATCGCAGGGAGGACTTTGAGTTGGCGGCGGGGCCATTACTTCCTGGTACTCAATTCTCAGCACATCTTCGCCAGGCGGGCTTCTGGCCCGGCGAGCGGAACGGTGTGTGCCGGCGAACGGTAACCAGGGAGGCGACCTCAGTGAGCGGGACACCAGGGCGTACCACGATCACCAGCGACGCCCAGGCACGCCAGCGACTGTTTCCCGCCATCGAGCTGCCTGCCCCGATCGAGCAGTTGGCGGCCGGAGCCGCTGAGCGGCTCGGCTGGCACGGCACGGTGTTGCCGCCCATGACGCTGCTGGGCCGCCGGGTGATCGTGGTCGCGGATGTGCTGCCGGACGTGCACGCCGAGCGGATCTGCCAGGGCATCGCCCCGGTTGCCGACCGCGCCACCGTTTCCACCTGGGTCTGGCCGGAAATGGCCGGTCAGGTTCCGCAGGCCGCGGTTCGGATCCACGGTGTGCTGGCCGTTGCCAGGCACTGGCGGACCGGGCTCGCCTCGACCGTGCCCTTCGCGCGGTACGCCGAAGCCGCGATCGTGCTGCCCTGGTGGGCCGCGACGACCCACGATTACTTGGTCAACTGCCTGCCGAGGGCTCGGCAGTATGGGGTTTCCGTCCTGACTGCTGACCCTGAGGGTGTCACCGAGTTGGACGTACCCGGGTCGCAGGACATCTGCCCGGCCGAGGACGCCACCGGTCGCTGGCTCAACGAAGCGATCTACGAGCGCCTGCTGGACACGGCTGCCTGAGCCGCAGCGTAGGGGGGCGACTACGGTCAGAACCCATGCGCATAGTCATCGCTGGTGGACATGGGCAGATCGCGTTGCGGCTTGAGCGGTTGCTCGCCGCGCGCGGGGACGTCCCGGTCGGTCTGATTCGCAATCCGGAGCACGCCGCCGAGCTGAGCGCGGCCGGTGCGGAGCCGGTGGTCGCCGATCTTGAGCATGTTTCGGTTGCCTCGCTCGCGGCTCAGTTGGTGGGCGCGGACGCCGTTGTTTTCGCGGCGGGGGCTGGGCCGGGTAGTGGGGACGCCCGTAAAGAGACAGTTGATCTGGGTGCGTCTGTGCTGCTGGCTGATGCTGCTGAGGCCGCCGGGGTTCGCCGGTTTGTTCAGGTGAGTTCGATGGGGGCGGATCGGGCTGATCTTGGGTCCGACACGTTCTCCATCTACCTGCGGGCCAAGGGAGCGGCGGAGGCGGATCTGCGTAAGCGGGATCTGGATTGGACCGTGCTGCGGCCGGGGTCGCTGACCAATGGGCCGGGGACTGGGCGGGTGCGGTTGGCTCCGGCTACTGGGCGGGGGTCTGTTCCTCGCGATGATGTGGCTGCTGTGCTGCTGGCGTTGCTTGACGCACCGACGACTGTGGGGATGACCTTGGAGCTGATTGGTGGGGATCAGCTGGTCGGGGACGCGGTCGCCGGCCTCAGCTGATCGGGCCCAGGACCTGGTTCAGGTAGGCGTTGGTGAAGCGGCCCGCGGGGTCGACGTTGGCGCGGACCGCCCGGAAGTCGTCGAAGTGCGGGTAGCGGGGGCGTAGCCGCTCGGCGTCGAGGGTGTGCATCTTGCCCCAGTGCGGGCGGCCGCCGACCTGGTCGACGATCGATTCGAACAGGTCGAAGTAGGCGCGGTAGGGCAGGCCGACGTACTGGTGGATGGCCAGGTAGGCGGAGTCGCGGCCGTTCGCGGTGGACAACCAGATGTCGTCGGCGGCCGCTACCCGGATCTCGACCGGGAGCATCACCGAGTCGCTGAGTTCGGGCACCTCGCGGCGCAGTTCGCCGAGCACGTCGGCCAGTGACTCGCGCGGGATCGCGTACTCGGACTCGACGAATCGCACGTTGCGGCTGGTCACGAAGACGTTGTGCGAGTGGTCGGAGTAGGCGCGGGGCGAGAGCACCGAGGACGACAAGCGGTTGAGCGGTCGGATGAGGGACGGGACCGCTCGGCCCAGGCGGCAGACCAGGTCGAGGGCTCTGTTCTCCATCAGCTCGTATTCGAAGTACTGGCGCAGGGGTGAGAGTGGTTCTGCTTTGGTGGCTGCGGGGTGCCTGTTGTTGCGCTTGACCAGGGCTTTTGTGCCGTAGGGGAACCAGTAGAACTCGAAGTGGTCGTTGCTGGTGGTGTTCTCGTCGAGGGCTTCGAGGACCGCGTCGAGGGGTTCTGGGCGTTCCTGAGCCGACAGGACGAAGCTGGGGACGCAGCGGAGGGTGACCGTGAGGATCACGCCGAGCGCGCCCAGGCCTACTCGGGCCGCGTTGTAGAGGTCGGGGTGTTCGGTTTCTGAGGCGGTGACCACTGTGCCGTCGGCCAGCATGAGGTCGAGGGCTTCGATCTGGGTGGCGATGCCGCCGAGCTTGGCGCCGGTGCCGTGGGTGCCGGTGGAGATCGCACCGGCAATCGTTTGCGCGTCGATGTCGCCGAGGTTGGCCATGGCCAGGCCGAGCGTGTGCAATCCCGCGTTGAGCGCGCGGATCGTGGTACCCGAGCGGACCGTGACCAGGCCGGTGCGGGCGTCGGCGGCGATGATGCCGGTCCAGCCGGCCAGGTCGATGGCGATCTGATCGGCGATCGCGATCGGTGTGAAGGAGTGTCCGCTGCCGACGACGCGAACGGTCTGTCCGTCGCGCTCAGCGGTTTTCAGCGCGTCCGCGAGCTGGCTCGGGTCGTTGGGCCGGTACCAGCGCGACGGGTTGGCGGTCGCGGTACCAGCCCAGTTGCGCCACTGGTCTGCTCTGCGTTCGCTCATCGCCACCTCCACGCGGACACCGTGATGTCCACAACGTAAGTGAAAAGTATTCGCATTTCAAGCGTAAACGGCCTAGTCTGCAAGGTGTGCAGGAGACTTCCCCGCAGGTCAGCTATGACGAGGCGACCAAGGCACTCGACCCGCCACTGGCCATCATCGATCTGGCGGCGTTCGACCACAACGCCGAGGACATGACGCGTCGCGCCGGCGGGCGTCCGATCCGGGTGGCGAGCAAGTCGGTGCGCTGCCGGTACCTGCTGGATCGTGTCCTGGCCATGCCGGGTTACGCGGGGTTGCTGTGTTATTCGCTGCGCGAGGCGCTGTGGCTGTGTTCGACCGGGACGAGTGACGATCTTGTCGTCGCCTATCCCACGGTTGATCAGGGCGCACTGCGGGAGCTGGCCGGTGATGCGGTGGCGCGGGCGAACATCACGATCATGGTGGACTCGGTCGAGCATCTTGATCTGGTGGATGCCGCCCTGGGTACCGATCACCCGGACATCCGCATCGCGCTGGAGCTGGACGTTTCCTGGCGGCCGATCGGGCATCGGTCCTTTGTGCACATCGGCACTCGCCGCTCCCCGGTGCACACCGCCGGGCAGGCCGAGGCGTTCGCCAAGGTCGCGTTGCGGCGCAAGGGGTTCAGGCTGGTCGGGATGATGGGCTACGAGGGGCAGATCGCCGGTCTCGGCGATGTCCCGCCCGGACGGCCGTTGCGCGGGGCCGCGTTGAAGTTCATCCAGCGGCGTTCCGGGGCCGAGCTGGTGGCGCGGCGGGATGCCGCGGTCGCGGCGGTGCGGGCGCTGACCGAACTGGAGTTCGTGAACGGTGGTGGGACCGGGAGCATCGAGCTGACCTCGGCCGATTCGTCGGTCACCGAGGTGGCGGCCGGTTCGGGCCTGATCGGGCCGACCTTGTTCGACGCCTATTCGAAGTTCCGGCCGCGGCCTGCCTTGCTCTACGCGCTGCCGGTGGTGCGCAAACCGACGCCGAACACGGCGACGTTGTTCGTCGGGGGCTACGTGGCGTCCGGGACCGGTACGCCGGATCGGTTGCCATCGCCCTACCTGCCCGCCGGGCTGAGTCTGCTGGGGACCGAGGGCGCGGGCGAGGTGCAGACGCCGGTGACCGGCAAAGCCGCGCGGAACCTGCGGCTGGGCGACCGGGTCTGGCTGCGCCATGCCAAGGCCGGTGAGCTGGCCGAGCGGTTCGACTCCTACCACGTCGTCGAGGGGGACCGGGTCACCGCGACCGTGCCGACCTACCGTGGCGAGGGGCAGAACTTCGGCTGACTCAGCTACTCGCGGGTTCCAGGTGACCGGACAGGTAGGCGCGAACCACTCTGCGGGCCTCGGCGATCACCACGTCCTCGGTGAACAGCTTGCGCCGGAAGGCCAGGTTGAGGATGCCGTCCGCGATCTCCACCGAGACCGAGATCGGCAGGCGTAGTTCTTCGACGTTGAGGTTGAATCTGGCGGTGAGCAGACCGGCGAGCCGGTCGGCGATCACCGTGTTGTTGTCTCGCTGATCGTCCATCAGCCGCAGGTCCACCACGTCACCGAAGCGGATCTGGGTGAACCCGGGGACTTCCCGGTACATGGTCACGTAGGCGTCGAACACGATGTCGACGCCATCCCACCAGTGGTCCAGCTGGGCTGAACCGATCCGGTTGCCGATCATGTCCATGAACTGGTCGAGGTTGCGCATGGTCAGTGCCTGCACGACCGCACGCTTGTCCGGGAAGAACTGATACAGCGAGCCAACCGCGACACCAGCCCGTTCGGCGATCAGGGTGGTGGTGACGCCGTCGTAGCCGACCTCCTCGATGAGGTTGGCGCAAGCTTCAAGCATCCGCTCGACTCGTGCAGCGCTGCGCTGCTGGACTGGCCGGCGGCGAAGGGGGGTGTTGGCGGGCAACGTGTCTCCTCTGGGCGCGCTCTCCCATAGTTTGCCTGGGTTAGGGACCGACTACTTCCCTACACTGCGAAAAATCCGTAACATCTGAATATATTTCACATTATCCGGTGTTTCATTAGGCGGGCATATGACTGATCTTCGTACGTCAACCTTCCCGGACAACTTTCTGTGGGGCGTGTCGACCTCCGCGTACCAGATCGAGGGAGCCGTGAACGCGGACGGTCGAGGTCAGTCGGTATGGGACACGTTCTGTGCAACAGAGGGGAAAATAGCCGACGGTTCTTCCGGCGCGATCGCGTGTGATCACTACCGTCGGTATCCGCAGGACGTCGCGCTCATGCGTGAGCTGGGGGTTGGCGCCTACCGCTTCTCCATTGCCTGGCCACGCGTGCAGCCATCGGGCAGTGGCCGCGCCAATCGACACGGCCTGGATTTCTACGACCGGCTGATCGACGAGCTGTGCGCGGCAGGCATCGACCCGGTTGCCACCCTTTATCACTGGGACACGCCGCAGCCGCTGGAGGACGCGGGCGGCTGGCTCAACCGGGACACCGCGGCCCGTTTCGCCGAGTACGCGGCCATCGCCGGCGAGGCCTTCGCCGACCGGGTCACGATGTGGATCCCGCTCAACGAACCCATGGTGGAGACCCTCTACGGCTACGGCATCGGCGAGTACGCGCCGGGCAAGGTGCTGCTGTTCGACGCGCTGCCCGCCGCGCATCACCAGAACCTGGCCCATGGGCTGGCCGTCCGTGCGCTGCGCGCCGCCGGTGCCACGAATATCGGCACCGCCAACAACCACTCGCCGATCTGGCCGAAGACCTCCTCGGCGGAGGACAAGCAGGCCGCGGCCGTGCTGGACGCGCTGATCAACGGCCTCTACGCCGACCCGGTGCTGCTCGGCCGCTACCCCGAGGTCATGCAGCCCTACCTGCCCGCCGGGTTCGCCGAGGATCTGCGCACGATCGCCGCGCGGCTGGACTTCTACGGGGTCAACTACTACGAGCCGCAGGGCGTCGCCGCGCCGTCACCGGGCAACCCGCTGCCCTTCGACCTGGCCCCGATCGAGGGCTACCCGATGACCACGAACGGTTCGCCGATCGTTCCGGCCGGACTGTCGGAGTTCCTGCTCGGCCTGCGGGAGCGCTACGGCGCCACGTTGCCGCCGGTCTACATCACCGAGAACGGCTGCAGCGGCGACGACCCGCTCGACGCGAGCGGCGCGGTGCCCGACGCGCACCGGATCGAGTTCCTCACCGCGCACCTCGATGCGCTGAGCAGCGCGATGAACCAGGGTGTCGATGTCCGCGGCTACTTCGTGTGGTCTTTGCTGGACAACTTCGAGTGGTCGAAAGGGTACCGGCCACGGTTCGGCTTGGTACATGTCGACTATTCGAGCCAAGTCCGCACACCGAAGGATTCCTACCGCTGGTATCAAAGCATGATCCGCAACGGACAGTAGTTCCTGAATGACTTTCAGTAGAAAAAGACCGCTTACCGACGAACTAATTCGGTCGGATTGAAGTCGTTTGCACCGCGCAGGTTTGGGCACTCCCATTCCGGGAGCCGTGCGCGTGCGACGTTGGTTGGGGGCCGCGGACCGGCACCGGTCACAGGTGGGGTGGGGGAGGCAGCAGCGCCGGCCCGCGGAGATCGAGAAGCAGCTCGGAAGACGTCACGAGCCCGCTCGGAAATTTTTCCCGGGCGACCCGATTCGCGCTGGTCGGGGGACGGGCGAATCGGGCCGCCGGGTTATGGCGTTGCCTTGTTCCGCACACCGAATCGGGGGGCCGGTGCGAGCTCAGAACAAGGGCGCCAGCTTCAGTGCACTCCGGCAGCGGTGCGGCGGCCGGACAGGCCGCGCAGGTGCCGGGCGGGGCGCGGCGCCAGACCGCCGGCCACCAGGTGCTCGTAGGCGGCGCGCCACACCGCGCACGGTGACTTTTGCTGCCGCCAGCGGCTGGAGCACTCGGGGCAGTTGCCCTTCTCGTCGGGCTCGTGCGCGGCGAGCAGCGCCCGCCAGCCCTCGGTCAGCTTGGGAAGTTCGGATCGGGCCACGGAAAGCAGGGACGGCGCATCGGCACGGTTGGCCAGCTCGGACAGCATGTCCAGCCGTTCCCACACCGCGTTGCGCAGTACCTGCCCGAGGATCTCGTCCACCGGAACGTCACCGTTACCTTTCCGCCTCTTCGGCGGCTTCATGCAGGACGGCTCTGAGCTGGTTGAGTTGACCGGAGGTCAACACTGCCGTCTCGCCGGGCGGACCGACGAGCACCACCCTGCCGTGTTCGACGAGCACCGTCAGGAACCGTTCCCGATTCGCAACGTCCTGGCAGCGGATTCGCCACTGACGACCGCGCCCGGCCTGCTCGCCGACACCTACTGTGGTTGCACCCATGCCCAGTTCAGAGCGTCGCCGTGGCTCCTGTTGACCGATAGCGGACCCGTCCGCGAGTGTTGCTACCGGGTCAAGCAGTTCCACTGGCTTGCTTCCCTCCGTGCTCGGATGCTTACGAAAAACTAGAATCCAACCTGGAGGGCCGCAGTGGGGAGTCGCAGCGCCGATCGGCGTGACTCTGACGCTAAGCGGTCAGCCGAGTTCAGCCGCACCGATCACCAACGCTGAACAGCACTTCTCGGACCCCGCGAAGTGCCTTTACGCTGCGTTCGACGCCCAACGGACTGTGAGGGGGCGCAATTGAACACCATCGGGTCGCAAGCTTCGCTTGTTACGCCGGAGCGGTGGGAAGAGCCCGACATGCGCGATGCGTTGTCGACCAGGGACATCTCTTCTGTCTACCGGTTGCTTCGCAAGCAAGGCATTTCGCAGCGGCAGATCGCCGCTTCGACCGGCCAATCACAGTCCGAGGTCTCGGAGATCCTCAAGGGCCGTCAGGTGATGGCCTACGACGTCCTGGCCCGTATCGCTGACGGCTTGTCGATCCCGAGGGGCTACATGGGCCTCGCGTACGACGAGGGCACGGAAGTGAGGGTCACCACGAGTGTGGATGACCCGGGTTCGGAGGAGGACGAGCTGGTGAAGCGACGGAGGTTCCTCGCGCACGCCGCAGCCGTCACCGTTGGTGCGGCTGTGATGGGCAAGGACTCCGGTTCGTGGATGGCGCACCCTGCCCAGGCCCCGGCTCCCGGACACATCGGTATGACCGATGTGCGCCAGGTCGAAGCCGCGACGAGGGCATTGCGCGCACTGGACCATCAGTACGGCGGCGGATTCTGCCGGGACGCGGTTGTCGCGCAGTTGTCGTGGGGGCAGCAGATGCTGACCGCCTCCTCGACCGATCAGGTGAGGGACCGGCTGTTCGTGGCCCTCGCCGACCTGCACAACCTGGCGGGCTGGACTTCGTTTGACAGCGGGCTGGTCGACGCCGCCCGCAACCACTTCGCCCGTGGCCTTGAGCTGGCCAAACAGGGCAAGAACGACCCGCTGGTGGCCAACATCCTATACCGGATGGGCCGCGTCTATCTGCACCAAGGCGCGCACAACGACGCACTCAAACTCTTCCAGCTGGGCCAGATCGCGGCCCAGGAGTCTGGTTCGGAACTCACGGTCGCCGTGCTGTGCGCGAACCAGGCCTGGGCCTATGCCGCGCTCGGCGACGAGCGGCAGGCGCTGAAGCTGGTCGGCCGGACCAAGGACGAGTTCTCCCGCGCGGACAAGACCAACGTGGACTCGTGGGTGAGCTTCTTCAACGAGCCCGACCTCTACGGCATGATCGGCACCGTGCACTCGGTGCTGGCCATCGAGGTGGACCGCAAGCACACCAAGTACGCGATCCCGGCGCTGACCAGGGCGGGCGCCGGTTACGGCGAGGAGAACGCCCGGTCCAAGTCGTTCAACCAGGCGGCGCTGGCCACCAACCACATGCTGGAAGGCGACGTCGACCACGGCGCCAAGGTCGGCCGCTACGCGCTGGAGATCGCCGAGACCATCAAGTCGGCCCGGGTCAAGGACCGCATGGCGCCGCTGCGCGACGAGGCGGAGCGGCGGCGCAACAACAGCGACGCCCGTGACCTGGCCGAGCGGCTGAACAAGTTCATGGTCGCCTGATCCTGAACTCCGCACCGGGGAGGGTGGGGAGCACCGCAACGATGAACGCGCCCACGGGGCTGGTCGCCGACGCCGGCCGATTCACACCGGCGAAGCTGGAGCACGTGCTCGGCGCGGTGTGCGACGCCACCGGGCTCGACCCGGACGGTGCGACGCTGCTGCGCTTCACCACCAACGCGGTCTACCGGCTGGCCACCGCGCCGGTCGTGATCCGCATCGCCGCGTCCTGGGGCCTGCGCCACCGGGTCGCCAAGGTGGTCAAGGTGGCCAACTGGCTGGCCGGGCACGACTTCCCCGCGGTGCGGCTGCTGGCCGGGGTCGAGCAGCCGGTGCGGGTCGGCGACTACCTGGCCACGGTCTGGGACGAGGTCCCGACGGTCTCGCGCAAGCCGACCACCCGGGATCTGGCCACCATGCTGCGCAACCTGCACGAACTGCCCCGGCCCGCGTTCGACCTGCCCGGCTGGGCACCGCTGGACGACGTGGCCCGGCGCATCGCCGATGCCGAGGAACTCTCCGACGACGATCGCGAGTTCCTGGCGCAGCGCCGTGACGCCCTGGCCGCACAGCTGACCGCCCTGGAATATCCGCTGCCGCCTGCGGTGGTGCACGGCGACGCCCACCTGGGCAACCTGATCCCCGGGCCGGACGGCCCGGTCCTGTGCGACTTCGACTCCACCAGCTGGGGTCCGCCCGAATGGGATCTCACTCCGGTGCTGGTCGCCCAGCAGCGCTTCGGTGGGTCGGCGCGCGAGTCCCGCACGCTGCTGCGCGCCTACGGCTTCGACGTGACGCAGTGGCCCGGCTTCGAGGTGCTGCGGCAGGTCCGCGAGCTGAAGCTGGTCACCAGCGTGCTGCCGATCCTGCGCAGCAACCCCGATGTCGCGCCGGAACTGCACCGCAGGCTGGCCAGCGTCCGTTCGGGCGACGTCGGCGCCCGCTGGTCCCGCTACCGGTAGGGTCCGGGGATCGTGGAGCTGCGTCGCCTCGGTCGGTCCGGTCTCGCGGTGAGCGCCGTCGGTCTCGGCTGCAACAACCTGGGCCGCCCCGGCACCGCCACCGAGTCGCTGACCGGCGCGAGAGCCGTCGTGGATGCCGCGCTCGACATGGGCATCAACTTCTTCGACGTGGCCGACGTGTACGGCGCGCCACGCGGTCGCAGCGAGGAACTCCTCGGCCAGGCGCTGGCCGGCAAACGCGACCGGGCCGTCATCGCCACCAAGTTCGGCGTGGACATGCAGGGGCTCAACGGCCCGGACTTCGGCTCCCGCGCCGCCCGTGGCTACGTCCGTCGCGCGGTCGAGTCGTCGCTGCGCAGGCTGGGCACCGACTGGATCGACCTCTACCAGCTGCACCGGCCCGATCCGGCCACGCCGATCGAGGAAACGCTGGCCGCGTTGGACGGGCTGATCACCGAGGGCAAGATCCGCTACGTCGGACACTGCAACCTGGCCGCGTGGCAGGTCGCCGACGCGGCCTGGGCGGCCGAGCACCATGGTCTGGCCGCACCGGTCTCCGCGCAGAACCACTATTCGCTGCTCGAACGTGAGGCCGAACGGGAGATCACGCCCGCCTGCGCGCACTTCCGCATCGGCCTGCTGCCCTACTTTCCGCTGGCCAACGGCCTGCTCACCGGCAAGTACTCGGCCGACGCGGCGCCACCGGAAGGCAGCAGGCTCGCCGGACGCGACCAGTTGCTGGCGCAGGCGCCGTGGGACCGGATCGACAAGCTGCGGGCGTTCGCCGAGCAGCGCAAGCTCAGCATGGTCACGCTGGCGCTGGGCTGGCTGGCGGCGCAGCCGGTGGTCGGCTCGGTGATCGCCGGCGCGACAACGCCCGAGCAGGTGATGGCCAACGCGGCGGCGACCCAGTGGCGCCCGGCGGGCTGGGAGCGGGCCGCGATCGACGAGATCTGCCCACCCGGCCGACGGTGATCACCAGCAGGCCGTTGTGCGGCGGCGGAGTCACCCGGTCGTGCGGTCAGGGCACCCGGACGGCCGATGGTCAGGGTCGGGTCCATCTGTAGTCGGAGCTGTCGGTGACCGGATCATCCCCAGGGCGCACGCGGAAACAATGCTCCCGGCCGACGCGGCGAAAGGGCCTTCTCGCGCAGCCTGTACCGCATGGAACTTTTCGCGATCGTCGGACTGTTCATCGGCCTGTCGCTGGTGGCGGCCATCCCGCTGGTCATCCTGCTGCGCTCGGCCGAGGCGCTGGCCTGGCGCCGCGAACACCGCAACTGAAGCGCAAGTTAGCGCACGTTAGCCTTCTGCCGAGACACAGGTCATCGGCAGGAGGAGAAGCACATGCGGATCGCGGACGTCGCCGCGCTGGTCACCGGAGCAGCGTCGGGTCTTGGCGGGGCAACCGCTCGCGCGCTGGCCGCGCAGGGCGCCACCGTGTTCGGCATCGACCTGCCACAAGCCATCGAGAAGGCCGAGCAGGTCGACGGCATCACCTACGTCGCCGCGGATGTGACCAACCCCGAGCAGGTCGGCGCCGCGGTCGAGCAGGCCAGTGGCGCGGACAGGCCGCTGCGCATCGCGGTCAACTGCGCCGGCATCGGCACCGCGGGGCGGATTCTGGGCAAGACCGGACCGCACGACCTCGACCTGTACCGCAAGATCATCGAAGTGAACCTGATCGGCACGTTCAACGTGTTGCGCCTGGCCGCCGACGCGATCACCAAGACCGAGCCGCTGGAGGACGAGGCGCGCGGCGTCATCGTGAACACCGCGTCCATCGCCGCCTTCGACGGCCAGATCGGTCAGGCCGCGTACTCATCGTCCAAGGGCGGCGTGGTCGGCCTGACCCTCCCGGCCGCGCGCGAGCTGGCCAAGTTCGGCATCCGGGTGATGACCATCGCCCCCGGCATCGTGGACACCCCGATGCTGGCCGGCGTCACCGAGGAATTCCGCGCCACGCTGAGCGCGGGCGTGCCGTTCCCGCGCAGGCTGGCCCGGCCGGACGAATATGCCCAGCTGGTGGTGGACATCGCCGAGCACGACTACCTCAACGGCGAGGTCATCCGGATGGACGGCGCCCTGCGCATGGCCCCGCGCTGACCGGAGTTGTGCACAGCTGTGGAGAGTTGTGCACAGCCGGTGTGGATACGGCTGTGCACAACCCTCACAGGTCGCCGATGAACGGGACGTCGCCGACCTCGGGTGAGGTCATCCATTCGCGCAGGCGCTTGGTCGCGCGCACGTCGTCCTCGTTGTAGACCAGCAGCCTGCGCCGCTGATCCAGCGCGACCGGTTCGCCGTCCATGCCGACCGCGTCGCGGTACCAGCGCATCGAGTTCTCCCCGCTGGCTTCCGCGTCGCGCCAATGGAATCCGGCGACCGGCGCGATCGTCTTGAGGCCCTTTCCCTTGGCGCACAAGAACGTGTCCGACACGATCCGGAACATGTCGACCCAGGCGTCCGAGTCGATGAACTCCTGCACCTGCGCGCGGGTCGGGATGCCGGGCTCGCCCGCGAAGCGGTCGGCCGACGCGAGCAGCCAGCGGTTCTCGGCCAACTCGTTGTAGCAGTAGGCCTTGAACGTGCGGCCGTTGATCCGCGCGCGAGCGGCCACATTGGACAGCCAGCGCCAGAACTCGCCGAACGAGCGGGCTTCGTCCTTGGTGGGCAACGCTTCCCAGGTGACGAACGCGCGATAACCGGCCGGTTCGTCGATGCCATCGCCGGAGAGCAGCGCACCCCACATGTAGGCGCCGGACTCGCCGAAGCTCTCCATGTCCACGTCGACCTCGACCTCGCCGCGCGGCACCTCGGGCGTGATCACCCTGCGCACCACCGGCAGGTTGGCCAGCCACGCCTTGGCCAGCGCGACCGCGTCGGCGAACAGCAGGCTGGGCGGCACGCCGGTCGGCGGGTCGCCCGGATCGAGGGCGGCGAGTTCGTCGACGGTGCGCACGCCGACGCTGCGCAGCGCGGTCGCGTCCTCGCCGCGCACCACCAGGCTCACGTCGCGGGCCTGCCCGAGCGCCTGTTCGCAGACCGGCCACCACGGGCAACTGCGGCAGTCCATGATCCGCGAGGGCTGCGCCAGCGGCTCGGCCTGCGACGCGGCCGCGTCGGCGATCGCGAGCCGGTCGGAGAAGCGGCTCTCGTACTCGGCGACCGCCGTCCGGCCGCCCGGCCAGGTCGGCGCTTCCAGGTCGTGCCACAGCACCACGTCCGCGTCCATGCCGATCGAGCCGCCGGTGGCGCGGCCGATCGCGGCCTGGCCGCAGGCTTGCAGCAACGCGCGGGCATGCACCAGCCGCAACTGGTCGCGCGGCTGGGCGCGGGCCTTGCGCAGCGGGTCGGACCGGCTGCCGGTGGGTCGCGGGTCGGACAGCGGCGAGGTGCGGGCGCCGCTGCCGGGGTCGGTGACCTTGTGCCGGACCACCATCACCGGCAGATAGCCCTCGCTCGCGCGAACCAGCAGGTCGACCCGGCCCCGCCTGCCGCCGGCCGGATCACGCGGTAATGCCGCGTTCCAGATGAACCGCGCGCCGGCCCGCATGGCGCCGAGCGTCGCACGTTCCCGGTCGGCGTTGGACAGGCCGGGGCCTGCCGGGATCTCCACCCAGTCGGAGCCGAACAGGCGGGCGAGCTGCGCGCCGATCCGGCGGCGGTGTTCGGCCGCGTCGGCCGAGCGCTGCTGACCGGCCGGGTCCGGCGGCGCCTTGGGCGCGTCGACCATGGTCGGATCGTGCTCAAGGTGCACCCGGCGCCGGCATCGGGTCACAACTCCAGCGTCAAGCAGCACCGAGGTGGTCACAAGCCGCCACCTTATTCGTTCACGCACAGCTCGGGTCGATGTGCCCGGCGGGCGGTGCACCAGTAGGTTCGACCATGACAGCACGCAGGAGGCGAGGGGACCATGGCACGCGGCAAGAAAGGTGTCGAGGAGCGCGAGCCCCGGATCACTCCGGGCAAGGCGCGCAACTACGTCGGCGTGGCCAAGATCCTGTTGCCCGCGGTGGTCCCGGTGGTCAGCCCGTACCTGCTCAGGGCGGCGGGCACCGCCCGGGAACAGCTGGATCGCTACCGCGCCCGTCGCCTCGGCATCGACGTCGGCGACCTGGCCAAGTTCAGCGGCAAGGGCGGCGCGCTGCACGCACGGATCACCGGCGCGGCCGACGCGCTGGCCGACTTGGCCCAGAAGGACGATCCGGCGACCCGCGAGTTCACCGCGCGCGGCCGGGACACGCTCACCACGCTCGCGGCCGCGGTGCGTGCCGCCGAGCGGATGCCTGGCGCCCGGCGGCGGGCCGCGCATCAGGCCGTCGCCGCCGAGCTGGACCGGATCGAGAGCGAGCTGCTGCGCAGGCTGGGCGTCTGATTCCCGGCTCACCCCTGTGGGGTGCCCTGATCGTGTTTGATCCGGATAACCCATGGTCAGGGGCTGGATTCATCACACGGTCGAGCGAACCTACATCGGCCTTCCATGGCGAGGCCTAATCTTGGAACCCGTGGCCGGTCCCTTGGCCCCATCACGGGGCGCGCTCCGCGTTGTGCGGGGCAGCGTGCTGGCCATCACCTCGGCCGCCCTGGCCGTGCTGGCGCACGTGCTCGGCGGCGGCATGCCGCCATCGACCGGGCTGACCCTGCTGCTCACCACAGGCGTCGCCGCCGGTGGTGTCGCGCTCGCCGACCGGCAGCGCGGCGGATTCGCCATCCTGGTCGCGCTGGGTACCTCCCACCTGGCCATCCATCTGCTGCTCACGCTGGGCACGCCGGCCATGGACATGGGCTCCCCGATCAACGCTCAGGTCATGCCGGTCGCCCACGTGCTGGCGGTCCTGCTGGCCGCCGTCCTGCTGAGCAGGGCGGAACGCGCGATCTACGCGCTGGCCGAACAGCTGGCGATGCTGCTGCCGCGCTGGATCGTGCTGTTCCACCTGGCGCCGGAGCCACCTCCCGCGCCGCGACGCGCCGAGGAACCGGCCGAGAAGGCCATGCGCGTGCTACTCGGGCGCGCCTGTTCGCGCCGCGGGCCTCCGGTGACCGGCTGATCCCAGCTGTTCACCCAGGTCCCTGACCACCGTCACCGGTCGCCGGGCCGGATTCCGGCCTGCGCTGGATCGGTGATGACACCCATCGGAGAAACAACAAGACATGTCGACAAATCAACGATCAACCCGACGAATCGCCCGGGTGGGTATCCCGCTCGCGGTCGCCGCCGGACTGCTGCTCGGCGGCGCGGGCATCGCCTCGGCGCACGTCTCCGCGCACAGCCCGGACCAACTCGTGCAGGGCGGCGACGCGGAGATCGTCTTCCGGTCGCCGAACGAACAGGACACCGCCAGCATGACCAAGCTGGAGGTGGACTTCTCCACCACCAGCCCGATCGGTGACGCGAGCGTCAAGCCGATGCCCGGCTGGACGTATCAGCTCACCAAGATCACCCTGCCGACCCCGGTGAAGATGGCCGACGACACCATCACCTCGGCGGTGAAGTCGATCGTGTGGACGGCGCAGCCCGGTTACGCGATCAAGCCGGGCGAGTTCCAGGAGTTCTCCATCGCGGTCGAGGGCCTGCCCAGCAACACGACCGCGATGGACATGCCCGCGGTCCAGACCTACGACAACGGCGTGATCGTGAACTGGAACGAGCCGACCCCGGCCAACGGCCAGGAACCGGAGCACCCGCTGCCGCACCTGACCCTGGCCGCCGCCGACTCGTCCGACTCCGGAACGGCAGCCAACGCGACCGTGAACATGCCCGGCATGACCACCACCGCGGCCGCCTCCAGCGACAGCACCGCGCGCTGGCTGGGCGGCATCGGCCTGCTGCTCGGCGCCCTCGCGCTCGGCTTCGGTCTCGGCGCCTACGCCCGCTCCCGGCAGACCGGCGGGAACGGGCCGGGGCCCGACGACGGCCCGGACGACGTCGATGACGACGACGATCTGGACGACGAGATGCCGCCGGAGACGGAGAAGCCCAAGCAGGGAGCGTCGGCGTGAGGCGGTTGCTGCTGCCGATCGTGCTGGCCGGGCTCGCCGTGTTCGGGTTCGCCACCCCGGCGCTCGCGCACAACGTGCTGGTCGGCAGCTCACCGGCGAGCGGAGCCTCGGTGGCGACCGGGCCGGGCACGGTCTCGCTCACCTTCGACGCACCGGTTCAGTTCGGCGCCAACACCCTCACGGTGATCGGCCCGGACGGCCAGCACTGGGAGAAGTCCGGCAATGCCACGGTGAACGGTGATTCGGTCTCGACAGCGGTGGCGCCGCTCGGCCCGGCCGGGGTGTACAAGGTCGGGTACCGGATCATCTCGGCGGACGGGCACCCGGTGTCCGGCGAGGTCAGCTTCACGCTGACCAAGGCCGGTACCGGCACGCCACCGCAGCAGAGTTCGAGTACGGCCGCGGGCACGTCGGGTTCCGGCGGGGTGCCGGTCTGGGCATGGGTGCTCGGGGCGGTCGTGCTGCTCGGTGTCGGATTGTTCTTCGGGCTGCGGATGCCCAGGATGGGGGCGCGACGAGGATGACGACGGCCCGTACCACGACCACGCCCCGAGTCCGGCCGCGTTACCCGCTGTTCGCCGCCATCGGCGCGGCCGCGGTGGCCGGTGTGCTGATCGGTCTCGTGCTCACGCTCACCGTCGCCCCACCGGGCGTTGTCGAGCCGGGGACCGTGGTCGTGGTCGGGCTGCCGCTGTCCAGGGCGCTGCTCGACCTGGCCGCGGTGACCACCGTCGGGGTGAGCTTCTTACCCAAGCTGCTCGGCGCGGACCGGCCGAAACGGTCGGCGCCGGTGCTGGCCCTGGCCCGGCTGGTCGCGGTGTTCAGCTCGGCGATCTGGCTGTTGGCCGCCCTGGCCTCGCTGGTGTTCGAAACGGCCGACCTGAACGTGGGCAGGCCGCTGTCCATGACCGAGATCGTCGACTACGTGCGGCAGATCGCCTCCGGCCAGGCGCTGGTGATCGTCGCCTGCGCCGCTCTGGTCTACCTGGTCATCGCGCTGACCGCGCTGCGCCGGGGCGAGGTGGTCCCGGCCGAACTGCGGATCACCGTCGCGCTGTTCACGTTGCTGCCGCTGCCCGTCACCGGCCATGCCGACTCGGGCACGAGCTGGCAGGACGTGAACATGATCTCGATGGAGCTGCACGTGGTCGGGGCGGTCGCCTGGACCGGCGGGCTGCTCGCGGTGATCATGCTGGTCGCTACCAACCGGGCGCTGCTGTCCACCGCGCTGCCGCGTTATTCGCGGATCGCCACCGTGTGCGTGTTCCTGACCCTGGTCACCGGGCTTTTCAACGGCTGGCTTGAGCTGTACCAGACACCCGGCGTGCACTGGTACCTCGCGCTGTTCACCAGCGGTTATGGCCAGATCCTGCTGCTCAAGGGCGGCTGTTTGGCCGGGGCCGCGCTGCTCGGCGCGCACACCCGGTTCAAGCTGCTGCCCAAGATCATCGAGAAGCAGACCACCGCGGTGATCACCTGGGCCACGGTGGAGATCGCGGTCATGGGACTGGCCTTCGGCCTGGCCGCGGTGCTGGTCCGCGCCCCGGTGATCAACGGGAGCTGATCAGTCTCGGCTGCCGCGCAGCAGCACCTCGGCGACCCGCGCCGGGTCGTCGGACATCGGCACGTGGCCGCAGCCGGCCAGGGTGACGTGGCTGGCCTGCGGCAACGCCGAGCGGGCGACCCGGGCCTGATACGGCGGCAGCACCAGGTCGCGGCTGCCCCAGGCGACGGTCACCGGCACGCCGGCCTGCACCTGACCGGTGAACGCCGTGGCGCTGCGGACGATCGCGCGCAGCGCCGGAATGGCGCGGTTGAAGGCGAGGAAATCGCCGAGGGCCCGGTCCGGTTCGATCCGGCCCGGGTGCGAGGTGATCCAGCCGAACATCAGCGCCCGGCCGGACGTGGTTCTGGCCAGCTTCGGGGCCTGCGGTGCGAGCCGTTTGCCGAGCGCTTCGACCGTGCGGAACAGCGCGCGGGTGTAGCCGAACGCGGCGGCCGAGCGCCAGAAACCGGCGGGCGAGAGCGCGGTGACCGAGGACGCGAGCCCGATGGCGCCCGCCTCCAGCGCGATCCGGCCGCCCAGCGAGTTGCCTGCGATGTGCGGCCGGTCCAGGTTCTGCTGGTCGAGGAAGGCGACCAGTTCGTCGCGCAGCGCGTCGACCACCGGCAGGCCCGCCGGTAGGAACGGATCGGATTCGCCGTGCCCGGGCAGGTCGACCAAGATCACCTCGCGATGGGCGGCGAGGATGTCGAGCACCGGGTACCAGGCTTGGCGGCGGTGACCGACGCCGTGCAGCAGTACCAGCGGTGGACCGGAGCCAACGCGTTCATAGGCCAGCATGCCGCCTCCTCACCCTGGTTACCTACCAGTAGTAAGTTAGCGAAGCGGTCCGGGTCTGGCTAGTCCTGTCCGGTTTGCTCGATCACCTGGGCCGCGGTCAGGTGCGGCCCTCGGAAGTTGTCGAGCTTGCCCAGCGCAACGCGGCTGCGCCGGTCGAGTTCCTTGCGGTCCAGCCAGCCATTGGCGTAATGCCGATACGCCTGAGCGAGCATGACCAGCTCGGCGAGGTAGTTCGCCGAGCGCCTGCGGCTGCGTTCGGGCAGCCCGGCGAGCAGGGCGAGTTGGCTGTCCACCACCTCGTCCAGCATGTTCGCGGCGGCGAGTGCCCGCCGGGAACGCCGGCCCCCAGGCCGGCTGCGCATGCTGATCACCGCGTCCGACAACCCTTCACCATTCCCCGATGCCTCCCCGGCGTCGGCCCCCATGCCTCCGGGGTAACCCGATGGGTGCACCCGGCTATCGCTACTGATGCTGCATTCGCGGATTGGAACCCAGACGTTACCTTGCGCAGCCCGCAACCTCACCCGGTCACTCGGGAAAACCATCCATCGCGGGTAGCAGAACTCACGCTCAGTGGGGAAAAGTGGCGGGTGGTGCCCGGTCGAACACGCAAAAGGTGGTGTCCATGTTCACAACTCGGCCCGAACTGCGCGGCACGTTCGGGATGGTGGCGAGCACACACTGGCTGGCCTCCTCGACCGGAATGGCCGTGCTGGAGAAGGGCGGCAACGCTTTCGACGCCGCGGTCGCGGCAGGATTCGTCCTGCAAGTTGTGGAACCACACTTGAACGGACCGGGCGGCGAGGTGCCCGCGGTGTTCGCCACCGCGGCCGAGCAACGCCCGCGTGTCCTGTGCGGACAGGGCGTCGCGCCCGCCGGGGCGAGCATCGAGCACTACCGCGATCAGGGCCTGGATCTGGTGCCGGGCACGGGTTTGCTGGCCGCGACCGTGCCGGGCGCGTGGGACGGCTGGCTGACCCTGTTGCGCGACTACGGAACCCTGAGCCTGCGCGAGGTGCTGGACTACGCGATCGGCTACGCGCGCAACGGATACCCGGTGGTCGAGAAGGTCACCAGCACCATCGACCTGGTCGCCGAGCTGTTCACCGAGCACTGGCCGGCCTCGGCCGCGCTGTGGCTGCCGGACGGGATCGCGGTGCGGGCAACCCATCGCAATCCGGTGCTGGCGGACACCTGGGAACGACTGCTCGCCGAGTCGGAAAGCGTTGGCGGCAGCCGGGAAAAGCAGCTCGACGCCGCTCGCGCCGCCTGGTACTCCGGGTTCGTCGCCGAGGCGATCGACGCGTTCTGCCGCACGCCGGTGCGCGACGATTCCGGGTTCGACCATGCGGGCGTACTGACCGCGTCCGATCTGGCGAACTTCTCGGCCAGCGTCGAAGACGCGCTCACCGTGGACATCGGCGAATGGACGATCGCCAAGTGCGGCAGTTGGAGCCAGGGGCCGGTGTTCGCCCAGCAACTGCTGCTCCTGGCCGGACTGGCCGACCAGCTGACCTATGTGGACGGTCGGCCGACCGCGCGCACCGTGCACCTGGCCACCGAGTGCGCCAAGCTCGCCTTCGCCGACCGCGAGGCCTTCTACGGCGACGACCCCGACGTGCCGCTGGGCGAACTGCTGTCCACCGAGTACGCCGACGAGCGCCGCGCGCTGATCGGCGAGGACGCGTCGCTGGAACTGCGGCCCGGCGCGCCGGGTGGCCGGACCCCGCGACTGCCCGAGTTCGTGCGGCAGGGCAAGGGCATCGGCGGCGCGAACGTGCCGATCGGCGGCCTTGGCGAACCGACCGTGTCACGTGACGGCAGCACCAGAGGCGACACCGTGCACATCGACGTGGTCGACGCGGCAGGCAACATCATTTCGGCGACGCCGTCCGGCGGCTGGTTGCAGTCCTCGCCGACCATTCCCGAGCTGGGTTTCTGTCTCGGCACGCGGGCCCAGATGTTCTGGCTGGAGCCGGGGTTGCCCAATTCGCTGGCGCCCGGCAAACGGCCCAGGATCACCTTGTCGCCCAGCCTGGCCCTGCGCGACGGCCAGCCGGCGATGGCGTTCGGCACCCCCGGCGGCGACCAGCAGGACCAGTGGCAGCTGTGTTTCTGGCTCGCGCACACGGTCGGCGGGCTGGACCTGCAAGCCGCGATCGACGCGCCGAACTGGCACAGCAACGCCTTCCCCAGCTCGTTCTACCCGCGCGCCTGGACACCGGGCGAGCTGGTGGTGGAATCGCGACTGGGCGCGGAGGTCATCGCCGAACTGCGCTCGCGCGGCCACGAGGTCGTGGTCAGCGATGCCTGGGAGCTGGGGCGGATGTCCTGTGTGGCCAGGGATGCGCGGGCCGGACTGCTGCGCGCGGCGGCCAACCCACGCGGCATGCAGGGCTACGCGGTCGGCCGCTGATCCGGGAGAATGTCCTCGTGGCGGACATTCGACTGGACTGGGCAACGGAATTCGACGACGAACTGAGCATCGGCGTGCATCGCGTGTTACACGCGGTGGTCGCGGACGGTGGCGCCGTCGGCTATCTCGAACCGCCGGATCGCGCGACCTCGGACAAGTGGCTGGCCCCGCTGCTGGAAGACGTCGGCGCCGGTGATGCCGCGCTGGCACTGGCCCGAGTGGACGGTCGCATTGCGGCATTGGGCTGCTGGCGCCGGTTGCCGTGGGCACCCTTCGCGCACAGCGCCAACGTGCAGAAGGTGATGACCCATCCGGACGCACGAGGCCTCGGCCTCGGCCGGGCGGTGGTGGCCGCGCTGCTGGACAACGCGCGCGGCACCGACCTGGAAACCCTGCTGCTCGACGTGCGCGGCAACAACCACGGCGCGCTGCGACTCTACGAGGACTTCGGTTTCCAGGTGCACGGCCGCGCGCCGAACGTGGTCGAGGTCGGCAATCTGCGCTTCGACAGCGTCAAGATGCACCTGGTGCTCGGTCGAGGTCCCGGGATCGAACTGCGTGGCTCGTTGCCGGGCGGTCCTGGTTCCTCAGGCCGCCGCGCCTGATCATCTCCACTACCCAGATCAGCACGCCGAGCACCGGGAAGGCGGCGCCGAGCAGGCAGACCGCGCCCCAGCCGCCCGAGGAATAGGCGGCTGCGGACAGGCCGCTGCCGATCGCGCCGAGCACGAAGTAGACCGTCATGTAGGCGGTGTTCAGCCTGCTGCGGGCATCGGCGCGCAGGCGGTAGATCAGGCTCTGGTTGCTGATGTGCGTGCCCTGCGCGCCGAGGTCGAGCAGGGCGACGCCGATGGTCAGCGCGATGATCGAGTGGCCGCCGAGCGCGATCAGCCCGTAGGACAGCGCGGCGAGGATGAAGAAGCCACCGGTGGCCACGCGCGCGTGGCCCCGGTCGGCAAGTTTGCCCGCGAACCGCGCGGCGACCGCACCGGCCGCGCCGACCAGCGCGAACGCGCCGATCGCGGCGTCGTTCCAGTGGTAGGTCCTGGCCAGCAGGAAGCCCGCGCTGGTCCAGAACACGCTGAACGAGGCGAAGATCAGTCCGCCGTAGAGGGTGCGCAGCCGCAGCGTCGGCTCCTCGCGCACCAGGCGCAGCACCGAGACCAGCAGGGCCGGGTACTTCATCCGGGTGGCGGGCGCCAGCGTGGGCAGCTCGCGCCAGAGCAGCACGGCGACCAGGGCGGTGAGGACGGCCGCCAGCACGAAGACCGCGCGCCAGCTGGCCACCTGGGCGACCAGGCCGGACACCGTGCGCGAGATCAGGATGCCGATCAGCAGCCCGCTCATGACCGTGCCGACCACCCGGCCCTGCTGGCCCTCCTCGGCGATGTGCGCGGCGAAGGGCACCACGATCTGCACGGCCACCGAGGTGATGCCGACCAGCACGGCGGCCGAGCCCAGGAAGGCGAGGTTGGGTGCGGCGGCCATCACCACGCAACCGGCGACGGCGACCACCAGCAGCGTGACCAGCAGCTTGCGCCGCTCCAGCAGGTCGCCGAGCGGGACCAGGGTGGCCAGGCCGATGGCGTAGCCGATCTGGATCAGCGTGATGACCAGACCGATCGCGCCGGTCGAGGCGTGAAACGCGGAGGCGAGGGTGTCTTCGAGCGGCTGGGCGTAGTACAGGTTGGCCACCACGGCGCCGGTGGCGAAAGCCATGATCGCGACGACCCGGCGAGTTGAACCCATGGCTCCATTCTCAGCAGGCTCGATTGACCTGTCCAATGAATGATTGCCGTGACACATATCGTCTCCGCCGATGAATCGGTGCGCGATTACGTACCCCGAACTGGCGCTTTTCGACGTACGCGCGCGGCGTGCGCATGTCGTAGCGTCATTGCATGACACTGCGTCGCCCCCGGCCTCGATGGGTGCCTGCGCCGGTGGACGTCGTCATCACGATCGTGCTCTGCGCTTTCGTGGTCGGGGCCACGTCCGGCTTCGAGCACTGGCGCGAGCACACCGCGACCGTGCCCGGACCGGGCATCGGCACGCCGGCCATCATCTGGCTGATCGCCGGGATGCTGCCGGTCCTGGAGCGGCGAGCGTATCCGCTGGTCACGTTCGTGCTCAGCGCCACGCTGGTGATCAGCTACTACCACTCCGGGTTCCCGTCCGGTCCCAGCGCGATCGTGCCGGTGTTCCTGCTCGTCTCGCTCGCCTACCACCGGGGTGCGATCGTCGCGGGAGCCGCCGGAGCCGCGGTGTGCCTGGGCATCGCCGTGCTGGTCGCGCTGCGCGACCCGGCCGCGCTGGTCAGCCCGTCCATCTTCGGCGTGCTGGTGCTCGCGCTGGCCGCGGTCGCCATCGGCACCGCGGGCCGCACCCAGCGCTCCGCCCGGGTCGCGACCAAGGAGCGGGCCGAGGCCGAGGACCGGCGCCGGGTCGAGGAGGAGCGGCTGCGCATCGCCCGGGAGGTGCACGACGTGGTCGCGCACAGCCTGGCCATGATCAACGTGCAGGCCGGGGTCGCCGCGCACGTCGCCGACCGGCGGCCGGAGCAGGCCAAGGAGGCGCTGCTGGCGATCAAGGAAGCCAGCCGCACCGCGCTCGCCGACCTGCGCGCCACCCTCAACGTGCTGCGCTCCGGCGAGGGCCGCGCGCCCACCCCCGGCCTGAACCAGCTGCCCGAACTGGTCGCGACCGCGTCGTCGGCCGGGCTCACCGTCACCGCCACCGGCGAGACCGACGCGCTGCCCGCCCCGGTCGACGTGGCCGCCTACCGGATCGTGCAGGAGTCGCTGACCAACGTCGTGCGGCACGCCGACGGCGCGGATACCGTGCGGATCGAGTTCGCCCGCACGGCAGACGAACTGCGGATCACCATCGCCGACAACGGACGTGGCGGCGCCCCGAAACCGGGTAACGGACTACGCGGCATGGCCGAACGGGCCCAGGCCCTTGGCGGTTCGGCAACGGCCGGACCGGCCGAGCACGGCGGGTTCGTCGTGGCCGCGCGACTACCACTGAGAGGGACCGATGGAACCTGAGCAGACGCCGGTACGGGTGGTGCTCGCCGACGACCAGGCGCTGGTCCGCGCCGGGTTCCGGGTGCTGCTGGACACCGAGGACGGTTTCGAGGTGGTCGGCGAGGCCGCCGACGGAGCCGAAGCGGTCGCCGTGGCCAAACGCACCCGGCCGGACGTGGTCGTGATGGACGTGCGCATGCCCGGCGTCGACGGGCTGGCCGCGACCAAGCAGATCACCGACGACCCGGAACTGGCCGACGTGCGCGTGCTGGTGCTGACCACGTTCGACGTCGACGAGTACGTGTTCGAGGCGCTGCGCGGCGGGGCCAGCGGCTTCCTGCTCAAGGACACCGAACCGGTCGACCTGCTGCGCGCCCTGCGCGTGGTCGCCGCCGGTGAGGCACTGCTCGCGCCGACCATCACCCGCAGGCTGATCTCGGAATTCGTGGCCCGGCCCGAGCACCGGCGGCCTGCCCCGGACGTGTTCGCCCAGCTCACCGAGCGGGAACGGGAGGTGCTGGCGCTGGTCGCGGGCGGCATGTCCAACGACGAGATCGCCGCGCACCTGGTGATCAGCCCGGCCACCTCGCGCACCCACGTCAGCCGGATCATGACCAAGCTGCAGGCCCGCGACCGCGCGCAGCTGGTCGTGCTGGCCTACGAATCGGGGCTGGTCACCCCGAACAAGCGCTAACGGCGGGCGCGCCTGCTCGGCCTGGACAGCGACCAGACCAGCCGGGCCAGGAAGGCCACGCCGACCGCGATCAACAGCAAAACTTCGACCGTCACGTTTTTTCAGACGCGGTCATGGCCTCCCGGGTTGCCTGACTACAGTGACCTGGTGCCACGCGCGTTGATTACCGGTATCACCGGGCAAGACGGCCAATACCTCGCCGAGCTGCTGCACAGCAAGAACTACGAGGTGTTCGGCCTGGTCAAGGGGCAGAACAACCCCAGGATCGACCTGATCCAGACCGAGCTGCCCTTCGTCGAGCTGGTCTCGGCCGACCTGCAGGACCTCTCCAGCCTGGTCGCGGTCCTGGAGCAGACCCAGCCGGACGAGGTCTACAACCTCGGCGCGATCTCCTTCGTCGCGCTGAGCTTCAAGCAGGCCGAACTCACCGCCAACGTGACCGGCCTCGGCGTGCTGCGCCTGCTGGAGGCCATCCGGATGGTCGGCGGCAGCGAGGGCAACACGATCCGGTTCTACCAGGCGTCCAGCTCGGAGATGTTCGGCAAGGTCCGGGAGTCGCCGCAGCGCGAGACCACCCCGTTCTACCCGCGCTCGCCCTACGGCTGCGCCAAGGTGTTCGGGCACGACATCACCGTGAACTACCGCGACAGCTACGGCCTGTTCGCCTGCTCCGGAATCCTGTTCAACCACGAGAGCCCGCGCCGCGGCATCGAGTTCGTGACCAGGAAGGTCACCAACGCGGTCGCCCGCATCAAGCTCGGCCTGCAGGACACCCTGGTGCTCGGCGACCTCGAACCGCGCCGCGACTGGGGTTTCGCGGGCGACTACGTGCAGGCCATGTGGCTGATGCTGCAACAGGATCAGCCCAGCGACTACGTGGTCGCCACCGGGCACACGCACAGCGTCCGCGACTTCGTCACCGCCGCGTTCGCCGCGGTCGGCATCGACGACTGGTCCCGCTACGTCACCCAGGACCCGCGCTTCTTCCGGCCCGCCGAGGTGGACGTCCTGGTCGGCGACGCGACCAAGGCGCGCACCGAACTCGGCTGGAAGCCCGAGGTCGGTTTCGACCAGCTGGTTGCCATGATGGTCGAACACGACCTGGAACTCGAGGCCAGCAAGGCGAGGTTGCGCGCGAAGTGATCTCCTACGCGCAGAACGGCGAGGACGTGGTGCTCGCCCGGCTCTTCGCAGGCCGGACCACCGGCCGCTACGTCGACGTCGGCGCGAGCGACCCGGTCAAGGACTCGGTCACCAAGCACTTCTACGACCTCGGCTGGCGCGGCATCAACATCGAGCCGATCCCGGCGGTCGCCGCCGCGCTGCGCGCCGCCCGCCCGCAGGACGTCACCCTCCAGATCGCGCTGGGCGCGCAGGCCGGTGACATCGAACTGCACCTGGTCACCGACAAAGAGGGTTGGTCCACAACGGACGACACCCTGGCCGAGTCCTACCGGGGCGAGCTGCGCATCCAGGACGTGCCGGTGCGGATGCGCACCCTGGCCGACGTGCTCACCGAGTATCCCGGCCCGGTCGACTTCCTCAAGATCGACGTGGAAGGCGCGGAAGAGGCGGTGCTGCGTGGCGCGGACTGGACGGTGCACCGGCCGCGCGTCGTGGTCGTCGAGGCGACCAAGCCCGGCTCGCCGACGCCGGTGCACCAGAGCTGGGATCCGCTGCTGGTCGAAGCGGGCTACCGCTGCGTGCTCTTCGACGGCCTGAACCGCTTCTACGCCCAGGAATCCGACACGGAAGCCCGGGAAGTGCTGGCCGCGCCGGCGAACATCTTCGACGACTACGAAACCGTCGATGTCGCGCAGCGGCGTGCCGCGTTCACCGAGTACCGGATGAAGCGCGCGGCCGAGGTCGGCTACGTGCTCCAGCTGGAGGACACGCTTCGCGAAGCCCAGGAAGGCCGGATCAAGGACGCGGAGTACGTGCGCCAGCTGCAGGACGCGTTGCGCGACGCGGGCCTCGACGGCAACCGCACCGCGCGCTACGCCGCCGCGCTCGAAGCCCGCATCGCCGAACTGGAAAAGGCCAACGCGCTCGCGCAGGAAACCATCGCCCAACTCAAACAGCGCCCGGCGAATCCCAGCGACTAGCGGATTTCCCCGAGCCTGCGCAGCATCGCTTGGCCGACGACTTCGGGGCTGCTCCACGCCTTGATCGCCGCCCGGCCCGCCTCGCCCATGCTCGCGCGCAGCGCCGGACTGTCCGCGAGCTTGCGCAGCCACCGCGCGGCCTCGCCGACATTCGGCTCGGCCCACAGTTGACCGGGCCGGTACCACTGCGCCGAATCCGGCTGGAACCGGTGATCGACCGCGCTGATCACCCTGCTCTCGAAGCCGACCACCGCGGCGGCACCGGGCGGCATGAAGTCGGTGTTGCCGCCGTAACCCGTTGCCACCACTGGCTTGCCGAGCATCATCGCCTCGGCCATGCCGAACCCGTAACCTTCGCAGCGGTGCAGCGACGCGTAGATGTCGCAGCCGGCCAGCAGCGCGTCCATCTCCGGCCTGCTCAGCTCGTCGGTGATCAGGATGCCGTCGACGTCGGCGATGGCGTCGGCCAGCGCGGCGTGCAGTTCCGGGAACCGGTGCAGCTCGTTGGCTTTGATCACCAGCTGCGCCGAGCTGCCGCGCTCGTCCGGCCGGAACGCCTTGCCGAACGCGTCGATCACCGCCCACGGGTTCTTCCGCGCCGCGCTCGACGACGCGCTGAACGTGAACAGCACCACCAGCGCATCCTGCGCCAGCCCGAACCGCGCCCGGTCCGGTGCCGCGGTCAGCTCCGGTACCACGTTCGGCATCACCTTGATCGGGATGTCGGTGACCGTGCGGAAGGTGTCCGCGATGAACGAGGACACCACCCACAGTTCGTCGAGCCGCTCGAGCTGCACGAGCGTGTCGTCCAGGACTTCGGGCAGCTCCCACGCCCACAGGCCGATCGTGTACCGGTCCAGCGCCGAATCCGGGACCAGCAGGAACTCGTTGAGGTTGACCAGCCACAGATCGACCGGATAGTCCTTGCCCCGGCGCAGTTCCCCGATCTCCGTCGGAATCTGCTCGGTGCGGTACGGCGCCCGCGAGTTGAACTCGGTGAACGTCAGGCCCGCGCCCGCCGCTCGCAACGCGAGCGCGTAGCGCCGCGCCGACTCGGCCAGGCCAGTGGTGGCACGCAGGTCCGCGAACAGGTTGAGTCCAGGCCGGGTTTCCGCACGCCGCACCGTCTTCTTCGGACTGTCCAGTTCGGCCAGTGCGTCGCGGTAGCCCTGGGCCGCCACCGGCAGCGATGCCTTCTCGTTGACGTAGTCGCCGGCCAGTTTGCCAGCGGCGCGGGCCTGTTCCGGGTCGGCCAGGATCCCTTCCATGGCGGCGATCAGCTGACGCGCCTCGGCCATCGGCTCGACCGGCACTCGCAGGCAGAACGCCGAATCGAAATGGCGGTTCTGCGGCAGGTCGCTGGTGATCACCAGCCGGCCCGCGGCGAACGCGCGCATCATGGTCGCGCTCGTCTCACCGGCCGTCGGCCAGCGCAGGTTCACCGTCACGTCCGCGGCCGAGATCAGCGCGCGGAAATCGGCCATCGACGGGCTCGACTCCAGATGCACCGAGTCGATCAGTCCGAACTGCTCGGCGGCCGCGACCACGTCCGCGTACACGTCCGGCTGGTCGATGCGGCCCGCGATCAACAGCCGGGCCTGCGGCCAGCGCCTGCGCACCTGCGCGAACGCCAGCATCGTCGGCAGCAGCCGCTTGATCCAGTGCACGCCGCCGAACACGCCGAACACCACATGCTCGTCCTGCCAGCCGAATCGCGCCCTGGTCACCGCGCGATCCGGTCCGTCGCCCAGCTCGACGCCCTGCGGCACCAGGAAAACCGGCTTGTCCGGGTAGCGTTCGCGCAGCCAGTTCGCGGCGAACGGGTCGTGTACCAGCACGCCCCTGCTCGCCTCGACCAGCCTGCGTTCCATGGTCAGCGCGGCCGGATCCAGCTTCTTGACGCCGTCCACGTCCAGCGCGGGCCAGCCCTCCAGCAGCGCGGGATCATCGGGGCTGCCCCAGATCGGACCGTGCGCGTAGCGCACCTCGTCCCGGAATTCCGGCGCGTGCAGGCCACCGAGCTGGGCGTAGTGGAAGTCCAGCAGCGAGGTGTCGTGCAGCACGACGATGCCCGGTTCGGCCAGCGCCTGGCGGTAGATCCAGGAGTGCAGGCCGGCGTGGTTGCCCATCTGGTAGATGCTCAGCGCCGCCTGGGCGCCCGTCGCCGGGTCGACCATCGGCACCCCGGCCGGCACTTCCGCGACTTCCGGCTTCCTGACGACCGCGGCGATGTCGACCGTGCCCGCCAACGTGGCCAGCAGTTCGTAGGTGTAGTCGGAGATCCCGCTGTGCTCCGGTGGCAGCGGGCTCCACATCGCGTAGCGCATCACAACCAGGCGAGCAGCGTGTACCGGTCGGCCGGGCGCGGCTCACCGGTGGCCAGCTCGGCCAGCGGGGTCAGGCCCGAGGGGTCCGGCCGCTGGATCTCGACCCGGCCGAAACCGGCCGCCTCGGCCAGGAACCGCAGGAAACTCGGGTCGATCGGGGCCCGCACGAACGGATCACGGGCCGCGTCCGTGGCCGGGGTCTGCACGATCAGCACGCCACCGGGCAGCAACGCCCGGCCGGCCAGGTCGACGAAGCGGGCCAGCTCGCCGGGCGAGAGCCGCTCCGCGTAACGGAAGGCGAGCACCGCGCCGAGCGAGCGGCCACCGATCGCGGCCAGCTGCGCCAGCGGATCCTGCTCGGCCACCGAGTGCCCCTGCTCGGCGCAATGGCGCACGACAACCGGGTTGGCCGAAGCCGCGCGGCTCGGAATGTCCGCCGCGCGCAACAGATCCAGCCATTCACCGCGCCCCGGCGCCACATCGAACACCGGCCCGAACGCACCACCGTCGCGCGCCTGCGTGATGACCGGAAGGTAGGTGGCCCGCGCCGTGCGCGTCCGTTCGCTCGGCCCGTCCAGGAGTTCGGCGACGGCCAGCTCCAGGTAGTCACCGCGCTCCGGTACCGGTGCGCTCGGCACCTCGTCCCGCGCCTCGTCCCGCGCCGTGGCCCTGGCCCGGTCCAGGAACAGGTCGACCTGGGCGTGCCGCAGGCGCGCGTCGCGCGCGGAAGAGGACAGCTCGGCGAGTCCGGCTTCGATCGCGGTGAGCCGCTTGTCGATCGCGTCGTCGCCCTCGGCCTTGTCGGTCAGCCGCAGCCGCAGGTCGCTGATTTCCGTGCGCAGCCCGCCGATCGCCGAATACAGCCGCTGATTGAGCCCGGAGGTCAGGTTCTGGTCGCTGCGCCGCAACTGCTCCAGCTCGGAGCGCAGCTGATCGTGGGTGGCGAACCTCGACGCGTCGATGTCCTGCTGGCGCGCGGTGATCTCGCGCAGCGCGTCCACCGCGTCGGCCACCGCGTTGTTCAACTCGACCTGCCACTTGACCTGGCGACGCCACCAGAATCGCAGGCTCAGCCGACCGAGCAGGTCGCGCGAGCGCAGCGGCAGTCGCAGGTTCTTGTTCTGCTCAAGCCGAGCGAGGGCGTCCGCTAGACGTGCTTCCGACATCGAACATCCATCAAGGGTCAAGGGCGGCGTGTTCCCACCGGTCGCGACGAGTCTAAGGCAGCAGTTCAGGCGGTATGCGCCGAACGGCTCAGTGCATTGGATGAGCAGCAAGCGTCCGGAGAATGCTGCTCTCCACGTTCGGCCACAGCAGGTTGAATCCGCCGGTCACCAGCGTGCGCTGGGCCACTTCGACCACGATGGCCTTGTCCTGGATCAGCAGGTTCGCGACCGGCGCGATGCCGTTGCCGGTGGCGTTCGCCGCCTCCTCGATGGTCAGATTCCCGAACACCGAGCCGAGGTATTTGGCCGAGCGGATCGTGAACGAGTCGGCCAGCAGGCCAACCGGCGCTGAATAGGTGCCGGGCCCGGCCGCCGTGGCCAGGTGCACCGGCTTGGACACGTAGTCGGTGTCCACCGCCGCCTGGGTTTCGTCGTGGATGCCATCCGGCAGGATCGAGTAGGACAGGCCGGTGGTGGAGGCCGGGACGGGGCTGCCCATCAACGGCGGCAGGTCCGCACCCACCGTCCAGACCGGTCCCGGCTGGATCAGCCAGCTGTTGCTGATGCCCGGCTGCAACGCGTCGGCGATCCTGCGGGTCATGGTGACGCCGCCCTCGTCGCTCCAGTGCGCGTCCTGCGGTCCGTAGACCGGCGCGCCGAGCTTGGCACCCCAGGCGTTGAGGTCACCGCGCAGGTCGAGCACGTAGTTCAGCTTGGTGATGCCCTGCCAGAACGCCGCCGTCGCCGCGTCGTGGCAGCTCTTGCCGAGGTAGTCGGCGGGCAGGTACTGCGGCACCATGGTCGCCTTGTCCGGCGCGATCGCCACCACGAACTTGCGGCCGCTGGCCACCACCCCGTTGCGCAGCTGGTTGAGTTCCTTGACGATCGCGCCGATCGGCTGGGTCTGCTGACACGGGTTGGCGATCTCGGCGCCGAGATAGAGCCAGCCGTCCGTGCCTTCCTGCACCTTCGGGAACTCGATCGGCGGCGCCGCAGGCGTGGTGTTGGCGGGCAGTGGAGTATTGCCGTTGCCGGTGTTCTGCCCGAACGGCGCCGGCTCGCCGAACACGCCCTGGCTGACCCCGCCGGCCGCGTGCACCGCCTGCTCGCGCAGCGGCAGCTGATCGGTCGCCCAGGGCGAGAGCGAGGTGAAGAACGACCACCCCTGCGACAGGCTCGGGAACGAGGCCAGCTTGCGGTTCTCGAAATCGACCGGTCGCACGCCCATGGCGAACGCGCCGGCAGGCAACAGCAGGAACACGATCGCGCAGACCAGCGCGATACGCTGTCGCGCGCCATGTCGCGGCCGGTAGAGCGAATGCTCCTTGGGCAGCCACGACTCGTGCAGGTCAGGTAGCTTGCTCACGTTTCCCCCCGCCGTTCCAACGCCCGCCGGAACGCGGTCAGGCGCTCGGCATCGTCCCCCTCGGACGCGGCCATTCTGCTGTCGAGCCTGCTCAGCAAGGCGTCATTGTGCGCGATCGCCCGCCGCGCCACCCGCCGCAGCGCGGGCCCCAACGGCAACCGCGACGTCGGCGCCGGTCCGCGCCAGCTCGCATAAGCCGCGTCGAGCTGTTCGCGAACCCACCTGGCCGCCGCGTCCACCGACCGCGTGCGCAGCAGATGCTCGCGGGCGGCCGTGCCGCGCCGCCGTGCTTCGGCCGGATCGTCGGCGACCGCGCGCATCGCCGCCACCGCGGCGTCCACGTCCGGCTGGGCCCACCGGCCATCCGGCTGATACGGCGGCCAGCCCGGGCCGACCTCGACCAGCGTGTACGGAATCGGCCAGCCGACCCGCTCGTCCACGAATTCCCGGGTCGCCGAATAGTCGGTCGAGATCACCGGAATACCGCGGATCATCGCTTCGGCGACCGTCAGCCCGAATCCTTCGCTGCGATGCAGCGAAACATAGGCAGCGCACCGCGCGTAAAGCCCGCTCAGTTCGGCCGTGCTCAGGTACCGCTCGATCAACTCGATCCGCTGGTCGGCTTCGACCAGATAACGCAACCGCTCGGCCGGGCCGGAATGCAAGTGCCCGTTGTTCGCCTTGATGACCAATCGCACGTCGTCGCGGCCCGGGAAAGCCCGCTGGAACGCGGTGACCACGTCCCACGGATTCTTGCGCCCACCGGTGCTGTTGAAATCGAACGCGAACAGGAACGTGGCAGGCCCGTCGACCCGCTCCGGCACACCGGGATCGAGCACCGGCACCGGGAAGGTCTTCACCGGGACCGTTGCATCCAGAGAGATCGAACGCTGTGCGATGGCGTCGCGGGCGAAGTCGCTGTTCGCCCAGACCTCGTCGACCAGCCCGAAACCGACGTCGAACCGTTCCGGGAAATCCTCCAGTTCCCAGGCCCAGAAACCGATCCGGTACCGGTCCTTGCCGATTTCCGGATGACTGGTCAGCAGCAGCTCGGTGTAATCGGCGTTGACCGCGAGCACGCTGATCGGAAAGCGCGGCGCGGCCCGGTTGTCCGGCGCGTCGGCCTGCGTGCGCACCAACGTGGACAGCGACTTCTCCTCGACAACGGCCACGGTCGGCACCTGCGCCGCGCGCAACGTCGCGTGCAGCACCCGGCCCATTTCGCCGAGGCCGAATTCGGCGGTCAGATAACCGGCGAGGTTCACCCCGAACTCGTCGACCGGACCGGCCGGCTCCGCCGGTTCGACCGGCAACGCCCAGTCCGGCACCAGTCCTTCCGCCGTCCCGTGCAACCGGCACCAGGCGCGAAAACCGGCGCCGTCGTAACACGGGCGCGGAAACGTGACCAGCAAATCGGTCCGCTCCGACCACAACGCGACCACCAGCCGATTCAAACCGGCGCCCGCTTCCAGCGGCGATCCCGGGGCGGCCAGCCACTCGACGAACTCGGCGGATCCGCCGTCCCCGAACGGATGCGGCGGCGGCCCGTCGTTCCCGCCCTGTTGCAACGGCACCAGTCCGGCCGACGCGCGCTCCCACTCTCGCAACGCATCCCGGAACGCCCGCCGCATCACCGACGTGACCGTGGTCCCGTCCGCGAGCACGGAAAACCGGTATGGCTCCTCGTCGGTCGCCTTGATCCGCGCACCGTATTCGTCGACGATCGCGCGCAGCCGCGCGTCCCGGGACAACGAAACCCGTGGCCGATCCGCGCAATCCGTACTCAGCAACCACGGCTGATCCGCGCGATACCCCGCCAAATGCAGATAGCGCGCCTCGCTGATCGAGCGTTCGTGCAGATTCCAGTACGCCGCACCGAAAGCCGGATCGCGCAATACCACCGGCTCGAACAACCCCGGCACCTCGTCCAGCCAGCTCCGGCTGATCGGCGACACCGACGACAGGCTCGGGAACGGCGAGGCCAGCAACGCCTCCCTGGTGCGCCGCGCCCAGAACGCCACGAACGCCGCAGCACCGCGTCCGACCGCGACGAACCCAGGATCGAACCCGGCCAGCTCAGTGCCGACCGAGCTACCAGGATTCAGACCGTCGTCCGGCAACGGTCGCAACACCATCGGCACCAGCACGATGCCCCGGTCCTCGGCGAGTTCGGCCACCTCGCCGAACGGGCGCAAGGTCAGCACCTGCGGCGCGAGCGCCAGCACCGACGCGGAACTCGCGAGCAGTTGCCGCACCAGTATCGGCAGCACCGCGGCCGCGAAGCGCTCGGCCGAACCGCAGGTCGCCAGGCGCAGGTACTCGGTCCGGTCGACGTCGAGCCAGTCGTAACCGACGACCTGCGTGCCGATGTCGTCGAGCGGTGCCCGCGGGCTGTCGATCACCAGCACCACGAACTCGTGGCCCGGATGGTGCCGCAGATAGGCGTCGGCGGCCACGCGGGCCAACGGGAGTTGGCCGAGCGTGACCGCCGTGGCGGCGACATGGGGCGCGAGCCCCCCGCCGCGATCAGCCATTCGCGGGCAGAACCTTCAGCTGTGCCGCGATGAGCTGGTTGAACTCCTGCGTGACGGTGTTCATGTCCGGGCCATAGACCTGCATCCGCACCACGGTGTTCTTGTGCACGTAGTGCGCCCTGATCACCGGCGGGATCTGGGCGTTGCCGGAGAACTGGGTGGCCTGCACCCCGGCCGGCGCGCTCGCGTACGGCGTCATGCCGTAGGTCTGCTGCAACGACGCCAGCGCGGTGACCGTGGCCGAGGCCGCGCTCGGTGAGCTGGTCTGCACGGTGATCACCAGTTCGGTGTCGCCGTTGGACAGCTTCGAGGTCTGGTAGCGCGCCTTGGTCGGGTCGGCCGACTGGAATGCCGCGTTCTCGCTGGGCGTGAGCAACTGCGCCTGGACGACGTCGGCGAAGGACTTGATCTCCGAGTGGTTCGTCACCGAACCCGGCATGTCGGCGATCGACAGATCGTCCTTGGGCTGCGCGGGCTTGGTCGTGATCGGCGCGGACGTGCTGGTGCCACCGCCGCCACCGTGCGGGTTGCTGGGCTTGTTGAAGAACAAGAAGTAGCCGCCCGCGCCGAGACCGAGCACGACGACAACGACGATCACGATGATCAGCCAGCGCTTGCTGCCGGAGGAGGACTCACCGAAAACCTCGGGGCCCTGCTTGACCCAGTCCTGGTTGCCGCCGTAGTTCAGCGGCGGGAATTCCGAGCCGCCCCAAGGAGTTCCGGCATCGCCGCCCTGATCCCAGTTCGGGTCCTGCGGTTGCTGTGGGTTCTGCTGCGGCATGCCGCGCGGCGGCGAAGGCGGCATCCCGCGCAGGCCCTGCTGCTGCGGCACCCCCGGGATCTGCTGACCCCAACCACCCTGCGGCGGCTGCTGATTCCACCCCGGCCGGACCGCCTGCGTCCGATCCGACCCGCTCATCGCGTTGCCGGAGACGACCTGGGTCTTGTCCGCGGCGTCGCCAGTGGACACCACTTGGGTCCGGTCCGCGTTGGCAGGCGGCGGCCCATTTCCGGTGACCGGCGGAATCATCGCCGTCGACTCGGACGCGCTGGGTGGTGGCCCCTGCGGCGACGTCGCTGCCGAGGACAGCAACGAGTCCCGGCGGATACGATAGTTCTCCGCGGTGATCCGACCGCTGGCCAGTTCCTCGTCGAGCTTGCGAAGCTCCTCCTGCCAGGCCAACGCCGGCCCCCTTCCCTGCCCGTCCAGCCCGCAGTTCACGCGCGCAGATTTGCCGTCTGATGCCCCGACCCGTCACATTGTGCACGCCAAGCCGACGTCATGATGCGCCGAGGTGCCAGTCGTGATATCGACGAGATATAAATCCCAAAACACGCGCAAAACCCCAAACCAGCGGGGGTCCGGGGGCGGAGCCCTCCGGCAGGGGGCGTGGGGGCTTGGCCCCCACAGCAAATGGCGAGTCCGTCCGGGCTTGAGCTTTCCTCAAGCAGGGCTCGCCTAACGGCGAGCGGACGACGGGATTCGAACCCGCGACCCTCACCTTGGCAAGGTGATGCGCTACCAACTGCGCTACGTCCGCATGGCCGCCAATTGCTCAACGGCCGGTGAACAGCTTACCGGATGTCGGTGGTCTCACCGCAAACGGGTTCGGCGACCGCTTCCAGGAGCCGGTCGACCTCGGCCATGCGCGGGCCGGGCAGGCGCCACTCCCACAGCGGGTGGACGCGCTCGATGACTTCGGCGGGCAGCCGCAGGGCGATCTGGTGGCGCAGGTCCCATTCGTCGAAGACGAGTTCGTAGAAGCTCACCACCGCCGCGTTGGCGAGGAACTGGCCGGGCTGGCGGAAGCACCAGCGCACGAAGCCGTAGATGCGTTCGAGCAGGTCTTCGTCGGCTGCCCGGTGGGCATCCCACACCAGCGGCAGCAGTTCGCCGAGGAAGACGTGACAGGACCAGTCGTACTCGACGACCGTGCGGAGCGCGGGCAACAGCTCCAGCGCTTTGTTCTTCCACTCGGCCACGCGCCAAGACAGTACTGTCGAACGGGCGGTGATAACGCATCGTCGTCGCCATTGACGTCTGGCTGTGACCAACTCGATACTTCTCGTCACCGAAGGTGATAGGGCTGCCACTATCGCGCGAGCTGTGGCATGTTGTCCTGAACAGCGCGTTCGGGGAGTGTCGGGGAGGAGGTACCCAGCGGGTGACGGGGATCGAACACGTGCACGACTCGCTGGTGTCGGGCTCGCTGACGAGCCACGATGACTCCGCTCCGTCGATTTCCGATGCGGACGCCGGGGTTGCTGAACTGTCCGTTTCGGACGCTGATGATCGTGAGCTGCTGCGCAGGGTGCGCGCGGGCGAGGACGCGGCGTTCGCCGAGCTGTTCTCCCGGCACGCCGTGCTGGCCCGCGGGTACGCGTTACGCTACGCAACCGACGCCGCCGAGGCCGACGACATCGCCGCCGAGGCATTCTTCCGGGTGTTGCAGGCGGTCCGCCGCGGCGCCGGACCCGACGACAACGTGCGTGGCTACCTGCTGACCGTGGTGCGCAGGCTGGCCGCGGAGTGGCGGACCCGGCGCAGAGACGTGCCGGTGGCCGACGAGGAGCTGAGCCGGCGCGTCGATCCGGACGCCGACCAGGCGGGCACCCGCGCCGAGGCGCATCTGATCGCGCGGGCGTTCACCAGCCTGCCGCAGCGCTGGCGGCGGGTGCTCTGGCAGGTCGAGGTCGAGGGCGAGCGGCCTGCCGTGGTCGCGCCGCACTTCGGTCTGAGTCCGAATGCGACCGCCGCGCTGGCCCGTCGCGCCCGGGAAGGCCTGCGCGCCGCGTATCTACAGGCGCACGTGCCGCCGTCGACCGCATCGAGCGCGTGTCAGGGCGTTGTGGGCAAGCTCGGCGCCTACACCGCTGGTCTGGTGCGTGGCTCGGAGGCGCAGCGGATCGTCGGGCACCTGAGTGCCTGTTCCTCCTGTCGCGCGGTGCACGCCGAGCTTGCCGACGTGTGCGCCGGGCTGCGCCGCTACGCGGGCTCGGTACCGGGGCTGATGCCCGCCGCCGCGTTCGGGCACGGCGTGCGCGGACTCGGTACGAAGTCGATGGCGCTGGCCGGCAAGGCCGCCGCGTTCGGGGTCCGGTTCAAGCTGGCCGTCGCCACCATGTCGATGGTCGCGGTCGGCGGGCTCGGCGTGTCGGCCGGTCCGCTGCTGATGCACTTCACCACCCAGATCAACGCCGACCGGGGCACCGTGGCGCAGTTGCCGGTGCTGCCGGACGGGGTGAGCACCAACTCCGCCGGGGCGCCACGGCATCCGTTCGGACCAGGGCTGGAATCGACCGGCACCGACATCATGGGCCCGCGCGCCCGTCAGCAGGCCCAGCACGGCGCCGCGCCGCCGAACTCGACGGATTCGTCCTCGACCCAGAACACGCCGAGGGGCCAGAGCGGCCAGTCCTCGTCGACCGACGCCTCGACCCACACCGGTCAGTCCGTGCAGGAGCTGACCACCACCTCGAACACCCCGGACAACAACCCGGCCATGTCACCGGCCGGGACGCGCAACGCCAAGACCGTCACGCCGACGACCGACCCGACCACCACCGATCCCACCGCGGCCGCGAACCCGCAGGAGACCGTGTGGAGCACGGAGTACACCAGCAACGGGACCACGGTCTGGATCACCCGATGGACGGAGGTGTGGCAGGCCACTCAGGGGCCTGCCGGTCGCTGAGCAGTGCTGTCAACACTGCCAATAACTCGACGTAGTCGGACGAATGAGTCTGATTACGACACTCGCGTCCCAATTTCACCCGCTGGGCCTAACGACCGCGCGGTACGGTAGAAAACGGTCGGTGCCGGGTAGTGGATCACGCATGTGCGGGGCCACTTGAACCTCCTGGAGACGGCGATGGCGATGATGAAGCTGGTGCGCGGAGCGGACGGCCGCATGTGGACGTTGCGGAGTTCGATGGAGTGGTCGACTCCCGCGCTATCCGATGATTTCGAGCATGACGTCGCGGCCAACCGAACTCCCGGGTATGTGCTGCTGACCTTGCTCGTGGTGTTCGTGCTCGCGTTGTTCCTGTGGCGCCCCGGCCCCGTGGTCGTGCCGGTCTGGCTGTTGCTGGTTCTGTTGCTCGCCTTGATGTTCTTCCCGTTGCGCTGGCTGATCCGCAGGCCGTGGACGCTGGTCGCGAACACGCCGGGCAGCCAGGAGGACGCGAGCGCCGAGCGCTGGGTCGGCATCGTGCACGGCGCGGTCACAATTCGCCAGACCGCCGCCAAGGTCGCCCGCGACATCGAGGTCTACTCCAAGCCGAACGCGGACGGGCCGCTGCAGCTCGTCGACTGATCCGCTCACCTCGACGAACCGGCCCGACTGGGTGAAGATGGCGGTATGCCGGAACTTCCGGAGGTCGAGGCGCTGGCCCAGCACCTGCGCGAACACGCCGTCGGGCGCACGGTCGCGCGGGTGGACGTCGCGTCGCTGACCGTGCTCAAGACCGTCACCCCACCGTGGACCGAGCTGACCGGGCGCGAGGTGTCCGGCGCGACCAGGCACGGCAAGTACCTGGACCTGATCCTGACCGCGCCCGGCAAGCAGCCGCTGCACCTGGTCGTGCACCTGGCTCGCGCGGGCTGGCTGCGCTGGTCGGAGACGCTGTCGGCGGCGCCACCCAAACCGGGCAAGGGGCCGCTGGCCTTCCGCGTGCACCTCGGCCCGCCGGGCAGCGGACCCGGGTTCGACCTGACCGAGGCAGGCACCAAGAAGGGCCTCGCCGTGTGGATCGTGGCCGATCCGCAGGAGGTCCCCGGCATCAAGAAGCTGGGCCCGGACGCGCTGAGCGTGACCCGTGAACAGCTCGGTGAGCTGCTGGCCGGGCACACCGAACGGCTGAAGAACGCGCTGACCGAGCAGTCGCTGATCGCCGGAGTCGGCAACGCCTACTCCGACGAGATCCTGCACCTGGCCAAGCTCTCCCCGTACGCGACCAGCGGAAAACTCAGCCCGGCGGCGTTGGACGCGCTGCACGCGGCCATGCAGTCGATCCTCACCGACGCGGTGAACCGCTCGGTCGGCCAGCACGCCGCCCTGCTCAAGGGGGAGAAACGGGCAGGCCTGCGGGTACACGCCCGGACCGGGCTGCCCTGCCCTGTGTGCGGGGACACAGTGCGCGAAGTGTCCTTCGCGGACAAGTCGCTGCAGTACTGCCCGACCTGCCAAACCGGGGGCAAACCACTTGCCGACCGGCGGATGTCCCGCCTGCTCAAATGAGGCCCTACCCAGGCGCGTGCGGTGTCAAACGCGCTGGGTGATCACCCGTGCACTTGCCAGCACCGCACCCGAGCGCGGACCATGTCCCCGTGGCGGCACTGCTGACCGAGCGCACCGTGCTGGGTGTCATCGCTACCCTCGCGGTGCTGGTGTCCTTCCTCGTGCTCTGTAAGACCCGGCGGAGCAGCTCGTCCGTTGACGACGCGACGCTCGCCGCCTTGCAGCGCATCTCGAAGGCGACCCCCGACCTGCGCGCGGGCCTGACCGAGGAGGCCGCCAACCGCGCCACCCCACACCTGCGGGAGCTGCTGCGCTGCGTCGCGGTCGGCATCACCAACCCCGAGGGCGAGCTGCTGTCCTGGGACGGCGAGGCCAACGAGCACTACGAAGACCTCGACGACGCGATCGGCCGCTCGCTGAGCACCTACCGCCGTGAGCACGTCGACCACGACAAGCTCGGCTGCCAGCGGCGCGGCAACTGCCCGATGCGCACCGCGGTGATCGTGCCGCTGGTGGTGGAGGGCAGCGTCGAGGGCGCGCTGGTGGTGGTCGGCGGGGTCGGCGGCAAGCGGCTGATCAAGATGGCCGACGAGATCGCCCGGTTCGTGCGCACCCAGCTGGAGCTGGCCAAGCTCGACGAGTCCCGCCAGCAGCTGGCCCAGGCCGAGGTGCGGGCGCTGCGGGCGCAGATCTCCCCGCACTTCGTCTACAACGCGCTGAACACGATCGCCTCGCTGATCCGCACCGACCCGGAGCGGGCCCGCGAGCTGCTGATGGAGTTCGCCGAGTTCACCCGCTACTCCTTCCGCACCAACGGCCTGTTCACCACGCTGGCCGAGGAACTGCGCAACATCGACCGCTACCTGACCCTGGAGAGCGCCCGGTACGGGCCGAACCGGCTGCACGTGCGGCTCAAGATCGCGCCCGAGGTGCTGTCGGTCACCGTGCCGTTCCTGGTGTTGCAGCCGCTGGTGGAGAACGCGGTCCGGCACGGGCTGGCCAAGAAACCCGGCGGTGGCACGGTCACCGTGATCGCCCAGGACCACGGCAACGAGGCGCTGATCAGCGTCGAGGACGACGGCGTTGGCATGGACGCGGACCGGCTGGAGACGCTGCGCGACGCGCACCGCAGCGGCGCGCACGTCGGCATCGGCAACATCAACCAGCGGATGCGCTCGGTGTACGGCGAGGAATACGCGCTGATGGTGGAGACCGCGCCCGGCGCGGGCATGAAGGTCGTGCTGCGGGTGCCGAAGTTCTCGCCGAACGTGCGCTCGGTCATGCCGGGCTACGCGGGCCCGGACAACGACCTGACCGAGCTGACCGAGCGCGTGGTGGAAGAACCCGCCTCGACCGCCGCGATGCACACGCCCGCGCACGCCAAGCCGGCCACAACGCAGCTGCCCGCCATCGGCTGAGATTGAAATTCCGTATGTTCGAGTCATGAACATGACGGAGAAGCTGGCCGCCCGGCTGCCGGTGATCAACGAGCGGGTGGACCGGCGGCCGGTGGTGGCAGTGGTGCGGTTGCAGGGCGTGATCAGTCCCAATCCTTCTCCGGTCTCCCGGGGGACCATCAACCTCAACGTGGTCGAGTCCGCGCTCAAGCGCGCGTTCGACCACGACCGGCTGCTCGCGGTCGCGCTGGCGATCAACTCGCCGGGCGGCGCGCCGACCCAGTCCGCGCTGGTCACCGAGCGCATCCGGCAGCTGGCCGCCGACAAGAAGGTGCCGGTGCTGGCGTTCTGCGAGGACGTGGCGGCCTCCGGCGGGTACTGGCTGGCCTGCGCGGCCGACGAGATCTACGCGCACGCGACCTCGATGGTCGGCTCGATCGGCGTGGTCAGCGCCGGATTCGGCTTCGAAGGGCTGCTCGACCGGTTCGGCGTACAGCGGCGGGTGCACACCGCGGGCACGCACAAGGTGCGGCTGGACCCGTTCGGCCCGGAGTCCGACGAGGACGTCGCCTGGCTGCGCGGCCTGCACGCCGAACTGCACGAACAGTTCATCGACCTGGTCAAACAGCGCCGCGGCGGCAAGCTGACCGGCAGCGACGAGGACCTGTTCAACGGCGAGGTGTGGACCGGCAAGCGCGCCGCCGAACTCGGCCTCGTCGACGGGCTGGGCACCATGCGCGGCGTGCTGGCCAAGCGCTTCGGCGACGCACACATCGTCACCGCCGAACCACGGCGCCCGCTGCTCGCGCGGCTCGGGATCGGTGGCGCGGCAGCACGGTTCGGCCTCGGCGAATCCCCGGTGGACACGCTGCTGGCCGGACTGGAGCACCGCGCCGCGTGGTCACGGTTCGGTCTCTGAGCAGCGAACTTCCGGCCGGCCCATCGGCGCAACCAGCCCAAAGGGCGCACAACTCACCGAACGCGGCCATCGTCACCCACCCGGGGGTCGATTGACGGTGGACAGCGGGCCCGGTGAGTAGGCAAGATTCGCGTCACAGTGAGTACTCGTGATGGCACCCCAGGTCTTGTCGTGCTGGCCGTTGACGACGAGCCGCACGGCTTGGATGAACTCGTGTTCATGCTGGAGCAGAACCCGAACATCCGGCGGGCTCTCTCCGCTGGAGACGCCGCGGAAGCGCTGAGCGTGATCGGCGGCGGTGATCCGGAGGTGGCCGCGCGCAAGCGCGCCCGGCTCGCCCCGGTCGACGCGGTGTTCATCGACGTCAACATGCCCGGCCTGTCCGGGGTGGAACTGGCCATGGCGCTCGCCGAGCTGAAGCCGCCGCCCGCGCTGGTGTTCGTCACCGGGGTCGGGGACGTCGCGGTGGAGGCGTTCGAGCTGGGCGCGGTCGACTACATCCTCAAGCCGCTGACCAAGGAACGGCTGAACAAGGCGGTCGACCGGGTGCTGGCCAAGTGGGTGCCGCGCGAGAGCGCGCCCGGCATGCCGTCGCTGGACCCGACCGACGACGAGGTGATCCCGGTCGAGCTGGCCGGCACCACCAAGCTGATCCCGCGCGCCGCCGTGCGCTGGGTCGAGGCGCAGGGCGACTACGCGCGGCTGCACACCGCGGACGGCTCGCACCTGGTGCGGATTCCACTGGCGCAGCTGGAGGAACGCTGGACCGAGGCCGGGTTCGTGCGCATCCACCGCTCGTTCCTGGTCGCGGTCGGGTTGATCACCGAGCTGCGGATGGGACCCTCCGGCTACACCGTGATCATCGGCGACAACGAGCGCGAGCTGCCGGTCAGCCGCAGGCACACCCGCCAGCTCAAGGACCGGCTGGTGCGCTCGCCCAAGAACGGCTGGGGCCCGTGAGCAAACATGCCAGCGGGAGCGGCGCCAAGGACACGCCCGCGCAGGAGACGGGCAAACCGCCGCGGCGCAAGCGGGTCGTGCTCAACGACTCGCGCAACCCGGTCACCGTGCTGCGCACCATCACCGAACTGGAGGAGCAGACCAGCGTCGGTGAGGCCCTGGTCCGCAACCTGGTCCGGGCCCAGTTGCGGATGGCGATCGGCCTCGCCGCGCTGGTCGGTATCCCACTGGCCGGGCTGCCGCTGGCCTTCTACCTCTCGCCCACGTTCGCCAATCTGTGTGTATTCGGGCTCCGCCTGTCCTGGGTGCTGCTGGGCGTCCTACCCTTTCCTGTGCTGTTCGGCATCGGCTACTGGTACAACCGCCTTGCCGAGCGGCACGAAAAGGACTTCGTGAACATGGTCGAGAGCTGACGTTTTCGGAGTCGACGTCCTTGGCTAGCGCCGGAACCCCCAGAGCGGATACGTGGAACTGAACCCGTGGGCCATCGGCGGCATCGTCGTCATCGGTGTCGTCACGTTCTACCTTGGCTTTCACAGTTCGCGGCGGGCCAACACCACGGCCGACTTCCTGCTCGCCCGGCGCATCGTGCGCTCCCGCCGCAACGCGGCGGCGATCACCGGTGAGTACATCTCGGCCGCGTCCTTCCTCGGCATCGCCGGGCTGGTCTTCTCCAACGGCGTCGACTCGCTCTGGTACGGGGTCGGATTCACCGCGGGCTTCCTCGCGCTGCTGCTGTTCGTGGCCGCGCCGCTGCGCCGCTCCGGCGCCTACACCGTGCCCGACTTCGCCGAAGCCCGGCTGGGCTCCTCCAGCCTGCGCACGTTGTGCACCGTGTTCGTGGTGCTGATCGGCATCGCCTATCTGCTGCCGCAGTTGCAGGCGGCCGGGCTGACCCTGCAGACGATCATGCCGGTGCCGGGCTGGGTCGGCGAGGTGGTGGTCGTCGCGCTGGTGACGATCAACGTCTTCGGCGGCGGCATGCGCTCCATCACCGTGGTGCAGGCCTTCCAGTACTGGGTGAAGCTGTTCGCGTTGCTGGTGCCCACGTTCGTGCTGATCGCCGTGTTCCTCACCAACCACGCGGCGCAGCCCTCGATCAGCGGCGACGTGGCACCGGTGCTGGCGCAGGACCGCACGGTAACCGTCGAGACGCCGGTGGTTCTCCAGGCGCACGACGCGGTCCGGTTCACCGCGCACGGCACCATCGACCACCAGCCGGCCAAGGGCATCGTGTTCTGGTCTCCCGGCCAGAACCACGACGTGGACAAGGGCACCACGCTCAGCTTCGGCAAGGGCTCGGCGGTGCCGAACGTGGTCGGCGCGCCGCCGACCAACACGCTGTGGCTGCGCCCGCAGGACGGTGGCCTGTCCACCCTGCTGACCACGTACTCGCTGATCCTGGCGCTGTTCCTGGGCACCATGGGCCTGCCGCACGTGCTGGTCCGCTTCTACACCAACCCGAACGGCAAGGCCGCCCGCCGCACCACCCTGCATGTGCTGCTGCTGCTCGGCCTGTTCTACCTGTTCCCGACCGCGCTCGGCGTGCTGTCCCGGCTCTACGTGCCGCAGCTGCTGGTGACCGGCCAGACCGACGCGGCGATTCTGTTGCTGCCGACGACGGTGCTGCCCGGCCCGGTGGGCGAGATCCTGGCCGCGATCATCGTGGCCGGTGCGTTCGCCGCGTTCCTGTCGGTCTCCTCCGGGCTGATCGTGAGCATCGCCGGGGTGCTGTCGACCGAGGCGCTGCCCGGCCGGGTGCGCGATTTCCGGGTGGCCACGGTGATCGCCGCCGCGGTGCCGACGGGGCTGGCCATCGCGCTGCCGCCAACCGAGGTGTCGTTGTCGGTGGGCATGTCCTTCGCGCTGGCCGCGTCCACGTTCTGCCCGGTGCTGCTGGCCGGAGTGTGGTGGCCGAAGCTGACCTGGGTCGGCGCGGCCGCGGGCATCGTGGTCGGCGGCGGCCTGGTCATCACCGCGCTGGTGCTCAACGTGGTCAGCGAGTACACCGGGGGCTGGGCGCCGTGGCTGGTGGTGCAGCCCGCGCTGGTCACCGTGCCCGCCGCGTTCGCCACCGTCTACCTGGTCAGCAAGGCGACCCAGAACCGGCGGCCGCCGGACGTGAGCAGGCTGCTGCTGCGCATGCACGCGCCCGACCCGCTCGGTTTCATCCAGGACCGCGACATCGACCGCTTCGGCGCGACCGACGAGCAGGAGCGCATCGTCGACGGCCGCCACCACCGCCGCTGAACCTTTTTCGGCTCCCGGAGCAACCCTCCCGCGGCGTGGCGCGTATCTAGTAACGAGGCGTAGCGGGCGGAGGGTGTATGAGCAGGTGGTCGCGGACTGCCGAACGCGCGCCCAATCGCGGGAAGACCGGGAAGACTCTGAAGGCCGACGAGTTCGCGGACTTCTTCGCCGCCTGGTTCACCCCGGCCCGCCGGATCGCCTACGCCATGTGCGGCAACTGGAACGAGGCGGAGGAGATCGCGCAGACCGCCTTCGTCCGGATGTACGCGCACTGGGGCCGGGTCCGCCCGGAAACCGCCGAGGCCTACCTGCGTACGGTGGTGACCAGGACTTTCCTGGACACCAAGCGTCGGGGGCGGGCCAAGGAACAGGCGGTCGCCGAGGTGCCGGACTCGCCGATCGCGTCGGTCGAGACGCAGATCGACGAGCGGCACGCGCTGTTCGCCGCGCTGCACAAGGTGCCGGAGGGCCAGCGGGCCGTGCTGGTGCTGCGGTTCGTGCAGGACATGTCCATCGAGCAGGTGGCCGAGACGCTGCGCTGCTCGACCGGCACGGTGAAAAGCCAGACCTCGCGGGGCCTGGCCGCGCTGCGGACCGCGTATCAGGACGTGGCAGGACAACCACTGGAACTACGAGCCGTCGCGCGATTGGGGTGAGACACATGCAGGAGAACGACGACGAGGACCGGGTGCGCGAAGCGCTGCTCGCCGCCGTTGACGAGCAACTGGTGCCCCCGGTGCGCACCGACCTCGCCGAGATCGTGCAGCGCGGCAAGCGCAGGGCCCGGTTGCAGGTGATCAGCGCCTCGGCCGCCGCGGTGCTGCTGATCGCCGCGGTCGCGCTGGGCGCCACCATGCTCGGCAAGCTGGGTGGCCCGCAGCGGGTGAGCGCGGCCAACGGGTCGTCCAGCTCGCTGCCGGTCACCGCGCAGACCATCACCACCACGCCGAACCCGGCCCCGTCCGGGGTGCCGCGCAGCGCCTACGCCGAGGGGCCGTGCGTGTACCCGGGTCTCGCCCTCCCGTCGAAGTGGGCGCACCTCAACGACAAGCAGAACCAGGCCTTCCTCGCCGGCATCCGCGCGTACGGCTACTCCAGCGTCAGCCAGTTCACCCCGGCGGTCGCCGACGCGCTGCCCGACGTCGACCAGGACGCCGCGATGTCGGCGGCGGTCGTCTCGCACGGTCAGCTCGATCTGGTGACCGTGTCGGCGACCTACTACAGCGGGCCGGCCTCGATCGCCGCCCAGGTGGACAGCGCGCAGGCCAACATGCCCGCGACCTGCTTCGGGATCCTCGTCGACCGGCCCTACGGCAAGTTCCCGCTGATCAACGAGTACGAATCCAAGGGACCGGCCCCGGGCACGCACACCACGTTCCTGCGCGTCCAGACCTACAGCGACAGCGGCGTGCGCTACGACGTGACCGAGGCGATCAACGCGACCGACCTGACCGCCTACGCGAACCAGGAAGTCGCGTCCACGACCTCGGCTTCCGGCAGCACACCCCTGCGGCCTACCGGGCAGCCGCCGGTGAGCATGACCCAGCTGGTCAACCTGGCCATCGAGATGGCCACCCTCGGGTGAGGTCGGCAACACCGCACGCCAACACCGCACGTGGCAAGCTCAGGGGGTGAACCCTCAGACCGTGCCCTCCGTGACCGTTGCCGAGGTCGCCGACGAGCTGCCCGCGACCACCACCCTGCTCGACGTCCGCGAGGACGACGAATGGGCCGCCGGTCACGCCCCGGACGCACTGCACATCCCGCTCGGTGACCTGGCCGCGCGCCTGGATGAACTGCCCGCCGACAACGCGCTCTACGTGGTCTGCCGCGCGGGTGGCCGCTCGGCCCGCGCCACCGCCTTCCTCAACGCCAACGGCTGGGACGCCACCAACGTGGATGGCGGCATGCAGTCCTGGCAGGCGGCGGGCAAGCCGATGGTGGGCGAGACCCCGGGCGCCGAGCCGACCGTCATCTGACGCCATCGATGGTCCAGCCGTATCAGCAGCCCTACCGCCGCGAGCCGAGCGGGTACCCGGGCACGCAATGGTTCACCTGGGTGGCCACTCCGCCGCCCGGGGTCTCCAACGTGCCGCGCCCCAAGCCGAGACCCGCGCCCTACAGCGGCCCGCCCGCCTACCCGGCCGCGCCGCGCTGGGGCCTGCCCAGGCTGGCCTGGCGGGCCAGCAGCTCGGTGCCCGGCACCGTGCACCGGCCCGAGGCCACCCCGGCCCGGCTGGCCCGGCAGTCCGCGCTGACCGAACTGCTGCTCTGGGCGCTCGGCCTGAGCGCGCTGGTCGCCGCGGGCGGCGAGATCTGGCGGTACACGCTGCTGGTACTCGGCCGCGACGAGGCACTGTCCGCGTCGGTGGTGTCCGTGTGCGACACGGTGGTGCTGATCAGCGCGCTGCTGGCCGCCGTACTGGGCCTGGTGGTGCTCGCGCTGACCGTGCGCTGGCTGCTGCTGGCCGGTGAGCTGGCCGCCAAGGTCAGCGGCTACGCCCCGGCCCGGCCGACCTGGCAGCTGCTGCTCGGCGTGCTGCTGCCGGTGCTGAACCTGTTCGTGGCGGGCAGCGTTCTGGCCGAACTCGAACACGTCGCGCTGGGCGCCGCGCCCACCGCGCGCCCCAAGCCCTCCCGGCTGGTGCTGGCCTGGTGGGCGGGCTGGGTCGTCGGCGAGGTGCTGGCCATCGGCACGCTCGTGCTCGGTCTGCGCACCAGCCTGCAGGCCAGGGCCGACGACGTGCTCTGGCACGCCGCCACCGACCTGGTCGCGGTCGGAGTCGCGGTGCTGACCATCCTGGTGCTGCGGATGATCACCGGCCTGCTCGCGCCGGCCGGCGCGCCCGCCATCGCGGTCGGCCAGGTCGTCGCCGTGCGGGATGCGCCAGCACCCGAACTGCGCCCGGGCCGCCCGGCGGGTTCCGCGCGTTGACCAGTCCGTTGATCGTCGCCCACCGGGGCGCGTCGGCGCATCTGGCCGAACACACCCTGGCCGCCTACCAGCTGGCCATCGAGCAGGGCGCGGACGGCGTCGAGTGCGACGTGCGGCTGAGCCGTGACGGCCACCTGGTGTGCGTGCACGACCGCACGGTGAACCGCACCTCCTCCGGGCAGGGCGTGGTCAGCGTCCTGGACCTCGCTCGCCTCAACGAACTGGGGTTCGGGGTCGAGTCCGAACGCGGCGTGCTCACCTTCGAGGCGCTGCTCGACCTGGTGGTGGCCGCACCCCGCCCGGTCACGCTGTTCGTCGAGACCAAGCACCCGGTCCGCTACGCGGGCCTGGTCGAGGCGAAGCTGCTCGCCACGCTGTCCCGCTACGGGCTGGCCAAACCGGCGACCAAGGACGAGTCGCGGGTGCTGATGATGTCCTTCTCGGCCCGCGCGGTGCGCCGCATGCACCGCAACGCGCCGCTGCTGCCGACGGTGCTGCTGCTCAACTCGATCCAACCGCTGCGCAAGGACGGTTCGCTGCCGCCCTGGGCCGACCTGACCGGCCCCGGCATCCACCTGCTCAGGGCCGATCCCGGCTACGTGGCCAGGGCCCGTTCGCGCGGCCACGAGACCTACGTGTGGACCGTGGACGATCCCGCCGACATCGCGCTGTGCCAGCGGCTGGGCGTGCGCTACCTGGCCACCAACTCCCCGGTGGCGACGCGGCGCACCCTGGACGGCTAACCTCCTTGGCGAATCAGACTTTTCCAGCGGCGAAGGAGACCAGGTGTCCAAGCGGACGGCGGTCAAGCACACGGCGAAGGAGCGGGAAGGGCTCAACCCGCGCCAGCCCTGCCCGTGCGGCTCGGGCCGGCGCTACAAGGCGTGCCACGGCGCGGCAGGCGGTCCGCCCGAGGTCATCGTCGCCCGCCCGTTCGGCGGTCTGGCCGCCGAGTGCGAGCTGGTCGCGCTGCGCGAGTTCGTCCCGTCGGCCACCGCGCCGCTGCCCCTGCTCGGCTCCCCCGAGCGCGAGGTCACGCTGGCCACGGTGCTGCCGGTGGCCGCTGCCGCGCTGGTCCGCTCCGATGGTCGGGCCTTCGTCGGCATGCAGGTGCAGATCCACTCCAACGACGTCGGCCGCGACGTCGCGCGCAGCATCCGCTGGGCGCTGAACGCCAAGCCGGGCGACGTGCTCTCCGTCCTCCCGCAGGACGACACCCCGCCGGAGGACGCCGAGAAGCTGGTCGACCTGATCGACCCGGCCGCTCAGCTCAACCCGCAACTGCACCCGGACTTCACCTGGTGGATGCCGGAGGACAGCTCCGAGCCGACCGGCGACGTCGCGCTGTCCCTCGAGCGCGCGAACGCCGCGATCCTGCCGACCGATCGCCTCAACGGCGTGCAGGCCGCCTACTGGGTGGACGCCGGTCAGAAGGCGCATCTGCGCTGGGTGCGGCCGGAGCCGGAGGACAACCTGCTCACGGCGATGGCGCGGCTCGCCGCGCGCGGCGAACTCGATCTCGGCGAGGGCTCCCGGTTCGCCGGTTCGTTCCGCGCGCACGGCGTGCTGGTGCCGGTGTGGGACCTGGACCGCGAGATGCACGCCCGGGAATGGGACGAGCCGGCCGCCGCGCTGGGCGAACGCCTGGACAAGGCGCTGGCCTCGCTGGAGACCGAGCCGATCACCGAGGCCGAGCGCCGCGCCCGCGACGGTCTGCGCGGCCGCCAGGTCACGTTGCGGTGATCCTGCACATCATCAGCCGCGCCGACTGGGAAACGGCCGGCGCGGCCGGCGCGGTCACCGCGCCGTCGCTGGCGGACGCCGGCTTCATGCACTGCTCCGACCCGGGCACCGTGCACCTGCCCGCGAACCGGCTGTTCGCGGGCAGGCCGGACCTGCTGCTGCTGGAACTCGACCCGAGCCGCCTCGGCGTGCCGCTGCGCTGGGAGCCGGGCGACGGCGAGGACCCGTCCGGCCCCTGGTTCCCGCACGCCTACGGGCCGATCCCGGTCTCGGCCGTGCTCGCTGTGCACGACTTCCCTCCCCGCGCCGACGGCGGCTTCGAGTTACCTGCGTCACTGGCGAGGTTCGAGGCAACCTGATCGGCTGCCCGCGCGTGTACCTGCCGTGGGAGCACCGGCAACCGCGCTGCCCGCGCGGCAACCGCGAGAGGAACGGATGGCCGACGGCACGGACTTCGTCGAGTTCGTGCGCGCCGCCATGCCCGGTCTGCTGCGCTACGGCCACGCGCTGACCGGCAATCCGCACGACGCCGCCGATTTGGTGCAGACCGTGCTGGAGAAGCTCGGTTCGCGCTGGAACACGATCGTGCGCAGGACCGGTGATCCGGTCGCCTACGCGCGCCGGGCGATGACCAACGCGAACATCAGCCGCTGGCGGCGGCACAAGCAGGAACGGCTGGTGGCCGAGGCGCCCGAGGGCAACGCGGTCTACCAGGCCGACCGGTTCGAGTCCGAACCGCTCTGGCGAGCACTGCGCGAACTGCCGCCCCGCCAGCGCGCGGTGATCGTGCTGCGCTACTACGACGGACTGTCCGAAGTGGAGATCGCGCACACGCTCGGGGTCAGCACCGGCACGGTGAAATCCCAGGCGAGCAAAGCGATGCACGCGCTGCGGGCCCGGCGCGCGGAACTGACCGAGGGGAGGTCGGCATGACCCCGGACGATGACGATCTGGCTGCCGACCTGCGCGGGTTGTTCGCGGATCAGGGCTTGGCGGTTCCGGTCGGCGAGGACGCGGTGGCCTCGGTGGTGGCGGGCGCGAAACGGCGGCGGCGCAGGCGCACCACGCTGCTGGCGACCGGCGGCGCGCTCGGCGTCGCGGCGGTACTGCTGGCCGGCGGGTTGTTCGCCGGCCGCGCGCTCCCACCGGGCCAGGTGCAGACCGGCAGCCAACCGGGCCTGCCGATCAGTTCGCAGCCCTCGACACCGGAGCAGCTCGCGCCGCGTCCGGCCCCGCCGAGGGTGAACCTGCCCGCGAACGAGCCGACCGTGCTCGGCCCGACCGGCTACGGCGACCTGTTCATCGGCATGACCGGTAAGCAGGCGATGGGCACTGGCCTGGTGAACACCCAGGACAACGCGGTCGCGGGCTGCTCGGTCTACACCTACCTCGCGCCGACCCAGAGCAGACCGTCGGCGGCGGCGGCCACCGGCACGTCGATCAAGGTCTACGTCAGCCCGAGGGCGCAGCAGGGCGTGCAGGAGATCATCGCGCCGCCGGGCGTCCTGACCCCGGAAGGAGTCGGCGTCGGCTCCCAGGCCTCAATGATCCGCACTGACTACCCGGATCTGCCTGCCCGCAAAGGCAATGTGCAGCTCGCGCCGGTGCCGGGCCAGCTCGGCCTGTCCTATCGGTTCACTGTGGACAGTCAGGGCACGGTGGTGTCCATCGGGCTCGGCCGCACCGACGAGGCCTGCCTTGGTTACTAGAGAGCGCCGCCTGCCGCGCGCGGGGCGCTCGCGTCCGGGGCCGCGTCGGCGAGTGCCTCGCGGGCCAGGAAGTTCTCCACGTCGAACAGGTTGCCCTTGCCGCGCTTGATCACGGTGAGCAGGGTGGACATCTGCGCGATCTCCTCGACCTGCTCGGCCAGGAACCACTGCATGAACTGCTCGCCGGTGTAGTCGTTCTCCTCGCGCGCGGCCTTCACCAGCGTGTTGACCTCGTCGGCGACGTCGCGTTCCTGTTGCAGGGCAAGGGCGACCACCTCGGCGGCCTCGGTGAACTCGTTGCGCACCTCGTCGACGCCCGGGATGGTCACGTCGATCCCGACGTCGATCAGGTACCGCACGATCATCATGGCGTGGTTGCGCTCTTCCAGCGACTGCCGGTAGAAGTGCCGGGCCAGCTGCGGCAGATCGCTCTTGTCGAACCACACCGCCACCGCGAGGTACTGCTGAGCCGCGGTCAGCTCGTTGCGCACCTGCTCCTGCAACAGCGTGTGAAATGCGGAAACTTTTCCAACGATTTTCTTCGCGCTCACTGCCATGTCGCCGAACATACCGTTTGTCGTGGTTGAGCCGCCAAACGAAGCTCCTCAGAGCTTGAGGTGGCCCTGGCACCAGCCGTGCCGGGTCACGCTGTAGCGGCGCCAGCCGCGCGGCGGCATCAGGTGCCCGTGCAGCGTGCCGTCGATCGGCGACCAGTGCAGGTACTCCTCGGCCCACGGCCGGTTCAGCAGGGCCAGCCGCTCCTGCAACTCACTCTGTTCCTCGACGGCGTCCCGCACCCAGTGCCAGGCCTGCTTGAACATCGTCATGTCTCCTCCTTACGGTTACCATCATCGAAGGATCGGACCGGAAACTGAAGTGAATATCGAAGGTGGGCGCGTTAATTTGCCGACAAAACCAAGGTTGAACACGGGGACGGCCTACAAGGTTACGAACGGTGGCCAAATCCTGGACGATGTCAACGTCCGGCTGCTCGCCGAGCTCCAGGCCGACCCCCGGATCGCCATGTCAGCGCTGGCCAGGCAGGTGGGCATGTCCGCACCGGCGGTCACTGAACGTGTTCAGCGGCTGGAGCAGTCCGGCGTGATCAGCGGCTACGCGCTGCGGGTCGACCCGGTCGCGCTCGGCTACCCGGTGACCGTGTTCGTCCGGCTCAAGATCACCACCGGAAGGCTGGACCGGTTCGCCACATTCGTGAGCACCGTGCCCGAGGTGGTCGAGTGCTACCGGGTCACCGGCGAGGACTGCTTCCTGATCAAGGTGCACATCCCGAGCCTCGACCAGCTCGCCGACCTGCTCGACCGGTTCATGATGCACGGCACCACCACGTCGTCGGTGGTGGTCGGCACGCCGGTCCCCACCCGGTCCCTGCCGCTGCCCGGCGTCGAGGAAATCGAAGAGGTGGGTTAGCTCAACTCGCCGCGGCCGCCGGTGATCGGCCGGGTGCGCTGGAAGCTGCCGAATCGGCCGTACGGGTAGTCCGCAGGCTCCGGGTCGCTGACCGTGTCCAGCGTTTCGTTCTCCTCGGCGGTGAGCACCAGGTCGGCCGCGGCCAGGTTGTCGGTGAGCTGCTCCAGCGTGCGCGCACCGAGGATCACCGAGCTGACCGCGGGACGGCCCGCGACCCAGGCCAGCGCGATCTGCGCGTTGCTCACCTCGCGCTTGGCCGCGATCGTGCCGAGCGCGTCCAGGATCGCCCAGGTCCGCTCGGCCGCCGTGCGCCTGCCGTACATGTAGCGGGCCGGTTGCGGGGAACCGTCGCCGTAGCGGGTGTCCTCGCCCGGGGCGGTGTCCGGCTGGTACTTGCCGGTGAGCAGGCCACCGGCCAGCGGCGACCAGGGCAGCAGGCCCAGCCCGTTCTCCTGCGCCGCGGGCACGATCTCCCACTCCAGTTCCCTGGTCAGCAGGTTGTACTGCGGCTGAAGGGAGATCGGCGTGGCCTGGCCGGAGAACCGTGCCAGGTCAACGGTTTTCTGCAGCTGCCAGGCGGTGAAGTTGGACAGGCCGAAGTGCCGGATCTTGCCCGCGTGCACCGCATCGTCAAGGAAGCCAAGGGTTTCCTCGATCGGGGTCAGCGGATCCCAGGCGTGCACCTGGTACAGGTCGATCACATCCACGCCGAGCCGCACCAGCGACGCGTCCAGCGCGCGCGAGAGATGCCGACGCGACAGGCCGACGCCGTTCGGATCGGCCGAGGTGGGAAAGCGGCCCTTGGTGGCCAGCACGATGCGGTCGGTCACGTCCGGAGAACGGGCGGCCAGCCAGCGCCCGACGATCCGCTCCGACTCCCCGCCGACGTACACGTCCGCGGTGTCGACCAGCGTGCCGCCGGCAGCCAGATACGCGTCGAGTTGGGCGAACGCGCCCTCCTCCGGCGTTGCCGCGCCGAACGTCATGGTGCCGAGCGCCAGATTCGAGACGACCGTTCCGCTGTTCCCCAGCCTGCGATAGCGCACGAAGCCGACCCTACAGCGGCGCCCTGTCAATCGGGCACGACATGCAACGCGGACCACCCCGCCCGGAACCGAGTTCCGAACCGGAGATCCGCAACACCTCGATGCCGGCCGCCTCCAGCCGGTCGTTGGTCTCGACGTTGCGCTCGTAGGCGACGACGACGCCGGGCGCGAGCGCCAGCGTGTTGTTGCCGTCGTCCCACTGTTCGCGTTCGGCGGTGACCGGATCGAGCCCGGTGTCGATCACCCGCAACCGCTCGATCCCCATCGCCTCGGCCGCCGCCGCCAGGAACGGTCGCGGCCCGTCGACCTTGAGCCCGCCCGCGCCGTCCGGGCGCATCGAATACGCCGAGAGCGTGTCGCGGATCGCCGGGTACATCACCACCGCGTCCGAATCGACCATGGTGCACACCGTGTCCAGGTGCATGGTGGCCCGCTCCTGCGCGATGGGCAGCGCGAGCACGGTGTGCGCGAGGCCGTCGGTGAACGCCGAACGCGCCAGTGACTCCGCCCCGGCAGGCGAGGTCCGCTCGCCGACGCCGATGGCCAGCACGCCCGGCGCGATCACCAGCACGTCGCCGCCCTCGACCGGGGCGGAATGCGCGCCGTAGGCGCGGGCGGTGTGCGCGAAGCGCGGGTGGTAGGCGTAGATCAGGTCGGTGATCGCGGACTCGCGGCGACGTGCGGGCAGACCCAGCGAGGAGATGGCCACCCGATCGCCGATCCACACCGAGGAGTCCCTGGTGAACAACAGGTTCGGCAGCGGGTCGACCGCGAAGTCGTGCCGGTGGTGCATGCGGCGCACCAGCGACATGCCGTCCGAGCCGGGCAGCTCCTCGAAGGTCATGCCCGCGGTCAGCACCGTCGCCAGCTGCGCCGGCGCCATCTGCTGGAGATGGGCGCGCAGCGCGTCGGCCAGGTCGTCGCCCAGCCTGCGCTCGTCGATCACCGACAGCACGCCCGCGGTGCGCGCCCGCGGATCGGCCAGCGCCTCGACCAGCAGGTCGATCAGCAGCAGCACTTCGACGCCGCGCCCGCGCAGCACCTCGGCGAACGCGTCGTGCTCGTCCTGCGCGCGATCCACCCACGGGATCCCGTCGAACAGCAGCTGGTCGTTGTTGCGTGGGGTGAGCCGCTTGAGTTCCGGGCCGGGCCGGTGCAGCAGCACCGTGCGCAGCGGCCCGACTTCGCTGTCCACCCGAGGGGTTTCGTTGCTCACCCGGAGAAGGCTAGCGCCACTTGACACAATTGCTGCGTGTACGAGCCCGATTTCGATTCATATCGGTGCTCAAGAGAGTTGCGAGCATCGATTTGTTAACCAGAAACGTCGTTCAACGCAAGAACGATAGTTTGCCGGCCAGCAGCGCGTAGCCGACGAAAGAAACCACGTCCAGGATCGTGTGCGCGAGCACCATCGGCCAGAGCCGGTTGGTCTTCTGCCACACCCGCCCGAACACCAGGCCGAGCACGATGTTGCCGATGAACCCGCCGAACCCCTGGTAGAGGTGGTACGACCCGCGTAGCACGGCCGAGATCACCAGACTGGTGTTCTCCGTGCGCCCCAGCTGCCGCAACCGGGTCAGCAGGTAGCCGACGACCAGCGCCTCCTCGGCCCAGGCATTGGCCGCCGCCGAGATCACCAGTACCGGGACCCGCCACCAGGTGTCGGACAGTCCGGCGGGCACCACGGTCAGGTTGATGCCGATGGTGCGGGCCAGCAGGTAGAAACCGAGCCCCGGAATGCCGATCAACGCGGCCAGTCCGACGCCACGCAGCACATCGCTGCCGATCCGGCTCCGGTCCAGCCCGATCTCGGCCAGTTTCAGCCCGGCCCGGTAGACCAGGTACGCGCCCAGCGAGCCCCAGGCCAGCAGTTGGAGCGCATCGGCGAGCTGCGCGAACAGGTCGAGCAGGTGCACCTTGGCCAGCGACGGGTTCAGCAGCGCCTGCTGCTTGTTCAACGCGACCGGCGAGGCCAGCGAGTCCAGCAGCGAGATCAGGCTGCGCAACCCCGACCAGCCCAGCGTGGCCGCGAACACGATCAGCAGCTCGAGCCCGGTGGCCCGGCGCTGCTCCGGTTCGATGCCGACGATCCCATTGGGTGAGGCGGGCCGCAGCCAGTCCCGGACAACGTTCGGCACGCCCGCAGACTAGCGTGGTGAGGTGCCCAAACTTGCCACCGCCGACGCCGTGGACGCGGCGCAGCTCCTCGAATTCCTCCGCCCCCGCCACCGCGCCATCGTGGTCACCCGGCGCAAGGACGGCTCCCCGCAGATGTCCCCGGTCAGCTACGGGGTCGACGCCGAGGGCCGGATCGTGATCTCCACCTACCCGCAGCGCGCCAAGATCCGCAACGCCCGCCGCGACCCCCAGGTCTCGGTCTGCGTGCTCTCCGACGACTGGAACGACCCCTACGTGCAGGTGGACGGCACCGCCGAGGTGCTCGACCTGCCCGAGGCGCTCGAGCCGCTGGTCGAGTACTTCCGGGTGATCGCCGGCGAGCACCCGGACTGGGACGAGTACCGGGAAGCCATGCGCCGCCAGGGCAAATGCCTGCTGCGCATCACCCCGCGGCGCTGGGGCCCGGTCGCCACCGGCGGCTTCCCACCGGAACTGGCCGACAGCTAGTCCAGCCCGGTCAGCGCTCGCGGGTCCTGGCCAGGAACGGGCAGCCGACCATCCGGCGCAGCTCGATCGCCAGTCCCTTGGGCGTGTCCACCGGGTTCGAGAAGGCCAGCCGCACGTCGTGGTCGCCGCTCTCGGCCTCGACGCGCAGCCGCAGGCCGTAGCGGTCCAGGCCGAGCGGGCGCACGTTGCCGCCGCGCAGCGTTTCCGGCAGCAGCCGGGTGAGCATGCCGACCACGTCGCGATGGGCCGAGTCCAGGTGACGCAGCCAGTTGTCCTCGTACTCGCAGAACGGGTCCGGGGTCGCGCCCGCGAACTCCGCGGGCGCCAGCGACGAGGTGCCCTCGCTGTCGGCGAGCACCAGCGAGGCCGGGGTCAGCCGCAGCACGCTGTAGCCGTGCCCGACGTCGAGCAGCCTGCTGTCGGCGCGCTCCTCGGCCACCAGCAGCGCCTGTTCCCGGCCCTGTACGGCATCCAGCGCGGTCAGCAGCCCGGTCACCCACAACAGGGCGCGCACCGGCTCGCGCAGCTCGACCGGGGCGCGGTCGGCCACCTCGACCATGGCGGGCAGCCGCCCGGCGCGGGCTGCGGCCAGCAGCGGGTGGTCGTCGGCGAGCAGCACGGTCACCGTGCCGTCGGTGTGCATGTGGTGCAGGTGTGGTTCGATCCGATCCGCTGACGCGGCGTCCTGATCGATCTCGGAGCGGAGCAGTACGGCACGGCCGCCCCTGGCGGCGATCGTCCGCGCCCTTTCGGCGGGTTGGGGTACGGGTGGTCGCCGAACGGCCTGGCTCATGCGCTCACCTCCCTGGAGTTAGGTAAGCCTAACTTGGACGCCGGGTCGAGGGATAGCCCCTCCCGAGAAGTATGTACTGATCACACCCCTGGAGGATCCTCGTGTCACCCGCCGACGGCCAATCCGTGACCCCATTACCCGCGCCGGACCTGGCCCAACCACCGCTGGTGTTCCCGCAGACCAACGGCCGCGCCATCGACGACCCGAACACCGCGCTGCTGCACGAGGTCCGGGCCGCGCTGCTGCGCAGGAGCCTGCTCGGTCTGCTGCCCCTGGTCGTCCTCGGCGGGTTCCTGCTGCTGGCCATCGTCCGCCACGAGATCGCGGGCATCCTGTTCGCCGGGATCCTGCTCGCGCTGCTGCTGGTGTCCCAGGGGTTCGCGCTGTGGCTGCACCTGCCGCAGTTGCGGCGCGGCAAGGCGTTGCTGTTCCGGTTCGCCTGGCGGCCCGCCCCGGCCACGTTGCTCTCGGACAAGCCGTGCCTGGCCCGGATCACGCTGGACGAGCGCCAGCTGACCCTGCGCCTGCGCAGGCTGAACTGGACCGGCAGGCAGGCCCTGCTGCGCATCGGCGGGCTGTGGATCTGCGGACCGGACGCGCGGGGCCGCGCCCTGGTCCGGGTCGCCGGGTCGGTCGGGCAGGGCATCGCGGAGGTCACCGACGCGACGCCGACCGGCATGCCACCGGTCCTCGCCTACCCGAGCGGGCCACGACCCGGCGATGACCCAGGCCTGAGCTACGCGCGAGGTTTGTTCAACCGCACCATGCTGATCCTGGTCGCGATCTTCGCGCTGCTCGACGGGCTCGTCGTCGGCTTCCTGAGCAAGGCCGGTTTCGCGCAGGCCGATCCGGGTCTGGCCGGCTGGCTGATCGTGGAAACCCTGCTGCTCGCGCTGATGTGCTGGAGCTGGTTCACCGGGATGCGCCAGTTCCGGCGCTACGCGAACGCCCCGTACTGGCAGCCGGTCCAGGTCAGCCTGGACACCTGGGACGCGGCGACCAACGTGGCCGTGCGCACCGGCACCGGCCGGATCATCCTGCCCAACGGCTGGCGCGGCTACGTCGAGTTCCCCCGACTGCCGCTGGACCTCGCCGCGAACCTGCGCGCCACCGGTGTGCTCTGGCTGGCCGGCGACGCGGCGCCGGGGCAGACCGTGCCGATCGGCCTGCCCGGCTTCCCGCTGCGGGGCGTGGTGAAGATCCAGAACTGACCGCTAGTCCCAGTCCGGGCCTCGGCGCGCCCAGCTCCACGCGTAGCGCGGGTCCTCACACGCGGTCGCCGCCTCGCCCAGTTCCAGCGGCCGGAAGGTGTCGATCATGACCGCGGTCTCGTCGAAGTAGTCGACCCCGATCGAGCCCTCCGCCGCACCGGGCTGCGGGCCGTGGGTGAACCCGGACGGGTGCAGCGACAGCGAGCCGATGCCGATCCCCGAACCCTTGCGCGCCTCGTAATCGCCGCCCACGTAGAACATCAACTCGTCCGAGTCGACGTTGGCGTGGTTGTAGGGCACCGGAATCGACAGCGGGTGGTAGTCGACCTTGCGCGGGCAGAAGGAGCAGACCACGAAGTTCGGCCCCTCGAAGGTCTGGTGCACCGGCGGCGGCTGGTGGATCCGGCCGGTGATCGGCTCGAAGTCGCGGATGTTGAACACCCACGGGTACAGGCAGCCGTCCCAGCCCACCACGTCGAAGGGGTGGTTGGCGTAGGTGTAGCGAGTCAGCCCAGACCGGTGCGAGACCAGCACCTCGACATCGGTGCCCTCCACGAGCAGCGGCTCGGCCGGGCCGCGCTGGTCCCGTTCGCAGTACGGCGAATGCTCCAGGAACTGGCCCTTGCTCGCCAGGTAGCGCTTGGGCGGGCCGACGTGCCCGTTGGCCTCGATCACGTACAACCGCAGCGGCTCGGCGCCTCCGGGCACCACGCGGTACGTGCACGAGGTCGGGATGACCACGTAGTCGCCGTCGCCGACGGACAACGCGCCGTAGACGGTCTCGATGGTGCCCGCGCCGCCCTGCACGTAGAGCAGCTCGTCGCCGGCCGCGTTGCGGTAGAGCGGGCTCGGAGTGTCCGCGACCGCGAAGCAGATCCGCACGTCCGCGTTGCCGAGCAGCAGCCGCCGGCCGGTGACCGCGTCCGTGCCCGCCGTGAACTTCAGGTCCTGGCTGCGCAGGTGCCGTGGCTTGAGCGGGTGGTTGGGGATCGTCTGCCTGCCACCGATGAGCGAGTCGTCGACGGCCTCCGCGTTCACGATCGCGGTCGGCGCGTAGCGGTGGTAGAGCAGGGCGGAATCAGCGGAGAAACCTTCCACGCCCATCAGCTCTTCGGCGTAGAGGCTGCCGTCCGGTGCGCGGAACTGGGTGTGCCGCTTTCGGGGTATTTCACCAACGCTGCGGTAGTAGGGCATTGCTCCACCTGTGTTCGATAAACGGACAACTTTGTTCGTATGGCTGACACCGTTAGCGTGTCACCCGTGTCAAGCGCAGCCGAGCTTCGTTCGCCAGGTCCGTTTGGTGTTCCGCCCCTGCTGGCGCGGCTTGTTGACGATGCCGCCCTGTTCCCACCCGGCAACGCGAACATGCCGGACGCAGTGGCCGGACACCTGACATCGCGGGTGGGAGATCGCGCCGGGATCCTCGGCCTTTTCCTGTGTCAGGCCAGCAGGCTGCCCGAGCTGATCACCGAGCTGATCAAGGTCAAACCGGCCAAACCGATCGCGCTGTCCCTCGTCGTGGACACCGGGCTGGGCGGCGTGCCCAAGGCGGTGTCGATCGTCGAATCCCGCACCGAGCTGCTCGCCCTGCGGATGGTCGAGATGCCGGCGCCCTCCGACGTCGACGAGGTGTGGCTGGAGCGGGTCGCCGAGTTCGTGCCCGAGGACGCGGTCCGGGTCATCGAGCCGCGCCGCGGCGGACCGGACTGGCTGGAGGGGGTGCGCCGGGTCGCCGAACACGGCTACTGGCCCAAGCTGCGCTGCGGCGGCCTGTCCAACGAGGCCTTCCCCAGCGTCGACGCGGTCGCCGACTTCCTCGCCGTGGTCACCGCGGCCAGCGGCTCGTTCAAGGCGACGGCCGGGCTGCACAACGCGCTGCGGCACACCGACCCGGAGACCGGCTTCACCCACCACGGCTTCCTCAACCTCCTCGTCGCGACCGCCCGCGCCCTGCACGGCGGCGACGTGCGCGACGCGCTCAAGAGCGAGGATGCCGAGGCACTGGCCACCGAGGCCGCCGCCCTGCCGGACGACGCGGCCCACGCGGTCCGTGCCGTGTTCGCCTCCTACGGCTCCTGTTCGCTCGCGGAACCCGTCTCCGACCTGGAAGGGCTCGGCCTCCTGTGAGCGGAGCGAACCGACAAGCACAGCGACCCGTCATGTCCGCGACGAGCGCAGCGAGGAGTGCGTCATGACCTGGATAGAGGACCCGGAATTCAGCGCGGACAAACCGTTCGGCCCGCAGACGCTGCCCTACGGCGTCATCGACGCGGGCGACGGGCCGATGGTCGCGGTGCGCGTCGGCAACCACGCCCTGCCGCTGCGCGGCCTGTCCGCGGTGCTGGGTCCCCGACTGGCCACCCTGGCCTCCGCGGACAGCCTGGACCCACTGCTGGCCTCGTCCCGGGCCACCTGGAGCGAGTTGCGGGCCCGGCTGAGCGAGGTCGTGGCCAGCAACACCCGGCCGCGCGGCGTCGAGCAGATCCCGCTCGACCGGCTGGCCACCCGGCTGCCGTTCACCGTCGCCGACTACGTGGACTTCTACTCGTCCAAGCACCACGCCACCAACGTCGGCAAGATCTTCCGACCGGACGCCGACGCCCTGCTGCCGAACTGGACCCACCTGCCGGTCGGCTACCACGGCCGGGCCGGCACCGTTGTCGTGTCCGGCACCGACATCGCCCGCCCCTACGGCCAGCGCAAAGGCCAGGACGGTGTGGCGTTCGGGCCGAGCGTGCGGCTGGACATCGAGGCCGAGGTCGGCTTCGTCTGCGGCGGTCCGGTGACCGCGCGGGTGCCCACCAAGGCCGTCGCCGAGCACGTGTTCGGTGTGGTCCTGGTCAACGACTGGTCGGCGCGCGACATCCAGGCCTGGGAGTACCAGCCGCTCGGCCCATTTCTCGGTAAATCCTTCGCGACCTCGATCAGCGCCTGGATCACCCCGCTGGAGGCACTGCAGGACGCCCGCGTCCAGCTGCCGCTGCCCGACCACGAACTCCAGGCCTACCTGGTCGAGGACAGCCCCTGGGGCCTTGATGTGAACTTGACCGTTGACTGGAACGGGACCACCGTCTCGCAGCCGCCGTTCAAGACGATGAGCTGGTCCTGCGCCCAGCAACTGGCCCACATCACCGTCAACGGGGCCACCGTGCGGCCCGGCGACCTGTTCGCCTCGGGCACCGTGTCTGGCCCCGAGGTGCGACAACGAGGTAGCTTCCTTGAACTCAGTTGGGGCGGCAGGGACGAGATCACGCTGGCAGACGGGAGCCGGCGCACGTTCCTGCGGGACGGGGACACGATCGTGATCACCGGCAGCGCACCGGGCCGCAACGGCTCGCGCGTCGGCATCGCCGAGGTCGCCGGCATGGTGGTCCCGGCCGACGCACCGGGCCGCAGCTAGCGATCAGCCCCGGCGAAGGGAGGCCGGTTGTCGTGGTGACTCCACGTTCGGTCGGCGGCGCGCGACTCGGCCAGGTCGCCCGGCCCGGCACCAGCCGCACGCCCGCACACAGCAGCCGGGAGAGTTCGCTGACCCTGGAACGCGGCCTCGCCGTGCTCCAGGCCGTCGCCGACTCCGAATCCGAGGCGCCCACCATCAGCGACCTCGCCACCGCCGTCGGCGCCAGCCGCGCGGCCATCTACCGCCTGCTGGTGCCGTTGCAGGAGCGCGGCCTGGTGCGCAGGGAAGGCTCGCGGGTCCGGCTAGGCTTGGGCATGCTCCGCCTCGCCGCACGGGTCGTCCCGCAACTGCGCATGGTCGCGGCGCCCATGCTGCGCACCCTCGCCGAAGAAGTCGGCGCCACCGCGCACCTGACCGTCGCCGAAGGCGACGACGCACAGGCCATCGCCGTCGTCGAACCGTCCTGGACCGCGTACCACGTGGCCTACCGAGTCGGCAGCCGTCACCCGCTCGACCGAGGAGCAGCAGGCCGCGCCATCCTGCTGCCCGCCAGCGGCGCGCCCTGGGCCACCTCCACCGGCGAACTCCAGGCGGGCGCCTACGGCCTGGCCGCTCCCGTCCGCGGCGTCCCCGAACTGCGCGCCAGCATCGGCGTCGTCGCCATGCAACGCCTCGATGATGACGAGGTCGGCCCCAGGGTCGTCCAGGCCGCCGCCGACCTCACGGAGGCTCTCCGATGACCGACTACGCGCCCGGCTGGACCCCCGACATGCTGGCCATGCTCACCGGCCGCACCGCCGCCGACCGGGCCGCCTTCGTGCTGCCGCTGCTCACGGGCGATCAGCGCGTCCTCGACCTCGGCTGCGGCCCCGGCACCATCACCGCGGGCCTGTCCGGCTTCGTGCTCGGCATGGACGGCGAACCCGGCCAGCTCACCCTCGCCCAAGCCGCCGCCCCTGCCGCCCACTTCGCCGCCGCGCGAGCCGACGCCCTCCCCATCGCCACCAACAGTCTCGACGTGGTGTTCGCGCACGCCCTGTTCGAACACCTCCCCGACCCAGCCGCCGCCCTCACCGAACTGCGCCGGGTGCTGCGGCCGGGCGGCCTGCTCGCACTATCCAGTTCGGACTGGAGCGGCGCCGACATCACCCCGAGCACCCCCGACGTCGAGCAGGCCCTGGCCGGTCACTACCGCCTGCGCCGAGCCGCCGGCGGCGACCCCTTCCTCGGCGGCCGCCTGCCGGATCTCGTCCGCGCCAACGGTTTCACCGAAGTCCGGTCCAGCACCCACGAACGGGTCGACATGACCTACCGCGACCTCGCCAGCTACGTCCAAGCCCGCGTGGCCGCCGCAGGCGACCACGAAGCCGCCGAAGCCGCCGCCCGCTGGGCCGACCACGACGGCCGCTTCGTCCAACGCTGGGTCGAAGTCCTGGCAGTCAGCCCGCCTGACTAGTAGCCAACTGGGCCTGCCCTGGCAAGCTCGGTACACCTGTTCACGCAGGGGAAATCCCGCATCGCCCCAGACCCCGCTCAACACCCTGGCCGAGGCCGCCGGCTACCTGGACGTGCCGACGGCGTGGTTGCACGAGTGGGGATATCGCTGTGCCAATCCACGTGCGCCGGTCACAGGCCGATCCCGGGCACCGGCTGGAGTTCGACGAACATGGCGACGACGCCCTCCGAGTCGCGGCTGAACGGGACCAACGTCCCGGGTGGTCGGGACCGTCGCCGGATGGCGGGACCCCCGTGCCGCGACAACACTGAGCGATGTGGACGTGCTCGCGATCGCGCGGTGGCAGTTCGGCATCACCACCGTGTACCACTTTCTGATGGTGCCGCTGACCATCGGCCTGTCCGTGTTGGTCGCGGGCATGCAGACCGCGTGGGTGCGCACTGGCAAGCGCAAGTACTACGCGATGACGAAGTTCTGGGGCAAGCTGCTGCTGATCAACTTCGCCATGGGCGTGGTGACCGGCCTGGTGCAGGAGTTCCAGTTCGGCATGAACTGGAGTTCCTATTCGCGCTTCGTCGGCGACGTGTTCGGGGCGCCGCTGGCGATGGAGGGCATTGTCGCGTTCTTCGTCGAGTCGACGTTCCTCGGGCTGTGGATCTTCGGCTGGGATCGGTTGCCGAAGAAGATCCACCTGATCTGCGCGTGGGCCTTCTCGCTGGCTACCATCGCGTCGAGCTACTTCATCCTGGCCGCGAACTCGTGGATGCAGCACCCGGTCGGCGTGACCATGGTGCACGGCAGGCCGGAGCTGAACTCGATCTGGGCGGTGCTGACCAACCCGACGTTGCTGGCCGCGCTGCCGCACACGGTCGCGGGCTGCTTCGCGGTGGGCGCGACCTTCCTGGTCGGCATCGGGGTCTGGCATCTGTACCGGGCCAAGCAGGACGACGCCGAAGGCCGGGCGGTGTGGCGGGCTTCGTTGAAGCTGGGGGCGTGGGTCGGCATCGCCGCCTTCGCTGCCGTCGCGATCTCGGGTGACCAGCAGGGCAAGCTGATGTTCCAGCAGCAGCCGATGAAGATGGCCGCCGCGGAAGCCTTGTGCCACACCGAACAACCCGCGAGCTTCTCGGTGCTCGCCGTCGGCAACGTGGCCAAGCCGAACTGCGAGAGCGTGAAAAGTATCGACCTTCCTTACCTTCTTTCCTTCCTGGCATCCGGCGACTTCACCTCGAAGGTGCAGGGCGTGCAGGAGCTGATTCCGCAGTACCAAGCCAAGTACGGCACCAACTATCCGAACGATCCGGCCCTGGGCGCACTCGCTGGCAAGCCGATCGACTACGTGCCTGATCTCCCCGTCACCTACTGGGGTTTCCGGTTGATGATCGGGTTCGGCGCCATCGCTGCCCTGGGCGCGGTCGCGGTGTTGTGGCTGACCAGGAAGGGCCGTTTTCCGCGGGGCAAACCGGGCCGCTGGTTCGTCTGGCTCTCGCTGGCCAGCATCGCGACTCCGTTCCTGGCCAACAGTTTCGGCTGGATCTTCACCGAGATGGGCCGCCAGCCATGGGTGGTCGCGCCCAACCCGACCGGCATCGACGGGGTGTGGATGTACACCGCGCAGGCCGTTTCCTCCGGCATCACCGTCGGTGAGGCGCTGACCTCGGTGATCACCTTGACCGCGGTGTACGGGGTGCTCGCGCTGATCGAGTCGATCGTGATGGTGCGTTACGTCCGCGCCGGCCTGCCTGGCGTGTTGCCGCCGGAGGACCAGGACAAACCGTCCGACGACGTGCTGGCCTTCGCCTACTAGAGAAAGGAGCGCGACCGATGTCTCTGCCTACGTTCTGGTTCTGCGTGATCGCCTTCTTCTGGGTGGGCTACCTGTTCCTGGACGGCTTCGACCTCGGCGTCGGCATGCTGCTGCCGGTACTTGGCCGTGGCGACACCGGGCGGCGGGTCTTGCTCAACACGATCGGACCGGTGTGGGACGGCAACGAGGTGTGGCTGATCGTCGCGGCGGCGGCCACGTTCGCCGCCTTCCCGGACTGGTATGCGGCGCTGTTCTCCGGCGCCTACCTGCCGTTGCTGGTGACGCTCGTGGCGCTGATCGGGCGAGGGTGCGCCCTGGAGTACCGGGGCAAGATCGACTCACCGCGCTGGCGTCGCGGCTGGGACGCGGTGATCGTGGCCGGGTCGCTGCTGATCGTGCTCGGGGTCGGGCTGCTGATCTCGGTGACGGCACTGGGACTTCCGCTGGACGCGCAGGGCAACCGGGTCGGTTCGGCCTTCGCGGCGGTGCGGCCAGAGACTCTGCTGGGTGCGGTGGGCTTTGCCGGGTTCGCCATCCTGCATGGCGCGATATTCCTTGCTCTGAAGACCGAGGGTGACGTGCGCGAGCGGGCCAGGCGGTTCGCGTTGCGGGCGGCGCCGGTGGCCTTGCTGCCGTTGCTCGGGCTGTTGGTCCTGCTGGTGACCAAGTCCGGTTCGGCCTGGGTGTGGGCGCCGTTCGGGCTCACCGTACTGGCCGGGATCGCAGCGCCGCTGCGACTGCGGGCGAATCGGGACGGGCAGGCGTTCGCCGCCATCGGTGTGGTGATCCTGGCCGCGCTGGTCACCGTGTTCGGCAGCGTCTACCCGGACGTACTGCCGTCCACATTGGACGCGGCCAACTCGCTGACGGTCACCGGCGCCGCGTCCAGCGGTTACACGCTGACCGTGATGAGCTGGCTGGCCGGGTTCGGCGCACCGGTCGTGCTGCTCTACCAGGGCTGGACCTACTGGGTGTTCCGCCGCAGGCTCGGCACCCGGCACATCCCCAAGGTGCATGCCCCGTGAACTCCATCGAAACCTCCCCGGATCGGCCTACTCCCGCCCGAGTCAGGTCCGGGGCAGGCCCGCTCGGCGCGTTGCCACGCCTATCCGTTGCGACGCGCCGGGCGCTGGTCACCTGCGCCTTCCTCGCCACCGCCGCGACCGTGGCCACCGTGGTCGCGGCCACCGTGCTGGCCACGACGCTGGCCGGCGTCGTCATCGCGCACCGGGCGCCGAGCGCCACCGAACTGCTGACATTGGCCGGCGCGGTGCTGGCGCGGGCCTTGCTGGCCTGGGCGAATCAGTCGGTGGCGGCGCGAGCGGCGGCCGGCGCCAAGGAGGAGTTGCGTGCGTCGTTGCTGGACGCGGCGTTGCGGCTGGGGCCGGAGTGGCTGGCCGAGTACGGGCCGGCCGAGCTGACCTCGTTGGCCACCAAGGGTTTGGACGCGCTCGACGACTACTTCACCCGCTACCTCCCGGCCCTGATCACCGCTGCCGTGGCGCCGCCGCTGGTGGGCGCGTGGATTCTGCTGCAGGACTGGCGCAGCGCGATCCTGGTCGCCATCACGGTGCCGCTGATCCCGGTGTTCGCCATCCTGATCGGCCGGTTCACCGCGTCGCGCGCTTCGGCTGCCGCCGACGCGACCGCGCGGCTGGCCGGGCACCTGCTTGAGCTGATCCGGGCGTTGCCGGTGCTCACCGCGTTCGGCCGGGCTGCCGCGCAGGCCACCGCGGTGCAGCGGGTTTCCCGGGAATATCGGCGGAAAACGCTGGCCACCTTGCGGGTCGCGTTTCTGTCCGCGCTGGCCTTGGAGGTCATCGCGACGCTCTCCGTCGCCTTGGTCGCGGTGGACATCGGCGTGCGGCTGGTGGCCGGTTCGCTGGGCCTGGCCACCGGGCTGCTGGTGCTGATCCTCGCGCCCGAGTGCTACCTGCCGCTGCGCACGGCCGGTGCCGCGCACCATGCCAGCGAGGACGGCCTGGAAGCGGTCCGCCGCGTCACCGAAGTGCTCGACGCGGCGGACAACAGTGTTGGTGCCGAGGAGGGTCGGGTTCCGAAAGGGGTGCAGCCCGATTCTCTTCGGCATCGGCTCGACGTGCTCGACCTGCGGATCGCCCGGCGCGGCCGGTACGCGCCGGACGGTCTGACCTTCAGTGTCGAGCAGGGAAAGCTGGTCCGGCTGGACTCGCCGAGTGGCAGTGGCAAGTCCAGCACGCTGGCCGTGCTGCTCGGTTTCGCCAAGCCGGACGACGGCCTCGTGCTCGTCGACGGCGTTCAACTGTCCACTCTGGACATCGAGGACTGGCGGCGGCGGATCGCCTGGATTCCGCAGCGACCGACGTTCTCCGCGCGAACGGTCACCGAGGAACTGCGGCTCGCTGTCGCCGAATACGGCGATGTCGGCGAGGCGGAGCTGCACGAGGTCGCGGCATCAGTCGCCGCCTGGCACCTGCGCGAGCGCGAGGTCGACGAACTGTCCACGGGGGAACGGCAGCGCGTCGCGGTGGCCCGCGCGTTGTTGCGGGTGCGCCGGGGCGCGTGGCTGCTGCTCGCCGACGAGCCGACCGCGCATCTGGATTCGGCCACCGCGGCGGTGGTCAACGGTGCGATCGAGCACGCGGTCGGCAACGGCGCCGCGGTGATCCTGGCGACGCATTCCTTGGCGCAGCCGGGCGGCGATGCCGCTCCGGCTGAGGAGTCGCGGACCGTTCTCCGTGACGAGCCGAACCGGGTTCGGGCGTCGTTGCGGGAATTGGTCACCGCGCGCGGGCTGGCCGGTGCGGTGCTGGGGGCGCTGGCGCTTGGTTCCGGGGTCGCGCTGACGGGTACCGCGGCGTGGCTGATCGCTACCGCTGCCCAGCATCCGCCGATTCTGACGTTGTCGGTGGCGATCGTCGCGGTCCGGGCGTTCGGGCTGGCCAAGGGCGTGCTGCGCTACGCGGAGCGGATGGTTTCGCACGACGCCGCCTTCGCCGCCTCGGGCGCATTGCGGGTCCGGTTGTGGGCCGCGCTGGTCCGACTGGGTCCGGCGCGCACCGCGCGACTGCGCCGCACGGATGGGCTGGCCCGGCTGGTCGACGACACCGACACCGTGCGCGATCTGGTGCCGCGCGTGCTGCAGCCGCCGCTGGTCGCGGTGCTGGTCGCGCTCGCCTCGGTCGTCACCTTCGTGCTCGTGCTGCCAACCGCCGCTCTCACCCTCACCGTGGCGTTGCTGATCGCGGGTGTCGGTGGCTCGATAGCCGCTGTGCTGGTGGCTCGGCGGGCGACGACGGCACTGGCGCAGGGGCGGCGCGAACTCGGGACCGCGGTGCTGGCGTTGCTGGAGGGCGCCGGGGAACTGCTGGCCAACGGCGTGCAGCGGCTGCGCCGGGCCGAACTCGGCGCGCTCGACGCGAAGCTGGCGCAACGGGCGCGTCGGCAGGCGTTCGGTGCCGGTGCGGCGAGCGCGATCACGCTGGCCGCGCTCGGGTTGGCCAGCCTGGCCTCGGTCTGGCTGGCCGGGGACGCGGTCGCGGCCGGTCGGCTGGCGCCGGTGCTTGCGCCCGTGCTGGCGCTGGTTCCGTTGGCGCTGGCGGAAACCTTCGACGCGCTCGGCCCGGCCGCGCAACGGCTGGACGCGCTGCGCGACGCACACGCTCGCATCGCCGAGGTGCTGCACGAACCCATCGGCCAAGACCGGCCGAAGACCATCAGCTCGGACGGTTCGATCACCCTCACGAACGTGGACGCACGCTGGCCGGGCGCGGCCGCACCCGCGTTGCGCGGGGTCAACCTGCACATTCCGGCCGGTTCACGGGTCGCGGTGGTCGGACCGTCCGGGGCGGGCAAATCCACCCTGCTCGCCCTGTTGCTCGGTTTCCTGCCGCCCGAACGCGGCACGCTCGCCCTCCCGGAGACCGTCACCTGGTGCCCGCAGGAGCCGCAGCTGGTGTCGACGACCGTCCGGGAGAACCTGCGCATCGCCGACCCGGACGCCGACGACGACGCGCTGCGCGCCGCGCTGACCCGGGCCGCGCTGCCGACGTGGACCGACCGGCTGGACACCCGGCTCGGCGCGACCGGCGCGACGGTGTCCGGCGGCGAAGGCACCCGGCTGGCCCTGGCCCGCGCCCTGCTGCACGCGAAGCCGGGCGGGCTGGTGCTGTTCGACGAGCCCACCGCGCATCTGGACGCGGACAGCGCGGCCGTCGTGCTCGACACGATCGGTCAGGGTCTGCATGATCACACCGTGCTGCACGTCACGCACGAGCGGGCGCAGGTGGCGGGCGCGGACCTGATCGTCGAGGTTCGCGCAGGTCAGGTGGTCCTGCGGGAATCGACGACGACCCATGAGCGAGCGCTCGCCGGTAGTGGCAGGACGTAGCCTTGACCTTGCTCATGGACCTCAACCTCGCCACCAGAACCCTCCAGGCGTCGACCGAAATCGCGACGGCCGCCCTCTCCGCCGAGGACCCGGATGCGGTACTGCGCCTGGTGGTGCGGCGCGCCGCCGAACTCGCCGAGGCCGACGTCGGCATGGTGATGATGCGCGGCCCGGACGACTCGGTCACGGTCGAGGCGGTGTACGGCGGGATCAATCCGGGCGAGGAGGAACTGCCACTCGGCCTGGTGCTCTCCGGCCGGTCGTCGGCCGCGCGGGTGGCCAGGGGCGGCGTCACGGTGGTGGTGGACGACTTCACCACCGACCCGCGCACCGCGCCGTTCGTGCCGCGCTCGCTGCGCGGCTACGGCCCGTTCGCCGCCGCACCGTTCGGTTCGCTGGAGCGCAGGCTGGGCGTGCTCACCGTCTACCGGCGCCGGGGCGCGCCGCCGTTCACGCCGGTCGCGGTCGAGGTGCTGACCGCGTTCGCCACCCAGGCCGGTCTGGTGGTGATGCTCGCGGAAGGGTCGAACGCGCGGCAGCGGGTCGCGGTGTTCGAGGAGCGCGAGCGCATCGCGCGCGACCTGCACGACGTGATCATCCAGCGGCTCTACGCCGCCGGCGTCCAGCTCGACCTGCTCGGCAGGCGGATGTCGCGGCGGCTGGCCCGCAAGGAGGCCGGGCGGCTGGCCGACGCGGTCGAGCAGCTCGACGAGACCATCGCCGAGGTGCGCGCGACGGTGAGCGCGCTGCGCGACGGCGACCCGGGCGACCCGGCGGCCTCGGCCGACTTCTTCGACTCGGTCCGCGCGGAAGTGGACATCGCGGCCGAGCTGCTCGGTTTCGCGCCGTCGCTGGCCGTCTACGGCGACGCGGCCACGTTGCCGGTCTCGGTCGCCGACAACGCCAGGGCCGCGCTGCGCGAGGCACTGTCCAATGTGGTCAGACATTCGGGCGCGAGCAAGGTTTCCGTGGAAGTCAAGGTGGCCAGGCACGAACTGAACGTGCGGGTGCGGGACAACGGCTGCGGCATCCCGCGTGGGGTGACCAGGCGCGGCCTGCGCAATCTGGAGGATCGCGCTCGCGCGGTGCACGGCGAGTGTGTGATCGATTCCTCGGCGGGCTCCGGCACGACCGTCACCTGGTGGGCTCGGATCTGAAGTCCTATTTGGACCGGCGGGCCACCCAGGCCACCGCTTGTGTCCTGCGTTGCATGCCGAGTTTGGCCAGTACCGAGGTCACGTAGTTCTTCACGGTCTTCTCGGCCAGGAACAGCCGTTCGGCGATCTGCCGGTTGGTCAGGCCCTCGCCGAGCAGTTCGAGCACCTTGCGCTCGCGCTCGGTCAGGTTCGCGAGTTCGTCGGTCTCGTTGTGCCGCATCCGGTCCAGCACGCGGGCGGTGGTCACCGGGTCGAGCAGGGAGTGCCCGGCCGCGACCTCGCGCACCGCGGTCACCAGGTCCTGGCCACGCACCTGCTTGAGCAGGTAGCCGGACACGCCCGCGTCGATCGCGTCCAGGATGACCCGCTCGTCGTCGAACGCGGTGAGGACCAGGCAGCGCGGCCCGTCCGGCTGGGCGCGCAGCTTGCGGCACAGCGCGACCCCGTCGCCGTCGGGCAGCCGGATGTCCACGACGGCCACGTCGGGTTTGCGGGCGGCGGCGACGGTCAGCGCTTCGGCGACGGTGCCCGCCTCGGCGACCACGTCGATGTCGCGCTCGTTGTCCAGCAGGTCGCGCACGCCCCTGCGGACGACCTCGTGATCGTCGACGAGCAGTACGCGAATGGCCACAAGGCTCACCGTACGACCAGCGGAGGAGATGACTCGATGGAGTGAGTGTGATCCTCGGCCGATCCCCAGGGTGGCTCGCCGAGCCGATCCACACCCGCCCCCGAGATCAACCTGGCGCAACGCGCGGCCGTGCACAACAGATGATCTCCTGCCCACAGGTTGTGCACAGAGTTGTCCACAGACAGTGGATACCTAGCGTGTTCCAGGTCACACCTGATCGTGCGGTTTGGTCACAGGAGTCACACCAGTTCGGTGGCGTTGGGCCAACTCGGTGTACGCCGCCGGATTTGTCGCGATCCACCGGCGGGCACCTGTGGACAAAGGCCGGTGCACTGTGGCCAACTCGCCGAGCACCACCTGCTCGGCCTCGATCCGGGTGTTCGGCGCGATCGTCGCGCCCGCCGCGATCAGCGTGCGCGGCCCGACCACCACCCCGTCCAGGATCGTCGCGCCGTTGCCGATCAGCGCCTCCTCGCCGATCCGGGCGCCGTGCACGACGCACAGGTGCCCGACGGTCGCGCCAGCGCCGATCTCGGTGCCCTCCGGACCACCGTGCAGCACCGAGTTGTCCTGGATGTTCGCGCCGGCCCGGACGATCACCGGACCGAAGTCGGCGCGCAGCACCGCGCCGTACCAGACCGAGGCGTCCGCCTCGACGGTCACGTCGCCGACCAGCGTCGCGGTCGGCGCGATCCAGGCGGAGGGATGCACGGTCGGGCTGACGCCCTCGAAGGCGAATAGCGGCATCGCGCCACCATAGAAGGCGATCAGGCCGGAGTGGGGTGATCCGCGTTGGCGAAGACCTCGTCCCAGGCGGCCGCGACCTGGTGGCCGCACACCTCCGGTGGCACGCCGCCGACCCCGGTGCCGAGACCGGGAATCGCGATGGTGCGGATGGCGCCGCGCACCGGCGCGCCGTCTTCGAGGTGGCCGTCGCGCCACAGCCGGAACACCGCGCGGGCGGCCAGGTAGGGGTGCACGGTGTCGGCGGGCAGCGTCTCGCCGGGTTCGCGCATGGTCGGGGCGCTGATCAGCCAGCGCGGGGTGCGCACGCCGGTCGGCACCATCACGGCCTCACCGACCGGGAGTTCGCCGCCGTGCAGCGCGAGCACGGTGCGCCGGACCTCCTCCTCGATGTCCGGCCAGGCCGCCGAGTACGCCGCGTCGATGCCGCCGCGCATCCAGCCGTAGGAGTTCGCCGGGCTCACCGCCGCGTCCGCGGCGACCTCCAGCACCGCGCCGTGGTGCACCCTGATCTGTTCGCGGCCCGCGGCAACGGTTTGCCAGACCCGGGCCAGTGCGTCGCTGCGGGCACACAGGACCAGCCGCGGCCGAACGGACCGCGGGGTTCGGTCACTGGCTGGGAAACCCGAACTCACGGCTTCAGCATGTCATTCCCGACCAGCCCCGGTAACCAGGTGAAGTACCGGCCGAACGGGTGATTGCGGCAACACCTGGCCGCAACCGGGGCCGAATGGTCGTCCGGACTGCCTGCGGTTGGGCTATGCGCGGGGTGACTACTGTGGCGGTGTGTCGCGTATCGCGTATTTCGGACCACAAGGGACGTTCACCGAGCAGGCCGCCCTGCGGGTGATCGATCCGGCAACCGACGAATTGTTCCCGATCGAGACCATTCCGGCCGCGCTCGACGCCGTGCGCGACGGGTCGGCGGACGCCGCCTGCGTGCCGGTGGAGAACTCGGTCGAGGGTGCCGTGACCATGACCGCCGACGCGCTGGCCACCGGTGATCCGGTGGTCGCGGTGGCCGAGGTGGTGCTGCCGGTGGCGTTCAGCGTGCTGGTCCGGCCGGGCACCAAACCCGAGGACGTCAAGACCGTGGCCAGCATCCCGATCGGGCTGGCCCAGGTGCGCGGCTGGCTGGCCGAACACCTGCCCCAGGCCGAGCACCGCTTCACCAACTCGACCGCCGCGTCGGCGGTCGAGGTCCTCAACGGCGAGTTCGACGCGGCGGTGACCGCGCCGGTCGCGGCCACCCACTACCCGCTTGAGGTGCTGGCCACCAATGTCGCCGACGTCTCCGACGCCAAGACCCGCTTCCTGCTCCTGCGCCGCCCCGGCTCGCTGCCCACGCCGACCGGCGCGGACCGGACCAGCCTGATCGTGTTCACCGACGACCGCACCGGCGCGCTTTCCGACGTGCTCGTCGAACTCGCCCAACGTGGCATCAATCTCAGTCGGATCGAGTCGCGGCCGACCAAGGGCAGGCTGGGCGAGTACCGGTTCTTCCTCGACTTCGACGGGCACGTCGCCGAGGCGCGGGTGGGTGACGCGCTGGCCGCGTTGCGCCGTCGGTGCACGGTGCGGTTCCTCGGGTCCTTCCCGAAGGCCGACGGCGTCGCATCGGTCGTGCAGGCCGGCAACGAGGACGCGGACTTCGCCGAGGCCCAGGCCTGGCTGACGCAGGTGCGCGAAGGGCGAGCGGGTTAGGAGCGCGGGTGGCGGGGTTACGGCTGATCCTGGTCCGGCACGGGCAGACCGAGTCCAACGTGCGCAAGGCGCTGGACTCCAAGCCGCCCGGGCCGCCGCTGACCCCGCTCGGCCAGCAGCAGGCCGCCGATCTCGCCGCGGAACTCGCCGACGAACCGATCGTCGCGGTCTACGCGAGCACCGCGATCCGTGCCCAGGAGACCGCCGAGCCGATCGCCGCCAAACACGGGCTCGACGTCCAGATCGTGGACGGCGCCCAGGAAGTTTTCGTCGGCGACCTGGAGGGCAGCACCGAGGAAGCGCCCGCGCGCGAGTTCTTCCGGGTGTTCAGCGCCTGGGCCAAGGGCGAGCTGAGCGTGCCGATGCCCGGCGGGGAAACCGGTGAGCAGGCCCGAAACCGTTTTCTGCGGGTGGTCGACGACATCGTCGCCGCACACCGGGAGGGTGTCGTGGTGCTGGTCAGCCACGGCGGGATCATCCGGCTGCTGGCCCCGATCCTGGCCGGCAACGTCACGCCGGACGTCACGAAGTTCGCATTGCTGCCCAATACCGGCCGAGTCGTTCTTGACAGAGTTGATGATGGTCAGGGTTGGTACTGCACCGAGTGGACCGGGCAGGACCTGGGCTGATGGGGGAAAGCGCAAGCGGAAGTGATCGACTTGTCGGTGAATTGGCGGCCGAGTTGTGATCAACGATGCGCGCATCTGCCGTCTGCCCGGCCGGCCCGGCGACGTAATGTAGGCCCTGTGCGTGACACGCGGCTGATTCGTAGCCTCCGGGCGGCTGTGCAGGCCAGCCCGGACGACGTGCCATTGCGGTTACATCTTGCTGAGCTGTTGTTGGATGTCGGCAAGGTCGAGGAGGCCGTCACGCACGTGGCGGCCGCTTTGCAACGCGAACCCAACTCCGTCGAAGCTCGCGCGCTGATGGGCCGTGCCATGGCCAGCCAGGCGGGACCACCGGTCCCGGCGGTGTCCAGACAGGGCCAGCACCGGGACGAGCCGACCGACCGCTACACGTTCAACTTCAACTTCAACTGGGACCTCGCCGAGCGCCAGTTCGCCGACACCACCCAGTCCTGGCTGATCGACCCGGGCACCAAGCCGCTGGTGATCAAGCCGCCCTACGACATCGAGCCCGCCTCGGTGCGGCTGGCCGACATCGCGGGCATGAGCGAGGTCAAGCGCCGCCTCGACGTCACCTTCCTGGCGCCGCTGCGCAACCCGGAGCTGCGCCGCAAGTACGGACCGAGCCTGCGCAGCGGGCTGATGCTCTACGGCCCGCCCGGCTGCGGCAAGACCATGCTGGCCAGGGCCATCGCAGGAGAACTCGGCTCGCGGTTCCTGGGCATCTCGCTGACCGAGCTGATGGACCGCTGGCTGGGCGCGGCCGAGCGCAACCTGCACCAGGTGTTCGCGGCCGCGCGCCGGGCCGCCCCGTGCGTGCTGTTCATCGACGACCTGGACGCCCTGGACCACAAGCGCAGCCGCTCGGCCAAGGCCGCCGCCGCGCGGGCCGTGCTCAACCAGTTGCTCGGCGAACTCGACGGCACCCAGCAGAACAACGAGGGACTCTCGGTGCTGGCCGCGGCGGAGACGCCGTGGGAGGTGCTGCCCACGCTGTACGCGGCAGGCCGGTTCGACCGCAGTCTGCTGGTGCTCCCGCCGGACCTGGCCGCCCGCGAGGCCGTGCTGCGCCAACACCTGCGCGACCGCCCGGTCAACGGCGTCACCCCGGCCGACCTGGCCAAGCGCACCAAGGACTACTCCAGCGCCGATCTCGCGCTGCTGTGCGAGAACGCGGCCGAACGCGCGGTGCGGGACACCGCGCGCACCGGCCAGAAGCGCCCGATCGACCTGCGCGACTTCGACGCGGCCATGACCGCGGTGCGGCCTTCGGTCGGCACCTGGTTGTCCATGGCCCGCAACGGTCCCAAGCCCAGCGGGGCCGAAACCAACTACGAGGAACTCCAGCAGTACCTCAAGCTGCGCGGCATGGCATAAGTTCGGTTCATGGCTAGCTTGCTGGGCAGGGCGTTCGACCGGGTGCTGGGCTTGCCGCCCGCCGCGGCGCCGGAGGTCGAACGGCGCAAGGATCTGCGCATTCCGATGCCGGACGGCGTGATCACGCTGGCCGACTGGTACCGGCCCAGCGGTTCGGGAACCGCGCCGATGCCGGTCGTGCTGGTGCGCACCCCCTACGGCCACCAGACCGTCCTCGGCCGGATGCTGGGCTCGGTGCTGGCCCGGCGTGGTCTGCAGGTGGTGGTGCAGAGCGTGCGCGGCACGTTCGGTTCGGGCGGCGAGTACTGGCCGATGCACCAGGAACGCGACGACGGCGTGGCGACCGTGGCCTGGCTGCGCGACCAGCCCTGGTGCGACGGCAAGATCGCCACCGCGGGCCCCAGCTACCTGGGCCTGACCCAGTGGGCGATCGGCCCGTACCTGGACGATCCGCTGGTGGCGATGTGTGTTTCGGTCACCACCTCGGATTTCCCGAGGACGTTCTACCCGGACGGCAGCATCTCGCTCTACAGCCTGCTGAGCTGGTCCGCGCTGATCGGCACCCAGGAGGACGGCTCGCCGCTGCGCAGGCTGCTCAACGAGCGGCGGCAGACCCAGCGCACCGACGCGGCCATGCGCAGCCTGCCGCTGCGCGACGCGGACCGGGCGGCGATCGGCAAGCCGGTGCGGTTCTGGCAGGAGGTGATCGAGCACGCCGAACCCGGCGACGACTTCTGGAAGCCGGTCAACCACCGCCCGCTGGTCAGCAAGCTGACCACGCCGACCAGCATGGTCACCGGCTGGTACGACCTGTTCCTGCCCGCCCAGCTCGACGACTTCCGCGATCTGCAACGGGCTGGGCGCAGCACCCGGATCACCATCGGCCCGTGGGCGCACGCTGACCCGCAGAACATCAAGACGATGCTGGTCGACACCGCCAACTTCCTGGTCGCACACCTGGGCGGCAACACCAGTGAGCTGAACCGCGCGCCGGTGCGGCTCTACCTGCAGCACGCCGACCGCTGGCTGGACTTCCCGACCTGGCCGCCCGAGGAGGCCACGCCGACCCCGATCCACCTGCACGGCGGCCGCAAGCTGGACTGGTCGAGCCCCAATGAAAGCGAGCCGGACGGATTCGACTACGACCCGGCCGACCCGACGCCGTCGACCGGTGGCCCGTTGCTCAACGGCAAGACCAAGCAGCGCGACAACACCACGATCGAGGCCCGCAAGGACGTGCTCACCTACACCGGCGAGCGACTCGCCCGCGACCTCGACCTGGTCGGCGAACTCGAAGCAACGATCTTCCTGCGCACCGGACTCGGGCACGGCGACCTGTTCGTCCGGCTGTGCGACGTGGACGGGCGGGGTGTGTCCCGCAACGTGTGCGACGGCATGATCCGGCTGCGCGCCGGTGACGTCGAACCGGCCCAGGACGGCGTGATGGAAGTGCGGCTGGCCATGTACCCGACCGGCTACCGGTTCCGGCGCGGCCACCGGCTGCGGGTGCAGATCGCGGCCGGCGCCTTCCCCCGGTTCGCCCGCAACCACGGCACCGAGGAGGCGATCGCGGACGCGGTCGCCACCACGCCCAACCACTACGAGATCCTGCACGACGCCGGCCATCCCTCCCGGGTGGTCCTGCCCGTGCTGAGTTCCTAGCCCCAGCCCAGTTCGTGCAGGGTGGCGTCGTCGATGCCGAAGTGGTGGCCGACCTCGTGCACCACGGTGATCGCCACCTGGCGCACCACCTGTTCCTCGGTCTCGCAGATGCTCAGGATCGGCAACCGGTAGATGAAGATCTGATCCGGCAGCGCACCCGAATAGCTCGACGTGCGCCGGGTCAGCGCGATGCCGTGGTAGAGGCCGAGCAGGTTGGGATTCTCCGGATCGATGTCCTCGACCAGGATCACCACGTTGCTCATGGCCTCGGTGAACTTGGGCGGGATCAGGTCGAGCGCGTCCCCGACCAGTTCCTCGAACCGCTGCCGCGTCATGCGCACCGGCACGGCGCTCAGCCCGACGTTCCCGGGCCGACACCCTTCACCGAGTTGACCACCTGGCCGAGCCCGCTGCCATCCGGCAGCGGTTTGCCGATCTCGCAGTTGGTCCGGTACGAACCGGCCGCCCAGCTCTGCTGCTTGATCGTGTTCCAGGTGACGGTGAGGTGGTACTGGTCGAGGTTGAGGTTGCGGGTGTAGCTGCCTGCCGCCTGCTCGCACAGCTGGCCGAGCGCGCTCTGCTGCTGATCGCTGCTCGGGTAGCTGCCCGCCGGGAACTTCCCCTCCAGGCTGACGATGCCGACGATCTCCAGCGCGTGCGCGGTGCCGCAGGAGACCGGGCCACCGGGCGCCTTGCCGTTGAGCGCGAGGCAGGTGCCGACCGGGTACACCCCGGACTGGTCCTGGCCCTTGGCGCCACCGGTGGTGCTCAGCGGCTGACCGAGCGGCGTCGAACCCTGCAAGCCGCACCGCAGCGAGCGGTCCCCGTCGTCCCACTGGGACTGGGTCGGCTTCAGCGCGGCCACCATGTACCGGCCGTTGGGGTCCAGCTTGCCCAGATACGCCGTCGCGCTGGCCGCGCAGCTGCTCTGCGCGACCCGCTGCCAGGTGCGTGTGTCGGGCAGCGCGGCGCCGCTGGGGTACTGGCCGGAGATGTCCGCGGCGCCGGTCACCTCGAACAGGTGCGGCTGCCCGCAGTCCACCGCGCGCAGGTCGGTCGCCTTGGCGTTGGTCCAGGTGACGCAGGTGCCGACGGCGGCGCTGGCCGCGATCGTCGCGGGATCGTCCGGGTTGGCGCCGATCTTGGGCCAGCCGGCGAACACGCTGCTGCCGAGCAGGATGAGCGCGCCGACGAACGCCCCGGCGAGGTACAGCCGAGTACTGCCGCCCCCCGGGCCCGTTCTGCGCAACGCCTGCACGCCAGCCATCAGCCTCCATCATGCCTGTTGACCCCATCGGCACTCGCCAGTGCCCCGGGTATGCCAAGCTGGAGGCATATCCGCTGGGAGAGCCTGATGAGTGACTGCGATGACTGACGACGAGCAGCAGCCATACCACCTGCCAACACCCGACCTCGGGGTGTTCGGCGGGGAAGACGACAAGACCGAAAAAACGGAACCGGCGCAACCCGAGCCTGGTGCGGGCAAGCAGGGCACCATGCGGTTCCAGGACGAGCACACCAAGCCGCGCCAGCCGACCCTGGCCGAGGCCAGGGCCCGGCAGCAGGCCGAGGAGGCCGAGCGGGAAGCCGCGATCCAGGCCGAGGCGGACGCCGAGGCCGAAGCCGAGCGGCGCAGGCACCGCAAGCGCGTGCTGATCGGTGCGGGCGTGACCGTCGGCATCGTCGCGGTGGTCGGTGGTCTGTACCTCGCCTCACAGTCCAACGACGTGACCGCGCGCTGCACGTCCAACGACGGGGCCAACAGCGGCACGGTCGTGCAGGACCAGTACTGCGACGAGTCCTACGTCCAGGACCACGGCGGTTACATCAGCAACGGGATCATCTTCCTGCCGATCGGTGGCGGCCGGTACAGCCAGTACCACTACTACTACGGCGGTTCCGGCAACATCGGGCAGCGGGTCAGCGGCGGCTCGTACACCCAGCCCAGCAGCGGCACCATCAAGACCGGCTCGGGTGGCACGGTCTCCCGCGGCGGTCTCGGCGTGTCCAGCAAGAGCGGTGGCGGCGGCAGTGACAGCGGCGGTGGCCGGAGCGGAGGCAGCTGAGTTGCGCAGGCAGACCGCGAAGCCGCGGCCCAACTGGCAGCAGACCATTCACGAACAAGGGCTCGTCTACGACATCCCGGGCCGGGACGCGGCAGGCAAGGCGCGGCCGTACTGGGACGAGTCCGTGCACTACGTGTTCGAGATGGACGAGATCCTGGCCCTGGAGGCCGACGTCGAGCTGATGCACTCGATGTGCCTCGACGCCGTGGACAACGTGATCCTGACCGAGCGGTACGCCGTTTTCGGCATCGCGGAATGGATCTGGCCCGCCATCGCCGAATCCTGGCGGCGGCGCGACCCGCACGTGTACGGCCGGTTCGACCTGCGCTACGACGGCTCCGGCCCGGCCAAGCTGCTGGAGTACAACGCGGACACACCCACCTCGCTGCTGGAGGCGTCGGTCATCCAGTGGTTCTGGAAGACCGAGGTGTTCCCGGACGACGACCAGTGGAACTCCATCCACGAGAAGCTGGTCGCCCGCTGGACCGAGATCGGCAACAAGCTGCCCGGCGACCAGGTGTACTTCACCTTCTCCAGCGCCGACAACACCGGCGAGGACCACGTCACCGTCTCCTACCTGCAGCAGACCGCGGCCGAGGGCGGGCTGAACACGGTCGGGCTGGCCATCGAGCAGATCGGCTGGGACCGGCTGCTCAAGCGCTTCGTCGATCTCGAGGACGCGCCGATGGACGCGATCTGCAAGCTCTACCCGTGGGAGTGGATCGTCGAGGAGGAGTTCGGCAAGCACGTCGTGGAAAGCCAGCCTGCCACGTTGTGGGTCGAGCCGCTGTGGAAGATGTTGTTGTCCAACAAGGCTTTGCTGGCGATCCTCTGGGAGATGCACCCGGGCCACCCGAATCTGCTGCCCGCGTTCCTGGATCAGCCGGGCATGCTCACCGAGTACGTGCGCAAGCCCAAACTGGGCCGGGAGGGCGCGAACATCCAGATCGTCGCGCCTGGCTACGAAGCCGAAACCGGTGGCGTGTACGGCAAAGAGGGCTACGTCTATCAGTTGTTCGATCCGCTGCCCGAGTTCGACGGCTACCGGCCTGCGCTCGGCGCCTGGATCGTCAACGACGAGGCGGCCGGGCTCGGCATCCGGGAGACCGCGGGCCTGGTGACCGACGACGGCGCCGCGTTCGTGCCGCACCGCATCGTCGAATAGCCGCGTCGAATCGCCGATCAGCTCGCGGACGGGACGGCGCCGCCGTCGCGGACCGTGAGCCACTGCTGTAGTTCGATCAGATTGCCTTCCGGGTCGCGCAGGTAGGCGTTGCGGGTGCGGTCGCCGAAGGTGACCGGCCCGGCCACCACCTGCGCGCCCCGCCCGGCCACCTCGGCCAGGTATGCGTCCAGGTCGTCAACGCGCAGCGAGACCAGCGCCGCATCCCCACTTGGTGCGTCTGCCAGTACGCCGTCGCCGAGCATGCGGGCCAGATCGGCACGCTCGTGCAGGCACAGCGAGCTGCCCAACTCGGGCTTGAACGCCGTGTACGGCGGCTCAAGAAGGTGCTCGAACTGCGGCTTCAGGCCGATGACGTCGCGGTAGTAGGCAGCGACGGCGGGGAAGTCGTCCACGATCAGGCGGATCTGGGTCAGGTGCACGCGCACATTGTTACATAGGCCCATCATGGGCGACCCCCATTATTTGCTGGGGATATTCGCTGTGGGCGGTTTCCGGCCTGGACTAGGCTGACCAGCCGTGATCGAGCTGAAGACGCTACGCGAACAACCAGAGGTCGTGCGCGCATCGCAGCGCCGCCGTGGAGCCGACGTTGCCCTGGTCGACGCGCTGCTCTCCGCCGACGAACAACGTCGCGCCGCGGTGTCGCGGGCCGACGAACTGCGCGCGGAGCAGAAGTCCTTCAGCAAGGAGATCGGCAAGGCCAAAGGCGAGGAGCGCACCGCGCTGCTGGCCAAGGCCAAGGAGCTGGCCGCCGAGGTGAAGGCGGCCGAAGCCGCCCAGAACGAGGCCGACGCCGCGCTGATCGCCGCCCACAAGCGGGTGCCCAACCTGGTCGAGGACGGCGTGCCGGAAGGCGGCGAGGACGACTACGTCGTGCTCGAACACGTCGGCACCCCGGCCGAGTTCGACTTCCCGGTGCGCGATCACCTGGAACTCGGCGAACTGCTGGCCGGGATCGACATGGAGCGCGGCGCCAAGGTCTCCGGGGCCCGGTTCTACTTCCTCAAGGGCATCGTCGCCCAGCTGCAGCTCGCCCTGCTCAACATGGCCATGCAGCAGGCCGTCGAGAACGGCTTCACCGCGATGATCACCCCGTCGCTGGTGCGGCCGGAGATCATGGAAGGCACCGGTTTCCTGGGCTCGCACGCGCCCGAGGTCTACCAGTTGCGGGCCGAGGACCAGTATCTGGTCGGCACCTCGGAGGTCGCGCTGGCCGGCTTCCACTCCGACGAGATCCTGGACCTCTCGGGCGGGCCGATGCGCTACGCGGGCTGGTCGAGCTGCTACCGCAGGGAAGCGGGCTCCTACGGCAAGGACACCCGGGGCATCATCCGGGTGCACCAGTTCGACAAGATCGAGATGTTCTCCTACTGCCGCCCCGAGGACGCCATCGAGGAGCACCAGCGGCTGCTCGGCTGGGAGAAGGAGATGCTGGCCAAGATCGAGGTGCCCTACCGCGTCATCGACACCGCGGCGGGCGATCTCGGTGCCAGCGCGGCGCGCAAGTACGACTGCGAGGCCTGGCTGCCCACCCAGCAGACCTACCGGGAGCTGACCTCGACCTCCAACTGCACCACGTTCCAGGCCCGGCGGCTCAACATTCGCTACCGCGACGAGCAGGGCAAACCACGCACCGCGGCCACCCTCAACGGAACCCTGGCCACCACCCGCTGGATCGTCGCGATCCTGGAGAATCACCAGCTGGCGGACGGGTCGGTGCGGGTTCCCGAGGCCATGCGGCCCTTCCTCGGCGGTCGGGAACTGCTCGAACCCGTCAAAGCCTGACGAGGCATCCTTTCTCGCCGAATTACCACACTGGGGCCGGTTGCGCTCACGTTCCGTGAATTTGGGACGATATGCTCGCTGGTAATGCGCCAGATCACCCGGTGAGAAGGAAGAGCTATGCGTCTTTCGCTCGTTGTCCCGTGCTACAACGAAGAAGATGGCCTGGGACGGCTGCACCAGCGACTCTGCGAGACGCTGCCCGCGGTGACCGACGACTTCGAGGTGCTGCTGGTCGACGACGGCAGCTCCGACCGCACGCTGGACACCATGCGCGAGATCTCCTCGACCGATCCGCGTTTCCGCTACCTGGCGCTGAGCAGGAACTTCGGCAAGGAGTCGGCCATGCTGGCCGGTTTGAGCCAGGCCGACGGCGATCTGGTCGCCATCATCGACGCCGACCTGCAGCACCCGCCGGAGCTGCTCAAGCAGATGGTCGACAAGCTCGCCGAGGGCTACGACCAGGTGGTGGCCAAGCGCAGCCGCACCGGCGACGGTGCGCTGCGCAGTTTCGTTTCCACGATGTACTACAAATTCATCAACAATCTCGTTGATGTCAAACTCGAAAACGGCGTCGGCGATTTCCGGGTCCTGACCCGCAAGGCCGTTGCCGCGCTGCTCTCGCTCGGTGAGTACAACCGCTTCTCCAAGGGCCTTTTCTCCTGGATCGGCTTTGACACCGCCAGCATCGAGTACGAGAACGTGGTCCGCGAGGACGGCGTCAGCAAGTGGTCGGCCCGCAAGCTGATCGACTACGGCATCGACGGCGTGGTCTCGTTCAACAACCGCCCGCTGCGCCTTGCCATCTACCTCGGCGCGCTGTGCACCGCGTTCGCGTTCGTCTACGCGGTGTGGGTGCTGATCGACGCGCTGATCAAGGGCAACTCGGTCCCCGGCTACGTGACCCTGATGTGCGGCATCGTCGGCTTCGGCGGATTGCAGCTGCTGATCCTGGGCGTGATCGGCGAATACCTCGGCCGGATCTACTACGAGAGCAAGCGCAGGCCGCACTTCCTGATCAAGGAGGCCAGCAGCCGCACGGTTCCGGTCACCGTCCCACTCGGACCGGAGCACGCCGAGCACGCCGAGGAAATGGCCCTGCACCACCCCGAGCGGGCCCACACCAGCAACGGTGCCGGCAAATCCGGCGTGACCCAATGAGAATCGATCTGGACAAGTTCCACATCGGACGCTTCCAACTCGGCAGCATTCTGCGGTTCGCGGTTGTCGGTGCCATCAACACCGGCACGTTCTACGTGCTCTATCTGTTGTTCAAGAAGATTTCGCTGCCCTACTTCCTCGCCTACACGATCGCGTTCATCCTGGCGATGATCGGCTCGTACTTCCTGAACTGCTACTTCACCTTCAAGGTCAAGCCGACCTGGAAGAAGTTCCTGCTGTTCCCGCTGTCCAACCTGGCCAACTACGTGATCACCTCGGTCGGCCTGGTCGTGCTGGTGCACGCGCTGAACATGAACACCACCATCGCGCCGCTGGTCGCGGCCGCGATCGCGATTCCGATCACCTACGTGGTCGTGCAGTTCCTCCTGGTCGACCTGCACAAAAAGACGGCGCCCGCGCCGGAGCATGTCGACCAACTGGTGCAGGGCGTCGCCGTGGACCCGAGTGCTGTGCAAGCAGAACAGGCAAGCGAAGTCGGAGAGGGTTCGAGGTGAGTCAGCCAAGCACGGCTGTTGGGGAGAAACCCGCACGCGGGTTGTTGCGCAGGTGCCCGGAATGGCTCGTCGTGCTGTGCCTCGGCGTGGGCAGCGCGCTGGTGTTCACCATTCCGTTCTGGCTGCACCCGCTGTTCTACTACGTCGGCGACAACCCGCAATCGTTCGTGCCGCTGTGGCGCCATCTCGGCCAGCTGTTGCGTTCCGGCCAATGGCCCTCGCTCGAACCGGGCGGCTGGTACGGCGGCAACATGGCCGCCGACTCGGAGTTCTCGCTGTGGAACCCGATCGGCATCATCAACGACCTGGTCGTCTCCGGCTACAACAACATGGCCGCGGCCGGCGCGTTCGTCCAGATCGAGAACCTCGCGCTGATGACCATGGCGGTCTACCTGCTCTGCCGTGAGTACGGCGCGAACAAGGTCCCGTCGGTGCTGTTCGGTTTTGCCATGCCGGTCTGCGGCTTCGCCGTCTTCTACGGCGCGGCAGGCTGGCCCGCCGAGCTGACCGCGGTCACCTGGGTGCTGGCGTTCTGGGCGGCGGCGCACCGGATGACCCGGGGCAAGCTGATCCCGTTCGTGCCGTTCGTGCTCGGCGTCTTCGCCATCACCACCGGCAACCCGTACGCGGCGCTTGGCATGATCATGGTGGTCATCGCGCTCGGCGTCGAAGTGCTGGTCAAGAAGAACCGGCGCGCGCTGTGGTACCTGCTCGGCATGGGCGTCTGTGCCGGCGCCACCGTGATCCTGGTGTTCTACCCGCTGGTCGAGGCGTTGCCGGTGAGCACCCGGCAGAGCCTGTCCGGCATCGTCAACAACGCCTTCCTGGTCCCGCACCTGTCCGATTTCGTGGCCTCCAGCTCACCCAGCTACCTGCCGCCGATCGTGAACTGGGGCAACGCGGCCATCGAGAAGCTGCCCTCCACCTACTTCATCTGGTTCCTCATCCCGCTGCTGCCCTGGCTGCGCTGGCGGGTGTTCGGCAAGAAACTGAAGTCGCTGGTCTCGCTGTGCGTGTTCACCGGCATCTTCCTGGTGCTCACCGTTGGTCCGTCCAACCTGTGGCTGTTCCGCTGGCCGATCCGGTTGATCGACTACTTCTACGCGGGCATGGCGGTGCTGGCCGCGATCGCGTTCTCAGGCGGGATCGCCAAGGACAAGCTCAAGGTACGCGGCTGGCTGAGCGCGGGCCTGGTCGCGATGGGCGCCTACCTGAGCTTCGCGGTCACCCCGGAATACCGCAGCCTGCACCTGGAAGCGACGTTGATCGTCGCGGCGCTCGTCGCCGCCGCGATCTACGCCCACTACCGGCGCGGCTGGCGCGCCTTCGGCGCGGTACTGCTGGTCGGCACCATCGCGGTGTTCAGCTTCCAGACCGCGAAGCTGCCGGTGCCCGAGTCGGTCACCGTGGCGCAGCCGCACGACGTCGCCGCGATCCAGGCCGGCACCAGCCAGTACCAGGGCACCGTGCTGCAGCTGATCGACATCAACAACGCCAGCAGCTCGGACATGGCCAACGGCGAGATCCTGCTGGGCAACGAGGCACTGCTCTCCGGCAACGACACACTGACCCGCTACACCGGCATCGGCTTCGACAAGTTCACCAACGCGCTGTGCATGGACTACCGCGGCGACGTGTGCCCGCAGATCTGGGACAAGCTCTGGCAGCCGGTGGCGGGCACCAACGTGAACCTGATCGACGCGCTGCGGGTGCAGACCCTGGTGATCGAGCGCAACCTGTTCCCGGCCCAGGCCGACGCGGCCCCGCCGGCCGGCTGGCGGGTCGCGGCCAAGGACGGCGTGCGCACGCTGTGGCTGCGCACCGATCCGCTGCCCTACCCGGGCCGGGTCTCCGGCGTGTCCGACGGCACCCAGGTGCACTCCGCCGAGCTGCGGAACGACCAGCAGATCCAGCACATCAGCTACACCGCGCCGGACGGTGGCGGTCAGCTGATGCTGGCCCAGCTGGCCTGGCCCGGCTATCAGGCCACTGTGGACGGTCAGGCGATCAAGGTCGGTGAGAACGACATCGGCCTTGTCGCGCTGAACGTGCCGGGCGGCACGCACACCGTGACGCTGACCTTCCACGACTCGGGCGTGCGGATCGGCCAGTACCTACTGGCACTGGCCGCGCTGGCCGCGCTGGTGCTGTCCTTGCTCTACTGGCGCGGCAACCGCCGCCGTGACCGGACCGGCCCCCCACCGTCCGATCAGGACAGTTCGGAAACCATGCAGCTGCCTGCGCTCACGCCGAGGTAGCGGCCAGCTCCGCGACGTGCCTGGCGATCTCCAGCGAGCTGGTCGCCGCCGGGGACGGCGCGTTCAGCAGATGGATCTGACCGGGGCCCTGCTCGACGAGAAAGTCGTCGACCAGGGCCCCGTCGCCGGTCATGGCCTGAGCGCGCACGCCCGCCCCGGCCCGGATGATGTCCCGCTCGGTGATGGCAGGCACCAGCCGGGCCAGGCTGGCCGCGAACCGGCGCCGCGACAGCGAGCGCAGCACCTCGTCGACCCCGGTGCGCGCGAAGCGCCGGGCCAGCCGCCAGGTTCCCGGGAACCGCACGATCTCCTCGACGTCGCGCGCGGAGAAGTCGGTCCACCGGTAGCCCTCGCGGCTCAGCGCGAGCACCGCGTTCGGCCCCGCGTGCACGCCGCCGTCGATGCCCCTGGTCAGGTGCACACCGAGGAAGGGCAACGCCGGATCAGGCACCGGGTAGATCAAACCGCGCACCAGCGACCGCGCGGTGGGCCGCAGTTCGTAGTACTCGCCGCGGAAGGGCACGATGCGCACGTCGGTGTCGAACCCGGCCATCCGGGCGATCCGGTCCGCGTGCAGCCCGGCACAGTTGACCAGCAGATCGGCTTTGATGATCTCGTCCGGCGTGGCCACCTCGACCCCGGTCCCCGCTCTGCGGATGCCGAGCACCGGCGTGTTCAGCAGCAGGCGCACACCGGCCTCGTCGAGCAGCCGCGCCAGAACCGCGCAGACCGCCGGGAAGTCGATGATCGCGGTGCTGTCCACCCGCAGCGCGGCAACGCAGCGCACCTGCGGCTCGTACTCGCGGGCCTCTTCGGCCGAGATGCGCCGTACCGGCACGCCGTTGGCCTGGGCGCGTTCCTCCAGCGCGGCCAGCCGGGGGAGTTCCTGCTCGTCGGTGGCGACCACGAGCTTGCCGCACACGTCCACGTCGACCCTGTGCTCGCGGGCGAACGCGACCATCGAGGCATTACCCGCGGTAGCGACCTTGGCCTTGAGCGAGCCCGGGCGGTAGTAGAGCCCGGCATGCACCACGTTGCTGTTGTGCCCGCTCTGGTGCGCGGCCCAGCGGTCCTCCTTCTCACACACGGTCACCGCGTACCCGCGCCCGGCCAGCTCCCTGGCCACCGCGAGACCGACGATCCCGCCACCGACGACGATCGCGCTCCCCATCAGAACCACCGCCTCAGCACGTTCGCGACCCCGTCCTCGGCATTGGACGCGGTCTGTTCGTCGGCCGCGTCGAGCGCGGCCGGGTGCGCGTTGGCCATGGCCACGCCGAGTCCGGCCCAGCGCAGCATCGGCACGTCGTTGGGCATGTCGCCGAACGCGACCACGTCCTCGGCACTCACCCCGACCAGGTCGGCCACCTCGGCCAGGCCCGAAGCCTTGGTCACCCCCGGCACCGACAGTTCGAGCATGCCGACATTGCTGGAGAAGGTCACCTCGGCCGCACCGTCGATCAGCCCGTCCACCGCGGCGGCCAGTTCGTCGCTGGTCACGCCGTGGTGGCGGACCAGCAGCTTGATGGCCGGATGGCCGGTCAGCTCGGCCCTGGTCACCGGGCTCGACTCGTCGTCCGGCCAGGGATGGCTGTACTCACCCTCGGTGACGAACTCGCCGCCGGCCAGCCCGTTCGCGGACACGCCGACCCGCTCGGCCGCGAAGGCGACCCCGGGCATCGCCGCGCTCAGCCCGTGCACCACATCACTCAAGGTGATCGAGTCGAACTGGTGCGCGCGCACCACCCGGTCGCTGGCCACGTCGTAGAGCACCGCGCCGTTCGAGCACACGGCATAACCCGACACCCCGGCCATTTCGGCAACACTCGGCACCCACCTCGGCGGCCGGCCACTGACCAGGACGAACGGCACCGAGGCAGCGAGCACCTTGGCGATCGCCGCCGCTGTGGTCGGTGTCACTCTTTCTTCCGGATTCAGGAGTGTTCCGTCGATATCGGACGCGACAAGTCGAGGCAACCACACCCACTCATCCTGCCGTCTTGCGCCATGTAGCCGTGTGGTGTCCGGGTGAACAGTTACCGTGGCCACCATGCGGATCGGGATCGTGATCTTGCCGGAGTACCGGTGGTGGGCAGCGGAGCCCAAGTGGCGGGCCGCGGAAACCTATGGGTTCGCCCATGCCTGGACCTATGACCACCTCAGCTGGCGCTCACTCGCGGACGGCCCCTGGTTCGGCACCATGCCGACGCTGACCGCGGCGGCCATGGTCACCGAGCGGATCCGGCTGGGCACCTTCGTGGCCTCGCCGAACTTCCGGCACCCGGCCGCGTTCATCCGCGAGATCACCGCGCTCGACGACATTTCAGATGGTCGCCTGCTGCTCGGCGTCGGCGCGGGCGGCTACGGCTTCGACTCGACCGTGCTCGGCGGCGAGCGCCTGTCCCGCAAAGCCCTGGTCGACCGGCTGACCGAGTTCGTCGAGCTGCTCGACCGTGGCCTGATCAACGACCGGGTCGACTACCAGGGCGAGTACTTCACCGCGGTGGACGCGCGCAGCACGCCCGGCTGCGTGCAGCGGCCGAGGGTGCCTTTCGTGATCGCCGCCAACGGCCCGCGCACGCTGGGCCTGTGTGCCCGGTTCGGGCAGGGTTGGGTGACCACCGGTGCGGACACCGACGACATCGACGAGTGGTGGCGCTCGATCGCGAACCTGTCCGAGAAGTTCAGCGCGGCGCTGGCCGAGGCAGGCCGGGAGAGCAAGTCGGTGCCGCGCTACCTCTCGCTGGACACCGCCCAGTACTCGCTGAGCAGCGTCGAATGCTTCACCGACATGGTCGGCCGGGCCGGTGAGCTGGGCTTCACCGACGTGATCGCGCACTGGCCGAGGGCCGATGGCGTCTACGCCGGTCAGGAGTCGGTGCTGGAGTCGGTCGCGGCGGACGTACTCCCGGTAGTTTCCGCAGGCTGAGCCGTGCGCCGACGCCCTGCCCGTCCTCACGCCGTTCCCGGTCGGTACCCTCGGTCGTCGTGAACTTCGCGGACTCTGACCTCGTTGTCGTCGGCTCGGGCTTCTTCGGGCTGACGGTTGCCGAACGTAGCGCGAGCCAACTGGGCAAAAAGGTCATTGTCCTGGAACGGCGCGAGCACCTCGGCGGTAACGCGTACTCCGAGGCCGAGCCGGAAACCGGCATCGAGGTGCACCGCTACGGCGCGCACCTGTTCCACACCTCGAACAAGCGGGTGTGGGACTACGTCAACCAGTTCACCGAGTTCACCGGCTACCAGCACCGGGTGTTCGCCATGCACGGCGGGCAGGCCTACCAGTTCCCGCTGGGGCTGGGCCTGATCAGCCAGTTCCTCGGCAAGTTCCTCACGCCCGAGCAAGCGAAGGCGTGGGTCGCCGAGCAGGCGTCCGAAATCGACTCCTCGGATGCCCGCAACCTGGAAGAAAAGGCGATCTCGCTGGTCGGACGCCCGCTCTACGAGGCGTTCATCAAGCACTACACGGCCAAGCAGTGGCAGACCGCCCCGACCGAACTCCCGGCCGCGGTGATCAGCAGGCTCCCGGTCCGCTACACGTTCGACAACCGGTACTTCAACGACACCTACGAAGGCCTGCCGGTCGAGGGCTACACGGCCTGGCTGAACAAGATGGCCGACCACCCGAACATCGACGTCCGGCTCAACACCGACTTCTTTGACGTCCGTAACGACATCCCGGCGGGCACGCCGATCGTCTACACCGGACCGCTCGACCGTTACTTCGACTACGCCGAGGGCTGGCTGGGCTGGCGCACCCTGGACTTCGAACAGGAAGTGCTGCCGATCCGCGATTTCCAGGGCACCCCGGTGATGAACTACAACGACCCGGACGTGCCCTACACGCGGATCCACGAATTCCGGCACTTCCACCCGGAACGGGAGTACCCGGCGGACAAGACGGTCATCGTCCGCGAGTTCTCCCGTGCGGCGGAGAAGGAAGACGAGCCCTACTACCCCATCAACACGCCCGAGGACCGCGCGAAGCTGGAACGCTACCGCGAACTGGCCAAACGTGAGGCCAGCGAGCGCAACGTGATTTTCGGTGGCCGGTTGGGTACCTACAAATACCTGGACATGCACATGGCGATCGGCTCTGCCCTCTCCGTGTTCGACAACAAGATCGCGCCGCATCTGACCACCGGCGCCGCGCTGGACGGATCACTCGACGGATGAGCGCACCAACCCTCCTAGACGCCGCGGCCGCCGACCAGGCGCCCGCCAATCCGGAAATCACCGCGCTGCGCACCGTGCAGCGCGTGATCAAGGGCAAGGGCGCCGTCGGTGCCGCCCGTGCCCTGTCCTTCTTCGGCGAGCACGCCCTGGGCTGGCTCGCGCTCGGCGCCCTCGGCGCCGCCATCGACAAGCGCCGCCGCAAGGAGTGGCTGGTCGCGGCGGCCGGTGTCGCCGCGGCGCACGGCGCGTCCATCGCGGTCAAGCGCGTGGTGCGCCGACCGCGCCCGGATCATCCGGACGTGCAGGTCCTCGTCGGCACGCCCAGCAAACTGAGCTTCCCGTCCTCACACGCCGCATCCACCACCGCGGCCGCCGTGCTCTACGGCGGCCTCACCGGACAGCCCGCCGCCGGCGCCGTTGTGCCGCCGATGCTGGTGTCCAGGATGGTGCTCGGCGTCCATTACCCGACCGACGTGCTCGCGGGCTCTGCCCTCGGCGGGCTGATCGGTGCCGGCGTGCTGCGCTGGCTGCGCCCGAGAAAGGGAGCGTGATGGCGGAAGTCGTCGCGGAAACAACCGAGAGCGAGCACACCCCGCCGAGCACGCCCAAGCGAACGCCGGTCACCATCGGCCGTGGCCTGATCCGCACGGCGCGCCCGAAACAGTGGGCCAAGAACGTGCTGGTGCTGGCCGCGCCGTTCGCCGCGGGCAAGATCACCCACCTGCCGGTGCTCGGCGCCGCGGGCATCGCGTTCCTGGTGTTCTGCCTGGCCGCGTCCTCGATCTACCTGATCAACGACGCCAAGGACGTGGAGGCCGACCGGGCGCACCCGACCAAGCGCAACCGGCCGATCGCCGCGGGCATCGTGCCGGTCCCGGCCGCGTATGCCCTGTCCGGCGTGCTGATGCTCGCCTCGATCGGCCTGAGCTTCGTCGACAACTGGCAGCTCGCGGTCGTCATCGGCGTGTACATCGCGGTGCAGCTGGGCTACTGCTTCGGCCTCAAGCACGAACGCGTCATCGACCTGGTCATCGTCGCGTCCGGCTTCCTGCTCCGCGCCATCGCCGGTGGTGTCGCCGCCAACACGCCGCCATCGCAGTGGTTCCTGCTGGTCACCGCGTTCGGCTCGCTGTTCATGGTGTCCGGCAAGCGCTACGCGGAGATCCGGCTGTTCGAGCGCACCGGCGCGGAGATCCGCGCCTCGCTGCGCAAGTACTCGGCCAGCTACCTGCGCTTCGTCTGGGCCACCTCTGTGGCGATCGTGATCACCACCTACAGCCTGTGGGCCTTCGACGACCTGCGGGTCGTGTCCGGTCACTCGGTCTGGTCGACCATCTCGATCGTGCCGTTCGTCATCGCGCTGCTGCGCTACGCGGGCGACGTGGACTCCGGCGACGGCGGCGCACCGGACGAGATCGTGCTGCGCGACCGCATCCTGCAGCTGCTCGGCCTGGCCTGGGCGCTCACCGTCGCGTTCGCGTTCTACCTCTAAAACAACACACGTCCGCCCTGTAACGCGCATAAGGGATAAACGCGTTACAGGGCGGTTGTATGTGTTACAGCGGCAGGCGGCGGAAGACCGGGCGCGGCAGGTGCCGCAGCACCGACATCACCCAGCGGAACGCGCCCGGCGCCCACACCAGCTCGCGGTGGTTGCGCACCGCGTCCACGGTGATCTCGGCGACCTGCTGCGGAGTCTGGCTCAGCGGCGCGGCCTTCATGCCCTCGGTCATCTTGGTGTGCACGAAACCAGGCCGGACCACCGTCACGTGCACGCCGGACGGGCGCAGCGCCTCGGTCAGTCCGGAGTAGAACCCGTCCAGCCCGGCCTTGGTCGAGCCGTACACGAAGTTCGAGCGGCGCACCCGCTCACCGGCCACCGAGGACAGCGCCACCAGCGAACCGTGGCCCTGCTCGCGGAACTTGTTCGCCAGCGCGACCCCGACCGTCATCGGCGCGACCACGTTGACCTCGGCCATCTCGCGCGCGTGCTCGACGTTGGTCCAGGCCAGCTCGGCGTCACCGAGGATGCCGAAGGCGACCACGGCCACGTCGATGTCGCCATCGGCGAACGCCTTGTCCACCACCTCGGCGTGGGTTTCCGGCTTGCGCGCGTCGAATTCCAGCGTGCTCACGCCGCAACCCTTGTCGCGCAACCGCTCCGCGGCGGCGACCAGCCCGGCACCGGGCCGGCCGGCCAGCACGACACGCAACGTGTGCGCGGCCGCGAACTTCTCCACGATGGCCAGGCCGATTTCCGACGTGCCACCGAGCAACAACAAGGACTGCGGGTTACCGACCGCGTCGATCACAGGGAAAGCCTCCGGCTCATGTCCGAGGCGAAAACGCCGTTCGGATCAACGGAATTGCGGATCTTGCGCCATTCGTCAAGGCGCGGGTACATGGCGGCGAACGCCTCCGGCGAGGTCCGCGAGTCCTTCGCGGTGTAGAGCCGCCCGCCCAGGTCGAGCACCATCGCGTCCAGCTCGGTGCAGAACTCGCCGAGCCCGCGCTTGATCGGGAAGTCCAGGCAGACCATCCAGCCCGGATGCGGGAAGGACAGCGGTGCCCGGTTGCCCTCGCCCATCTGCTTGAACACGTTCAGGAACGACACGTGGCCGGACTTCGCGACCTTGGTCAGGATCGTGCGCAGCTGCTCGCGCGCGCCGACCGGCGTGCTGAACTGGTACTGCAGAAAGCCCTTGGACCCGTAGCCCCGGTTCCACTCACCGAAGAGGTCCAGCGGGTGGTAGAAGGTGGTCAGGTTCTCCACGACGCCGCGCTTGGCCTTGGGCGTCTTGCGGTAGTACAGCTCGCCGATCACCGAGAAGCTGAGCTTGTTGGCCAGCCCGTTCGGGAACACGTCGGGCAACGTCGCCAGCTGCGGTGCGTCGAACTTCAGCGGGTGCGCCCGCAGCTTGTCCGGCAGCTGGTCCAGCGTCGCCAGGGAGCCACGCTGGAACGCCGCCCGGCCCAGCTTCGCGCCGGTGGAGATCGAGTCGAACCAGGCCGAGGAGTAGGTGTAGTTCTCGTCCGAGCCGTTGCTGACCAGTTCCAGCGTTTCGTCGAGGTTCTCGGTGCGCTCCAGGTCCGCGTAGAAGTACGCGGTCTCGGTCTTGGTCATCCTGATCGTCGCGCGCACCACGATCCCGGTCAGGCCGATGCCCGCGACCGTCGCCCAGAACAGCTCCGAGGTCGGGCCGTCCGGGTACAGCGTCGTCACTTCGCCGTCCGCGGTGACCAGGTCCATCGACACCACATGGTTGCCGAAGCTGCCCGCGCTGTGGTGGTTCTTGCCGTGGATGTCGTTGGCGATCGCACCGCCGATGGTGACCTGGCGGGTACCCGGCAGCACCGGAACCCACAGGCCGAAGGGCAGGCCCGCCTTCATCAGCGTGTCCAGGCTCACACCGGCGTCCAGGTCGATGTGACCGGTGTCCGGGTCGATGGAGTGGATGCGATCCAGCCCGGTCATGTCGATGACCGTGCCGCCCGCGTTCTGCGCCGGGTCGCCGTACGAGCGGCCGAGCCCCCTGGCCAGCACGCCGCGCGGACCCGCTGTCTTCACGGCCCGTACGACATCCTCAACGGTCTTGGCGGTGATGACCCGCGCGACCGTGGGTGCAGTACGGCCCCAACCATGCAATGTTCGGAATTCGCCTGGTTCGCTTCCCACCGGTCCGAGGGTATCTGGTGGCCCAGCTCACCTCATTGCTGAGGCATATTCGCTACCCACGGTCACACTTACTCTGATAGGGGCGGGTCACGGACAACGGCTTGATATCGGATCGCTAAGCTTCCGGCGTGCCGTCCGCCAGCCGGACACGCCAAAATCACCGAACCGGAAGGATCTGACGTGGTGTCGTCGGTGCAGCCGCAACGACAACAAGCCAGAACAGCGCAGCCCGCCCAACGCGGACTGCTCGACCAAGCCGTCCGCTTCGTCGTGTTCGGCGTGCTCTCCGCGGGCGTCGACTTCGGCGTCTACGAACTCCTGCTGCACTTCGGCCTGTGGGCCGACGCGGCCAAGGCGGTCAGCTTCATCTGCGGAACGATCACCGCCTACGTGCTCAACCGGCGCTGGACCTTCGACTCCAAGGGCGGCGCCGCGCCGGCGATCCGCTTCGCCGTGCTCTACTCCACCACGTTCTTCGTCAACGTTGGCGTGAACGCGGCCGGACTCGCGCTGTTGCCCCAGCACAGCTGGCGGGTCCCGGTCGCCTGGGTCATCGCACAGGCCGTCGCGACGGTCATCAATTTCGTCCTGCTGCGGACCGTGGTGTTCCGGTCCCCGGCGTCAGCCGCGGCCTAATCTCGAAGGGCAGAAATTCGCATGCTCGACGGTGTCAACACGTCCGTCTCCTCCCTCGACTCCGAGGTGTCAGCAATGGCCGACGACATCCAGTTCGCCGAGCACGAGGCACCCACCCGCCTCGTAGCCATGCGCGGCCTGTTCGCGCCGCCCTCGCCGCTGGTCTCCGAGCTGCTCTACGCCGAGATCGTCACCGGCAGCGCGTCCCGCAGCCGTGAGCACATCGCGCTCGAGCCCAAGACCGTGGTGAGCACCAACACCTACTTCGGCCGCTTCCCGGCCAGCTACTGGCAGCGCTGGACGGTGGCCACCGAGGTGCAGCTGACCGTCGAGGTCGCGGGCAGTGGCCGTATCGCGCTGCACGCCTCCGACTCCGAGGGCGTCGGCCGTATCGTCGCCGCGCAGGACGTCCGCGGCGCAACGCACACCGAGATCACCCTGACCGGGCCGATCGACAAGTTCAACGACGGCGGCGCCATGTGGCTGGAGCTGGCCACCGACGAGCAGGCGCTCACCGTGCACCAGGCCCGCTGGACCGTCGCCCCGCCCGCTCAGGTTCGCCCGACCGCGCTGGTCATCTGCACCTTCAACCGGGTGCAGGACTGCCTGAACACGCTGACCGCGCTGGCCGGCGACCCGGGCGCGCAGGGCCTGCTGGACGCCATCTACGTGGCCGACCAGGGCAGCACGCCGATCGAGGACGACGAGCGCTTCCCGGAGATCGCGAAGTCGCTGCACAACAAGCTGCGCTACATCCGCCAGGCCAACCTCGGCGGCGCCGGTGGCTTCACCCGCGGCCTCTACGAGGTCGCCGGCCTCGCTCACGGTGAGCACGCCAACGTGTTCTTCATGGACGACGACGTGCTGTGCGAGCCCGAGATCGTGGTCCGGCTGACCGCCTTCGCCAACCGCACCACGTCGCCGACCATCGTCGGTGGCCAGATGCTCAACCTGCTGCACCCGAACAACATCCACGTCTCCGCCGAGTACGCGGACCTGGAGAGCCTGGGTGCCGGTCTCGCGGTCAAGGGCGCACTGGCCAACGCCGACCTGACCGGCGTGGACGAGGACGGCAACCGCAACCTGCAGGAACGCCGGGTCGACACCTCCTACAACGGCTGGTGGTCCTGCCTGATCCCGGCCGAGATCGTGCAGGCGATCGGCTACCCGCTGCCGTTCTTCTTCCAGTGGGACGACATCGAGTACGGCTACCGCGCCCACGAGCACGGCTTCGCCTCGGTCAGCCTCCCCGGAGCAGGCGTCTGGCACGCCGACTTCGGCTGGAAGGACTGGGACGAGTGGCACCGCTACTTCAACCTGCGCAACTCGCTGATCACCTCGGCGCTGCACAGCCGCTTCGACGGTAAGCACGTGGCCCGCTCGCTGGCCAGCCAGGTGGCTCGCTACCTGCTGAGCATGCAGTACGGCCTGACCGCGACGCTGCTCAAGGCGGTCGACGACTTCATGGTCGGCCCGTCGATCCTGACCGACGGCGGCGTGGCCGCGATGAAGGAGATCCGCGAGGTCCGGGCCCAGTACCCGGAGACGGTCATCCATCAGAACACCGAGATGCCCGACGTCCGGCCCGGCTACCTGCCGATGATCGAGGCCGGTCCCGCGCCCAAGTGGAAGCAGGCCGTGCTGCTCAAGCGGCTGGCCTACCAACTGCTGGACAAGAAGGTGCACGACGCGGGCACCGTGCCGGCCGACAACGCGCACTGGTGGCACATCTCACTGTTCGACACCGCCGTGGTCACCGACGCCTCCCAGGGCGGCGTGCGGATCCGCAAGCGCGACCGCGACACCGCGATGAAGCTGGCCAAACACGCCGCCAGCACGCTGCGCCGGTTCGTCCGGATGGCGCCGGAGCTGCAACGCCAGTACAAGTCCGAGCTGGCCACCCTGACCAGCCGCGACAACTGGTCCCGCCTCTACGGCAAGTAAGCCGCTGACGCGATGCCCCGGTACCGTCGTGGTACCGGGGCATCGCGCTATCTGGCCTCCCGCGCCGGGCTCCCGTAGAGCTTGCCCACCACCGACACCGCGTCCACGAACGCGACCTGCACGGCGCCGAAGTTCACCGCCACCCGCATGCCGTTGGCCGCCTCGATCACGGCCACCTCGGCCTGGCGGATCAGCTCGGGCAGCCGCCCGGCCAGCTCGGCCGCGGCCTCGGCGGCCACCTCGATCAGCAGCGGCTGGCCCGCCCCGGCCAGATGCAACACCAGGGCCTGTTTCGCATTGCTCATGCTCCCAGCACAGCAGTGTCCCGACCAGCGCGACAACCGGTTTCACCAGCGGCGCAAACGCTTTCGCTGACAGCGATCGGCACATCGGGAAACCGATGTTTCCGCGAAGAGGCTCGCCTACTGAACCGTCTTTCGTCGCTAGGCTGAGGCCGGCAATCAGCCGGCGTTGCGCCGGTTGGCACAGTGCGCCGCGAAAGTTGTTTGGTCGCGGTGAGACGATGGGCGGGTGAGTTCGGTTTCCGCAGGCGCCGATCCACGTCTGGTCGACGCCGCACTCGAGTGCTTTCTGAGCTTCGGCGTGCGCAAGACCTCGTTGACCGACGTGGCCGACCGGGCCGGTGTATCCAGGGCAACGGCCTATCGCGTGTTCGGCGACAAGGCCGGTCTGGTCCGCGCGGTCGCCGAAGCCGAGATCACCCGGCTGCTTGACCGGCTCGATGCCGCCGTGACCTGGGAAGCCCCGCTCGCGGACGCCCTGGAACAGGCCATCACCTTCACCCTGGACTACCTGCACGACCACGCCGTGCTGCAACGGCTGATCACCAAGGAACCCGAGCAGCTCACCGACATCGTCGTGGTCCGCCCCGGCGAACCCTCCCTGGTCCAGGTGCTGCTGCCCGCGCTGGTCGAACGCTTCGTCCGCACCCACCACGCCGTGCTGCGGGTGCCGATCGATCAGGCCGTGGAATGGCTGCTCCGAATGGCCATCAGCCTGCTGCTCTCCCCGGACACCACACTGCCCACCCCGAGAGCCGTGGCCGACCTGCTCATCGCCGGCCTGCTAGGCCCGGCCGAGCAGGCCCAAATCCCCTCCGACGAGGCTTCCTGACAACGTCACTTGCGGAAGAACTGCTCCCGGCGCCCCAGCCGCAACAGCTTCAACCACTCAACGAACGCCTTCGGATCCTTGCGGACACCAAGGAAATACAGCCCGAACCGGATCAGTTCCAGCGCACCGATCTTGCGCATCCCCGGCTGGGCCAGCAGATAACCGCGGTTGCGGTAGGTGTAGTAGCGCTTGATGGCGTCGCCAGGGTCCTGGGCGTGGAACCGGCCGCCCAGCATCGGCTTGAACTCCTCGGAGCCGTCCGGGTGCAGGTAGGTCGCCTTCAGCGAGGTGCCGAACCGCAGCCCGGAGCGAACCAGGCGCCGATGGATCTCCACCTCGTCGCCGCGCCAGAACAGCCGGTAGTCCGGCACGCCGATCACGTCCAGCGTGGCCGCGCGGAACAGCGCGCCGTTGAACAGCGAGGCGATCCCGGGCAGGAAGTTCACGCCCAGCTCGTTGGTCTGCCGCTTCCAGGTCAGGCCACGACGCAGCGGGAAAGCCAGCGTGTCCGGGGTGTTCATGTTCGCCACCACCGGGGAGACCGCGGCAAGGCCCCGGCGCTGCGCCTCGTCCAGCAGGGTCGCCAGCACGGTCTCGTCAGCCGGTCGGCCGTCGTCGTCGGCCAGCCACACCCACTCGGCGCCCATCGCCAGCGCGTGCAACATGCCCAGCGCGAACCCGCCTGCGCCACCGAGGTTGCGGTGTGAGACCAGGTACGTGGTGGGGATCGGAACGTCCGCGACCACCTGCTCGGCGGGCTGATCCGGCCCGTTGTCCACCACGATCAGGTGCTCGGGCGGTCTGGTCTGGGCCGCGATCATCTTCAACGAGTCGGCAAGCAGCTCCCGCCGGTGCCGGGTGACGACAACGGTGACCACGGCGCCCTTGCCGAGGCTTGCTCCGATGCTCATGCCCTGGTCTCCGATGATCGTGTCGCGGGCGGCGGGCAGCTCACGCTTCCCCGCCCGAATTGGCCAGTTCCGGTGTTCCGGTCAGCCGCGCGAGGGTTTCCGCGCTCATGCCTTCGTAGGGGTCGCGCCCCTTGTACGCGGTCAGCACCTCGCGCAGGCCGCCCTGCATCTTCATCCGGCCCTCGTCCATCCAGATCGCCGAGTTGCACAGCTCGAAGAGCAGCTCGTCGGAGTGCGAGGCGAACACCAGGATGCCGGAGCGGCGCACCAGGTCGACCAGGCGAGCCCTGGCCTTGTCCAGGAAGGCCGCGTCGACGGCGCCGATGCCCTCGTCCAGGATCAGGATCTCCGGGTCGATCGAGGTGACCACACCCAGCGCCAGCCGCACCCGCATACCGGTCGAGTAGGTGCGCAGCGGCATCTGCAGGTAGTCGCCGAGTTCGGTGAACTCCGCGATGTCGTCGACCCGCGCCTCCATCTGCTTGCGGGTCATGCCGAGGAACAGCCCGCGAATGATGATGTTCTCCATGCCGGAGATCTCCGGGTCCATACCGACCCCGAGGTCGAACACCGGAGCCACCTTGCCGATCACCCGCGAGCTGCCTCGGGTCGGCTCGTAGATCCCGGACAGCAGCCGCAGCAGCGTCGACTTGCCCGCGCCGTTGTGCCCGACCAGGCCGACCCGGTCGCCGTCACGCAGCGAGACCGTGATGTCGTGCAGGGCCTCGATGATCGGCACCCGGGCCTCGGTCCCGATCTTGCCGCCGACCTTGCCCAGCACCTGCTTCTTCAACGACCGCGTCTTCGCGTCGAAGATCGGGAAATCGACGTAGGCGTTCCAGACGTCAACACTCACCATGATGTGTTGCCTCCTCAGACCCAGTAGGAAACTCGGGCCCGGTAGTTGCGCATGGCAACCAGAGCGACTGCCCAGCCGACAAAGGTGAAACCGACGACAACCAGCCAGCTCACCCAGCTGACCTCCTGCCCGATCATCGGGCCGCGCATCACCTGCACGAAGTGGTAGAGCGGGTTGAACTGGAACAACACCCGGGCCCAGGCCAGGCTCTGGTCCTTGCCGTAGAGGAACGTGTCCGGCGACCAGATGATCGGGGTCAGGTAGAAGATCAGCTGCAGCATGCTGGTGATGAACTGCGGGATGTCGCGGAAACGGGTGGAGATGATGCCCAGCAGCAGCGCGACCCAGGCACCGTTGACCACCAGCAGCGCCGCGCCGGGAACCATCAGCAGGGTGTTCCAGCCCAGCCCCGGATGCAGCGGACCGCCCGGGCTCATCCGGTAGGGCAGGTCCAGGAACCGGAAGAAGATCGCCACCACGAGCACGTAGATGATCAGGTTGTGCGCGAGCATCAGCACCTGGCGCCACACCGTGCGCAGCACGTACACGCTCAGCGGCGCGGGCATCTGCTTGATCATGCCCTCGTTCACCACGAACGTTTCCATGCCCTCGGTCAGGCAGCCGTTGATGAAGTTCCACACGATGAAGCCGACGACCACGTAGGGCAGGAACGTGCTGAGCGGCTGGTCGAACAGGACCGCGTAGAGCAGGCCGAGACCGACCGCGGTGACGCCCATGGAAATGGTGATCCACAGCGGACCGATCACCGAACGGCGATACCGCTGCTTGATGTCCTGCCAGCCGAGGTGCGCCCACAGCTGGCGCATGCCGTAGCCCTCGCGGAGGTCCCGAAACGCCCGGTTCCAGCTGCGACTGGACGGCGCCACGGCCGGAGTTGTCACTGGGCGCTCCAGTGTGCTCGTTGCTTGCACGTCGCTCAGGGTACCGGCGCTACCTGGACGCCTTGCTCACCGGGCGGTGCCGTGGAGATCATTTGCCGCTCCCGCCGCTGACAGCCCTGTGTGACGCCACCGAACGGCTGCGTATTCGATGATCCGCCAGAAGTAGTACCCAGCTCAACACCGGCAAAACGGAAAGTAGATCCCTGCTGACGAGGCCCTAGAGGTACTGGCCTCCGGTGCGCAGATGCGGCCCGCCGTCGCCATCCCCGGTGCCGGGCGGCAGCGCGCCCCTGCGCATCTGCTCCAGCTGCACCCGGGCGGCCATCTGCTGCGCGAACAGGGCGGTCTGGATGCCGTGGAACAGGCCCTCCAGCCAGCCGACCAGCTGCGCCTGCGCGATCCGCAGTTCGGCGTCCGATGGCGTGGAGTCCTCGGTGAAGGGCAGCGAGAGCCGCTCCAGCTCGTCGCGCAGCTCCGGCGCCAGGCCGTCCTCCAGCTCCAGGATCGACCGCTGGTGGATCTCCCGCAAACGATTGCGACTGGCCTCGTCCAGCGGAGCGGCCCGGACCTCCTCAAGCAGCTGCTTGATCATCGTGCCGACCCGCATCACCTTCGCGGGCTGCTCGACCAGATCGGTGACGTTGTCACCCGTCGCCGCGCCCTCACTGTCCGGAATGGGCGCCGAACCAAGCGGAGTCCCGTCCGGCCCGACCACGAGGACATGCCTCGGCCCATCGTTGTCCTGCAGTCCGTCCGGCTGGCTCATCCTCAACAACTCCTCGTCCTACGGCCAAGGCCAAGCGTAGTGACCCAACTCGCGCCCGGCACCAACCGGGCAACCGGCGCCCCACCCCACCAGCGCAGGACTTGCCGTGCTCCGTACGGTGTCAGACATGGCGTTGGACATCGCTCGAATCCGAGGGTTGTTCCTCGCGCTCGGCGACGGCTGGATCCACCTCGACGCCCCCACCGGCATGCAGATCCCCGAACAGGTCACCACCGCGGTGACCACAGCCCTGCGCGCCCCGGTGTCCGGCCCCGGCGGCCTGTTCCCCGCATCCCAGCGTGCCGACGCGATAGTCGACGCCGCCCGCCGCGCCCTGGCCGATCTGGTCGGCGCCGACCCAGCAGGCGTCGTCCTCGGCCCCAGCGTCGCAGTCCTGCTCCAACGCCTGGCCGACGCGCTCGGCCAAAGCTGGCTGGTCGGCGACGAGGTAGTGGTGTCCCGCCTGGACCACCCCGCCAACATCGCCCCCTGGCGCCAAGCCGCGCAGCGCTGCGGCGGCATCACCCGCTGGGCCGAAGTGGACATAGAAACGTGCGAGCTGCCCGCGTGGCAGTACGACAGCCTGGTCAACAACAGGACCAAGGTCGTCGCGATCACGGCGGCATCGGAATCCGTTGGCACCCAACCAGATCTGCACCGCGTAGCCGAGGCCGCCAACAAGGTAGGCGCCCTCATGGTCGTAGACGCCTCCGCCGCGGCTCCCTTCCTCCCCCTGGACATCAACACGCTCCCCGCGGACATCGTGGCGGTATCCGCAGCGGCCTGGGGCGGCCCACCAGTGGCCGGTCTGATCTTCCGCGACGCGAACATGTTGCGGCGATTACCATCCAGCTCGCTGGAGCCCGACGCCAAAGGCCCAGAGCGCCTGGAACTAGGCCCGCACCAGTACCCCCTACTGGCGGGCTTGGTCGCGTCCATCGACTACCTGGCCGAACTGGACGACGCAGCGGTGGGCCCCCGCCGAGAACGCCTGCTCCACTCCCTGAACTCCATGCGAACCCACCAAACCGCGCTCCTGAACAGGCTCATCGACCACCTCCACATAGTCGGACGGGTCCACGTAATCGGCGACGCAACGAGGCGAGTCCCCGCCCTGGCGTTCGCCGTAGCCGGAATCCCGGCGATCGAGGTGGTGGCCCATCTGGGCCAGCGCGGCGTGTGCGCGTTCGCCGACAGCGGTCACAACGGCGTCTTCGCAGCTCTCGGCGTAGGGGAGATCGGCGGCGCGGTCCGCGTGGGCCTGGCCCACTACACCAACTGGGCCGACGTGGACCAGTTGATAACCGCCCTGGCCAACCTCCCCTAAAACCCAGCGTCAGCGGACCTGGAGGAGCACCTTCCCGAACGGCCCAGCCTCGACCGCCCGATGCGCATCCGCAGCCCGTTCCACCGGCAGCACCTCCTGCACGACCGGCGCGACCGCACCCGACTCCACCATCGGCCACAACAGCGAAACCACCTCAGCCACGATGTCCGCCTTGCTACCCGGGCCGGTCACCGGCCGCCCACGCAACCCGGTAGCAGAAATGCTCGCCCGCTTACCCAGCAGCGAGCCCACATTCAGCTCGCCCTTCACCCCACCCTGCATCCCGATGATGGCGAGCCGACCGCCAACAGCCAGCACATCGACATTGCGCTGCAGGTAGGCGGCGCCCATGTTGTCCAGCACGACGTCCGCGCCGTGCCCGTCAGTGGCCTCGCGGACCTCGTCGACGAAGTCCTGCTCGTGATAGTTCACGGTGATGTCCGCGCCCAGCTCCCGGCACCGCGCCAACCGGCTGTCCGATCCGGCGGTCACCGCAACCCGAGCCGCGCCGAGCGCCTTGGCCACCTGAATGGCATGTGTCCCGATCCCGCTAGCACCGCCGTGCACCAGGAACACGTCGCCCTCGTCCAGGCCGGCCAGCATCACCACGTTCGACCACACCGTGCAGGCCACCTCAGGCAGGGCGGCGGCCGAAACCAGGTCGACCCCCTCCGGCACCGGCATGACCTGCTCGGCAGGCGCCGCCACCTGCTCGGCATACCCGCCCCCGGCGAGAAGCGCACACACCCGATCGCCAACCGACCACCCAGTCACACCCTCCCCAAGTGCGGCGATGGTCCCCGAACACTCCAACCCAAGGATCGAGGAGGCGCCAGGCGGCGGCGGATAGTTGCCCTGCCGCTGCAGCAGGTCGGCCCGGTTGACGGCGGACGCGGTGACGTCGATGAGAACCTCGCCCGCGGCGGGCGCCGGCGCGGGTGCTTCGGCCCAGACCAGGACGTCAGGCCCGCCAGGTTCGCGGATGGTGATCGCATGCATGGCCCGACCGTAATCCGCCAGGGTCACGGTCTCCACCCGGCCCCGGCCCCACACTGTCCACACCGGACCAAACATGAACGGGTGCGGCGCCCCAGCGGCACCGCACCCGGCCTGACATATTGGTTTGTGACGGTCGCGCTCGCGCGGGGCCGGCGTGGAACTCTCCCGAAGCCGCCCTGAGACGCTTCGCAGAAGTCGAGTTCAACATCGTCGATGTGCGCGGGAAAGGCGTCGCAGGCGCCTGCGCATTCGATGGACCGCACGCGTACTGCTCACAATCACGACCGGGCCGTTACCCACAGACTCCGTCGCGGGGATGCAGCCGGGCGCGCACCGCCTTGTGCGAAGTGTTCCGCCAATGGACCACCGACCTTCCCGGCGCCGCTCCCGACCCGCCCGCGCCCGATGCGGCGCACCAGAGCGTTCGAGTAAGTCGCCGTCTTCGAGGATGCTCCGATAACGGCACGGACACAACCCCTGACACGCCCCTGAGCTGCGGAAATCTTCTTGAGCGGTCCAGTATGGACCCGCTGTCACCCACACCCCACCCACCAGCGCTCCCCGATACCCCCGTGAGTGACCCCGCCAACCCGGGTGACCTCGCGTGAGCAACCACCCGCCCGTTACCCTTGCCACCAGGGAAGCGTGGCAGAGCGGCCGAATGCATCCGCCTTGAAAGCGGAAGACCCGCAAGGGTCCGGGGGTTCAAATCCCTCCGCTTCCGCACTCCGAACAGCACGAACATGGCCAGCCTCGGATCACCGGGCTGGCCATGATCATGTTCAGTCTCATTTCTGGTCTCATTCACGAACGCACCGGCCCGGTCGGGCCGTCCGCGTTTGACCATTCATGTCGGTCAAGTCCGTCGGGGCGGAGCACGGTCTGTCAGATTATTAGAAGTTTTGTTAATATGGGCCTATGGTAGATGAGCAGCTACCCGGTGAAGGTCCGACCACGGTTGTATCAGTGTCGATGCACAGCGGCACGATCGGAGCAGTTCGTGACCGAGCCGGTCGTCGCGGGGTTTCCGCGTACATCGAGGCTGCCGTCCAACGACAGATCGAACGAGACAATCTCGACGAGCTCATCACGGCTGCCGAAGCTGAGCACGGGCCAATTACTGCCGAGGAGATCGAAGCCAAGCGTCAGCAACTCGCCCAACTGCGCGGTACCGACGCCGGCTCGGCCGCATGACCCTCGTTCTGGACAGCGAGGGCCTGGCCAAGGCAGTTCTACGCGATCGTGAATTGACCGCCTGGCTCGCTGCGGCGCGCGCCGCGGACGAACGAGTGATCACCAGCGCCGCGACGCTGGTTGAGGTGATACACCCGAGGATCAACCGGGCGGCTTTCGACTGGGTGATCTCCCGCTTGTCCGTGGAGCCGACCACTACCGAAATCGCCAGGCAAGCGGGTGATCTTCTGGGGAAAGCTCGCCGTCACGGTCACAAGTACGCTATCGACGCGATACTTGCCGCCACTGCGTTGGCCGCTCCAGGGCCAACCACGGTCCTCACGTCTGATACAGAAGATATCGCAATGCTCTGCGGTCAATGGATCACGGTAGTGAAGATCTAATACGTCGCTGGCCGCGTCGGTCTCGTTCACCGTGCCGCCGCCGACCGAATCGCTCATGCGCAACGTGCTGTCGAGCTTCCCGTGGCAGGAGTGCGGCTACAAATACGGTCGCGCTGGCCATCTGACGATTCCTGCTGATTCCCTGGGTTCCGCACCGAGTGGTGCTAGCCGGTTATGCGGATTCATCCGTATGGCGGTTTCGGCTGATATGGCATTGCCTGGCATTGTTGGAGTCGTGACGGCATCTACTGCCATATTTTCCGGTGCAACTTGTCGAGGGGGAGACCGTTGACCGATACGCCTGCCGAGCTGAAGCCGTTCCCGAAAACGCGGCCGCACGACAAGCCGTTCGATCCGCACCCCGACTACGCGATGTACAACGCGCAGGGTGGCCTGCCCCGCGTGTCCTGCCCTGCGGGCATCGACGCGTACCTCGCCACCGACTATGCGACCGTGCGCGCGGTGATGAGTCATCCGGGGACGAGTGCCAAGGCTGGGTCTTGCGGTCATGTTCGAATCGGTTACGACTTCGACCAAAAGGCCAGTACCGGCAACCTGATCCAGCTCGACGGCGAAGCCCATACCCGCATACGCAGGCTGCTGATTTCGGAGTTCAGCGTGCCCCGGATGCGGGCGCTGCGTCCATACATCGCGCGGATCGTCGACCAGCACATCGAGGCGATGCTGGCCAAAGGCCCGGACCCGGTGGATTTCGTCGACGAGTTCGCGGTGCCGATTCCCGCATTGGTGATCGCCGAGATGCTCGGGGTCCCGCCCGGCGATCGCGCCGATTTCCAAGCGTGGGGCCGGCTTGCGATGGACACCGACAAAAGCATGGACGATCTCGTCGAGCCAACCAGACCGCTGGTCGACTACACGGCTGCCTTCTGTCATCGGCAGATGCGAGATCCCGACGAGAACTCGCTGATCGGTCGGCTTGTCATCAACGGCAAGGGCACGCTGACGATCGAAGAACTGACCGAGATCGGCATGATCATGCTCATCGCCGGTCACGACACCACCGCCAACATGATCTCGCTGAGCACGCTGGCGCTGCTGGAAAACCCCGAGCAACTCGCCCTGCTGCGCGACGACCCGTCGATCGCGGCGTCGGCCGTCGAGGAGATGATGCGCTACCACAGCGTGGTCCAGTTCGGGATTCTCCGGCAGGCGACCGAGGACATCCAACTCGGCGATGTCGCCGTCAAGCAAGGCGAATGGATCATCAATGCCCTGTCCGCCGCCAACCGCGATCCGGAGGTTTTCGGTCCGACGGCCGACAGCATCGACGTGACCCGGCAGCGGGTGGGTGGCCAGAACCAGCTCGCGTTCGGCTTCGGCGTTCATCAATGCCTGGGCCAGAATCTCGCGCGCGTCGAACTGGAGGAGGTGTTCAGGCGGCTGTACTCGCGGGTTCCCACCCTGCGTCTGGCTGTTCCGCTCGGTGAGGTGCCCTTCAAGCAGTCGTCGCTGGTCTACGGCCCAGCGTCGATGCCGATGACGTGGGGTCAGGCTGGGCGGTAACCAGTTCACACGGTCGTGATCGCGGGCCGCCGGATGGCGTGGTGGGTCGCGCGAGGCCGGAGGCCAGGGTCAGCACGCACGCGGTGGCCACCACGCCCAGATAGACCGTGATCGGCGTGCTGGGTAGGGCCGAACCGGTGCGGGCGATGCTGTACGGGATGGCGGTGGCCGTCGACGCGAGCGTTCCGGCGAGTACGCCGACGGCGGCGAGCGCGGTGTTTTCGACGCCGACCATGCCGACGACCTGGGGCGGTGTGGAACCGGCCAGGCGCAGCTGGCCGAACTCGCGGCGCCGGTCGACGGTGGTGGCGGCGAGGGTGTTGACCACCATGATCGCCGCGAACAACGCGATCATGCCCACGACCAGGTAGTTCAGGGTCTCGACCATGGCGCCGAGGTCGGTTTTGGTGTGGGCGACGGCGTTCTCGGTGCCCTGCATGTACAGGGTTCCGGTGGCGATCCCGGTGAACACGATGATCGGCGTGACCGCGCTCGCCGCCTGCTGAGCCCGGCCGCCGAGGTTCAACGTGGCCAACCAGCCGGGCACGCCCAGCAACCGCAGCAGACCGCCCAGCAGGCGGACGGTCGCGGTGAGCAGCCATGGCGTGAGCAGGCCGAAACCGATCGCGCACAGGATGGCGCCCTCGGCGGCGATGCCCATGAGGATGGGATCGGTCGGCTCGAACGCGGTCATGGTGAGGATCGCGCAGCTGACCCCGCTCAGCAGCAGGATCAGACCGGCAACGAGACGCAGCGCGGACGACCTGCCGAGGCGTGCCGAGGGGCCGCGTAGCGCGTCCGCCACCGAGGTGCTGGTCATGCGGCGCGCGACGACCGTGGTGGCCAGGATCGCCGCGAGCAGGGTGATGCCGGCGCCGATTCCGATGGCGAACCCGCCGAACTGGGCGGGCACGCCGGTCGGCAGCTGGTGGGCGTTTTTGAGCAGGCGGACGATCAGCCGACCGGCGAAGGTGGCGGGGATTGTGGCTGCCGCGGCCGCCACGATGGCGAGGATGGCGGTTTCGCCGATCATCATGGTCCGGAGTTGGGCTGGGGTGGCGCCGATTCCGCGCAGCAGGGCCAGTTCTTCGTTGCGTTGGCGGGCCAGCAGGGTCAACGTCGACAGGGGCCGAGAACAGGACGATGACCAGGCCCCAGCCGCCGACCACGTTGGCCATGATGAGCAGCGTGGTCTTGCCCGCCGCGTTCATGCCGGGCGCCAGCCGGGTGTCCAGCAGCGAAGCGAAACTCATCAGAATCGTGGCGCCGAGGAACAAAGCGAGAAAACTCGCGACGAAACCTCTCGGGCGAAAACGCAGCGATCGCAAGGCAAACCCGAACATGTTCACGCTCCGAGTTCGGATAACTGGGCGGTGGCGGTTTGCGGGGTCGGGGCGGTGAGCCGCCCGGCGAGTCGTCCGTCCCGGAGGAACAGGACCGTGTCGGCGTGCGCGGCCGCGACCGGGTCGTGCGTCACCATGACCACGGTCTGGCCCCACCGGTCCACGGCTTGGCGCAGCAACGCGAGCACGTCGTGCGCCGCGTGACTGTCCAGCGCGCCGGTCGGTTCATACGCGAAGATCACTTTGGGCTCGGCGGCCATCGCGCGGGCGATCGCGACTCGTTGCTGCTGGCCACCGGACAACTCGGATGGGCGATGGTCGAGCCGATCGGCCAGACCGACCCGGCGCAACGCCTCGACGCAGCGCTCCCGATCGGCCGGACGCCCGGCCAGGCGCAACGGCAGCAGCACGTTCTGCAGCGCTGTCAGCGTCGGCAGCAGGTTGAACTGCTGGAAGACGAAACCGACGCGCTGGCGGCGGAACCGGGTCAGGGCGCCCTCCCCGCGCCCCGACAACTCGGCCCCGTCGAGGAACACCCGCCCGCTGGTCGGCCGGTCGAGCCCGTGCCGCGCAGTGCAGCAACGTGCTCTTGCCGAACCCGAAGGTCCCATGACCGCGGTGAACGTGCCGCCCTCCACCGAGAGCGTCACCGACATCAACGCGGACACCGCATTCGCGGCCGTGCCGTGCACCCGGCCGACCGATTCCAACCGCAGTAGGGTGCTTCGGTCAGGAGCGGCAAGGCGGGAGTAGTCATGGACATTCAGGACATCAATCGCCGGGTGATCGAACAATTCCGGGCGGGCGGGCCGATCGACGGGATGCACCGGGACCGCCTCGTGCTGCTCACCACGACCGGCGCGCGCAGCGGCGAACCGCGCACCACGCCGATGATGTTTCACCGCGACGGCGACCGGGTGCTGGTGATCGCGTCCAATGTCGGCGCGCCGAAGCATCCGGACTGGTATCGCAATCTGGTGGCGAACCCGCGGGTTTCGGTGGAGATCGGCGACGAGAAGTACCAGGCGTCGGCCAGCACGGCGACCGGCGCGGAGCGCGAACGGCTGTGGCGCGTCCTCACCGAGAACTATCCGTTCTTCGCCGAGCATCAGACCAAGACCAGCCGGGAGATCCCCGTCGTCGTACTGACCAGGGCTGACCAGGGCTGATTAGCGGCGGCCCAGTGCCGCGCGCAGGGCGGCCAGGGCGGCGTCGTCGCCGAGGCCGAGATCGCGTGCGATGCGGGCCAGTTTCTCGGCGGCGGCGGCCAATTCTTGTTGGTGGCCGCGTTTTTCCGGGGTGAACGTGGGATCGGGCCGGACCACGGTGCCGTGCCTGCCCCGCCCTTCGACCAAACCGGCCTGTTCGAGTTCCCGGTAGGCGCGGGCGATCGTGCCGCCGGCCAAGCCGAGGTCGGCGGCGAGCTGGCGAACGGACGGCAGCCGGTCCTCCGGGCGTAGTTGACCAGCGCCGATCAGACCGGCGATCTGCGCGCGCAGCTGCTCGTAGGGCGGCACCGGCGAGGACAGGTCGACGGTCAGGCTGGGCGATGGCGGTGGCGATGGCGGTAGCGCGGTCATGTTTGCGTGCCGCTCACCGCAACCGTCGTCGTTGGTCCGGCCGGGCCGCGTCGCCACCAGGCCAGTACACACCAGACGACGATCCCGGCGACCACCAGCGCGAGGCCGGACCAGATCAGCCAGCGCGAGATCGTGTAGTCGAGACCACCGATCACGTCGGGCACGGCGATGCCGTCGGCGGTGAATAGGACTTGGGTGCCGAGCGCGAGAAGTTCAACGCCGACAACGGTTCCGGCGATGGTCCGGGCCGCGTTGCGCCGGGCCGACTCGGCCAGGCTCGCCGCGGGGAGGCGCAGCACGCGCCGGATCAGCAGCGCACCGGCGACCAGCGCGCCCGCGGCGGCGACCACGAGTGGGATCCACGACACCGGGGACGGCCACGCGTCCTGGTGGCCGGGCAAGGTGATCCAGGTGGCATCGGGGAAGGGATGGTACGGGCCGTAGGAGGCGGGCGGCACGGTAGCGACCACGATCGGCGCACTGATGGTGAGCACGGCTGCGACGATCGAGACCACCACTGTCCACAATGGTAGGTAATGCCGCGCGGTCCTTGGTTGCAGTGAGGCGACTCGGACCGCGTCGGTTTGTGCCGGCCGGTCCTCCAGTTCGCCGTTACGCACGCCGGTCAGGTAACCCACGGCGACCACGATCGGCGCCAGCCACATGGGCGCGAGCCAGACCGTGATCGCGCCGCCCAACGCACCCAAGCCGAGGCCGGCCAACCGGGATCGCCTGGTCCGTTTGGCGTTGCCGTCCGGGGTGTCGCGGCGTTTCCTGGTCGTCCAAAGGATCAGCGCGCCGACCAGCAGCACGGGTATGCCGACCCAGACCAGCGTGCTGGCCAGCCGCACGATCAGCAGTATCCCGAACGAACCCACCCCATAGTTCATAAAATCAATGTATCAGATGTTTGATACAGAGTTAGGATGGATTTCACGCCTAGTTGCAACGGCAGACCGGCGAGGGCGTGGACAGCTGGAACCGCGAGATCGCGACGGCCGCGCCCGCGGACGAGAACGCGCTGCGCGCCTGGCTGACCAAGCGCGGCATCACCGGCTATCCGCAGATGCTGCTGGTCTACGAGACCTTCGGCTATCCCGATTTCCTGCTGGCCACCGCGGACGAACTCCTCGACGCGCAGCTCAGGCCAGTGTTCGATGCGATCCTGGCCGCGATGAGCGGCTGGGCCGATGTGGACGTCCAGGCCGCAAGACCGACGTGTCGCTGGTCGGCGCCCGGCGCACGTTCGCCATCGTGCATGCCAGCACCAAGAAACGCCTCGACCTGGGGCTGCGGCTACCGGACGTCGAACCGGGCGGACGGCTGTTGCCCGCGCCGAGCCTGGGCAACGACACCATCACCCGGCGCATCGCGCTGGAACAGGTCGAGGATCTCGACGCCGAGGCGATCGGCTGGCTGCGCCGCGCCTACGAGGATAACCGCTAGACCGGAGTGACCTTGCGGCCGTCCTGCCACACGTCGGCTATCCGGCCGGACAGGTCGCTCAGGTCGTCGATGCCGCCGTCGACCAGCACCAGGTCCGCGCGGTAACCCTCGGCGAGCCTGCCGAGTTCGTCGCCGAGGCCGAGCAGGCCGGCGGCGCTGGACGTGGTAGCCGCGAGCGACTGTGCCGGGGTCATGCCGCAGCCGACCATCAGTGCGAGTTCCTCCAGGTTGCTGCCGTGCGGCCCAACCCCGCTGTCGGTGCCCATGGCGACCTTCACTCCGGCCGCGATGGCCTTGCGCGCCGACTCGGTGTGGATGCCGACCACGTCCTTGGCCTTCTGCACGACGGTGTCCGGCAGGTCGAGACCGCCGTCGACGGCGCGCAGCACGTTGACCGGCGCGGCCAGCGTCGGCACCAGCCAGGTGCCCGCGGCCAGCATCATCTCGATGGCCTCGTCGTCGAGGTAGATGCCGTGCTCGATCGAGCGAATCCCGGCGCGGATCGCGTTCTTGATCCCCTCGGTGCCCTGCGCGTGCGCCATCACGTAGCGGCCCTGCATGGCCGCCTCGGCCACCAGCACGTTCAGTTCCTCCGGCGTGAACTGGGAGTGCCGGGGATCGTCGCGCGGGGAGAGCACCCCGCCGGTCGTGCACACCTTGAGCTGGTCGGCGCCCGCGCGCAGCAGTTGCCGCGCCAGCCTGCGCACGTCGTCCGGGCCGTCGGCGATCGCGTCCGGACGACCGGGGTGCGGCACGCTCAGCGGCACGCAGTGGCCGGACACGGTCCAGCCGTCGCCGTGACCGCCGGTCTGGCTGATGATGCCGACCGAGATCCGCATCCTCGGCCCGGCGATCAGGCCGTTCTCGACCGCCTGCTTGACGCCGAGATCGGCGCCGCCCGCGTCGCGCACGGTGGTGATGCCCAGCGCGAGCGTTTTCTTGAGGTTCACCGCCGCTTCGTAGAACTGGTAGGAGAAGGGCTTCTGCACCCGGTCGCGCAGACCGACGCTGCTCACCACGACGTGCACGTGCGTGTCGAACAGGCCCGGCAGCAGCGTCTTCCCGGCGCAGTCGATGGCGACGTCGCCGTCGAGATCGGTCCCGATCGCGATGATCCGGTCATCCTCGATCAGCACGTCGGCGCGCGCCGCCGGGCTGCCCGTTCCGTCGAAGACCTCGCCGCCGGTGAAGACCGTCCGGGTCACGCGACCACCCCTCTCCTCGTCCGTGTTCCCAACTTTACGGTCCACTGGAGTGCACTCCACCCATAGGCTCGAATTCCATGACCGGAACAGAACTGCCGAAGCTCGGCATTTTCGGGATCAACATGGGGGAATCCGCGACCGCGGCGGGCATGCGCGAACTCGGCGTGCTCACCGAGGAACTCGGTTACGACTCGATCTGGCTGGGCGAACACGTTGTCGCGACGAGTCCGCGCGTGCCACCGTCCCGGTTGGACCCGGACTTCGCCATTCTCGATCCCGTTGTCGCCCTGGCCACCTTGGCCGGCGTGACCAGCAACGTGCGGCTGGGCACCGGGATCATCATTGTGCCGCAACGCAATCCCGTCGTGCTGGCCAAACAGCTGGCCAGCCTGGACGTGCTGTGCGATGGCCGGTTCATCTTCGGGATCGGCGTCGGGTACGTCGAGGAGGAGATGCGCGCGATCGGTGTGTCGCCCCGTGATCGCGGGGCTCGCACCGACGACTACGTGTACGCGATGCGCTCGCTCTGGTACGACGAAACCCCTGGCTACCAAGGGAAGTACGCGGAGTTCGCCGGAGTAGACGCGTATCCCCGACCGGTGCAGCGGCCGATTCCGATCGTGGTCGGCGGCAACAGCCCGGCCGCGCTGCGGCGCGTCGCCCGGCTCGGCAACGGCTGGTACGGCTGGTCGCTCGACCTGGCCCAGACCGAGCAGCGCCTCACCCAGCTGCGCGCCGAGATGGACGCGGCGGGCCGCGACTTCGCCGAACTGGAGATCACCGTCACGCTGAAAGAGGTGCTGACGCCCGAGATCGCGCAGGCGTACGGGCGGCTCGGCGTGCACCGGCTGCTGCTGATGCCGCCCAAGGCCAGGACCCGTACCTTCACCCAGGCGGAGTTCGCCGCGTTCATCAGGGCCAACGCGCCCGGCAACTTATGATCGCGACATGCCAGCCCTCGAACTCACTCCGGACCAGTTGCTCACCACGACCCGTTCGGTGCGCAAGCGGCTGGACCTGACCCGGCCGGTGCCGATGGAGCTGATCAGACAGTGCCTGGAGATCGCGCTACAGGCGCCGTCCGGCAGCAACCGGCAGACCTGGCACTGGCTGGTGGTGACCGACGCGGATCAGCGCGCGGCCATCGGCGAGCTGTACCGGCGCGCGGTCGATGAGTACCTGGACTCGCCGGGCGCGGCGGGCAAGCTGTTCGCGGACGATCCGGACCGGGCCAAGGTGCAGAACCGGGTCGGCAGCAGCGTCGCCTACCTGGGTGAACATCTGGGCGAAGTGCCGGTGCTGGTGATCCCGTGCCTGGTCGCGCGGGACCTCCCGGCCGGCAACCAGGCCGGTTTGTGGGGCTCGATCCTGCCCGCGACCTGGAACTACATGCTCGCGGCCAGGGCGCGTGGCCTCGGCACCGCATGGACCACGCTGCACCTGCAGTACGAGGCGGAAGCCGCCGCCGTGCTCGGGTTGCCCGAGCACGTGCGGCAGGCCGCGCTGGTCCCGACCGCCTACACGATCGGGACCGATTTCAAGCCGGCCGCCCGCGAGCCCCTGGACACGGTGCTGCACGTCGACCGCTGGTGACCTGGTCGTAGCGCAGCATGCTAGTCATATCGGAGCATGAAGTTCGTCTCCCCGTCGACGCCGGTCTCCTGGTCGACGTCGGTCGGCTGGCTGGAGATCGTGTCCTCCAGCCGGACGTGGTCGGGCAGGTGCTTGTAGCGGTCGGCCCCGGTGGGCTCGTCCTCGGCCGGTTCCAGATCGCGCAAGTCGGTCATTCCTCATCACCTCTCGCCCTCAGTGTGCCTGGTCCCGACTATTCTCGATTGATGCCAGATGAGCAGAACCCGGAGCCGACCAGTGCCGAGGCGCTGATCGGCCGGGCCGGTCAGGCGCTCGGCTGGCTGACCAGGACCGGCTGGCGGGTGACCAGGGCGCTGCCTGGCGGCGAACTGATCGAGGAACAGGCCCGCCGGTGGGAGACGGCCGCGGTGCGGGAGATCCGCAGGCGGCTCGAACCGGCCGACACCACCCCCGGCTTCGCCTGGCGCCCGATCGGGTCCAGCGCGCTCGATCCCAAGGTCGACCGGGCCACCATCGACGGCCACGAGCTGGTCACCCTGGTCCGCCCGATGAACGGGCACGTCGAACCGCTGCGCGCGGGCATGGCCGAACTCCTGAACCGCTCGGCCAACATCGACGCCTCGGCCAGTCGCGAGTTCCTGTACACCACGATCCTGCGCCAGCTGGTGCCCGACGAGGCCAGGATCCTGGCCGCACTGGCCGACGGCGCGCCGCGCCCGTTGATCCACGTCGCCGAGCGCAACGCCATCGGCGCCACCCAGCGCACCGTGCTGGCCAACGCGTCCACGGTCGGCAAGAACGCGGGCGTCGCCTCCCCCGAGCTGGTGCCGACCTACATGACCAGGCTCTACCGGCTCGCTCTGCTCGACGTCGGCGAGGAAGATCCGGACCTCGGCGACCAGTACGACATCCTGCTCACCGACCCGACCGTGCGGGCCGCCGCGGCCGAAGCGAAACGGCCGAGGTTCCTGCGGCACAGCGTGCGGCTCTCCCGGTTCGGCCGGATGTTCTGGGCCGAGTGCGACCCGACCATCGGTGGTCAGCGCCGCCCGATCGCCCCCTGATGTGACAGACTTCACTGACCAGTAGGTTCGCGGCGAGGGGGGCACGTGACAGCAATCCTCGCCGACGTCGCCGCGCACTGGTACATCTACCTGTCCATCCCGGTGATGGCCGCGATCATCGGCTACGTCACCAAACTGCTCGCCATCCGGATGATGTTCCGGCCGCTGAACTTCGTCGGCGTCAAACCGATCGGCTGGCAGGGCATCGTGCCCAAGCGCGCGGCGCGGATGGCCGCGATCGCCTGCGACACCATGACCGAGCAGCTGATCAAGCCGACGGACGTGCTGCGCAGGCTCGACCCCGAGCTGATCGCGAAGGAGATCCAGGAGCCGCTGCGCGAGGTCGCCGCCGAGCTCACCGAGGAGATCGCCGCCGAGTTCCAGCCAGGCCTGTGGGAGTCGTTACCGGAACGCGTGCGCAGGCTGGTGGTCCGCCGCGTGCAGGCGGAGACGCCGCGACTGGTCAGCGCGATGATGCAGACCGTCCAGGACAACGTGGAAACCGTGTTCGACCTGCGCGACATGGTGATCACCAACCTGGTCCGGGACAAGGAACTGCTGAACCGGATCTTCACCGAGGCCGGGCATCGCGAGTTCCAGTTCATCGCCCGCGCCGGCCTGCTGTTCGGCGCCATCATCGGCGTGATCCAGATGGTCGCCTGGGCGCTGTTCAAGCAGCCGCTGATCATGCCGTTCTTCGGGATAATCACCGGCTGGTTCACCGACTGGCTCGCGTTGCGGATGATCTTCCGCCCCCGGGAACCCACCCGCTACCTCGGCATCCTCACCTGGCAAGGACTGTTCCTGCGGCGCCGCGACGAGGTCTCCCAGGCCTACGCGACGCTGATCGCCGAGGAAGTCATCACCCCGCACAAGGTGATCGAGGCGGTGCTGCGCGGCCCGCTCGCCGACCGGCTCTTCGCGATGATGCAGCGCGAGGTCGAGCAGGTCGTCGACCGGCAGGCCGGGCTCGCTCGCCCGTTCGTCGCGCTGGCCATCGGCAGCAGCCGCTACACCGAACTCAAGCACGCCATCGCCGACAAGGTGCTGGAGCGGATGCCGGAAACCCTGGACTACATCGCCGACTACGCCAAGGACGCGATGGACATCCGCAACCTGCTGATCAGCAAGATGCGCGAGCTGACCACCGAAGAGTTCGAGAACCTGCTCCGGCCCGCCTTCCAGCAGGACGAGTGGATCCTGATCACCACCGGCGCCGTGCTCGGCGGCCTCGTCGGTGAGCTGCAATCGGTGATCCTGGAACATTTCGCGCACTGAAACTCGGTTGCCCTCGCCTGCGATGCTGTCGCATGTGGATGAAGCTCAACCAGAACGCCAATTCGGCTGGCAGGACATGTGGATCTCGCCCGAGGACGATCCGCGCGAACAGAACCCGGTATCGGGCGAGCGGAACCTGCTCGTCACCTACCTGCGCAACTTCCGGTACACGCTGCGGATGAAGTGCTCCGGCCTGGACCCGGAAGGGCTGGCCCGGCGGTCGGTGCCACCGTCCAACCTGTCGCTGCTCGGCCTGATCCGGCACCTCAGCGAAGCCGAACGGGCCTGGTTCCGGCGGATCCTGGCCGGCCAGGACGCGCCGTCGCTCTACCGCACGCCCGAATCGCCCGGCGGCGACCACGACGACGCCGTCGGCGACCCGGCCGTGGTCGAACTCGCTTGGCGCAACTGGCAGGCCGAGGTCGCGTTCGCCGAGGAGTTCGTGGCCGGCGCACCCAGCCTGGACGTCACCGGCGACCTGGGCGACGGCAGGCAGATCGAGCTGCGCGAGGTGCTCGTGCACATGATCGAGGAGTACGCGCGGCACTGCGGCCACGCCGACCTGATCCGCGAACGCATCGACGGCCGGGTGGGCCAGTAAGCGCTCAGCGCGCGAAAGTCCGCGCCGCTTCGAGGAAAGCGTCGTTCTCGAACGGCTCGCCGATGGTCACCCGGGCGCCGTCGCCTGCCTCGCCCGCGACGAACGCACGCACGATCACCTTGTGGTCCATGCAGTGCTCGTTGAACGCGGGGGTCCGCGCGGCCAGCGGCAGCCAGACGAAGTTCGCCTGGGTCGGTGGCACCTCGTAGCCCATACCGAGCAGTTCCTCGCGGACGCGGTAGCGCTCGCCCACGATCGCCTTGCACCGCTGCATGAGTTCGTCCTCGGCGTCCAGCGAGGCGATCGCCGCGGTCTGGGCGAGCGAGTTCACCGAGAACGGCACGACCACCTTGCGCAGCGCCTGGGCCACGTGTTCCGGCGCGACGCAGTAACCGACGCGCAGCCCGGCCAGGCCGTACGCCTTGGAGAACGTGCGCAGCACGGCCACGTTGCCGTGACCGCGCGCCCAGGCGTCGGTGGTCATCGCGATGCCGTCCGGCACGTTCTCGTCGTCGACGAACTCGCGGTAGGCCTCGTCGATCACCACCAGCACGTCCTTGGGCACCGCGTCGACGAAGCGGCGCAGTTCATCCTCGGGAAGTGCGGTCCCGGTCGGGTTGTTCGGCGTACACACGAAAACCAGTCGCGTCTTGGGCGTGATCGTGTCGAACATCGCGTCCAGGTCCAGCGCGTGGTCCTTGGTCAACGGCACCGGCCTCGGCTGCGCGCCGACCACCCGGACCATGATCGGGTACGCCTCGAACGAACGCCACGGGTAGACCACTTCGTCATCCGGCGTGCTGGTGATCTGCACCAGCTGCTGGCACAGGGCAACCGAACCACACCCCAGCGCCACATTCTTGGCGTCCAAACCGAACCGTTGCGCGATCCGCTCGGTCAGCGCGACCGCGCCCGCGTCCGGGTAACGGTTGATCGCCGCCCCCGCGTGCGCCAATTTTTCCCGCACGCTCGGCAGTGGGCCCGCCGCGACCTCGTTGGAGGCCAACTTGATCGAGCCAGGAATGCTGCGCCCCGCAACGTAACCCGGAATCTGTTCGAGGTCGGTACGGATACGCGCGGTCATCGTTGCACTCCTGCTCATCGGACATCTTCGGCCGTCAACGTAACCCATTATCCAGCATGCCCGACAGCACGATTCTCACCAGAATTCCGTGCGATCCGCCCAGTTGCCGGGCTGGTCGGCCCACGCGAGATAGATCACCCTCAAGCGGGGAAGCCGCTGATGGGACCGTTGCCCATGGCAAAGCTTCGATCAGGATTGCCTGGCAGTTCCGGACATTGTGTTGACTAGTGTTCACCCACGCGTGGTTGGCTGGACCGTATGACCCAGACCCGAACCGAGCGCATCGAGCTGACCGACGGCCGATCCTTGCGGCTGACGGTCGCCGAGCCGGACAACGCCGTCCGTGGCGGTCTTGTGGTGCTGCACGAAGCACGTGGTGTCACCGATGTCATGCGTGGCCTGGTTTCCAGCCTTGCCGACGAAGGCTGGCTCGCCGTTGCCCCGCACCTGTACCGCAGCGAGGAAGCTGACGAATTCGACGGAGCTGCCGTCACCGACCAACTCAACCGGCTGGACGGCGAAGCCGTCCTCGCCGACACCGACGCCGCCGCCATGTGGCTGGCCCAGCGCGGCGTGACCGCCGATCGGATCGGCGTCATCGGCTTCGACCTCGGCGGCGCGGTCGCCCTGGTGGTCGCGACCAACCGCACCCTCGGCGCCGCGGTCAGCGTGTCCGGCGGCGGCATCATCGAACCCATCGCCGAGGGCCTGCCCGCCCTCGTCGAGGTGGTGGGCGAACTCACCTGCCCGTGGCTGGGCATCTACGGCGACCAGGACGAGAACATCCCGGTCGAGGAAGTGGAGAAGCTGCGCGACGCGGCGGCCCATGCCGAGGTCGCCACCGACGTCGTCCGGTTCGCCGAGGCGAACAACCGGTTCGACACCGACCCGAAGGCATCGTTCGAGGCCTGGCAGCGCACGCTCAACTGGTTCGACATGCACCTGCGCTGACCAGCGCCGACCTGCTCGGAGCTACCCCGCTCGGCCGATGGCTGGGCGGGGTTGACTCCGTCCAGTTGACGAGCAACGCCCAACCAGAGGTTGACCAAAGGACGGCAACTCGGCGACTTGTGGCCGATGTACGCCCCGTCGAACGCATGGTTGGCTGAAGATAGATCCCCCACCAGGCTGAACCGTCCGAACTTTCATCCAACCTTCAGGAAACGTCATCCACCGTGAGTGGGTCATCACGGAAGGCTGAATACTGTTGGATGCAACGCCGCGGGTGATTCGGACGTCTGTCTGAGTGCCCGACCGGGTGGGGACAACTGACACGATTCGGCGATCAGCTAGGAATGGGACATGACGGACGGTTCTGCCAGTGGTGAGGTTGCTCCGGAAACGCTGTGGACACCCGATCCCGGCGCGGTGGCGCACACCCGGATCGCGCGGTTTCGTGACTGGCTGGCAACCGAGCGCAACGTCGAACTGGCCGACTACGCCGAGTTGTGGCAGTGGTCGGTCGACGAGCTGGAGACGTTCTGGGCCGCCGTCACCGAATTCCTCGGCGTGCGCTTCCACGCCACCTCCGACACGGTTCTGGCCGAGCGGGTCATGCCCGGTGCCAGCTGGTTTCCCGGCGCCACCCTCAACTACGCCGAGCAGGCACTGCTCGTCGGCGACGGCAAGGCCGACGACGCGGAGGCCGTGTTCTTCCAGCGCGAGGATGGTCACACCGAGTCACTGACCTACGGCGAGCTGCGCGCCCGGGTCGCCGCCGCGCGGGCCGCGTTCGAGGCCCTCGGCGTCACCAAGGGTGACCGGGTCGCCGCGCTGGTAGGCAACACCCCGGAAACCCTGGTCGCCTTCCTCGCCGCCGCCAGCCTCGGCGCCACCTGGTCGTCCTGCTCGCCCGACTTCGGCGTGCGGGCCGTGCTCGATCGGTTCACCCAGATCGAGCCGACCGTGCTGGTCGCCGTGGACGGCTACCACTACAACGGCCGCCGCTTCGACATCCGCCCCACCGTCGAACAGCTCCGCGCCGAGGTCCCCGGCCTGCGCGCCGTCGTCCTGATGAACTACCTCGACCCCGAAGCCGAACTGTCCGCCGACGGCCCGGTAGCGGCCCTTCGCTGGGAAGCCCTGCTCACCCAGCACGCCGGTGCCGAACTGGCCTTCACCCCCGTCGAGTTCGACCACCCGCTCTGGGTGCTGTACTCCTCCGGTACCACCGGCCTGCCCAAGGGCATCGTGCAGGGCCACGGCGGCATCGTGCTCGAACACCTCAAGGCGCTCGCGCTCAACGCCGACCTCGGCCCGGGCAAGACGTTCTTCTGGTTCACCACCACCGGCTGGATGATGTGGAACTTCCTGGTGTCCGGCCTGCTGGTCGGCACCCGGATCGTGCTGTTCGACGGCAACCCGGCCTTCCCCGACTTCACCGCTCTCTGGCGGCTGGCCCAGGACCAGCGGGTCACCTACTTCGGCACGTCCGCCCCGTACATCCAGTCCTGCCTCAAGGAAGGCCTGCGCCCGCGCGACGATTTCGACCTCTCCGCGCTCACCACCCTCGGCTCGACCGGCGCCCCGCTCACGCCAGAGGGATTCCGCTGGATCGCCGAAGCCGTCGGCGAACAGGTGCAGATCTGCAGCGTCTCCGGCGGCACCGACCTCTGCACCGCCTTCGTCGGCTCAGCCCCCGACGTGCCGGTCTGGCTCGGCGAACTCTCCTGCCGCGCCCTGGGCGCAGCCGTAGCGGCCTACGACGAACACGGCGACCCGGTGACCGACGAGGTCGGCGAACTGGTCATCACCGCCCCGATGCCCTCCATGCCGGTGTTCTTCTGGAACGACCCGGACGGGACGAGGCTGCACGAGGCGTACTTCGACACATATCCGGGCGTCTGGCGGCACGGCGACTGGATCAAGATCACCGACCGCGGCTCGGCCGTGATCTACGGCCGCAGCGACTCCACGCTCAACCGCGGCGGTGTGCGCATGGGCACCGCCGAGTTCTACCGAGTTGTCGAAGCCTTCGACGAAGTGCTCGACTCTCTGGTGATCGACACCTCCGGTGCCGGCCGGACCGACGGCGAACTGCTCTGCTTCCTGGTGCTCGCGCCAGGCGTGGAACTCGCCTCGGTCGAAGCGAAGCTCAAGGCGGCACTGCGAGAACAACTGTCCCCCAGGCATGTACCCAACGCGTTCATCGTGATCAGCGCGGTGCCACGCACCCTCAACGGCAAGAAATGCGAAGTACCGGTGAAGAAGATCCTTTCCGGCGTAGAGGTGGACCGGGCCATCAGCGCCGACGCGCTGCGCGACCCGACGTCGCTGCGGCCCTTCGTCGAACTGGCAGGGAAGCAGTCCTGATGAGTCAGCGCACCACCCGCGACGCATGGCTCGTTTGCGCCGCGGGTATCCCCATGACGACGACCCAGAGAACCGACACACTCATGTTCACCGCGATTCACCCCTCAGCTCTCGCCCACCGAGGGTGGCGATGACCGCCACGAGTAGTCAATCCCAGGCCACCCGCGCCTGGCAGAACAACGGCGACCTGGCAGTCCGGCTCATCTGCTGGGCGACCCGGCTGGTCGGTCTGATCACTCTCGGTGAGGTGATCTTCCTCAACCACCGCAAGGGGCGCCACCCGGTCACCCTCTGGTTCGACCTCCCGGTCGAAGCCACCGTCGCCGCCGTCGCGGTCGCCGTCGCCGCCGCCGTCGGCCTGCTCCTGCTGGCCACCGGCATGCGCCGCCGCAAACGCCGGGCGTGGCAGATCGCCCTGCTGACCACGGCCGTCATCGCCGTGCTGGCCTTCCTCTTCCACCACGGCCCGGCGGCGGGCATCACCTCGATCGCGCTGCTCGTCGCGCTGATCCTCAAACGGCGCGAGTTCAGCGCGTTGCCCGATCCGTCCATGGGCAAATGGCGCGCGATCGCCGTCTTCATCGAGATGCTCGCCGGCGGCATCGTCGTCAACCTGCTGATCATCCTGTTCAACAAGCGCGACCTGGTCGGTGACCCGGGCTTCGTCGCGAAGGTCGAACACGCCGCGCTGACGCTGGTCGGCATCGAGGGCCCGATCACGTTCCGCAGCGAGTTCCTCGACGACGCCACCGCCACCCTCGGCCTGGTGTTCGGCATCGGCGCGGTGCTGCTCGGCGGCTACTTCCTGCTGCGCTCCTCGGAGCCGAGGCCGTCACTGAACTACACCGACGAGATCCGGATCCGCGAACTGCTTGCCGCCTATGGCAACCAGGACTCGCTGGGCTACTTCACGCTGCGCCGGGACAAGTCGGTCGTGTTCTCGCCGTCCGGCAAGTCCGCGCTCGGCTATCGCGTGCTGGCCGGCGTCGCGCTGTCCTCCGGCGACCCGCTCGGCGACATCGAGGCCTGGCCGGGGGCGATCGAGGAGTACCTGAGCACCTGCTCCCGGCACGGCTGGGTCCCGGCCGTGCTCGGCTGCTCCGAGCGGGCCGCGACCGTCTGGCACCGCTACGGCCTCACCGTCCTCGAACTGGGCGACGAAGCGGTCGTCGAGGTGGCCTCGTTCAGCACCGAAGGCCGCAAGATGCGCGGCGTCCGGCAAACCGTCAACAAGGTCAGCCGCGCCGGCTACCAGTCCCGGGTCCGCCGCTCCAAGGACATCGACGACATCGAACATTCCGCCCTGGCCAGGCTCGCCGACGAATGGCGCGGCGCCGAAACCGAACGCGGCTTCTCCATGGCCCTGTCCCGCCTGGCCGACGCGGCCGACCCCGAATGCGTTGTGGTCACCGCCGAGCAGGAAGGCCGGGTCCGCGGCATGCTCCAGTTCGTCCCCTGGGGCGAAGACGGCCTGTCCCTGGACCTGATGCGCCGCGACCGCGAAGCCGACAACGGCCTCAACGAGTTCATGATCACCGAACTCCTCGCCGCCTGCCACGAACTCGGTGTGCGCAACGTCTCGCTCAACTTCGCCATGTTCCGCGCCGCCCTCGAACGCGGCGAACGCATCGGCGCGGGCCCCATCGCCCGCCTCTGGGCCCGAGCCCTGCGGCTGGGTTCGCGCTGGTGGCAAATCGAGACTCTGTACCGCTTCAACGCCAAGTTCCGGCCACTCTGGGTGCCCAGGTACCTGATCTTCCCGGCCGTCCGCGACCTGCCCAGGATCGCCCTGGCCGCGATGGAAGCCGAAGGCTTCGGCGGCAGGCCACCCGCCCTGCTCAGGATGCTCCGCCGCAGCTGATTGCCGCAGGTCCTGGCAACTGGGGAGCCCAACGAGGGGGGTGTTTCGCCCCGGTGGCCAGGGCCTGTGTAATCTATCCCGCGAGTGGTCAAGAGCCCGGGAGGCTTCGCCTAGTCTGGTCTATGGCGCCGCACTGCTAATGCGGTTTGGGGTAACCCCCCATCCCGGGTTCAAATCCCGGAGCCTCC